>CAYNEY010000032.1:61381-67566 GCA_964396375.1 uncultured Polyangiaceae bacterium | reverse complement strand
GTACCGGCTGGTCGCAGCCGGCACCATCGAGGAGAAGATCCTGCAGCTCAAGCAGAAGAAGCGCGATCTGGTCTCGAGCGTCTTGACCGAAGACGCTGGTGGGCAGAAGCGCCTCACCCGGGACGACATCGACGATCTATTTCGCGCAGAGTAGGCCCGCGAAACGCACAATCGGGCTCCCCATTGGCCCAAGACCACCACCGCGACACCGGCACGAGAAGGTCAGCGGGAGGGCGGCTGTTCAGCGGCGCATCGAGACGTTCATGAGCAGGCCGAGCCCGACCAGAACCGTGAGCACGTTCGAACCACCGTAGGAGAAGAGGGGCAAGGTGATACCGACCACCGGAAACAGGCCCATGGCCATTCCTACGTTGAACACGACATGCCAAAAAATCATGGCGCCGACCCCGATGGCCACGCTGGCGCCAAAACGGTCCTTGGCTTGAGAGGCCACGTGCACCGACCACACGCAGAGCAGGGCGTACAAGGATAAGAGCAGCACACAGCCGAGCAGCCCCCAGTCCTCGGCAAACACGGAAAACGGGAAGTCCGAGAACTGATCAGGCAGAAACCCAAACTGGTTCTGGGTTCCCTGCATGTAGCCGTTCCCGGTCAAACCGCCGTTGCCAATCGCGGTCTTGGACTGGAGCGCATGCCACCCGATTCCGGTGACGTCGTGCTCTGGGTCGAGGAAGCTGGTGATGCGCGCCTTCTGGTAGTCGTGGAGCACATACTTCCAGGCCAAGGGTGCGCTGATACCGATGCTGATCACGGCCCACACCAGGCTGCTCCTCCGAATCCGCACCATGGCCAGGACCGACACCGTGGTAAGGACGTAGATCATCGCGGTGCCGAGATCGGGCTGGGCCATGACCAGGGCCGCTGGAACGCCGGTCAATCCGAGGGGTACCAAGAGGTCGACCCACCGTCTTGCCTCGGTCCGTGGATCGTTGTGAAGATACTTGGCCAGGACCAAGACCAGGAGGATCTTGATGAACTCGCTGGGCTGGAAGGTGAATATCCCGACCTGGATCCAACGCGATGAGCCGCGGATATCGGAGGCCAGCACGAACACCAGCATCAACGCCACCAAGCCCCCAGCGAAGAAGAGGTAGGCGAGCCGCTCCAGGTGCCGGGTGTCGATGGCCGCCGCCAGGATGGCGAGTAGCCCACCCACCACCAGCCAATACACCTGAGACACGTAGATGTCGGCGATTCCCGCGCGCCGCCCGGCCTCGATGTAGACGCTGGTCGCGCTGTACAGGTTGACGATGCCCAACGTGGCGATCGCGACGCTGCACAAGAGCAGCACCATGTCGATCTGCGGTCCACCGCGGAACGAGACCCGACTGGGAGGGGCCACTAGTTCTGCTCCTTGTCGTCTGCCTGATTCGAGGTGGCCTCGGAGAGCCGCTTCTGCCGGAGCCGGAGCCAATCCCTCACCACCCGGCTTGCCACCGGCACCGCGTTCTTGCCACCGCCACCACCGTGTTCGATAAGGACGATGACGGCGATCTCCGGCGCTTCCGCCGGGGCGTATCCAGCGAACCAGGCGTGATCACGGTTGAAGTACCAGACCCGCTCCGGATCCACTCCCCGCGGCGTGACGTGGGTCACCTGCGCGGTGCCGGTCTTGCCCGCCATGTCCGCACCCTCCACCGTTTCGGCGTGTGCCGTACCCTCACGCTCACGCACCACACCGGTCAACCCCTCCTTGATCATCCGCAGGTAGTTCTGATCGAGCGGGATGACCCGGCGCACCCGCGGCGGGAACTCTTGCACGATGGTGCCATCGCTGGTCTCGATGCTCCGCACCACCTGCGGCTGATAGAGTGTGCCTCCGTTGGCCAGTGCGGCATAGGCCAGCCCCAGCTGGAGTACGGTGACAGTGGCTGCGCCTTGTCCGATGGCCGCGAGCAGGGTGAAACCGCCGCGGAACGCCCCCTTGTACCGTCGAGCATACCAGCTACGAGTCGGCATTCGGCCGCGCGCCTCCGGGTTGGTGCCGATCCCTGTCTTGGCGCCAAGCCCGAACACGAGCCCAACCTTGGCCAATCGATCGATCTGCATCCGCTCGTGAGCGCCAATCGAGTAAAAATAGGTGTTGCAGGAGCGCACGATGGCGTCATGCAGCTTGACCCGACGGTGGACGCCGGTACACCGAAAGAAGCGCTTGCCGTACTCGTAACCTCCACGACAATCCACCTCGGTGTTCTCGTCGATGATCCCCTCCTCCAGGGCGGCCAGGGCAGCGAAAGGCTTGAAGGTGGAACCCGGGGGATAAGCCGCGGAGATGGTCTTGTCCAGCATCGGCCTCAACGGATCGGCGTACAGGCGGCGGAAGGCCTCACGAGTTGCCTGAAGCCCGCGGCCGCCCGAGACCAGCCCGGGATCATAGGCAGGCTTCGAGACCGCAGCCAGCACCCGTCCGGTGCGCACGTCGATCACCACCACCGCGCCCGCTACTTGGCCCTTCATCGCACGCTCAATCGACTGCGCGAGATCGACGTCGATGGTAAGCGAGATGTCGCGACCTGGCACCGGGCTGATCATCCGCGGCTCCTCCAGGTATTTACTCTCCAACTCCTCGCGGTTGCTCATCCTCCGCATACCGCGGATCGACTTTTTTACCCCACGCTTGCCGCGCAGGTACGACTCCCAGCGTCGCTCGACGCCTACCGCGCCGAGCCGATCCCCCGCGCGGTAGCCCCGGCTCTCGAGTTCCATGAGATCCTCGGAGTCGACCTCACGCATGTAACCGACCAGATGCGCACCGATCTCTCCGTAGGGGTAGTTGCGCATCGGGACCGGCACCACCTCGACGCCAGGCAACTCCGCCTCGTCGGTTTCGAGCAGGGCAACCACGTCTCGGTTCACGTCCACGGCCCCGAGCAACTGATGATCACGACGCTTCTCGTCACGCTGTGCGGCTTCGATCCGCTTCTTCAGAGCGTCGGACGCGGTGGCATCGAGGCTGAGAAGCTCCGCCAACTTGGTCCAGGATTTCTCGATGTTCAGCGCAGAGGGGACGATGTACACGTTGTACGAAGGTCGCGAGGCGGCCAGCACATGCCCGCTCGCATCCCGGATGACCCCGCGGCGCGTGGCAAGCTTGGTCTCCCGCACGATGTTGCGCAAAGCCTGCCCTCGGTGCACCTCCCCCTGAACGATCTGCAGCTGAAACACCCGCACGAACAGCACCAAGAACGCCACCAAGACAAACAGCACCATCCATCGGTAGCGTTTGCGAAATTCCCCGACGTCCGAGCGCTGGACCAGGATACTCATCGACCGGTCCCCTCCGCGCTGCTGGTCGCAGGTTGGCTCGCCTGCGCGAGTCGCTGCCCCAACTTGAGGATGAACGGCGCCAGAAGCCCGGTGGTCCCAATGTGCGGCAGCACTGCCAGGCCAACCTCGACCGGGCGCCGGGTATCGCTGCCGAACACTGCCAACAGAATCAGCACGATGGCGGCCTGCACCGCCGAGAACACGAACCCGAGCGAGAGTCGGGTGAGCCAGGTCTGGGAGGTGAGGCGAACGCCGGCCACACGCGCGATCCACCAGCACGCCACGTGCGTGAAGGTCAAGACGCCAACCGGAGCCCCCGCCACCAGATCGAGTAGGTAGCCGAGGGCGAACGAGAGCGCCGCACCACGTACCATCGAGTGCTCCTGGATCCCAAGCAGCACCACCAGCGGCAGAACCAGGTTGGGCGTGGCGCCAACCAACTGGAATGGACCCGTGATCCGGAACAGATTCGCCTGGATCAGAATCAACACGAACCCGACGCTGAGGAACAGAGCATTGCGCATACTGGCCTCACTTCTTGGGGCTGGCGCGGCCGCGTCCCCCCACCGGGCAATCCTTGGTGTCGGAGAGCACGATCAGCACCTCCTCGAGTCGCGAGAAGTTGACCGTCGGTTCCGCCTCCACCTCCTGATAGATACCGAAATCACGCTTGATGACCTTGGTGACCCGGGCCACTGGGATCCCCTGCGGGAACCGGCACCCTACCCCGCTCGTAACCAGAAAATCCCCGGTTTCGACCTGGTTGCTGCGCTCGACATACTCGACCCGCACCGCGTATCGGCGCGGATCGCCGACACCGCGGACGATCCCCCGGGCCATGGTGCGCTCCACCACCACATCGACACCGAAGCCGCTGTCCACGGTGAGTTGCACGTTCACTTTGTCGCCGGCGGTTCGGAGCACGGTGCCCACCACGCCATCCAGGGCAATCACCGGCATGTTCGGACGCACCGCCACCCCGGGGTTGTCGAGAGTCAGCGCGTCCACCCGGAAGTACTCGGTGGTGGATTTGCCGACCACGACGGCGCTCGCCGTCTCATCCGCGATGGTCTCGCGCAACCCCAGCAAGCGATCGAGACGGCGGTTTTCGGCTTCGAGTCGGGTCAACTCGCGGACACGCTCCCGTAGCCGGGCGTTCTCGTAGGCGAGCTTGTTGTTGTCGGCCCGCACGTCCACCAGATACATATAGTCGCCGATCAGGCTCGAGACCCCTCGCGCGGCCATGGCCGCGGCATACTGGAGCGGGGCCGCCACTCGCATGATGGCCCGATCGACCGCGTTCAAATCCTCGGGGCGGCGGATACTGGCGCGCAAGAAGAAGAACGGCACAGCCAGAAGAAGCACCACGATCACGATGTCACGGTAGCGGCGTAGTGGATTCACCGCCCACCCCTACGTCGGATCGAAGCCCGCCTTCTCCAGACCATCATCGTCCCCTCAGCCGATGGTCACTTCTTTCAGGAGCTCGATGTGGTCGAGGGCCTTCCCACTGCCGAGCACCACGGCGCTGATTGGGTCGTCGCTCACCATCACCGGCAGGCCGGTCTCCTCCCGAAGCAAGACGTCCAAGTTCTTGAGCAAGGCACCGCCACCGGTCAACACCACGCCCTTGTCTACGATATCGGCAGCCAGCTCGGGGGGGGTACGCTCCAGGGCAAGCAGCACAGCCTCGACGATGGCGTTGGTCGGCTCGGCCAGCGCCTCCCGGATTTCCTCGGAGTTGACCACGACCGTCTTCGGAATGCCGGCCACCATATCCCGCCCTTTGACCTCGAGGGTCAGCTGTTGATCGAGCGGATAGGCGTTGCCAATGCTGATCTTGATGCGCTCGGCGGTCTGTCCGCCGATAGCCAGGTTGTATTTGCGCTTCATGTACGCAAGGATAGCCTCGTCCATCTTGTCGCCGCCCACCCGCACGCTCTGCGAGTAGACGATGCCGGCAAGCGAGATCACCGCCACTTCGGTGGTGCCGCCGCCAATATCCACCACCATATTGCCGCTCGGCTCGGTGATGGGGAGCCCGGCGCCGATGGCCGCCGCCATGGGCTCTTCGATCAGATACACCTCGCGGGCGCCGGCGCTCTCTGCGCTCTCCTTGACGGCGCGCTTCTCGACCTCGGTGATCCCGAAGGGCACGCAGATGATGATCCGCGGCTTTACCAGGGTGCGCCGGTTGTGGGCCCGCGCGATGAAGTAGCGGAGCATCGCCTCGGTGATCTCGAAGTCCGCGATCACTCCGTCCCTCAGGGGACGAATGGCCTGGATGTTGCCGGGGGTGCGCCCCAGCATTTCCTTCGCCTCCCTGCCCACTGCCAGCACTCGCTTGTCCCCGCGGGAGTCCCGCTGCACCGCCACCACCGACGGCTCGCAGCTCACGATCCCCTTACCCTTCACGTAAATCAGCGTCGTCGCCGTGCCAAGGTCAATGGCAAGGTCGTTCGAGAACAGACCGTAGAGCCAGTCGAAGATCATCAGGATTCACGCAGAGGTCACGGGTCGTGTCCCCGTCAGACCTCTCCCTCCTACCGGCAGAGAGGCTGACCTTGGGACCAACCGAGGAGCGGTGTCGTAGCATTTGGGATCCACGGCGCGCAATTGGCCACGCACATCCCATGCAGCTTCGAAACGGCCGACCGCAGAGACCGTCCGGCCAGAAACCAGCTGAATCGTGGAAAGATCCAGCAAGGCACGCCAGAAGACAGGCGGGGCATCTTCTCCCCGGCGGAACGGAGGGCCTGCCTTCTGAGTCAGTCCTCGTCCCAGTCTTCCCAGCGCTGCCAGGAGGAACCCCCACCGCGATTCCGTCGCTCCTCGGTCTTGCTTGCCCCCTTGCCTGGACCCTTGCCAGCCACCTTACTCGCCTTGCCGCCGCGTTT
>CAYNEY010000032.1:54472-61359 GCA_964396375.1 uncultured Polyangiaceae bacterium | reverse complement strand
GGCGCGCGGACGGGCCACGCCGGCCGACTCCCCACTACCCCCACCACCCCCACCACCACCCTCTTCCTCCTCTTCGAAATCGGGCGTGGACTCGGGCGTGCGAAACACACGGGGGGCCGCACCCTCCGCGCCACGTTCCGACTCCGAGAAGCTCCGCGGTGGACCTGGGGGACCACGGGATGGCTCGTAGCCACCACGCTGCGGCGCGGAGGGACCCGAGCCACGAGGATGCGCCACCTTCACCATCACCCGCCGCCCGCGCAGCTCTGCATTCTGAAGCAGACCCACCGCTTGCTGCACCATGTCGGCGCTGGACAGGGTGACGAACCCGAACCCGCGTGGACGCCCATCGGGACCCACTGGCAAGTGGACGCGGAGCACGGGGCTGATCCCCGCCGCCACCAGCACCTGCTCGAGCTCCTCGACGGTCGCCTCGTAAGAGAGGTTCCCTACGTAGAGCGTGCGATCCTCAGGGGGTGTGGTCGGAGCATCGCCGCGCGGCTCACGCCGCGCCTGAGTGCCCTGAAAGGCCCGCACCGAGATCGAGCGCCCGGACTGGAGTGAACCATCCAGCTTCGAGCGCGCGCGTTCAGCCTGTTCTTCCGTTTCGAGCGTGACAAATCCGAAGCCCCGAGGACGCCCCGTGGCGCGATCCCTCGGAAGACTGAGCTCGACGACCGTGCACCCCGCAGCCTCGAAGAGCTGACGGAGCGCCGTCTCGGTCATCGACTCCGGAAGCCCCGCGACGAACAACTTACATGAATCCTCAGTCGTCATTCGCGATTCCCAGCAGCCACCCGATCATGCAACCCCGCCGTGATGGTCTTTCGCGGGGTCATCTTGGGTGAACGATATCCGGTCGCAACGCGACGTCAAGTCGGGATAGTGCAAGCGCCCCTCCCGGCGAGGTCGCCACCAGGATCGGCCAGTAAGCCTACAAGGCCGCTCATCCACGGGAATTCGTCTCCCGATCAGCCTCGTCGGGGGCATTGCCGGTGTCGTCACCCTCGTCCCCGCGGGCACCATGACCAAAGAAGAGGGCTTGGCTCGGCTGGGCGCCACGGCCCGAGAGGTCGGACGCGCATCACCTGGCACGGCATAGGGACAGCGTGGCCTCGAGCCTGGCAAAGAGCGTGGGATTGTGGGTGGCGAAATGGGTCCCGTAGCCCTGGGTGCCAAGCAGAACCCCAGTTGTGGCGGTGACCAACAGGCACACCACCACCACCCCGGACGCAAGGAGCCAAAAGACCTGGTGCCGCCTCATCACTCGGAGGAGCGCGCCCAACCCGACCAGCATGACCAGCAGAAGACCGAAGGCAAAGTCGAGGGTGTAGCGGAACGTTGCAAGGTAGAGACCAAATGGGGCGAGCGCGCACAGACCAGAGGTACCGAGCGCGAGGAGCGCAAAGTGCCGTGCCGAGCGGGTAGCAAGTCCGAGGCAAGCGGCCGCGAGCAAGAGACCAGGCGCAAGGATCAGCAGGCCCACGGTGGGTTCGAGGACCACGTAGGTGGGGGGATCCGGGAGCCAGCGAGAGAGCGCGCCATTTCCGTGCTGAAGGGTCGGAGAGAGATAGGGGAAGCCACAAGAGATCCGGGGCAATCGCGTGAAGTAGGCGTGGAGGTTCGGGAGCAGATGGTCGAGGGAGAACCGGAAGGGCAAGGATGTCAGCTGGTGGCGCATCCCAAAGTCGAACCAGGCGTCGAAGCGCAGGTGGTTGTAGAGCAGAAGCGCACCGAGCCCCAGCCCGAGGGGAACCCCAAGCGCAACCGAGCGTCGTACCAAGACGCCGAACGAGAGAAACGCACCGCATTGATGCAGCAAAACCACGGTCAGAAGGGCGATGGCGGGCGCAAGAGAGATCCGACAACCGAGCGCCAAGGCGAAAGCGGCGCCAGCGAGGAAGAGCCCTCGCCCTATGCCACGCGAAGAAGTGCGCAGGGTGGTGTCGTAGCCCACCACGCATCCCATCATCAAGAAGGCATGCCCCCCGGCGATGGCCGCTTGATAGGTCCCACCGGAGGCGAGCACGACCAGATTGGGCGCCGAGAGTCCGAACGCCACCATCGAAAGCAGCACCAGAGACCCGGGGAGGTCCGGCGCGAAGCGTCGCGCCAGGCGCTCGATCAAGACCAGCTCGGCAATCAGAGCCATCGTGCAAAAAAGGAAGGTGAGCGGGGTGTCCCCGTAGAAGCGGCTGGTTTCGAATAGGCTGCGAATGACCAGGTGGAGGAGCCCCGGGACCGGGCCGAAATAGAGGTAGAGTCGACCTTGGTAGAGACTCGTATCCACCGCTCCCACCCAGAACTGCGCGTGCGCGAGCGAGGTGGGATCGGCCACCTTCAGCAACGCCGGATGCGGAGCCGAAGCCAGGTGGAGTTGGCCCGCCCCGAAAGCCTCGGCCAGCGCCGCGTAGTAAACACCTTGATTCGGCCAGCGAAGCAGCCGACCCGCGGAGACCACCAGCACATACGCGGCCTCTACCAGCACGAATGCTCCGAGCGGTCGGCGCATGCGCGCCGAAAATACCCCCTTCAAGGATGAGAGTCGGCGCACACGCTCCCCTTGACCGCGACGGCAGACTCAGGGACCCATGCCGGCAACAAGATATCCACCGAGGTCCCAACTCCGAGGCTCGACGATACCTCCACCCTCCCGCCGTTCTGCTCCGCTGCACCCAACACCATCGACAGGCCGAGGCCAGTGCCGGTGCCGACAGGCTTGGTGGTGAAGAACGGATCGAAGATCCTCGGGAGCAGCTCAGGGGCAATGCCTGAGCCCCCATCGACCACCCTCAGCCGTACCCAGAGGTCAGCCACACCGCCCGGTCCCTCGACATTGGCGGCCTCCAGGCGAATGCTCCCCGCCTGATTTTTGGTCGCGTCGCGGGCGTTGACCACCAAGTTCATGATCATCTGCTCGAGCTGCTGCGGATCGACGAACAGAGGTCGTGTATCGTCGGCCACCGTGCAGGAGAGCTCGAAGGTTTCGCCGAGCAACCGGGTGAGGATCCTTTTCGAGGATTCGAGGAACTGCCGGACATCCACCACCCTTGGCTCGATACGCTGCCTGCGTGAGAGGGCCAAGAGGCGCTCGGTCAGCTCACTGGCGCGCCGAACGGCCTGACCGATCTCTTCCAAATAGGGAACAACCTGAGGCAGGTCAGGAGAACGGAGCCTCGCCACGTCCGCATTGCCCCCCATGCACATGAGCAGGTTGTTGAAATCATGGGCTACGCCCCCCGCTAGGCGTCCCAAGCTGGCAAGGTTCTCGGCCTGCCCGAGGACCGCCGAGAGCCGCGCGCTCTTTGCAGCGGCGCGGCGCTTCTCCGTGACGTCGCGGAGCGAAAACAGCGCACGCTCCACCCCATCGAGCAGCACGCGACGACCCACCCCATCGATCCAAAGCTCCGTTTCGTCGCCGCACCGGACACGCCACTCGACCGGCGCCGGGCTCTGCCCCGGGCTCTCCCGGAGTTCCCTGAGCAAGCGCTCCGCCGCCTCTGCTTCACCGGCCAAGCTGGTCCAGCTTCGTTTCAGTAGCTCACTCTCGGGAATGCCGAACAGCAGAACCGCCCGCTGATTGACGTCCACCAAACGGCCGTCGGCGAGGTCGGCCACCATCACCGCCTCGGTCGCCGATTCGAACAAGGTACGGTAGAGGGCCTCACTCTCCGCGAGCGCCGCGACCCGCCGCTTGGTGCGCGCAATACTCTCCCGGAGCGAACGGATGAGGAGGTGAGTCGTAAGCGCGCTGATGGCGAGAATCACCTCCATGTCCAACAAAAAGCGCCACTCCGCGAAACGACTGAGGGGCTTTTCGATCCACCCTCCCACCTCGAGAGCGTACTGCACGGCGAGCGTGCCCATGGCAAGCAGAGTCATGCCAACGAACCCACGCGTGTCGAGGAGCGCACCAGCCAGCACGATCACCGCCGGGTACACCATGGTCACCACGTCATGTACCCCGTGCGGACTCACGAACTGAAGGCTGGCCGCAAATGCAAGCGAGCTTACCCCAAGCAGGCGCGCGGCGGTCCGCGGTGACGACCGGCGGTTCAGAACCAGTGAGACGCCCACCATCAAGTCTTCGAACAGCAGCACCGCGATCGCCGCCCAATTTCCGAGCAGGAGCTGATGCAAAAGGATCGGAACCGAGATGATCGCGATCCCCAGCCCCAAGGCATGAACGACCCGCCCCGCGCGATCGAGTTCCTCGTCGACGTAGCGAGGCGCTTGCCACCACCGCCTCGCTGTCGACCGTCCACCGAGTCGAAGAGGCTCGCTCGGACTACGCGTCACAGCCCTCACTCCTCACCAGATGCTGCTGTGACCGGGCACGCGACATGGCAGCATCATGCTCCGAGCTTTGCTTCTCGCCTAGCCAGAACTGGCACAGAGCCCAGAAAACCCAGGGATTTACTGCAGTGCTGCCCTCGAGGGGCCCCTCGCACGGTCGGTCACTGCCAGCGAAACATTCGCTTGGCCACCAAAAATCCGACGCCGCCCCAAACCAGTAAAACCAGGAGTTCGACGCGACAAGAAAGCAATCCGCCACCCTCGTTGCCGATGGTTCGGAGCGCATCATTGATGGCAGTGAGCGGCAAAGCGCGGATCAGCGGCCACATCCATTCGGGGAAGCGCTCGTAGGAGAAGAAGACGCCAGACAGCACCCACATCGGAAGCTGTACCAGGTTCATCCAACCATTCGCGACCTCGGTATTCTCGATCCGCGCGCCGATCATCAGACTGATCCCCGCGAAGGAGGCCGCTCCCAGGAACGCCACCCAGGCATACGCAAGGAGGCTGCCGACGATGGTAGTCCCGAACAGCGCCCAACCGAAGAGCAGCAGAACACCGATCTCGGCGAACAGAAACAGGCTCCGCGCAAAGAAATAGGAGAGCAGGAAGTGGGTGCGTCGCATCGGTGTCACCGCATAACGGCGCAACAGGCGGCGTTTTCGCGCCAGAACCAGGTTGTAGCCGACGCCCCAGAGACTGGTCCCCATCAGGTTCATCCCGATCAAGCCGGGAATGAGATAGTCGATGTAGCGCGCCCCGGGCACCACGGAAGCCTCGTGCTTTGGCCTCACCAAGTCCTTTCTTCCCGCTGCTTCTTCCAGCACCTCGGTCACCAGAAGCTTCGCGACCTCGGACTTTCCGGAGCGCGGATCGAACAGCAGACGTGGCGCACCTGGCTCGACCAAGACCACCAGATCTACCTTGGTACGCAGAAGCTCTCGACGCGCGGCATCCTCCGGCAGCGCCACGACTTTCAGCCTTCGGCTCTCCTTCAGAGCGCGTGTTTCCTGCGCTTCGGGGGCACCAACCACCGCCACGCGCGGTGCCTCGACCGTCTGATTCCGAAAGGCAATCCCCAGCCCGAAGGCCATCAGCAGCGGGAACAAGAACACCCAGAACACGATCCCCGGCTCACGCGCAAACTCGAGCAGACGGGCGAAGGTGAGTTCGAACAGTGGCGAGCGCGGCTTCATGGTGCCTCGTCTGGTGCGGATTCGACGCAGAGTTGCTTGCCCGTGAGTTCGAGGAAGACATCATCGAGCGTTGGCTGGTGGGTGGCGAGTCCAACGGGCACCACACCCCGATGGAGCAGCTCGGTGAGCACTTCAGTCAAGGTACCGAGGCTCCGATCCAGGATCAGCCGGTAGTGGTTGCCGCTGTTCGTCAGCTTCCTCACTCCGGGCGAGGCAAGGGCCTGGAGCTGGTGCGGCGGCTCGAGGTCGAAGCTCAACTCCTGGATGTCACCCAGCCGCTCGACCAGAGCTCGTGGGCTTCCTTCGGCGATGATCCGTCCGCTGTCCAGAATCGCGATTTCGTCGCACAGGGCCGCCGCCTCTTCCATGTAGTGGGTGGTAAGGACCACCGTCCCTCCTCGCGCGCGGAAATCCCGCACCACATCCCACAGCGCCTGGCGGGCGCGGGGATCCAGCCCGGTGGTGGGTTCGTCGAGGAACAGGAGCTCAGGCTCTCCGACCAGCGCAGTAGCCACCGCCACCCGCTGCTTCTGTCCCCCCGAGAGACGGCAATACTGCTGGTGTCGACAGGAGCGGAGCGAAAGCAGATCGAGGATCTCGTCGACATCACGCCCGCTCGGATAAAAGGATCGAAACAGGCGGATCACCTCGTCGACGTGGAGCTTGTCCGCGAGCACGGTCTCCTGGAGTTGCACGCCGATCCGGAGGCGCAAGGACTGATCGTCCCCGGTCCCCCAGCCCTGACCAAACAACATCACCCGACCTTGACTCGGCTGGCTCAATCCCTCCATCATCTCCACGGTGGTGGTCTTGCCCGCGCCATTCGGACCGAGCAGCCCCTGACAAATCCCTTGTGGGACGACGAGATCGAGGGCGTCGACCGCAAGCTTGTCGCTGTAGCGTTTGGTGAGGGACTCGCAACGGATCGCCTCCTTCGACATGGTAGCGAGCCTAGTGCTCGGAGCTCAGCTTGGGGAGGGGCCAGAACCACAGCAAGGGCAAAAGGAGTCGTTCCCTTCTGCCTGATCGGGTGAGGACGAAGCGTCTAACCTCGAAATCGGTACCGCGCGGTCGGCGCGGCGTCCCCGACCCCGCCCCGCTCCCCATGATGAAACTCTCCCGAAACTGCTCGCTCCTCCCTGTCATCACCCTCTCCTTCGTCGCAGGCTGCGGCGGAAGCGACAGCGGTCCCGAGGTTTCGACCACCGGTGGGGGCGGAGTCGCACAAGGGGGTGCTGGAACGGGGTTCTCCGGAAGCTCGTCCTCGCTCGGTGGGGCGACCGGACTCTCTGGCGCAGGTGGCAGCACTGCTCCCGGCGCAGGTGGCAGCACTGCTCCCAGCGCAGGCGGCAGCACTGCTCCCGGCGCAGGCGGCAGCACCGCTCCTGGCGCAGG
>CAYNEY010000032.1:43605-54372 GCA_964396375.1 uncultured Polyangiaceae bacterium | reverse complement strand
GCAGCACTGCTCCCGGCGCAGGCGGCAGCACCGCTCCTGGCGCAGGCGGCAGCACTGCTCCTGGCGCAGGCGGCATGACCGGAAACGGGGGCAGCGGGGTGGGTGGTCTGGCAGATCTCCCGTGGATCGAGGCGAACTGCAGCACCGCGAGCGACGCCCTGGGCATCGAAACCGCCGAGCTGTGCGTGAGTTTGGATCGCGACTCACAGACTGTGGTCGGGCTTCATCCCAAAGTCGACGTTGGCTTCGACTTCGTGCCCGGTGACCGGCGCGCCCAGCGGAATGGTCCTGGGTACTTCTACCTGGGCGACCTCACCTTGCGCTATCGCAGTGACGGTGGGGAGTACCGCAACGTCACCACCGCGATGAACCGAAACGCCGTGACCGCTGGCGCCGCCGCGGGCGACGTGCTGGCCGAAGCCGATCTGGCCGCCGCACTCCCGGGCGTGCCGCTCAGCGTGCGGCGCTCCTTCGTGAACGTGAACGGAAGGCTGGCGATGCGCTTCGAGCTCACGAATCAGGGCAGCTCGACGGTGGAAGTGGGGGCACTCGGCCTTCCGATGGCCTTCAACAACATCATCACCAATCGCTCCCTCGAGGAAGCTCACGCGCGCTGCTCCTTCGTCGATCCTTACATTGGGGGCGACGCAGGCTATGCACAGGTCACACGCCTGGACGGGAGCGGCCCAGCGCTGCTCGTGTTGCCGGAGGCGGGCACCCCCTTCGAAGCCTACAACCCGATCGTGAATGCGCCGACTGAGGACTCTCAGGATCCGGTCGCCCTGTTCCAGGAGCTGAGCCCGCGGGGCACCACGTTCGAGGGCTTTTTGGAGTGGATGGTGCACAGCCGCGCCTACGCCGACAACGAGTGGGCAGGGGCGAATCCCTGGAACCCGCCCACCAGCGCCAGCCTGGCGCCGGGCGAGTCCCGTACCTATGGTGTCCGGTTCGTCCTCGCCGACCAGATCCGCACCATCGAGGACACCTTGGTCGAGAACCACCGCCCAGTCGCGGTGGGGCTGCCGGGCTACATCCTGCCCCAAGACATCACAGGTAAGCTATGGGTCAAGGCCCCGAGCGCGATCGCGAACCTTGCCGTCGAACCAGCGGGGTCCCTCACCTTGACGCCAAGCGGTACCGCACCGGGAGGCTTCACGTCGTACGCGGTGAGCGGAAGCGGCTGGGGCCGGTCCCAGGTCACTCTCACCTACGAAGACGGCCAGACGCAGAGCATTCAATACTATCTGACCAAGCCCGCAAGCGAGGTGGTCGGGGACTTGGGACAGTTCCTCACCACCAATGCCTGGTTCGTGGACCCTGCGGATCCCTTCGGACGCAGCCCCTCGGTGATGACCTACGACCGAGAACTGAACCAAATCGTCACCCAGACCAAGCAGGCGTGGGTCGCGGGCCTTGGCGACGACGGTGGAGCCACGTGGCTAGCCGGGATCATGAAGCAGCTCGGCCAACCCACCGCCGAGCAGGTCGCGAAGTATGAGGAGTTCATCGATGGCCCACTCTTTGGCAACCTCCAGTACAGCGAGGGAGAGCTGAAGTGGGGAGTGAAACGCACCCTCTTCTACTACGAGCCCGGCGAGCTTGGGGCCGACTACTATGACCCGTCCATCGACTGGTCCTACTGGGGAGCCTGGACCAAGGCCCACACCCTGCAAACGCCGCGCTCCTACAACTATCCCCACGTGGCCGCTCTTTATTGGACCATGTACCGGTTGGCGCGCAACACCACGGGGCTTGTCAGCACGCACACCTGGGACTGGTATCTGAACCAGGCGTACCAAACGGTGGTGGCGATGACCACCATCGGCGCAGACTACGCCCATGTAGGGCTGATGGATGGCACGGTGTTCATCGAGATCTTGAAGGATCTCGAGCGCGAGGGGATGAGTGGAGAGGCCAGTGACCTCGAGACTAGGATGCGCGCGCGAGCCGACCGCTGGGCGTCCGAGGCCTATCCTTTCGGCAGCGAGATGGCGTGGGACTCGACCGGGCAGGAGGAGGTCTACGGCTGGACCCGACACTTCGGCATGCACGAAAAGTCGGCGGTCTGTGTGGACGCCATCCTCGCCTACATGCCGACCGTGCCCCATTGGGGCTACAACGGCTGCGCCCGCCGTTACTGGGACTTCGTGTACGGCGGCGCCAAGATCGGCCGCATCGAGCGCATGCTCCATCACTACGGTTCGAGCCTGAATGCTATCCCGATCCTCACTGAGTACCGTGATAGCCCCGAGGATTTTCATCTACTCAGGATCGGCTACGCGGGAATGATGGGCTCGCTCTCGAACATCGACCAAGCCGGGTTTCCATCCATGGCCTTCCACAGCTTTCCGGACACCATGCGTTGGGATCCGATCACCGGCGACTATGGCCTGAACTTCTTCGGGCATGCCTACAACACTGGGGCATACTTGGTTGAGCACCCCGAGTTCGGTTGGCTCGGCTTCGGCGGCAATGTGACCGAGCAAGCAGGTCAGATCCACCTGAGCGTGCTCGATTCCTTCCGGCAGCGACTCTACCTTGCTCCGGTCGGTGTCTATCTCACCCTCGAGGCCGGCACCTTCTCCGAAGTCAGCTACTCCCCCACGACACACGCGATAACGCTGGTCTTGTCCCCTTCTACGCCGCACACTGAAAACGCGCGCCTGCGCATCGAGCAACCGGCGAACCCAGCGGGTGTGGGACCCTTCACGCCCACCACCAGCTTCACCGTGGAGCGTGGGGCACAGGTGATCCCCCTCGGCACGGAACCGACCACGGTCACGCTGAATCCCTGATACGACCCACCGGGGTCCGTGGCCCCTGTCACGCGGGCGAGGGGCCGTTGGCACCGCCGCCAGGACCAGGCGAGCCGGGGGCCATGGCCCCTGTCACGCGGGCGAGGGGCCGTTGGCACCGCCGCCAGGACCAGGCGAGCCGGGGGCCATGGCCCCTGTCACGCGGGTCTCGCTTGGTGCCTAAGACTGGCAAGAGCGCTGTCCCAACCCCATGTTGAGCGGGAACCGTACCGTCGATGGCCACGTACACCGAAGAGGAGCTGAACCGAGCCCTGCTCGGTCTCTCCGAGGGGGATCGGAGCACCTTTCGCGTGGTGTTCGACGGGCTCTTCCCTCTGCTTTCAAAATACTGCGCCCGGAGTCTCGGCAACCACGCCGACGCCGAAGACGCAGCACAGCGCACCCTCGAGAAGCTCTTCGCTCAGGCCTCGAACTATCGAGAGGGGCGTTCCGCGGCAGCCTGGGCGCTGTCCATCGCGTTCTTCGAATGCCGCACGCTCCGGCAGCGGCGCAGGCGGAGTCGCGAACAGCCGCTCGACACCGAACTCTCCCTGTCCGAACGCTCACCCGAGCAAACCGTGGAAGATCGGGAACTCTCGCTCGCACTCGAGACCGCCATCGAGAGTCTCGGCGAGGTCGATCAAGCAGCCCTCCGCGAGCTTCTGACCCGCGAGATCGGCGACAGCCCAGCCTCTCCACACCTACGAAAGCGCAGACAGCGCGCCATTTTTCGACTCAAGATGCTCTGGAGCAAGCTTTATGACATCTGACACCTCGCTGCTCGAGCAACGCCTGTTTCGGATCTACGAGCGCGCTCGACTGCGGCGTGCTTGCCTCGCAGGCCTGCCGCTGCTTTTGCTCATCGGCGTCGGCGTCCTCTTGGGGCCACGCCATCTGTTCGACTTCGCGGCAGGATTGCTCTTGCTCACCCTCGGGATCGGATACTTCTGGCGAGGCCGTGTCACAGAGCGGGTGGTGGCCCCGGGGGTCTTCTTCGGCCTCATTCCCTTCGTGCTGGTCCACCTGGTGACCGAGCCCGGTGGGGGGTGCACTCACGGTGCGGTGAGCCTCTCGTGCATGCTCGCCTGTGTGGTGGGCGGAGCGCTCGCGACACTCCTGTTCGCGGGTTTCGTACGGCGGGAGGAGCAGTCGACTCGCGCCTTCGCCTTCGGGCTGCCCCTGGCCTTCTTGATGGGCTCCCTCGGATGCGGCTGTGTGGGCTACCAGGGGGTGTTCGCTCTCGCCGTATCGATGGCGCTTTCTACGACCGGAGGCTGGATTCTCGCTGCCGCGCGGGCAAAACCCCGCTGATGGCGCGGAGCCGCAGAGCTCCGATCAGCGCGAAGCCGAGGCAACAGTACTGAGCAAACGTGAGCGGCCCCAGCCGGCGATCGCCGCCTGCCTGCTCCGTTTCACGGAGGAAGTCGAAACCAAACCGGACCGGCGCGTACAGGGTGAGGAGCCACGCCGAGTAGAAACCAAGCGGCCGCGGGCGTCGCTCCCAGACCAGAAAGACAAGGGTCAAGAGCCCCGCGAACACAGCCTCCAGCAACCCGAGATCCAGCCGGCCCCCACCGGGGAAAGCGACCGCGAACCACGCGTCCGAACGGATACCAGGGTGGTCATGGACCAGAGAGCAACCGAGGCGCCCGAAGAACCAACCAAGAGGCAGAACCCGCGCCACGATCTCGGCGAAGGGCAAGAGCGGGGTGCGGCGCAGCCGTGCCCAGAGCAGCGCGGCACCGAGCGCACCCACGAACCCTCCCAAGCTGGACTGACTCTCCCAGAGCCGGAGCCAAATCCACGGATCTCCGGCGATGTGCTCCGGGAAGTAGAAGGCCACGCTAGCCACGTGGCCTCCCACGAAGCCCGACAACACCACCACGAACAAGAACTCGACCATGGTGTCGCGGGAGATCCCAAGTTGCTTCGCACGGCCAAGCGCCCGCAGAACGCCGCTCCACACCCCGAGGCTCACCAAGATCCCGAAGGGCTGGAGGCTGAGCGGGCCAACACGGATAGTCTCGACGACAACGTAGGGGATCACGCGCGACGCACCCGTTCCAGCTCGTCGACGGTCTTCGGGATGGCACGGGACAGAACCTCGCACCCCTCGGCCGTAACGCGAACATCATCCTCGATCCGGATGCCGATCCCGCGGAAACGCGGGTCGATTTCGGCGTCATCGCTCGGGAAGTACAGGCCCGGCTCGACGGTGAGCAGCATGCCCTCGCTCAGACGACGCGGCACACCCTCGTGTTCTTCCCCGCCGACATCGTGCACATCCATGCCGAGGAAATGGCTGGTGCGGTGCACCGTGTACTTCTGGTGCAGCTTCTCTTCGAGGACACGCTCGACCGGCCCCTCGAGGATTTTTTGCTCGACCAGCCCTCGTGACAGCTCCGCCAGGGAAGCCGCATGAATCTCCTCCAGCGTGACTCCGGGAGCCACACGGGAGATGGCCCGTGCCTGAGCCCCGAGGACCACCTCGTAAAGCACACGCTCGGTCGCACCAAAGCAGGAACCCACCGGAAAGGTCCGGGTTACGTCGGCCGCGAGGTAGTCCACCTCGGCGCCCGCGTCGACCAAGACGAGTTCGCCGTCACGAAGCCTCCGATCATTCTTTCGGTGGTGCAGGACCGTAGCGTTGGGGCCCGAGGCTACGATGGTCGGGAACGCCAGCCGTCTGCTCCCGCGCCCGCGGACACGCTCGAAGAACATGGCCTCGAGCTCGTACTCCATCATACCGGCACGGGTGCGGGTGAACAGAACAGCGAAGGCCTCTTCGGTGTTCTTGATGGCGCGGCGGGTAGCGTCGAGCTCCGCCGCGTCTTTGATGAGCCTCTGCTCGTGGAGCAAGGTGCCGGGGTCGCTGAGATTCCGTGGGTAGGCCCCGGAACGTCGGGCTTGGGCGCGCACACGCTTCAACACCCCGAACACCAGCTGGTCGTGGTGGGGTTCCTCCCCAAAGGCATGGTAGATGGTGCGACGGCCCTTCATCAGTTCGACCAGCCGCGACTCGAGCTCAGAGATGGGGTACGCCAGATCTGCGCCCACCGTCTCCGTGACCCCCTCCAGCCCCAGGCGAGCACCGTCCCAGCGTTCGCGCTCTGGGTCGCGCGGGCGCACGAACAGAATGAGCTTCGGCTCGGGATCACCGGTCAGGGCCAGCACCGCCTCCGGCTCCTCGAGACCGGTCAAGTAGTAGAAATCCGACGATTGTCGGTAATCCCGACCCACATCGCCATTTCTCACCTGCTCGGGTGTGGAAAACAGGAGCAACAGCGCTCCGTCCAAACCTTGTGCCACTCGTCTTCGTCGCTCGGCGTAGTCACCGCTCATGCGCTGGCACCATACCCCGAAGCTCGCGAAGGAGCCATGTCTCGACGGCCACTTCTCGCCCCGGTGGCCTAGTGCGTACCGTGACGTCCACCCGCCCCGAACGAGGGGTGCACCAGGGTCTGCTCGGTGGCACCACCCGAAAACGTGATCGCGGCACGCTGTAGGCGAGTTTCACTCCCAGTGGTTCCTCGAGTTCGACCACCACGTCATCCGCCCGCGCCTCGGCGACCACGACGAAACGCAGGCAGTCTGAGCGCTTCACGGCGACGGACCAGGTATGCTCCGAGCCCGACTGGATGCGCACGAGGCCGTTCGACGGTCCGCACAGGAGCCCGAGACGGAAGGCATCGAGAGACGGCTCGGCGCGGGGAATGAACCCCGCGTAGCATTCGCTCCAGTTGTCCCAGCTCACCGGTACGAGACTCGGCGCGAGCACGCTCGACGGCACGCTCGACGGCACGCTCGACGGCACGGGGGTGCTCGAGGGAACACGGGACGGCACGCTCGACGGCACGGGGGTGCTCGAGGGAACACGGGACGGCCCAAGCGCCGTCCGTCCCGCCTCGCGATCTGACAGGAGTCGCTCGCTCTCACAGGCACCGAGCACCGCCAGCAGCGCCCACACCCCTTTGCCCTGGCAGACTCTCACGGCACGCGAGCATAGCGAAGCTACGGCGGGTGGAAAGCGTGGTGGTGTCTTGCCCTTCGGCCGCCTGCGGCATCCGCGCCGCAAGGACGTTCCCGCGCCGGATCACCATCAGGAGCATCCCGTTTCCGGCCCGACCATCCCCAGAGACGGGTTTGACTAGCCCACCGGCTTGGGGCAGCCTCTAGCCCGTGGCGCCCCCCGAGCCCAGTCCCGACCGCGACGATCGCGAGCCGAGCCGGCTCGAGCGAACGCTGCGTCGACTCCTCGAGCTCGGCGCCGAACGCATCGCCGAAGGTCCTGAGGGGCTACGTCAATGGGTGAGTGAGCTACGCCTCCCGAAGGAGCTGGTTTCGGTGCTGCTCGCGCAGGTCGAGGAGACGAAAAGCGAGGTCACGAAGGTGGTGGTGCGAGAGCTCCGCGCGTTCTTGGAGAAGACCAGCCTCGCGGACGAACTCGAGCGGATCCTCTCCAGGTTGACGCTCGAGGTAAGGACCCAGATCCGCTTCGTGCCCAACCAAGCTGGCTCCGGCTTGGCTCGGCCACGAGTCCGTACGCAAGTAGGACTGAAGCGAGACGAGACGAGTGCCGTTACTGCAGAAGACGAGGCCGCACCCGAAGACCATGCGGGGCACGAACCGGAGCCAGGCACTGAAATCCGAGATGATGGGGGAGCTGACACGACCGAGGAGAACCCGTGGGAAAGTCATTGACCGCAGGCAGTGAAATCGACGCGTGGTGTACGAAGTGCAAGATGATTCTAGGTCACCGGATCGTCGCCCTGGTTGGCTCGCAGCCGGCGCGCGTGATCTGTATGACATGTGGCTCCGAGCACAATTATCGAAAGGCCTCACCCAACAATCAGTCCACCACCTTGGTCCGGCGCAGCCGAGATGGCGTGGTCACCGAGCTGAACCGCGGGGGCACGAAGAAATCCGAGACCGCGAGGGCTTCGAACTCGAAGCCACGGACCTCGGATTGGGAGGACCGGGTTCTGGGTCAGCCCGTCACTGCCTTCACCCGCTACAGCATCACGCGTTCCCTGTCTCAGGGAGAGTTGGTCTCGCATCCCAAGTTTGGGGACGGCTATGTGGCCACCGTGCTCGAAGGCAATAAGGTCGCCATCGTGTTCCGCGACGGCCCCCGCACGCTTACCCATTCCCAGCCGGCCTAGCTTCGGGTTCTTCCATGCGCCGGGCACTTCTGAGCCTCACCTGGGCCTTGGTGCACCTGGTCACGATCGTCGGGTTCACGCGCCCGGCCCAGGGCCATGACAAACTGGGCGTGTGGCTGATCGAAGGGCCCATCGAAACACGTGAGCTTGCCCCGCGGCTCGGGCGCCGTCCGCTCCCGGAATCGTGGTCGCGAGAAGCTCACGTCTCCGCCCAGGGGCACTTCGACATCGCGGAGCTGTTCGGGCGACCTCTGCCCGAGGCGCGCAGCGCAGTGGCACGGACGTTCCTCACCCTCCGCGAGCCTCTCGAGGGAGTGCTGCTCGTGGGCAGTGACGGCAACCTCGAAGTGAGCGTGGATGGGACGATCATCCACCGCCGTGTTCACCCTCACCCGCGCGGTCGCGGGCTGGTGCCCATCCCGATTTCCCTTGGCGTTGGCACCCATATGCTTGCCCTCGGGATGACCCGGCTCGCCGAGCGCCTCACCTTCGAGGCTGAGCTGCGCGATCTCGCGACCGGTCGCTTCCCGAGCGGCGCTTCACTTGCGGTGGCGCGCTCGGACCTTCCGTTGGCGGCGCGGGCGCGCCTGCTCGAGAGTCATTCGAGGTTCGAGCTCGGCTCGGAGGGGCTGGTGCTCGTCACCACCGTCGACCACGCTCGAGGTCTGCCCCTCCCCGAGAAACCACCACGGATCGAGCTCCGTGGCCGCGACGGTACGGTGTGTCTTGCCTCTCATCCCCCCACCACCCTACCCGACCAAGATGCCCTGACCTTCCATCTAGCACTCCATGAGCTGCCCGAGGGAGCGCGTCCCACCACGCTCTTTGTCGAGTTCTCGGGGGCGCGTCTCGAACGCCCGCTCGATTTCGACGGCTTGCTGCTGGCCAGGTTGGAGGCAGGCTTGTCACGACTCCGCGAAGACGCTCATCTCGCCCCGAGCGATGACCTCGACCGGGCAACCCTGGAATACGGACTCGAACGGCTCTCCGAGCTCATCCTGTCACCCACCGCGCAGCATTCCCCGCGTGCCCCGCTCCTGCCCACCGTCCCCGAGGATTTCGACCGGATCGGAGCTCGGCTCGACCACCCGGGCCTAGTACAGTTCGCCGTGCGAGCGAGGATCGATGGACGACCGCAACCTTCGGTGCTGAGCGTGCCCAGCAGCTACCAACCTTCGAACCTTCGCCGCTACCCGCTGGTGGTGTTGCTGCACGGTTACGATGGCACCCCGAAGAGCGTGCTCGAGGCTTTTCTCGACGCGCCCTTGGTGGAAGGTCGTCTTCCGAAGCTGGAGGGCTTCGTGCTCGCACCGATGGCCCATGGCAACGCCTTCTATCGCAGCTTCGGCGAGGAGGCGGTCGAGGATGCCATCGACGCGGTGCTGGCACGCTACCCCATCGATCCGCGGCGCATCAGCATCACTGGGGTCTCGATGGGTGGCACCGGAACCGCGGAGCTAGCTCTCCACGCTCCGGACCGCTACTCTGCCATGGCACCCCTCTGCGGGTACCACAGCTACTTCGCCCGACGTGACACCACGGGACGCCCCCGCCGCCCCTACGAGGAGGCGTTGATGCACGCCTTCTCGTCGGCAAGCGTGGCCGATTCAGGACGTCATCTTCCGCTCTTCGTCGCGCATGGGCTGCGCGATCACCCGCTCGAGAACTCCCGTTCGCTGATTCGACGTTACCGCGAACTCTCCTATTCGGTGACCGAAGACTGGCCTGACCTCGGCCACGCGGTGTGGAAGAAGACCTACGCGAATGCCGGCCTTTTCCCCTGGCTCACCCAGTGGCAGAGACCTTCATCCCTCGAGCGTGTCACGCTCCGCACACCCCGGCTCCGTCATGGTCGCTCTGGGTTCGTGACCCTGACGAAGCTCGAGCAACCTTACGCCTTGGGGCGACTCGATGCCCGCGTGCTCCCGCCCAACCGAGTCGCCATCGAGACCGAGCAGGTTCACGGTTTTCGGCTGGAGCGGCCATCCGGAGTCCCAGTCAACCACCCGTGGCAGGTCACCGTCGACGGAAACGAAATCGCCGTCGAGCCCCACCAAGAACCCCACTTCGTGCGTGAGGGCGGCGCGTGGAGGCTCGGTCAGGCCGCGACACGCCGTACTGCGGCCCTCGACGCCTCCCTCTCACACTTCTTCGAGGGCCAGGTGGTGGCGGTGATCGGCACGCTTTCGCCCGCCGCGACCCCACTCTACAGGGCTCTCGCGAGCGCGCTGGTCGGCCCACGCCCAGGGGTGAGCCTCGCGATCCCGGTGATCACGGACCTCGATTTTCTCCCCGAGGCTTACCCCGACGCACGGCTGCTGCTGGTGGGCGCACCCACGCATCATCGTCTGCTAAAGCGGCTCATGGAGCATCTGCCGATCCGCGTCGAGGGAGACGCCATCGTGGCCGGGAGCACACGCTTCACGGGACCTGACGGGGCCACCTGGTTCGTCTACCCAGATCCGGAGCGTCCGACCCGACTCCTCGGGGTCTTGACCGGTCCGCGACCGGTCGATCTCTTCTGGGCTCTGTCGCTCCCCAGCTTGCTGCCAGATTTCGTGATCTTTGATCGGGGTGTCGAGGCAGCCGCTGGCTCACCCATCTTGGGCGAGCGTGCGTACGTCCGCGCCGGTGGCTTCTTCAAGGAGGATTTCTCTCTCCCAGAACCTTCCGAATTCCTCGATCCGCGAGCGCCGAAGCTACTCTCCGCGTCGAACGACCGCCCCGCGCCACCTTGACGCCCCCGCGCCGCGCGCTCGCCGCCCGCCTTCTCGTCGCCAAACTTACGCGTTCCGTAAGAACGCGGTGCG
>CAYNEY010000032.1:36611-43505 GCA_964396375.1 uncultured Polyangiaceae bacterium | reverse complement strand
CTCGCCGCCCGCCTTCTCGTCGCCAAACTTACGCGTTCCGTAAGAACGCGGTGCGCCCCGTCCACGCTCAGGCTCCTTCGCGGGAGCATGGATCTGCTTCGGCACTCCGTAACGCAGGCGGAGCTCCCGGAGCTCATCGATCGAGAGCGGTCGGTGCCGCCCGGGCGGCAACCCGTCGATCGAGATCCCCGCTTGTTGGACGCGGATCAGGCGCATCACCACGAAACCCGCCGTTTCGCCCAAACGCCGGATCTGCCGGTTGCGCCCCTCCTTCAGATGGATTCTCAGCCAAGTGTGGTTGTCCTCCACCCCCATCAGCTCCACCTGGGCCGGACGCGTCGCGCGCCCATCGATCACAATTGACTGCTGAAACCGCAGCAATCCTCGCTCGTCTACCACTCCGCTCACCTTGGCGTGGTAGATCTTTTCGACGTTGTGCCGGGGGTGGGTGAGCGCCGCGGCGAAATCCCCATCATTGGTCATGAGCAGCGCGCCACTGGTGTTGAAATCGAGCCGCCCCACGGACACCAAACGCACTCCCACGTCTGTGATCAAACCGGCCACCGTCGGGCGGCCTTCGGGATCGTGCATCGTGCACATGATCCCTCGCGGCTTATGGAGCAGAAGGTAAACCAGCGGCTCCGCACCGATCCGGCGCCCATCAACCTCGATCTTGGCTCGAGTGTCGACCTTGGTGCCAAGCTCGGTGACGATCCGACCATCCACCCTCACCCGACCGCTGACAATCAGCGACTCTGCCTTGCGCCGCGCGGCGATCCCGGCGCGGGCCAACACTTTCTGCAATCGTTCTTCCATCGGTTCCGATCCTAGCGGCCCAACTCGGGCACGGGCTGATTCTGTACGGCGCTCTCGGGCGCTTTCGTCACGGGTGCCCCGACCTGCGGCGTCGCGGGTGCCCCGACCTGCGGCGTCGCGGGTGCCCCGACCTGCGGCGTCGCGGGTGCCCCGACCTGCGGCGTCGCGGTCGGGGTCTCCTGCAACAACGCCGCGCGTTCCACCACCGCATCGCGATCCCAGCGGTCGACACGACCATCGCCGTCGAGATCATGCCCGATCCGCTGCAGCTGCCCCCGATCGTACACTTCCCAAACGTCGATCCGTCCGTCGCGGTTGGTGTCCCGCTGCAACCGGGCAAGCTTGCCGCGCACCTGCTGGCGAAACTCATCGGGGTTGCCGTCCCCGTCGCTGTCGCGTTCGACCCGGATCACCTGTCCCCGTGCGAAGGTGAGCCAGGTATCGATGCGCCCATCGTAGTCGCTGTCGACAAGCTCGCGCAGGCTCTCCCCTTTGTGATTGAAGGTCCGCGCCACGTCCGTCTTGCCGTCAAGATTGGTGTCGACTTCTCGACACAGAAGCAGCCGACGCTTGTGCTCGCCTTCTCCGAGCGTGGCGTAGACCCGACGGATATTGGGACGCACGTTACCGAGGCTGGCGGTCTCCCGCACCTCGCGACCGGAGCGCCCCCGATAGTCACAGAGCGACTCCTCGGACATCGACGCTGGGAGTTTTTCTTCGGCGGGCTTGGGCGGCGCGACCGTTCCCGCGCAGCCAACGGACCCAAGCAGCACGAGTGCGCGAAAGCTCCGGTTCATGGCCGCTCCGGCTCCGGCTTCGACTCCTCCTTGGGTGTCGCAGCAGGTGAGGTCGTAACTTCGGTAGGGACCGGCGTCGCCTCGCGTTCAAACCGCGTCGTGGCGGTGCCGTCCCCACGCAACGAGGCCTCTCGAGCCAGCACCGCACACAACTCGATTTTGGAGCTCTCGTCAGCCTTTCCGTCACCATCGACGTCCGAGCGCACCACTGGGCAATCGGGGGTCACGTAATCCCACCACTGGTCGATCCGTTGGTTCTGGTCGGCATCACGCTCGGCGCGACGTAGTTGGCCCCCCTCATGACTCTCCCAGGTGTGCACGCGTCCGGTCGCGCTGTGGGCGCGGAGTTTCTCGATGAGTTCACCTTTTTGGTAGAGATTTAGCTCATCGGGTCGACCGTCACCGTCGAAGTCGAGTTCGCGGCGCCTCACCTGCCCGCTCGCGTCGAAGTAACTGTACATCTCTATCCCCCCGTCGAAATCGAGGTCCACCGCTCGACAGTGCAGCTTACCGCCGCGCCGTACCGTGGTGAACTCAGCACGCCCATCCCCGTTGACGTCTTCGCTTTCGATCGCTGGTCCCGCGATATCGCAGGGCTCGTGCAGAATCCACATCGGCCGCGCGTCGGGCCGAGCCACTTGGGGCCGAGGCGGCTTGGTTGCGGCACAACCCACGAGCAGCGTTCCGGTCAGCGCTACCCTCGCCAGTCCGCTGCCGCAGCCGAACTCACCCCACGTTTTTTTTGACCTGCTGCACACGTCCACGACCACCTCGATGCCCCATCTTCCCCGAAGCACCACGCGCCCTCGGGAGTCGAATAGTAGTCCGGCGCCGTGACTCGTGGGTCGAATTATCCAACTTGACCCGCTAGCTGGCCTCAAAGACTGAGGTTCTCTCCTCCTGTCTTGACCTGCCAGCCGGACACCCGACCCTTACACATCTACTTAATAGTGGGTAAACTCCTCTCTAGCGGCCCGCTGGCGCTTTTCTGACTGGGGTCGCTTTCGATTTTTATGTTTATTTACAATACTTTACGCCTCGCTTGGCCTGGGTTTGGCGTTTGACAACACACGTAGTGGAATCTATTGTAACGACTGGCAGGTTTCGTGGGAGCCCGGTCCGATGTCGAGGAAGAAAATCTCCACCACCGTCTACATCACGCCGGAACAAAATGAGCGGATGCATCTCCTGCACACGCGCACCAAGGTTCCGGTCGCGGTGTACATCCGTGAGGGAATCGACCTGGTTCTCAAGCGTTACGAGCACGAGCTGCCGGGCCAGATGACACTCGTGGAACCTCCCCCGAAGGCGTCTGCACCCACCGCTACCAAGAAGTAGGGGCCGATGGCCTCGCGGGTTGGGTGGGGCGGAGACCAACCGCGCCTGGTGAAGACCTGGCCCTTGGGCTAGACCCCTGCCCCCTCACTGCTGTGGCTCTGGGCGTTCGCGTCCCGAGCCGTGTTCGCTCCTCTGCCCATCATGCCGACTGCTCCTCGCTCCATCCGCAACTTCTCAATCATCGCCCATGTCGACCACGGGAAGAGCACCCTCGCGGATCGGATCCTGGAGCTGACCGGTGCGCTCACGGAACGCGAACGCGTCGATCAGTTCCTCGATAAGCTGGATCTGGAACGTGAGCGAGGGATCACCATCAAGGCGCAGACGGTTCGGCTCAAATACCGGGCAAAGGACGGCGAAACCTACCAGATCCACCTCATCGACACCCCTGGCCACGTCGACTTCAGCTACGAGGTACGGAGCAGCCTGCGCGCCTGCGAGGGGGCGGTCTTGGTGGTGGATGCTTCCCAGGGGGTCGAGGCCCAAACGGTGGCCAATGTCTACTTGGCGCTCGACAACAACCTCGAAATCCTCCCGGTGCTAAACAAGATCGATCTGCCCTCGGCGGACGTCGATCGCGTCGCCGAGCAGATCGAAGAGATCGTGGGCCTGGATTGCAGCGGTGCGATTTTCGCAAGCGCCAAGACCGGGATCGGGATTGCGGATATTTTGGAGGCGGTGGTGGCGCGTGTCCCTCCGCCTTCAGGCGATCCGGCGGCACCTCTCCGCGCCTTGGTGTTCGACTCCTGGTACGACAGCTACCGTGGCGCGGTGATGAACGTGCGCGTGATGGATGGGCAGCTCCGACGGGGCGATGAAATCCAGCTGATGTCGACGGGGAGGAAGTTCGAGATAACTTCCATAGGCTGCTTCGCGCCCCACCCCACCGAGCTCGAGGAGCTAGGCCCGGGCGAGGTGGGCTTCGTCGCCGGGAACATCAAGAGCGTGGATGAGACCCGGGTTGGGGACACCATCACCCTCGCGCGCCGTCCGGCCAGTGAACCGCTCCCGGGTTTCCAGGAGGTGAAGCCCATGGTCTATGCCGGGATCTACCCGACCGACTCGGCGGCCTATGAAAACCTCCGCGATGCTCTCAGCAAGCTGCATCTGAACGACGCCTCCTTCCAGTTCGAGCCAGACAAATCCGAGGCCCTCGGCTTCGGATTCCGGTGCGGCTTCCTCGGGTTGCTCCACATGGAGATCGTCCAGGAGCGCTTGGAGCGCGAGTACAACCTCGATCTCATCACCACCGCCCCGAGCGTGGTCTACCGGGCCACGACCAAGACCGGGGAGACCGTGCAGGTCGACAATCCCTCGCGCATGCCGGCACCCGGCGATCTCGAACGGATCGAGGAGCCTATCATGAAGGTGACCATCCACGTGCCCGCCGAGCACGTGGGTCCGGTGGTTGCCCTCTGCGAGGCCCGTCGGGGGATCCAGCTCGGCATCCACTACGCGACCACCGATCATGTGATCGTAAGCTACGAGATGCCACTCGCCGAGGTGATCTTGGATTTCCACGACAAGCTGAAGAGCACCTCGCGCGGCTACGCCAGCCTCGACTACGAACTCACCGGCTATCGACAGGACAGCCTGGTCAAGCTGGACATGCTGGTGAACGGTGAGGCCCTGGACGCGCTCAGCGTGATCGTGCACCGCGACACCGCCTACCATCGCGGCCGTGAGCTGGCCAAGAAGCTAAAAGAGCTGATCCCACGCCAACAGTACGAGGTGGCGGTGCAGGCAGCCCTCGGCTCCAAGATCATCAGCCGCGAGACGGTACGCGCCATGCGTAAGGACGTCACCGCCAAGTGCTACGGCGGCGACATCACGCGGAAGCGCAAGCTGCTCGAGAAGCAGAAAGAGGGCAAGCGACGCATGAAGTCCGTGGGCAGCGTCGAGGTCCCCCAGGAAGCCTTCCTCGCGATCCTCAAGCTGGACGACAACTGACCCCTATGAAGCCCGCTAACCCGAAGCCATCCCACGCCCAGAGCCGAGCCGTGCTCGCGCTCCCGCAGGAAATCCGCCCGGTCTTGGTCGAGGCCGCGCGGTTCTCGACCACCTTGACCCTCGAGCGCTACCTCTTCCCGAACGGACTCTCCCTGCTCGCTCTCGAGGACCACGCAGCGCCGATCGTCGCCTACCACAGCTGGCTTTCGGTCGGCTCCCGCCACGAGCGACCGGGCAAGACTGGGCTCGCTCATCTCTTCGAGCACCTGATGTTCGGTGCCACCGAGCATCTTGGCCCCGGCGAGTACGATCGCAAAATGGAGGAGGCGGGTGCGGAGACCAATGCCTCCACTTGGCTGGACTTCACCCAGTACTCCGTAAACTGCCCGGCGCGCGCGCTAAGGATGGTGATTGAGTTGGAAGCCGAGCGGTTCGGGCACCTGCGTCTCGACGAGGAGCGTCTCACCACCGAACGAGGGGTGGTGCTGAACGAACGTCGTTACCGCGTCGACGATGAGCTGGAGGGTGCGGAGAGCGAGCTGCTGATGATGACCGCGTTTACCGAGCACGCGTACCGCACTCCCACCATCGGCTGGGAGGCGGATATCGCTGGGCTTTCGCTCCTGGACTGCCAGCAGTTTTACCGGTCCAACTACGTGCCGAACAACCTGACGCTGGTGGTGGTCGGTGACTTTCGGACGCCTGAGCTGCTCTGTTCGGTGGCTCGCGCGTACGGCGAGTTCGCGCGCGTCACCCTACCCGTGGAGGACGCCCGACCCGAGCCCCCCCAACTCTCGGTGCGGAGCGCGGTGCTCGAGAAGCCGAGCGCCCTCGACAAGCTGGTGATGGCCTGGCACGGACCCTCCCTCGGTGACTCCGAGCACGCGGCGGTCACCCTGCTTTCTGAGCTCTTGTGCGGGGGGCGCCCCACCCGCCTGGTGTTGCCGCTGGTCCACGACCTCGAATTGTGCAGCGACGTGCGCATGTCGGTCGGTCCGTTCCGCGACCCAGGGCTCATCGAACTCTCGCTCACCGCGCGAGAGCACCACACCGTCGAAGAGAGCATCCCCATCGTCTTCTCTGAGCTCGAGCGCCTCCGCTCGGTGCCCCCCGAACCCGAGGAGCTGGAACGAGCCCTCGCCCACCTCGAGCTCCAACTCTACGGCTCCCTCGAGACCGCCGAGGGCCGCGCCTCGACCTTCGGCTTCTACGACACGGTGACGGCGCGGCCACTTCTGCCCATCGAACGCCTGGGATTGATGCGACGCCTCAACGGCTCGGATCTGCTGCGCGCGGCGCGCCGCTTCCTCGAGCCTTCTCGGCGGACCGAGGTGCGGGTACGCGGCAAGGCCGTGTGCGAAGGAGCTGCCTCGTGAGCCGCCCCTTCGCCCCAAAGCTCGATTTGGTCTCCGGAGTCCCGGTGGTGATCGAGTCGTCGGATGCGGTGCCGCTGGTCAACCTCACCTTGTATTCACGGCGCGGGGCCGCCGCTGATCCAGAAGGCGCCGATGGTCTCTGTCGTTTGACCATGCGCCTGATGCGGCGCACGGCGTCGGGCATCCCCCTACTCGAACTCGAGCGCCGGCTCGATCGGCTCGGGGCACAGCTCAGCGCCGACGCCAATGGCTCGGCCACCGCGCTGCTCGCCACCTGCCTCAGTCGCTCACTGGATGGGCTACTCGAGATCATGGCTGGAGCCAGCACCGCGCCCTCGCTCGCAGAAGAGGAGTTCGAACGGCTGCGGCGCGAGACCTTGGCCGAACTGGTCGAATCCCGCGACAACGACCGGGTTTTGTGCGCCCGGGCGCTCCGTCACACCCTGTTCGGATCGCACCCCTACGGCCGCAACCTCACTGGGACCGTGCAGAGTGTTCGACGGCTCGACCACTCCATGGTGCGCTCGCAGCACCAAAGCACCTTCTGCCGCAGCCAGCTCTTGCTCTCGATCGCGGGAGACATCGACCGTGACCGAGCGCTCTCGGTGGCCGAGTGG
>CAYNEY010000032.1:29821-36601 GCA_964396375.1 uncultured Polyangiaceae bacterium | reverse complement strand
ACCCCGACCAACCGGCTCCCCCAGACCAGCTGGTGGATCCCACCCCTCCCGAGGGGCGCCGGGTGGTGATCGTCGACAAGCCCGGCCGCACCCAGTGCCAGACCATGATCGGGCTGCTTGGGGCGCGTCCCGACGATCCGGATCACACCGCCCTCTCGGTCGCCAACACCGTGTTTGGTGGCACCTTCTCGTCACGTCTGATGAACGAGGTGCGGAGCCAGCGGGGCTGGTCTTACTCCGCTTACGCGAGCTTGGGCCTCGAACGACGACGCCATGCGCTCACCCTCTGGACCACCCCCGACGTCGAGAACGCCGCGGCCTGCGTGGCCCTTCAGCAGAAGCTGCTCGAGCGGCTGGTCGAGGGGGGGATCACCCGGCGCGAGCTCGGCGCCGCCAAGCGAACGCTGACCCGCTCTCATGCGTTTGCGATCGACACGGCGAGCAAGCGCGCCGCCCTCGCCGTCGACGTTCCGCTGCTCGGGCTGCCGGAGGACACCTACACGCGCTATGTCGAGCGCATCAACGCCGTCACCCTCGAGCAGGCCAACGCGGCGCTTTCCGCCCGCCTCGATCCGAAGCGACTGGTGGTGGCGGTGGTCGGTGCCGCCGCCGAGCTCGGCCCCGCCCTCTCCCGCGAACTCGGCTCTGCCACGCCCATCGACGTCATCCCCTACGACTCGGAAACCCTCTGAACCGAGCAGCCTAGAGTTCTGCCAAGGTCAGCAGCTCTTCGGTGATGCGCCTGGCGGCGCCCCGCGCGCGCTCCTCCGCTTTCCCCGGCTCCTCCCCCACCCGCACCTCTTCACGAGCGTCACAGTAGAGCTTCAGCTTGGGCTCGGTGCCGCTGGGGCGCACCACCAGCTGCGCCTCACCATCGAGCTCGAAGAGCAGCATGTCGGCCAGCCCACGGTGAACTGGCCGTGCCGCGTCGGGCACGGAAAAATCCGTCACCCCGAGCACCCGTCGCCCGCCCAACGTGCTGAACCGCATGGCACGGAGACGGGCCATGGCCCCGGCGATCTCGCCGAGACCCGCCGCCCCCGGACGCACCACCGATACCGGATGGCTCGCGTACGCACCGTGACGTCGGAACAACTCGAGCAAGTGCCGGTAGGGCAGCTCCCCCGCATCCACCAGAGCTCCTGCGAAATCCGCGCAATGAAGCCCTGCCGCGATCCCGTCTTTGTCGCGCACCCGAAGGTGGGTGGAGTACCCGAGGGCCTCCTCGAAAGCGATGGCGAACTGACGCCCGGGCTCGGCGAGCCGCTCGTGCATGGTCCCCCACAGCCATTTGAAACCGGTCAACGTGGTCTCGAAATCAGCCTGGTGGGCCGCGGCGATGCGCGCGGTCATGGGCGTGGAGACCAAGGTGGACACCACCTGGGGCCGCCCCCCGGACCCATCCCTGGTGGAGAGGAGATAATCCGTGAGCAAGATCCCGAGCTGGTTGCCGGAGAGCACCTTCATGACCCCCGCCTCGTCGGGCAGCGCCACACACAGTCGATCCGCGTCGGGATCATTGACCAGTACGAGATCGGCACGACGCTCCGCTCCGAGGCTCACCACGCGCCGCATCGCCTCCGGCTCTTCGGGGTTCGGGAAGGCCACGGTGGGGAAGTGACCATCGGGCTCGAACTGGCTCGGCTCCACCTCCACCTGGGCATAGCCGGCGCGGGAGAGCACCTCCTTCATCACTCGGCCTCCCACGCCGTGGAGCGGCGAGTACACGATGCTGAGCTTGCCCGCGCGCGCCCCCGGGCGCCGTGCCGAGAGCACCGACTCGACATACCCAAGGTGCACCTCGCGCCCGAGGCTCAGGCTCTCAGGCACCCGCTCGGGCTCCTCCAGCGCCCCAAGCTTGATGCTCCGCGCCGACCCCGTTCCCGCGAGCTTCTTCATCACTTCCAGATCGAAGGGCGCGTTGATCTGAATGCCGTCCGCCCCATACACCTTGTAGCCGTTGTACTCGGCGGGGTTGTGGCTGGCCGTGACCACCACCGTGGCCGCGGCACCAATGCGCCCTCCGGCGAACACCACCTCCGGTGTGGGCGCCGGCTCGGGCAAGATCGCCACCTCGAGCCCCAGCCCCGCGAACACGCGCGCCGCTTCCCGCGCGAAACGCTGGCTGTCGAGGCGCGCGTCGCAACCCACCATCACCTTTGGCACACCACCGCCACTGTGATGCTCGAGCACGTTCTGCCCAAGAGCTGAGCTGAAGCGACGCACCTGAGCCGTGTTCATCCGGGCGGGCCCGGGACCGACCACGCCGCGCAGACCCGCAGTGCCAAAAGCAAGCTCGGGCAGGAGCGCGTCGAGCAGCGCCGCCTCATCACCCGCCGCCACCAGCTCGGCAAGAGCTCCAGCGGTAGCTGGTTCCGGATCGTCGGCCACCCAACGTTCTGCCTCGGCCACCAGCTGTTCGAGGGAGGGAGTAAGGCTCATGATCCCCTCCACGATACCAGGTTTTCCGCGCTTTTCCTAGGCGAAGAGGAACGAGGGGGTGAAGGACGCTCGGTGCAACGCCGACCGATGTGCGCTGCGGGGCAACGACCGTCTGGGCTCGCGGGGTGGAGGCGAGAAGCTCGGCACGAGCCAAACTCGTCCCCGAGAGCACCTAGTCTCAGTTCGGAAGGTGCGCGTGACGCTCACTCACGAACAAGTCAGCTCGCTGGCGAGGGACTCGGTCAATGAGCAGCTGGGCCCCGGACAGCTCACCGCGCCGAACTCGTATTTCAGATCCCCACAGGGGCCCCAGACAATGTCGTTCGTCAACGCCACACCGGGCGCGCGAGCACCAGAGCCACTCTGCCCACTTGCCACGCGACTGTCGTTCAATCGTCACGCGGTCTATAAGCCGTTGCCCCAGAGTTCGAGTAGGGCACGCGGGTGAAGCAGCAGCTCATCGCCGGCTTTCGGCACCTGGTCTCGGCGGCACAAACCTCGCTCGCACGGCTGCGCCGCGACGAGCTCAGTCCCGAACGTTTCGCGCGGTCGATCGCGGTAGGGCTCGCCCTCGGGCTCACCCCACTATTTGGGTTTCAGTCTCTGCTCTGGGCGGGCCTCGTGCTGGTGCTGCCCGTCGATCCGTTGTTGACTTGGCTCAGCTCCTGGGTCGGCAATGCTGCAACTGCGGTCCCCATCCTGTGGCTCGAGCTCGAAATCGGAAGCCTGGTGCTGTCGGGTCGCCGACTCGGACTCTCGTGGCAACAGCTTGGTGAGGGAGCAGCGTTGTGTGAACTAGGGCGCGAGCTCGCGCTCGGAGCCTTCCTGCTCGTCAGCAGCGCCGGCCTCGCTGCCTACTTCCTCACCCTGGCCTGGCTGCACGTAGAACGCCGTCGCCGCCTGAGAACCCGGGCTTTTTAGTGGTGAAGGCGGGACCACCGCTCGCGCTGGTGGTCGGCTCTTCACCCTCCGGGAGCACCATCGCGGAGTCGGTCCGGAACATGACGTCGTGCACGTCGACTGCGCGAGCACACCCCAGGTGGGACGAGACTCACGCGTGGATCCCATATCAGCGGCTGATTCCAGCAGAGATGTCGACCTTACAGCCGGCCCCTATCGAGCGCTGGGCCAGGACGGTCGTCAGCAACCTATCTAACGACAACGAGCATGACCGAGTGCAACGGGAAAGCTGGGGCAACTCGGCTACCAAGCACATTCATCCCTCTCCCCTGCTCCCCGACGCCTACCACCACAATACCGCCCTTCAGCCACCACAGCTCACAAGCAGCGCTGGATGTCGTATGTGCGCTCTGATGGGGTCCATTTTCCCTCCGGACGCTACTCTTGATGTTGGGCATGTTGCGACTCGTGGCAAAGACCATCGAGCCCGCCAAGGGTCTCGAGCACAGGGAGCGCGCTTCAGGAAGCGACGCCCTCTCCCAGCTCTCGTCGCGAGCGGTCGCTGGCGAACGCGCTGCCCAGCGAACGCTGCTCTGCGCTCTCGGGCCTTCTATGTTGCGCACCATCCGCGGGATCCTGGGCCGGTACCACCCCGACCTCGAGGACACGTTTCAGGAGTCCTGCATAGCCCTGCTCTCCGCCCTTCCCCGTTTCCGCCGGGATTGCACGACCACCCATTTTGCGTGTCGAGTAGCCGCGCGGACTGCCCTCAACGTCCGGCGTCGGAGACTCGTCGCGGCCCCGGGTGAGGTTGACACCGAGCTCGATCACCTCGCGTCCGGCGAAGCTCCCTCGGAGCTGGTCCTCCGTGCGGAACAGCGTGAGCTCCTGCGCCGACTGCTCGACGAGCTGCCTCCTGCCCGCGCCGAGGTCCTGGTGTTGCACGTGATCCTTGGCTACACCGTGGAAGAGACCGCAGTGGTGACCGAGGTCCCCGTCAACACGGTCCGCAGCCGGTTGCGTCGGGCCCTCGAGGCCTTGCGCGCACGTGTCGACGGCGATCACGCGATGCTGGAACTTGCAGGAGGGAATGATGAAGTACCAGCCTAGATTCCCAGAAGATCTGAGCATCTGGGCGCGGCGCGGTCCGAGCTCCCAAGAGCAGCTCCGAGAGCTGAGGCGAGCACTCGAGCAATCGGCGCTGCTTCGTACCGCAGATACCTTGGGACGGGCTTTCGACGCCTCCTCAGAGGTCGAGGAGGGTGACGAGCAAAGAATCGCGCGCTGGGTTGATGCGGCGCTCGGCCACAGGCAGCATCGGGCGAGGCCCGCTCGCTTTGGACTTCGCCTGGGTCTTCTGGCCGCCATCGTCTTCGTCAGCGCCAGCGCCGCTGGCTGGATCGGCTGGCAAGCGACACGAGGCCGGCCCACGACGACGCTTGCCTCGGCCATCCCCTCGGCACCCGACGTACCCAAGCCAGCTTCGCCCGCAGCGATGCGACAGACGGCTCGCGAATCTCTGGGCACCACTGCGCCGCCGGCGGCGTCCGCATCCACGGCCATGCGCGACGCCAAGCCTCGCTCCCCAGCTCCCCCCGCACCTCCACCCGAGAGTGCGGCGCAGTTGTTCTCCGAAGCCAACACCGCCCGTCGGTTGGGACGGACCCACGAGGCCGTCTCTCGCTACCTGCGCCTGCAGCAGGCGTTCGACGGCGCACCAGAAGCCACCATGTCCTACGTCTCCTTGGGTCGACTCTACCTCGCACGGGGCGAAGCGCGCGCCGCCCTCGGCCAGTTCAGCCACTATCTCGAGGGCGGGGGACCACTCGAGGAAGAGGCGTTGCTGGGTCGGGCTCGTGCTCTGTCGCGCCTCGGTCGGCCAACGCTGGCGCGCGCGGCGTGGCAACGGCTACTGTCCCGCTTCCCGCGTTCTGTCTATGCAAGCGAAGCCAAGGAGCGGGTGAGTGACACGAACGCGAATGCTCGCGACTAGCCTCTACCCCCTTCGTGTGCGAAGGCTCTGGCTCTTCGTGGTGATCGCGATGAGCTGCCTTGGTGCAGCTCCCGCATCCCTGCATTCTCGAGTCGAGGTGATCTTGGCTGGCGTGGCCGGAGACTGCCCCGAGCTTGCATCGTTGATCGAGGAACTGCTGCTGGCAGAGCAGGTCACCCCTAGCTTTTCTCGGGTGGGCGCGCTGGGCAGCGCCCAGCTATCGTCGCAGGTTTCGCAACCCTACCCAGACAGAGTGCGGGTGTGGGTAACCGTCACCAGCCGCGAGTTGGCGGTCCTGCTCTTCGCGGGCGGTTTCGAAGATTCGTACTTGCTTCGACAGGTGCCGCTCCGAGACGGACTGGACGAGCTGGGTCGCGAGCGGATCGCGCAGGTGCTCCAGTCATCCACTTCTGCGCTCTTGCGCGGCACGAAGGGAATGAGCCTGGCCGAAGTTCAAGAAGCCGTGGACGCTCCCCAATCCACCAAGAACTCAGCCCTCCTTGCCACAGAGTCAGCCACTGTCGAGCAACAGCCAGAATCGCAACGGCCCTTCATCCCTCGCATGGGGCTCGACTACCGAATGGCCTGGACCGGCAGCGCCACGCGACTGCGCCATGGGCCCGCTCTGCGTCCCGGGCTCGATGAGCTGGGGGGCTCTCCACTCCGTGTCGCGCTGGATGCCGAGCTCGACTGGCCTCAATACTACTCGGGACGCGGCGCCCAGCTTCGGGTTTGGTCAGGCCAACTCGGCCTGATGCTGGGTGTCTCCGCGGGGCAGGATCGCCGATTTCGACTGGTGGCGGGCGCCGGTGGCGGAATCTCCTTCGCGCGCGTCGGCCCCAAGCCATTCGGCACGAGCTCTGTCACCCTGTACGATCGCGCGACCTACTTGAGCCCAATCCTCATGACCGAGGCGGGAGCGGAGTGGAGTTTGGGGCGGCTCGTGGTCGGAGGCCGGCTACTCACGACCATCTCGCTGGAACGCATCCACTACGATCTCGAGACGGTCGACGGTCGCGCGGAAAGGCTCTTCGCTCCGTGGCTGGTCGTTCCTGGTCTGGCCGTCTTCGTCGGCTATCGCTGATTTCTTTCCCCCTCTTGGGTCCACTCCGTCACCACCTACTACTCTCCAAGTATGAAACATCGATTCGAACTAGCGGCGCTGGGGGTTCTTCTGCTTTCGGCCGGCATGGCTGGATATGGTTGCGGCGACGAGAGTCGCGTCGTAGGAGAGACAGAAACCAAAGAGGGAGGACAAGCTGGCAGCGCGAGTGGCCTGGCCGGCGAAACTCCCAACCCGGAAGGCGGCGCTGCGGGCCAGGCCGAGGGTGGCAGTCAACAAGGTGGCTCCGGCAACGGCGGCGCTGCGGGCCAGGCCGAGGGTGGCAGTCAACAAGGTGGCTCCGGCAACGGCGGCGCTGCGGGCCAGGCCCAGGGTGGCAGCC
>CAYNEY010000032.1:12195-29721 GCA_964396375.1 uncultured Polyangiaceae bacterium | reverse complement strand
CAACGGCGGCGCTGCGGGCCAGGCCCAGGGTGGCAGCCAACAAGGTGGCTCCGGCGGCGTCGCAGGTCAGGCTCAGGGTGGCAGTCAACAAGGTGGCTCTGGTAACGGCGGCGTCGCAGGTCAGGCTCAGGGTGGCAGTCAACAAGGTGGCTCTGGTAACGGCGGCGTCGCAGGTCAGGCTCAGGGTGGCAGCCAAGAAGGTGGCTCTGGTAACGGCGGCGCTGCGGGCACGGCCGAGGCTGGCAGCGGTGGCATCGGGCTCGATTGCGGCACCGAAACCCTCGAGGATACGGAGCTCGCCTACTGCAACTCGCTGGGGTACCAAGTGGTCGCCGTGATGGGAGGGCTATTGTGCTCCTACCCGGATGGCAACACCTGCGACATCGCCCAGACCCTCCGCGGCACCTGTCGGGTCTCGCTCAGCTACTGCGCGCGGCACGGATACACCCCGCTCGTCGAGACCTGTTCCGTTGGGCAGGTGGTGGGATGTGAATTTCCCGACGGTTCCGTGTGCTGGGATGGATCCTTCGCCGACGGCACTTGCGGACCCTGTGTTCCCGGACGCGACGACGGCTGCGCGGCGGTGTGGCTGAGTAGCGACCAGGCCACGTACACCGGCACCGATCCGATCACCGTAACCCTGCACAATGACACCGCGCTGCCGGTGTACGTACATCCCTGCGGGAGCCAGCGACTGGAGCGGCTGGAGAGCGATGACACCTGGGAGTTGGTGCCAGTCGATGCGGTGTGTAATCTCGCCACACTGCCGTGGCAGGAATTGGCGGCGGGCGCGCCCCTGGACCAGCCCGCGACCATGCCGGAAAACCTCCACGCGATCTACCGTGTGGGGACTACGGTGGGCTTCGGGTGTGACACGAGCGTGCCATACCTCGAAGCCAGCTGTGAGCGCACCGAGACCATCTTCACCGAGCCGTTCATGCACCGGCTCCCGTGAGGTGCGAGGGAGAGATGGCCCGAAGCTAGCAAAGCATCCGATCGCCACAAGTAACACCCTCGATCGTCGAGTAGGAGGAGAGGCCTGCCCCTGAGCGTTCCCGCCCCAACACCGCATCCCACCGTCCGCCTTGATTCCGCACCCGAAATCGTCGCCCAGTACCAGGCCCGTCATCGGTTCTTCGGCAGGTGACGACACGTTGGCTCGACCATCGCCCCAGCACGTCATGCTGCCATTGGCGCGGATCGCGCAGTTGCCATAGGCACCCACGACCAGCTCCGTGAAGCTCCCCGCGGGAGCCGAGGTTTGCCGCCAGCGCATATCACCCCAGCACGGCAGCGTTCCATCCGTGCGAAGATCACAGCTGCGGCAGTAACCGGCACCGATCGTCGAGAACGTGCCCTCGGGCACTGATGCTTGACCGTATTGATCGCTCCCCCAGCACACCACCGACGCATCCGAGCCAAGTCCGCAGGTGTGCGACTGGCCAGTCGCGAGCGCCGTGTTCGAGTTGACGACCTCACTGCCGACCTCTGCGCAATGCTGTCGGCGAGCACGCTGCCAATGGTTCTTCTCCACGGGCGTTGCGATTCTGCTCGGCGGACATCTGGTCCCTGTTCGAGCTTGGCTTCGAGCACAGCGCTCGTGTCACCGATCTCGAGCTTTAGGTTCCGGGTCACGATCTGGCAGACCAGGTCGAGTAGGCCGTCGCCATTTTTGTCTTCGAAATGGCCTCAATGGAGAGCGCGAAGATGTGATTGGGGACGAAGGCGAAGCCATTCCCGAGCTCTTCGTGACCGGGCAGCCAAACCTGGTATTTCGCATACATCGTCGAGCCCGGGCCCATCCGGAAGGCCACCCCGAGGAGTGCCTCGAGCACGCCCTCGCCTGTCCCCTCGCGCTCCATGAGGGACTGATTGTCCTCCAGACGGGGAGGCTCGTCGCCGGTGTCGATGAAGTGGGTCGCGTAACCGATGGCGGCGTAGGTCTCGAACACTCGACCTAGGCGGTATGATGCCACCAGGTTTCCCTCCAGCATGAAATCCCACGGCCCCATCACCACACCTCACTCGACCGAAGGAGCCCCCGCCGGACGCTCCCCGGCACGCGGGTTCGGTCGAGCCCGGCGCCAAGCGGCTAAATCTTGTCGTGCCGGATGCGTTCGAGAGCCACGACGTCGGCATGGTCCTGTTCTCGCGTGCCCACCGACCACCACGAACTGGGCGGCTTGGTCAGCCAAGGCCACCAAAAGATCGCGGAAGTCATCGGGCAGCTCGATCACGTCTGTCGCCTGGGAATGAACCGGCAGGGCAGTTCGTGTCGCGCCAGCTGCGGCAAGGGCTCACGGGACCAAGCCCACGCCGTCATCGTCAGTGTGTACACCAGAGAGACCGCCTCGGCACCCCGCCGGCATCCTCGCGGCACTCATCCACTCGGCCCTTCGTGAGAGTCAGTCGGCCTCCGCGAGCCTCGGCTCGTTGGGAGAAGTCAGACATCCAATCCGGAGCGTACCACTCCTCTCGGGGGCACCACCAGAAGGACCGACCAAACACCTTCAAAGGCCGGTTGTGCCCTTCAGAAGCTCCACCAAGCCCGTGTGGTAGTCGCCGGCCACGAACGGCCGTGATTCGAGCAGCTGCAGCAAGAACTGCTGATTGGTGACCCGCGGTCCACGCGCGGACGTAAGCTCGAGCTCGAGCCCACGGAGCGCCGCCACCAACCTCTGGCGCGCCTCCTCACGGGTCCGTCCATAGCCGAGCAGCTTGGCGAACAGGGGATCGTAATACGGCGAGATCTCGGAGCCGAGCTCGATCCCGGCGTCGATCCGCAGGCCCTCGCCCTCGGGCCACTGGAGCGCCGTCACCCGGCCCGGCTGGGGCAGAAAGCCCCGCGCCGGATCCTCGGCGCAAAGCCGCACCTCGATGCTGTGTCCCCTCGGCGTGCGTGCGGAGAGCTCGGCGGGGAGCGGCTGCCCTTCGGCGAGGCGGAGCTGCAACTCGACCAGATCGACCCCGAACACCTGCTCGGTCGTGCCGTGCTCGACCTGCAGGCGCGGGTTCACCTCGAGGAAGAAGAGCGAGCCGTCGCTGTCGCAGAGCAGCTCCAAAGTGGCAATGCCCACGTAGTCGACGGAGTCGAGCAGCCTGGCGGCGGCTTTGGCGAGCGGCCCTTCGATCTGCGAGCGGTCGAGGATGGGGCACGGCGCGGGACACTCTTCGATCAGCTTCTGGTAGCGCCGCTGGACGCTGCACTCGCGGTCGCCGAGCACGACCGTGTGACCGTCCGCGTCGCGCAACAGCTGCAGCTCGATGTGCCGGGGGCGGTCCAGCAAGCGCTCGAGGAACACTCCCTTTACCCCGAAGGCGCGGTAGGCACGGAGCTCGGCCTTGGGGGCAAGCTCGCGGAGCTCGGCCTCATCGTGTGCCACCTGGATCCCGATCCCCCCGCCACCCCCCGCCGCCTTGATCAGCAGCGGGTAGCCGAGGGTGCGTGCGCGCGCCACGACGCCATCGAGATCGTCCAAACTGAGGGCCGCGTCGCTTCCAGGAGGAGGCGACATCCCGGCCTCTTTGGCCAGGCGCCGCGCCTCGAGTTTGTTGCCGAGGCGCGCGAGGGCAAGGCTCCCCGGGCCGATGCTCCGTACTCCGGCGTCTTCGAGAGACCGGGCAAACTCCGCCTTCTCGCTCAGCAAGCCGTAGCCCGGGTGTACGGCGTCGACGCCACTCTCCCGCACCGCGTCCATGACCCGCTCGAGGTGGAGGTAGCTCTCGAGCAGCGGCGCGGGCCCGATCACATGACAGCGTCCGGCGAGGCAAATGTAGGGAGCCTCGCGATCCGCCTCGGAACAGATGGCCACGGTCTCGACGCCGAGGCGCCGCAGGGTGGTGAGGATCCGCGTGGCGACCTCGCCGCGGTTCGCGACCAGAACCGAGCGGATCGGGCCCCTCTTGTGACTCACGACCCACCCTCGGGTGACTCCCGCGGTCGGTCGGAGAAGGCGAGCTGACCGCAGGCCGCGGCCAGCTCATCACCCCGCCGGGTGCGGATCGAGCACGAGATCCCCTGCGCGAGTAACCACTCTTGAAACGCTCGACAGGTTGCCGAATCCGAGCCGCGGAGCTCGGAGAAGGGAACGGGGTTCATGGGGATGAGGTTCACTTTGACCGAGAGGGGCCGGAGCCAACGAACGAGTTCCCGGGCGTGGCCTTCGGTGTCGTTGACCCCAGAAAACATGGTATACTCGATAGTGATGCGCCGCCTCTGCGGCAGCGGATAGGCAAGGAGCGCCTCTTTCAGCGTGTCCAGGCCCAGCTTGCGATTGTATGGGATCAGCCGGTTGCGCAGCTCGTCGTTCGGCGCATGCAGCGACACGGCGAGCCCCACCTTGCCGCCAAAATCCCGACCCAACTGGGCGATCCCGGCCGGAACCCCCACCGTGCTCACCGTCATCCGTCGCAGGCCGAGTCCGCAGCCCTCGGCGTGCGAGAGAAGGCGGAGCGCACGGGCGGTGGCATCGTAGTTGAGCAGCGGCTCTCCCATGCCCATGAACACCAGGTTGGTGACACGCTCTTTCGGTCCGAGGAGGCGCCGGAGTGCCAACACCTGCAGGACGATCTCCCCGGCGGAGAGCTGGCGGCGAAATCCCGCCTCGCCGCTGGCGCAGAACACGCACCGAGCGGGGCAGCCATGTTGGGTCGAGACGCAGAAGGTCACGCGCTCCGGTGCGCCCCCGACAATCTCCTCCTCGGGGTCCTCCTCGGCCTCGTCCTTCATCGGGATCAGCACCGACTCGATCGGCGTTCCATCAGAGAGCAGAAGTAGGAGTTTCCTCGTGCCATCGGAGGAGCTTTGCACCTGCTTTGCAGTAAGCTCGAGCCCCCCGAGACACTCCCGAACGCGCTCCCGCAGGGCAGGGCCGAGGTTGGTCATCTGCGTGGGATCGGTGACCCCTTGTTTGTGCAGCCACCGGAAGATCTGGCGGGCGCGAAACGCGGGCTGGTCGGGCAGCGCCGTTGCCCAGTCTTCGGGGAACCAACCGAGGGGCTCCGCGCTCATCCTGAACGTCCCTTACCTTCCTCCCAGTAGCGATCGAGCTCCTCGAGGGAGAGCTTCGGCGCGTCCTTTTCGGGGAAGTCCCCGTGGATCTCCCGGACCCGGTCTTCCACGTGGGAAAATCGGCGCTCGAACTTGGCGCAGGTCTGCTTGAGCGCGGCCTCGGCGTCGACGCCCAGGTGGCGCGCGTAGTTCACCAGGGCAAACAGCACATCTCCGAGTTCCTCTTGGATGGCCGCTGGCTCTCCCGCCGAGGTTGCCACCTCGAGTTCGCCGAGTTCCTCTTCGACCTTGGCGAAGGAGCCCGCCGGATCCGGCCAGTCGAAGCCAACTTTGGCCACTTTCTCCCCGATCCGCTGGGCCCGCACCAACCCGGGCAGGCTCCGCGGCACTCGCTCGAGCAGTCGCGGTTTCGGCTTCTCGGTCTCTTTGATGCGCTGCCAGTGCTCGAGCACCTGCTCGGCGTCGCGGGCCGTGGCATCGCCGAATACATGGGGATGCCGCCGGACCAGCTTCTCGCAGATCCCGCGCATCACGTCGTCGGGCCCGAAGCTCTGCTCGGCGCGGCCGAGCTCCGCCATGAAGGCCACCTGCAGCGCCAGATCTCCCAACTCTTCGCAGAGGTGCGCGCGGTCGTTCTCTTGTACCGCGTCGATCACCTCACAGGCCTCTTCAAGCACGTACTTCCGCAGCGATTCGAAGGTCTGCTCCCGATCCCAGGGGCAGCCATCAGGGCCGAGCAGCCGCCGCATCACCCCCACCAACGCGGCGAAATCAGCGCCGGTCTGCTCGGCAAGGGGACGGCTCGGGGGGATGTGGTCGCTCATGGTGGAACTCGGGGCTGACTCGGGGACGCTTCAGCCTGCGCCAAACAGCGCATGGCACTCGGCCAATCGCTCCATGATCGGGAGCTTCTGCGGGCATTTGTCCTCACAGCTCCCACAGCGCACGCAGGCGTCGGCACGCCTGCCTGGGACCCATTGGTTGGTCCCGATCTCCTGGTAGTGCTCGCGGGCCCACTTGGTAAGCCCCCACACCCGATGGCTGTTCATGGTGTGGAAGATCTCAGGGATATTGACCTCTTCGGGACAGGGCAGGCAATACTTGCAGCCGGTGCAGTAGAGTTCGGCCAGGCGCGCGTTCTCTTCGCTGGCTCGGGCAACGCGCTCCTTTTCCTCGGTCGAGAGCGTCGAGTCGAGCGAAGCGGTCGCGACGTTCTCGATGAGCTGCTCTTGGTTCGACATCCCTGACAGCGCCATGTCCACGTCGGGGTTGGCCAGCACGAAGCGCAGGGCGAGCGCGGGGGAGCTCACGGGACCACCATCGATGGGCCATTGTTCGAGCACCGCGCTCGGCGCCCCCAGGCGGCCCCCGCCGACCGGTCCCATCACCGCCACGCCGAGGCCCCGGCTCTTGGCGTAACGCATGCCCGCCTCGTTCCGCCGATCGAGGAGGTTGTACTGGCAGAGCATGGTCTCAAAGAGGCCGGTGTCGACCAGACGCGGGATGTCCTCGGGCTCGGAATGGAACGAGAACGAGACATGCCGCACCAGGCCCTCCTCCTTCATGCGCCACACCTCCTCCACCACGCCGCCCTTCCGTCCGAGTTCGGTCTCGAAGGATTTCCAGGAGATCCCCCAGAGGTGGTAGAAATCTACGTAGTCGAGATCCAGGATCTCGAGACTGGTCGTGAGCTTCGCGCGCACGTCCTCCTTGGTGTGTGTCTCCGCCGGGTACTTGGTCGAGACCTGAACCCGACTCCTATCCATCAGCTTGAGCGCCTCACCCAGGGTCCGCTCCGAGTCCTCGCCGCAGTAGAACTTGCCCGTGTCAAAATAGGTGACCCCCAGCTCGTAGGCGCGCACCAGAAGTGGCAGCGCCTCATCGCGGCGCACCGTCTTCGGATCTTGCATGGGTAGGCGCATCGCGCCAAAGCCCAAGGCCGATACCTTGACCCCGGTTCGTCCAAAATCTCGGTATTGCATGGTACCCCGCGTCGCAAGAAGAAAAGCCCGCTCGCCCGAAGAGCCGTCGACTACATCCCCGCTACGATCCGGAAACTGTTGTCAGATGTTCGGATCTCGAGGCGGTTGTCGGCCACCGCCCGACGCCACACGTCCCCATTTTCAGTGGCGAGCTTGTAGCTGGCACTGAAGGTGTAATCCACATAAAGAAGGTCGTTTCTTCCCTCCACCACCCGCCGATAGCGGATCTCGTAGCGGATCGCCTTGGTGTCGCGGAACTTACCTTCGAGGTAGCTCTTCAGACCCGTGTAGTCGAGATCGTCCGAGGCGTCGGCGTTGCCACCGTCCTCGTAGTAAGCCGGATCGGCCATCTTGAGCAGGGCTGCGATGTTGCGCTGCTCGACGGCGTGCCGATAGCTTTCGCAGAACTCGATGATGGCGCGGTTGGCCTCGGTGTCCTCCACGTCCGTGTTCGGGATGGTGTGCGCCGCGCAGGCGGACAGAAGGAGCGTGGACGCAAGGACTAAGGATGCTCGAACAGACATGGATGCTCTCGTCATTGAACGCCACGGGTTGCCCGGGGCATTCCGCGACAACCCTTACAAAGTCGTGCCAGCCCCGCAAGCCCTGGAAAGACGGGCCAAGGGGCCGATGTTAGCTTGTGGTCGGCCCTGCCTCGAACTCGGACCAGAATGCCTCGTCGTCACTCCCAAGTTCGTCGTGCCGACGCGAGCGCGTGCTGATTTCGGCCCGCGTCGATGGAGCGTGTTCGGCTCCGCGGACGAACAGCACCGCGCGGGCGCGGGAGGTCTTCGGCGCTGAACCCTTGGCTTCCAGCAGCGCGCGCGCGGTCGGCCCCACCTCGTCACTCTGCACCACCAGGCAAGCCTCCACGTCACCTGCGGCCACCAGATCGTGCCCGACCAGCCGAGCCTCGGCGACCGCGCGAAGCTCATGGCACACGGCAAAGCAGGGGCCATGGAGCGCGAAAGCCAAGCTAACCTCGGCCGCTGCCAAGTTGGGCGAGGTGGCGGGAAAGCGTCGCGGCTCGCAGCCTTTTGGCCCCTGTGCGCGACGGCGAAGATCGAAGCGCTCGTTGGCCTCGAGGCTCCCGAGCTCAGTGGCGAGCACCACCGCGGTCTGCGAAGGGAGGGTGAGTCCTCGCGCCGACAAGAGCGCTGTCACCGCACCGAGGGTAAGCTCGCCGCTCGGATCGAGCCGCTCGAGTCGGGTGACATTGGCACACAGGCGGCGCGCGAGTTCGAGCTCTAGCCCCGTCACGGCCGGCCCCACCACGAGCGTGACGGGCCAGAGCGGCCGCGGTGCTTCCGAAGGCACCTCGGACCACAGAAGAGCCGCCGTGAAGCCGCCGAAGGCCGAGGCCAGCTTGAGCGCGGCTCGGGTCGTGCCCACCTCGGTGCGCTCGAGGAGCCTGCCCGTGAACGTGGGTTCGAGCGCGCCGTCACCCGCCGTGGCGGGAAGAATCCCGCCACGCATCGCCTCGAGCATCGCCAGGGTCTCGAGGAGCCCCGCGGCACCCATGGTGTGACCGAGGGTAGCCTTCGCGCCGTGAACGACATACCCCGGCGCGAGCCCGAGGGACGCGAGCGCCAAGGCCTCGGCGCGATCGTTGTAAGGGGTGGCAGTGCCGTGAGCGCTCACTAGGTTCACTGAGGACGCAGGGAGATCAGCATCCTCGAGGGCGCGCAGGGAGGCCTCCCGCGGACCATGCCCCTCGGGATGCGGCGCCGTGGCATGAAACGCCTCACTGGCGCAGCCAAACCCGACCAGATACGGTCCCCGCGCGGGCTCGGCGACCAGCGCCGCCAACGCGCCGCCCTCACTTGCCACCATGCCATCACGCTCGGCGCGGAAGGGCCGGCAGGCACTGGCCGTGGTCGCGTTGAGCGCCTCGAAACCTCCCGCGACGAAGGAGCTCCACACGTCGTAGCCGCCCGCGAGCACCAGCTCGGCGTGCCCGTGAGCGAGCAGGCGTGCCCCGAGCCCGAGGGCAAGGGACGACGAGGCGCAGGCGGCGAGCACGGTGTACGACGAGACCAAAGGCACGCCGAGACACCCCTCGAGATGCGTGAGGGGCGCGGCATAGCCGAGCTTCTCTGCCAGCTCTCGCGGCACTGGCTCGCCCGCAGCCCTTCGGGCCAGCGCCACCTCGAGGGCGGGCATGGCACCAGCGGAGGTGCCCAGGATGAGCGCGATCCGCCGCTTTCGCCAATCGACCAACACCCGATCGAGCTCGACCATGAGCTCGCGCGCCAGAAGCTCGAGCAGGCGCAGATGGCGCTCCGATGCGGTCGCTTCGGCGAGGTGCTCCGGAGCAAGCCTCACGGAAATCGGCCGCCGAAATCCCTCAGCCAACATCTGCGGGCAAGGCCGCGCGAAGCTCTCGGCACGCTCCCCCACGGGAGCCAGGCCGAGAGCGGCCGCTCCACGCCCTGCCGGGGAGAGCGCCGCGTAAGCGAGCAACGAGATCGGGACCCTCATGGTTCGCGCCGAGCGCTCCGTGTGAGCGCGGTAACGAAGCACCCGTTCTCTGTCACTTCCACCACTCGGGCCGCTTCTAGCTCACCTTTTTCTAGGGCCTGCACCGCCTCGAACAAGAGCTCTCCCCCAGCCAGGGCGCCCTCGGCCGTCACCATGCGAAAGGGAGCCTCCGCGAGCTCCTCGGGGAGTGCTCCACGCTGATGCGCGAGCACGAACACCACCTCACCAGGAACCAACGCAGGCATCGCACCGGTGAGTGGACCCGTGGCGTCGAGCATCACCGCCGTTTGATCCGAGAGGCGCGCGACCGGCTGGAGCAAAAAGAAGATCCCAAGCTCGGGCACCTCCGCATCGGTCCCATCCGTCCCGCTTCCCTCTGCCGCCCCCGCCAGCATCGCGTCCGCTTCTCCCCCGGCGAGCAGCTCGGCGGCGCTCGAGAGCGCGCTCGCCACCCAAGCCTCGGGCTCGGCCACCGCCAGCACCGGTCCCCGGAGCCCCGCGTACAGCGAAGCATTGCCCGCGATCGACGAGGGCAAAATATGCGGAAATTCCGCTGGGGCAGCACCCCTTTTGGTGGCGCGCTCCAGAAACTGCACGGTTCGCTCTATATTGCCGTGCAAAAGCCCACACACCAGCCCGAGCCTCGCGTCGGGTTCGAGGGAAGGCGCGAGCAGCCGCGCCGCGCAGGCAGCCGTTACGGCGGTCTGAGCATCGAAGCGTCGCGAGCGCGCAGCCTCGAGCTCATTGAGAGCCGAGAAGGTTTGCGTCTCGGGGAGGCGCACCGCACGCGTGATGGCAACCGCCTGCCGTGGCTGTTCGGTGTGCCGCGGCTCCTCGGTGTCGAACACGAGCGCCACGCCCACCCCTCCAAATCCAAACGAGGTGCTGCAGGCTGCCCGGAGCGGCGCAGGCTGCCCCACCGCACCCACATGCCGGAGCCCGGGCATCGGGACCTCGAGACCACCGGAAGCAGGGAGTTCTTGCCTTGCAAGCGCGAGTACGGTGAACACCGCCTCGAGGGCCCCCGCTGCACCCAAGGTATGCCCGAGCTGTCCCTTGCAGGAGGATACCCAAGGCGCCTCAGTGCGCCCCGCGAAGGCCTGAGCGAGCGCCAGGGCCTCGGCGCGATCGTTGCTCGGTGTACCCGTGCCGTGGGCGTTCACGTAGTCGATCCTCGCCTCGGCCCCGGGGGCCCGCGAGAGCGCACGAGCGAGCAGCTGGGCCGAATCACGCCCGGTGGGCTCGGGCTGCGTGAGGTGGAAGGCCTCCGCCCCCGCGCTGTACCCGCTCAAGAACGCGAAGATGTTCGCCCCACGAGCGCGGGCGTGTTCGGCCAACTCGAGCACCAAGAAGCCGGCGCCCTCGCCGAGGGTGAGCCCGTCGCGGCGCTCATCGAAGGGACGGCAACCGGTGGGCGAAAGCAGGCCCAGGGAGGCGAACCCGAGCTCGGTGAGCGTACAACACGCGTCCACTCCCCCCACCAACACCGCTGGCACGCGTCCCGAGCGCAACCACTCGGCCCCCAGCACGAGCGCCATCGCACCGCTCGAGCAGGCCGAGCAGAGACTCGTGCCAAGCACGGCTCCTTCGAATTCGTGCCGAAGCGCGCGAGCCACTGAAGCCAGGTTGTGCCGCGCGAAATGCGCCGCCCGCTCGGTCGCGTCCGCCTCGCGAGCGAGCAGCGCCTCGAGCCCCACCACCGAGCCCGTCGTGGTACCCACCACCAGCCCAAACGGCACCCCTTCGAGCCGAGCCGCACCGAGCGCCTCCCGCGCTGCTCTCTGCGCCAACCGCTCGCCGCGGGCGCGATCATCCGGATCGCGCCGAGGCCCGAGGTACGCCTCGGGCACCTTCGCCAGCAGCTTGCCCCCCGGCTGCTCCTCGAAGCCCCGAGCTCCCTCCAACAACCGGGCGAAGCTGCTCCGCGCATCGGGCCCGAGCGCCGTCACCGCGCCGAGCCCCGTCACCGCCAGCGAGCGGGCGGAGGTCGTCATCACGCCGGCGTCGACTTCTCGATGAACTCGGCGATGCTGCTCACCGAGGCGAAGATCGGCCGAACCTCATCGCCGGCAGGCAGGGTCACGCCGTAGCGCTCCTCGAGGGCCGTCACCAACTGAAGGGCGTCCAGGGAGTCAAGACCGAGTCCACCCCCGAAGAGCAGGGCATCATCCGCGATATCTGCCGGTGTCTTCGAGCGCAGATCGAGCTCGGAGATGATAAGCTGTTTGATTTGCGCGCACAGGGTTGGTTGGTCCATAGTGAGAGTGAAATCCCGCGCCAGGAGCATAGAGCCAGCTCTGTCCGTCGGCCAGTGGAAAGCCCCTCCCAAGCCGTGGTCGCACGGCCGAAGCCGGGCCCGTTGAGTGGACCCACTCTTCCCTGGGGCGACCCAAGAAACCGCTACAGCTTCGGGCCACGGTTGCGGCGAGCGCCCCAGACGCACGGGACCAAGATCAGATCGCGGCCTTCTACGCAAAGAGCACAGGTGATGTGCCGTCTTCGGCATCAGGAGCCGTGGTTGCCCCAACGTTCCGACAACTCGATATACCTGACCCTGTCCTCTATCGCTGCGGATTTGCCTAATGACTGTTGCGAGCTCTTCTTCGAACAAGGACTTCGCGCCGCGGTGCGGTGTACACCAAAGAAGATTGCCGTGAGCCATGCGAAGCTTGGAGTCTTGAGCACACGTTGTCACCCATCGGTCGGCCCACGGGCAACGCTGTCGTGGAGCGCGTGAACCGAACCCTCAAGGAGGAGGTGGTCTGGCTACGCGACTCGGAAACGGTGGACGAGCTGCGGGCAGCCATCGTGGCCTGGGTGAAGACCTACAACAACCGCCGGCCGCATCAAGCCATTGGCTGCGCGACGCCCTCGGAGTACCGAGCAACGAAGCTGGGTGCTCCCATCGCGGAGGCTGCATGAACTACCAAGCTCGACCGCGGAGAGGGTACTTCCGCACCGTCGATGCGGCGAGCATCGCGCCGCCCATGCTCACCCCGAGCGCGTACTGAGAAGCTGGATGAATAGGCCCGTGTTCTTCTGCGCCGCGCCGGTCCATACGATCGTTCCGTCACGAGCATCCAGCGCGCCAGCAACGTAGGCTTTCTGGTTCTTGCCGGGGGTGACGACGAGGCGCTGATGACCGCGGCGCATCCAATCCAGTCCGATCTTGGGGTTGAGATGAATGTCGGCTTCGTCCTCGTAGACAGCAACCTCATCTGCCGGAAGCTCCGCAATCATCCGACGAATCTTGGCCAAACGTCGGCGCTGTTGCCGATTCGAGAGGGGACACAGAACAACGGGCTTGGGGTTGCCGCGGCGTGCGCCCAATCGCTTGAGTACGCGACCCATCACGCAGACACTGACCCGGACGCCAGTTCGCTCCTCGGCCACGCTTGCCAACAGCTCCCTCGTCCAGGTCGGTCGTTTGTACTCGAAGTCCAGCGGGGAGCCCGCGAGTACCTCTTCAACGACGTGCACGAACTCGGCGCTGGCCTTCGTGGTTCCGTTGCCTTCCCGACGATCCAGGAGACCTTCTCGTCTCCCGGTTCGGAATCGACGCACCCATCGTGACACCGAGGCAGGTGTGCATCCGAACGACTCAGCGACCGAACGGTGGTCTCTGCCCCTCCACAGGGCCGCCACGACGACCAGAACCCTCGTGAGCAGAGCGGTATCCTTCGACTTTCGGGCCCAGCGAATGAGTGAGCGCGCGCGCTTCTTCGTAATCCAAGCTACAGTCTCCACCGTGGGTACGTCCTTTCCGTGTAGATTTCGCAACCCGCACTTTGAGGGCGTGCCCACACATTTTTCGACCAGAACCGTGCTCGTTCATCACGATTCCAGCCGGTCCATGATCCGGTTCTGAGCGTTGATCCAGGATCGCGACCGGTGATTTGGTTGCAACCTGCTGGATTCGGACCTCGCGAGTTGCGTGAATGCAACCAGTGAGCTTACCACTTGCTACAACCTTTACTGCGCCTCCGTCTGCACGCGAGGTATCCCTCTTTCCAGCCACATGGAGACCGAATGAGCCCACGTTCCAGAAGCTCTCTTTGCGCAGTTTTCATGGCCGTGACCGTGCTCTCGGCTGGTCCCGCGGGGTGCTCGGGAGAACAAGTGGGCTGTCCCACCATCGTGAAGGGCCACATCACGGTGCAGGTCCGCGGTGCAGGCGCCTGCGATGAGGTGAAGGTGCGTTTCCAAAGCGGAGTCACGATCCTGACCGAAGCCCAGACCGTAGAATCCCCTACTGATGGCAGCTGTGGGACGACGTTCCTTCCCCCGGATTCACCTCGGAGTGACGTGCTCACGCTGGTGGTTCTCGACCAGGTTGGCCACGAGCTGGCCGAGGAGAAGGTGAGGAGGGACTACGACCAGGCCTGCGGCCAATACGAGTCGCTCACCGTCGAGTTGGCGGTCCCGTAGCGTACCGTCCCGCGCTCCTCAGTGATGGGAGCGTGGCTGGTGAAGCGTGAGCTTCACAACCTGGGCGTGCTGTCGGAAGTCACCGTCCATCGTGTAGGTGGCACGGTTCCGGCACATCGGGATAACGCGAATCAGGGACTTCGCATTGGAACCCCGTAGCCCGCGTTCGTGGCATCAGTTGCACGCAGCGGCATCTTCGTAGTCTTCAGGCTCAAGTTCAAGGTCACGAAATGGGGGCAAGTGATCCCGAAACAGCTTGTATTGAGCCGTGACCGTGATGCCGGAAAGCAGCTCCTTACGAATCGGGCCAATCAAGGCAACGCGACCTTCACCAGTCAATTCCGCGAGTTCGCGTGGTGCTTCAGCGCTCTCCAAAAATGACCCGGGTTTGCTCTCGAGAAGTGACCCAGGGCGTGTGAGCTGAGCGGGTGTTGGCGGTTGAGGCGTGGAGGCCCGATGCGAGAGGGCATGGCCCAGCGCAAGCGACCATGTTCAATCTGCCGAAGGTGGTTCTTCCCTGATCCGCGGGTTGGGAAACGACAGCTGGTGTGCTCTGCCCCCGAGTGTCAGAGGGAGCGGGAGCGTCGGCAGCAGGAGCGCTGGCGGCGTGCGAATCCAGAATATTGGCGGGCACGACGAGTGGACGCGGTAGCGCAGGCAGAGGAGGCTGCGACCAAAGGGGGAAGTGCGGTTGATATGGGGGTGCCTGTGGGGAAATTGAGGTCACTTCCCTGGTTCCACGCGCAAATGCAGTTCGGGGCACAAGGGGCGGTAATTCTTCAGCAATTGGGCCGACTACTGCTTCTCGGCGCGCAAATGGCGAGGAAGAGCCAAGTGTCTGAAAGGACACAGCAATTGGGCAGAGTTGCCGAGGCGGACGACAAACGGCGAGCGGGGCTAGCACAGGGTAGTGGCCATGGAACTCGAGTTGCACGAGATAGGGCAGCGGTACGCGGCGCTGCGGCGTCGCGACCCCCACCGTGAGCGCATACTGACGGCCTCGCTGTCGGAGGTGGGTCAGCAAGTGCCGGTGGTGGTGGTGAAGGACACCACCGCCGGGTGGGTCTTGGTGGACGGCTACAAACGGGTTAGGGCTCTGCACCGGCTGCGTCGGGACACGGTGCAGGTGTTGGCCTGGGAACTTGGTGAGGCCGAGGCGCTGGTGGTCACTCGACTGATGGGTGCAGGGAGCAGCGACAGCGCCCTGGAGCAGGGGTGGCTGTTGGCGGAGTTGCAGGGGCGCTTTGGACTGAGGCTCGGGGAACTGGCACGTCGATTCGACAAGTCAGAGAGCTGGGTGAGCCGTCGGCTAGCACTGGTAGCGGAGTTGCCCGAGTCAGTACAGGAGTTGGTGCGCAGCGGAGGGCTATCGGCCCATGCAGCAGCCAGGTACTTGGTGCCCTTGGCGCGTGCCAAGGTGGGGAACTGGCAGTCACTGGCGAGTGCGGCGAGCGCCCATCATCTGTCAAGTCGACAGGTGGGTGAGCTTGTCCGCTTGTGGCAAGGGGCGACTGAGCAGGGCAGGCACCTGGTGACAAGCGATCCCGTGCTCGCGCTGAGGGCGAGCCAGCGCAGCAGCAAAGGGGCCAATTGCGAGGAAAAGCTACTGCGTGAGATCATGATGGTGGGTGCGGTAGCGCGCCGTGCCGTGACACTCGCCGAGAGCACGATCGGAGCCGGACAGCTGGGGCAACGGGTGCATCGTGCGGCAGCGCTGGCTGAGGAGGCGACGCGCACCCTTTTCGCAACCGTACGACCGGAGGCTCGTGATGCTGGATGAGTCGGTCCGAAGGACGATCTTGGAGCTGACCCAGCGGGGGCACGGGATCCGTGCGGTAGGCAAGCTGACTGGGCTATCACGGGGCACAGTGCGAAAGGTGCTGCGTGCCGGCACCTCGACGATCTCGGTGCAGCAACGCGCTGAGCTCGGAGAGCCTCACGACAGCGAGATCCGTGAGCTGCATATACGGTGCAAGGGCAACCTGGTGCGAGTGCATGAGGAGCTACTGCACAAGGGAATCGAGTTGTCGTACTCGGCACTGACCGGGTATTGCCGACGGCACGGCATCGGATACACGCCGCCGAAGCCGACGGGGCGCTACGTCTTCGAGCCCGGCGAGGAGATGCAGCACGACACCTCGCCGCACCGTGTGGTGCTGGCGGGCAAGGAACGAGTCGCGCAGACCGCGTCGCTCGTCCTGTGCTACTCACGGATGCGCTTCTTGCAGATGTATCCGCGATTCGATCGCTTCACCTGCAAGCTCTTCTTCGAGGAGGCGTCGGTCTTCTTTGATGGTTTCTGCGGGCGTTGCATGATCGACAATACCCATGTGGTGGTGTTGACGGGCACGGGCGCAACGATGGTGCCGGTGCCAGAGATGGAGGCTTTCGGCAAGCGTTATGGCTTCACCTTCGCGGCTCACGAGAAGGGAGACGCCAACCGCTCGGCACATGTCGAACGGGGCTTCGATCATTTCGAGCGCAACTTCCTTGCGGGTCGCACCTTTGATGACTTTGTGGATGCCAACCGACAGGCGCGGCAGTGGTGTGAGCAGGTAAATACCAAACGGCGGCGAGAGCTCCAGGCCAGCTCCCGGGAGCTCTTCGCTCAGGAGCTGCCGCGCCTGAAGCGACGCCCCGAATGGGTGCCGGAGATCTACCGCCTTCACCATCGCATCGTGGATACCGAGGGGTTTGTGCACGTTGATGGTCACATCTACTCGGTGCCCTGGCAACTAATTGGTCGGCGCGTGGAGGTACGGGAGAGCAAGGGCCAAATACTTGTGCTCGAGGGACCTCGTGTTGTGGCTGAGCACGCGAGGGCTACCGGGTTTTCCAAGAGCCGCACCACGGAGCCAGCGCACCGTCCCCCTCGCGGAGAGCAGGCAAAGCAGCGCAACCAACCGACGCCCGATGAGCTGTTGCTCGCCAGTGAGGGCGAGCCGCTAGCCAGCTACGCCGTGGCGCTCAAGCAGCGCGCCTCCACCCGATGGCCAACCGTCCTTCGGCGACTGGTGCAGATGTGGCACGACTATCCGAGCGGTCCGCTGCTGGCAGCGATAGGTGATGCCGCGCACTTCGGTCTCTACGATCTGGAGCGTCTGGACACGATGGTGTTGCGTCGCATCGCTTCAGACTTCTTCCCCGTGTCACTCGAGTCGGTGACCCCAGATAACCAGACGGACAGCGATGATTCCACGGAGCCGGACGGAGAACCCAATGAAGGATGAAACAGAGCAGCTACTGAACAACCTGCGTCTACACCGCATCGCCGAACTACTCGACGACGAGTTGAAGCGAGCCGACAAGGCCCAGTCTCCCTACGAGGACGTGATCTTGCGGCTCCTGAGGGCGCAGTGGCAGCGTAACCAAGAGGCGGCCCTGTCCTACAGGATCAAGCAAGCACGGATGCCCGAGCAGTGGTCCCTGGAGACCTTCCCATACAAGCGACAGAAGGGCGTTGATCAGCGGCAGATCAAGACCTTCGCTGGGCTGGACTTCATCGCCAAGGCCGAGAACATCGTCTTCATCGGCGAGACTGGTGTGGGCAAGACAGGGTTGGCCTCGGGACTATTGCTCAAGGCGCTGCAAAATGGCCACCGAGGCATCTTCATGCGGGCCCAG
>CAYNEY010000032.1:0-12185 GCA_964396375.1 uncultured Polyangiaceae bacterium | reverse complement strand
GAGATGTACGCCTCGCTCGCCGACCGCTCGACGCGACGCCTGCTCAACCGTCTTGCCAGCGTCGACCTCCTGGTGATCGACGAGATGGGATATCTGAACCTCAAGCCCGAGCAGACCAACATCTTCTTCAAGCTCATGGAGGAGAGGTACCGCAGGCGCTCCACCATCATCACGACCAACCTCGACTACAACCACTGGGGAGCATTCCTCGGCAACAAGGCCCTCGTCTCAGCTCTGCTCAGTCGACTGAGGCACCAGTGCCACACCGTCACCATCACAGGTCCCTCACTGCGTGAACCCACCGGCTAACCACTCGCCCTCAACCCCTTTCCCAGCAGCCTCCGACACCAACAGTCTCGGGGGCTGTCGCCGTCCATGGGCCTGCCCACTAACGCGTACCACTTGCTGTTGCAAGGAATCCGCCCGGTCCACTTCTGGCAAGCAAAGCTGGGTCAGATCTGAGTAGCGCTGAAGGCGTGGTGCCTCATGAGCGAGGCGCGTGACCCACCGGAGCGCCAACGACCAAACGCACGTATCGACGACAACACTCATGGTCGACGTCTCTGCTTCTTGCAGTCGTACGCAGAGTTGTTGATGGCTTTCGAAATCCGTGGGAATCTGGTGTGGGAATGTGGTGAAGCGGTTGTCCGACCAGATCCCCGCGGTACAGCGTGATGGGATCACGCCTTCTTGGGCTGGGTTGGCTTGGCGTTGCGCGCCTTGGCCTTGTGGCCAAGACGACCAATGTCTCGTAAGCTGGTTGAACCTCGGTAGTTGACTGGTATCCGCCCGACGAAGTGCATGTTGACGTGCGCGGTTGTCCTGCCGGGACCCCTCCGGGGGTCTCGGTAGGGCTGCCCTGAGCCTCCCTCTCCCCCCAATTTGGGATCGACGTCAGACCCTCGGTCGTGCACTATACCGACCGGTCGTTCCTGCATGCTCCCCTGGCCCCATGACCCTGGAAATCAGGTGGCCCCATGGGGGTGGAAATTGGCAACTGGATCCACCAACCGTTCCAACGCCTCATCCAGGCCCGGCTGGCGGTCCTGCAATCGCGGTCTCCCCGCACCAGGCTGGCGAATTCGATCCGTCACCACCACGCCAGCTTCGATCTCTGCTCGGCCTCTTCGAATTGTCGGCCGTGCCAATCCGGTCGCGGCTGAGACTACCGCATCTCCACCGTAGCCGATCGCGCGGGATTCTGCAGCGGCCCACAACCTTCGACCGCGCTCATCAAGAATGGCAGAGACGGCTGCATACTTCTCCACCAGCGTGGCTTCCTGCTCAAGGCTGCGCTTCACGCCCCGAGTGAATCATACCCACACCAAGATGGAAGGATAATTGTGGTCGATATCCTTACTGTTACCGACTGCCCGGCAACGTTCACAGCCGACTGGAAGAGGCCCGTTGTTCCCTGCGCCTTGACCACTGCGTTCGTTGCATCATAGAGCGCGGTATAGGCAGTCGCGGGCGAACCAAAGTGCGTCACCAGTCCGCCTAGGTTATGCGCGGCCTTTCCAAAAAATGGTTTACGGTGTTCGTCGCGCCCGGAAGCTTCAGCGCAACGTGCAACGCACTCTCTGTCGCCTGCGCTCCCCCCCTTGCGGCATAAGAAGAAGCCGACGCAGTCTCGCACTGAGTAGGCGAAATTCCTCGGTGCGATTCGAGGGCTACAAGCGCGTTTGCGCAGGTGTTCAGTGAGAAATTTTGGTCGAAACCCCCGACGCGAGCTTTTGTCTGCGCGAGCTCAGATGTGGACGCGGTCGTCGCGATGTCGGCGCCGGCGTTGACGTCGATGCGTACGTGCGCGGTCGCACCGGCAAAGGCCGATGCTTGCGTTGTCACGCACAACATCGCCAGCGCACAAAACGTTGCAGCCAGCCAGCGCAGGCGGGCCAGGTTTGCCAAGGCGTGTAGAAGGGCTGTCACGACTTCCGAGTTGTGCCGCCTTTCCGTGGGGCGACTAAAGAGACAACGCTATAGACGCGGACCGCGTTTGCGGCGGGCTCCCCAGACACGCAGGACGATCACTAGGTCGTGTTCGAGATCGACCTCATAGTAAACGTGCTGCTCGGTTCGCCTCATCAACCACCGACGGACGATCACGCCATTGCGTTCGCAGTAGGGCTTATAGATCAGTGGATTTCGCAGAATCTGATCTCGAGTGCACGCTAGCTCTTCAGCAAACAGTCGAGGACCGTCCTGTCGATTCTCTCGCCACCAAGTGTCGACTCTGTCGACGTCCTCATCTGCTTCTGGCGAAAAGACGAGCCTCACGGGCGAGACAATAGCCGATTGATCACCTCATCGCCATCGACAGTTCGCCCCGCGCGCACGGATGCGATCGCCTGGTCCAAGCCGCGATGCAGACGCTCTCGCTCCTCGTCGTCGAGGTCGTCGCCTGAATCGACTACCTGCAAGCATCCCACCTCCAGCTCTGCCCCTTCGGGTAGATCCGTTGGCTCATCAACGATGATCCGACCGCTTCTGACGTGTGCCTTGAGGGCTTGCATGCCGCTGAGGATATCGCGAGATGGCCGTTCGTGCCCGTGTCGGGGGCCGCGACGCAAAGAAGGCCGAGGTTTGGGAGGGTCCCGAGTGGGGCCCAAACCTTGGCCGGAGCCGCACACCCGTGGGGGCGGGCGGGTGAGCGCATCGCGACGCACCCCGCGCGGAGCGCAGCTGCCCGCCCGAGAAGACATGAATCCTCCAGGATTGTGTCTAGGCCGGCGAGGAAACGCACAAAGGCGGGTGTCATGCCCGGCACGAGAGCCGCTTCGCATGAGGCGCCTTATGCGCGGCGGCGATGGCATCGCCACGTTCTGGGTCGCTGAAGCCAACGGGTCGAACGCAGGGGCCCTGCTCCCGCCGCGGTCGTCCCAAGGAAAGCGCCGCTCGTCTCAGCGGAACACATCCGTCCCAACGGACGGAGCAGCCCACTGTCCGGCGCCGGTTGCTGGCCGTTCAGGGGTACAGCCACCGCCCCCCGCGGGCTGCCACGGGGAATCTCAAGCTCTTCTGCCTCGCAAGTCGTTGGCACGGGGGCACGCGACATGGCGACACGACGAGCGGCGGCGAAGGACGAGCAAGGAAGCCGAGACGCACCGACAAGCGCCGATGCATGGGTCGTGACGCACAACGTCGCCAACGCACAAATCGCGACACCCAGCCAGCGCAGGCGGGCCAGGTGTATCAAGGCGTGGAAGAGGGCTGTCACGGCTTCCGAGTTCAGCCGCCTTTCCGTGAGGCAACCAAAGAGAAGACGCTACAAGGCTGGTCCGCGACCTCTTCGAGCGCCCCACACTGAGTAGATCAGAAGCACATCCTGCTCAGAATCTACTCGATAGTAGATGTGGCAACGGGTCTTTGGCATTAGCCACTTGCGGATCGCCCGACCACGCCTCTCCACGTATACGGGCCCTGCTCCAGGCACTTTCTGAATATGCCGAATCGTCGCGAGGAATTCCTGAGCAAACAGAGTCTTGATGTCGCGGTTCTCCCGCCACCAAGCATTCTCCGTGCGAAATTGAAGTCGCGCTTCCTCGAATATCTTCAGCTTCACATCTGAGCTCGTACTTCCGCGAGGAATTCGTCGACGTTCACGGTACGCCCGGCATCTTCATCATCGAGCGCGCGATCAAGCGATGCCATCAATGCCAACTCGTCTTCTTCGCCGAGATCGTCATTGCCAACGACCACCAGATCGAGCTCTGCCCCTTCGGGTAGATCCGTTGGCTCATCAACGATGATCCGACCGCTTTTGACGTGCGCTTTGATAGCCAACATGCCGTTGAGGATATCGCGACTTAGGCGTTCGTGCCCGTACCGGGGCCGCGACGCCAAGAAGGCCGGGGTTTGGGAGGGTCCCGGGAGGGGCCCAAACCTCGGCCGGAGCCGTGTCCCGTGGCGGCGGGCGGGTCAGAGCACCGTGACGCACACGGCCGAGAACGCAGCAAGGCTGTCACGGCTTCCGAGTTCAGCCGCCTTTCCGTGAGGCGACCCAAGAGAAAACGCTACAGACGCGGACCGCGTTTGCGGCGAGCGCCCCAGACGGTCTCGATCACGACTTCCTCGGCCTTTTCGTCGATCGAGAAGTACACGTGCCGCTCGGTAACCGGCATCAGCACTCGCCAGATCGGATCCCCTTCAATCCGGGCGTAAACTCGCCTAACGCGTGGCGCTCGAACAATGCGATCGAATGCGTCAGCGAGTTCCTGCTTGAAGAGGTCTGGCGCGTCACTGCGATTCAGGCGCCACCATTCGTCCTCTGCCCGCATTCGTCTGCGAGCACGCTCCGAAATACGGAGCTTCACTGGCGGGAGCCTAGCTCAGCTAGCACCTCTTCTGCCGAAAATATTGGTGCGCCAGCTCGTCGTTCCGTAATTGAGGTGGCGATTTCTTGATGCAGCGCCGCTCGGTCTTCGTCGTCAAGATCGTCCCAGTCGTCGGAGACGTTGAGCGGCACTTCCGCACCCTCGGGCAAGTCCGTGGGCTCGTCGAGCTTGAGTCTTCCGTTGTGCACGCGTGCTCGAAGGGGCTGCATGCCGCTGAGGATATCGCGACTTCGGTGTTCGTGCCCGTGTCGGGGGCCGCAACGCAAAGAAGGCCGGGGTTTGGGAGGGTCCCGGGAGGGACCCACACCTCGGCTGGAGCCTTATCCCGTGGGGGCGGACGGGTCAGAGCACCGCGACGCACACGGCCGAAAACGCAGTAAGGCGCCCTTCAAGCCTGGTGTAGCAAGCTGGCTCCCCAACCCCTACGACACCATCCTCAGGCGGATCTAGACAGCCATCAACGCCTCCAGGTACGGAACAAATCACCCGAAGACGCGCCTCGCTCCAGCGCGGCCAGGGCCGCGGCTCGCAGTGCATCCGGAATTCGGGTCCCAGGCTCGTGATTGCGCCGGAACATCTCGAAGCGCCTGCCCAGGCGCTCGACCTCCACCTCCGTGCTCGTGCTCCTCGCGCCTCGTCCATGGGCCCTCCCCACGCGCTTCTCTTGCTGGGTCCGCTTCATCTCGCCGGCTCCTCGCTACACGGATTCCGTGCGAGCGCCAACCTACGTCAGCCTGCCGTGCGTGTCGCGGACCCGTCAGTGCACTGGGTACTGACGACCACGCCGAGGCTGCCGCCAACATCTTCTCCCTCGTCGCCACCTGTAAGCTGCACGGCCTCGATCCCGAGAGCTACCTCACGGACGTCATTCGGGTCATGCCCTACTGGCCCCGTGACCGCTATCTGGAGCTCTCTCCGCGATTCTGGGCTCAGACCAGGAGCCGGCTGAACCCCAAAGAGCTCGAGCTGCCCGTCGGCCACATCACGCTGCCGCCGCCTGCGGAATAGCAGCGCTCGGCGCGCTCTGTCGGTGGCCAGATTCTCACGAGCAGAGGTGGATGCCTTCTGCCCAGCGCTGAAGTGAATCCAGCTGCGACCGATTTCCATGACGGCTCTTTGTGCAGCGGTTACTGAATTGGTGCAGCATCCGGCCTCCTTCGTTCTCGCAACTCGAAGGAGGCCCTCTCCGGAAGGTTGTCTCAACTTTTCGGAGGGGGTTTTTACCATCACCCCCAAATATCTCGGTCAGAACCCCACCCAATCCCCTCAAACTACGTGAGGGTGGTCAGAGCCGAGGCGATCTCGATGGAGATACACCGTTCGCGTCCGATCGACATCGATGGTGTCGTCCACCTATTCACGCACCACCTCGGTCAGGGGCCCATTGTTCCCCGTTGTTCAGCCCCTAAATCGACATCCCCGGCGGAACGGTTACCAAGCACTTGCTCCGCCTCAGCAACGGTGAGCACGCGCTTCGGTCACCGCCAAGTCTGGCTCTTCCCCAGTTCACTGTGCGGAATCACGGAAGCTGTAGCGCATCAATCAGTTTCTCAATGAACTCACCTTCCGCCGTAGTCGAGTAGTCTTCGCCAAATCCACGCTCCGCCAACATCTCCGTCAGCGTTTCTCTCAAGGTCTCTACAGCAGCCCGAGAACCTTCGAGCACCTGCCCGTTCAGTCTGAGCCCAACAGGCAACCCCGCAGTGGTCCCAAGTGCCTCCACATAATCAGCCTGGGCTTCACTCAACTTCACTGAGTCTCCGTGTTGCGTCATCATCTCACTCCCGCGCCACCGATCGGATTCACCGACACGATCTTCCCCGTCTCGGGGTTCACAACCACCCGGGCACTGCCTCCATTGAAGACCTCAAACGGCCGTCCCAGCGCGTCGACCCCAGACTTGATCGACTTTGGGTCCTTCAGCGCGTCCAGAATCGATGCGAGATTGGTACCTGCCCGTTTGGCCCCGTCACCGATTGCACGATCCAGTCCGTGCGTCGTGTACCCGGTGATCTTGGTCCCGCTTGCCGCAACGATTGCCTTCTCTGCTGCCTTTGCAGCATAAGAAGAAACCGACGCAGTCTCCGGCAGAGTAGGCGAAATTCCAGAGGGCTGTTCGAGGGTTGCAGAGCGAAGTATCCAGACGTGCAGTGGGGAGTTTTGGTCAAAACCCCAGACGCGGTCTTTTGGCAGCGCAGCCTCGGAGGCGGACGCCGTCCTGGTGATGTCTGCGCTCGCGTTGACGTCGATGCGTGCGTGCGCGGTCGCACCGACAAGCGCCGATGCATGCGTCGTGACGCACAGCATCGCCAACGCACAAAACGCGGCACCCAGCCAGCGCAGGCGGCTGAGGTGCATCAAGGCGTGGAAGAGGGCTGTCACGCTTCCGAGTTTAGCCGCCTTTCCACTGGGCAACTAAAGAGAAAACTCTACAGCTTCGGGCCGCGTTTGCGGCGAGCGCCCCAGACGGAATGGATCTCCAGGGTGTCGTTCTCGCGGTCGTGATAGTAGTAGACGTGGCACCGCGTCTTTGCCATCAACCAGCGTTGAATCAGGCAACCGCCCTTCCATCGATATCGTTGCCCGACCTGAGGAAAGTCAGCGATACGTCTCAGCGTTGCTTCGAATTCATCGACGAAGAGTTCCTTGTGATCTCGATTCTCACGCCACCACGCGTCTTCGGCTTCGAATTGCGCACTGGCTTCATCGAGTAGAAGGACTTTCACGGTGAGCGCGATACTGCTTCAAATACGCCCAAGCGTCCACCATTCGACCTGCTTGCCTGTCTTCGAGCGCCCGATCGAGCGAAGCGTGTAGCTCGGCTCGCTCTTCTGGACTGAGGCCGTCGTCCTCAATGGCAACCAGATCGATCTCGGCACCGTCGGGCAAGTCCGTGGGCTCGTCGAGCTTGAGTCTTCCGTTGTGCACGCGTGCTCGAAGGGGCTGCATGCCGCTGAGGATATCGCGACTTCGGTGTTCGTGCCCGTGTCGGGGGCCGCAACGCAAAGAAGGCCGGGGTTTGGGAGGGTCCCGGGAGGGACCCACACCTCGGCTGGAGCCTTATCCCGTGGGGGCGGACGGGTCAGAGCACCGCGACGCACACGGCCGAAAACGCAGTAAGGCGCCCTTCAAGCCTGGTGTAGCAAGCTGGCTCCCCAACCCCTACGACACCATCCTCAGGCGGATCTAGACAGCCATCAACGCCTCCAGGTACGGTCGCATGAGCGGGTAGATGCGATCGGCGCGAGCAGCCTCGACGAGTGCGTCGACGCTGCCTCTGCGCTTCGTCAGGTAGTCCTTGAGCGCGGCCAGGGCGACCTCGAGGCCGACGTGCCGGCGGAAACGGAAGCAGTCGGCCACGGTCTTCGCCGCCGTGGTGATCTGCACGTTCACTCCGTCGATGACGCGAGTCTCGACACCGTGCTCGCGCGCCGGGCCGCTGGCGCGAACGACCTCGAGCTTCGGGTAGCCGAGCTTGGGCATGCGAGCCCGGCGATCGATGAGCACCCACACCGCGTGCGGGGACTCGGTTGTGAGTCCGTGCACCCGGGGAGCGCGGTGAGCAGACAGACGATGGCGTGTGGCACACGCTTGGCGACCTCAGCTAGGGAACTCTGCTCGGTGGCGGGCGCCTAGACGAGGCGATAAAGCCCGCGGTCCACGCGTTCGAGCACGCGCCTGTCGCAGAGACGCAGGAGGTAGGCTCGCGGAATGCCGGCCTCGTGCAGGTCGCGAGCCCGTACGGGCCCTTTCCTCGCGAGCTGGATGAGAACGTCGGTCTTGGTGGCGTGCTTGGGCGCCATGATACGTAACGCTGCTCCGCTCAACTTCTGACCGACAATTTGCATCACACCAGGCGTTCGGCCTCAAGAACAAAGGCGAGCAGTATCGGCCGTTCAATCCCGCGAAGACTCTCGTTCTGCGTTCGTTCCTGTTCTGCCCTGTCCCCGTCCAGCCGCCACCCGACGTTGCCACGGTGAAAACCGCCAGACTACCTAGCACACACCCGGCAGACACCTGCCGACGGAGGACGGACGCCCCACTGTCCGGCGCCGGTTGCGGGCGGTTCAGGGGCACAGTCACCGCCCCCCGCGGGCTGCCACGGAGAATCTCAAGCGCTTCTGCCTCGCAAGTCGTTGGCATGGGGGGTCTCCTTCGAGATCCCTCTGGTCACAGAGTCGACCGCTCGCGCTGCCCCCGCCCGCTGACCGATCCCGATGCGCCGATTTCGGTGTTCACGATGTGCCGATTTGGATGTTCACGATGGTCCGATTTCCGTACCCCTGTCTCAAATCCGTTGACACGTTCCGCAGGATCCTCCCTGCCAGATCGCCGCTACTTCCTTGCGTTCCCTCCGGCGCCAACCTCGCTCGAAGAACCCCTGGTCCACTTCTCGCGAGCACCCTCCCCCTGGGCCATTTCTGCCGAGCACGGCTGGGCCATTTCTGCCGAGCACGGCTGGGCCATTTCTGGAGAGCACTGAAGACCTCGAGAAGAGCGCGAAGCCACGCGACCTCGCCGCGCTGGTTGGTTGAGTGCCCCGTCAGTCTGGCCAACCCCCCCGGCAGTCACCCCGGTGTCAACCTTTGGCTACGAACCGCGGGAATCGCCAACTTCACGCGGATCTAGACAGCCAACGACAGGGCGAAAGCGCTCGCTCTTTGCTGGCAGCTCCGAGCACGCACAGAATCTTGCGGTGCTGCACTCGATCGTTGCGACGTGCCGACTTCACCAGGCAAATCCGTACGAGTACATTCGCGACATGCTGATCCGGATCCAAACGCATCCGGCGTCACGCATCGGGGAACTGATGTCGTGGCGATGGAAACGACTGAAAGAGTAGAGCCACAACCATGACCATCATCGACTGTCGGCCTCGCCGATGGCGGAGCGTGCCCAAAGTGCGAGCACCGCCACAGAGACCGTGCACCCAGCCCCATCGTGCGACGCGACCTGCACTACTTTGCCAGGTCTTGCCAAGCCCCTAAATCGACATCCCCGGCGGAACGACTATGAGGCAGCCCAGACGTCAACTGTTTTGAACGCTGCTTCTTCTGCTTTTCTTCGGGCTCTTTGGTTCGTGGTGGTCGTCGGGGCATAGATCCCTCCATCTGCAACAAGACCGTCGCCATCGGTGCGCACATTCGAGCTGGCCATCAATCGACTATTCGCGCTCTACGGACCGACCTGTGTGGTCTGTCGTGGTCCGGGCGCAGCTTGGGGTTCGAAAAGGCGGCCGGCAGGGCGCCAACTGTTACACGAGCTCACCAGTGCCGAGGCCCCGGGGCTCTCCGTTCAGAACGCGCTCTCTGCCGTCCGAGTTTGGGTCGCTCTCGATCTTGCGCGCTTTCTCTTGTGTGGATGCGCTAGGCTTAATCCTCCTGGTTGCGAGAGCCTTCCGCGATGCGCAGCATGCGCACGCGTTCACGTGTTCGATTGTGAGCTTTCTTGGCCGCCACAGCCATCGCGTCTGCGGTCGACGCGGCCTGACGGGCCGACTCTGCGAGGCCGGTCGCGCTGGAGCTGGCAAGCCACGCAGGATCGTACGTCGTACCCTTGCGCCAGATGGCCCATAGAATACCAGCCAGTCGTCGAGCGACTGCCACGACAGCGATCTTCCGGCCGCGTCGCTCCAGAATCGTGTGCCCCCACTGTCGCAGAGGATCGGTCGGATCGCCAATGCGCAAGATCGTTGATGCACTCTGGACCAGTAGCGCCCGCAGGTACGCGTTACCTTGTTTGGTGATTGACCCAAGCTTCTGTTTGCCACCGCTGGACATCTCCCGGGGCACCAGACCGACGTAAGATTCCACATGATGTGCGCTCTCGAATCGACGCACCTCATCGATGACGGAAACGAACGCGGCGGCGACTACTGCCCCGACGCCAGGCACCGTTGTCAGACGCTGGATCGCGGGTTCAGTTCGGGCAAGGCAGTCCAGTCGCGCATCCGCTGCGCCTATTTGGACGGCAATCGCCACGATTGCGCGCATGAGTGGCTCGATGACGTCTCGTGTCTCCTCCTTCAGGTCCTCCTTAGCTACCTTCGCGATGAAGTCAGCCGCGGTGCATGTTCCAATTCGTTCGCCACGTGACCGGGCAAGACCCCGCACGGTCGTGATGTACTGTGCTCGGGTTTCGACCAAGGCGCGTCGCACTCCCAGCACATCGCGGAGCTCGCGACGCTCGGGCGAGAGGAGGTGGGCTGCCGGAATGCCCCCGAGCTCCACGGCACGAGCCAGCACCTCGGCGTCGATTCGGTCCGTCTTGCGACCGTGCTGTCGGAGGCCAATCTGGCGCGTGCGGGTCGTGTCCACCAGCAGGACATCGTGCCCCCAGGCTCGGAGTTGGTCGTGAACGCTCCACGCCTCGCGGCACGCTTCGATCGCGATGCGCGCCCGCTTCGTACCGGGGCCAAGCGTATCGCTGAGCTTGGACACGTCACGAACCGTGCGTCGAGCAACGACCACCCCCTGCGACACCTCGCAGAATGACGTCTCCCGAGCTCCCAGATCCAGCGCTATACTTCTCATGGCCGTCAACTCCTTTGCCCCCTCCTTCTGCGTCACCGAGCGCGTCTGGGGGCCGGAGCTTGATGCTACTGGGGAGTTGGCGGCCTTTTCTACCGTGTCGGGACGCCCGGCACGCCGCTTGCTCTCGGGACGCGCAGCGATCGATCCCGAGGCTGCAAGCGGCGTGATGGGCGCCTTTCGGTGCGGTGCTCGTTGGATCGGGGACATGGGGCCAAGACCTCAACTGGCTGCCTCATCCCATCTGTTACGCTGAAACTGACGAGGGCGAGCTACGGCCATCTCCGACCGTCGCTCGCCCTGTTGCGCCATTGCCGTCGCTGCTACGCGCCCTCACAGTTTAGCTTTGCCCCACGGACAGCTACGTGCGCTCGACTACTCCGACAGGAGTCTCATCCGAGACAGCTGCTCGAGTCGCTGGCCCAGCTCCGCTCACCAGCCGTCGAGGCCGTGCAGATGACACTGAACGCTGGCTGCATCACCATCGCCGAAGCGAAGTGTTCATCATGCGCGCCATCCAGATCTCCCCTATGACGAAAGGCTCGGCCGCGGAGAGGTGAGCCGCCTTATCCAAGCATCCTGCGCCCAGGCATCAGGCTGGCCGTTGCGTCGCGAACCACCTGGCAGCTCACCACTCCGTGGCGATCACCGCGACGCCCAAGACCCCACCTGCACCACGAACCCTTCTGCGGAGCGGCCCTGTCCCCCCCTGCTGGGACCCGCCGTGATCTCCAGGCGGCCCACGAAAAGAGGGGGGGCCGTCAGTGCACTGGGTACTGTTTACACAACCTTCCACTGCCGTTCGATGCCGTCCCAATCCTCGTTCCCAAACGTGAACAACTCGACATAGTTGATGCGCGAAGCCGAAACATCGATCGCGAATCCCAGGCCGTTGCGCACTCCCGCCATCTCGATCATCTGCCCCTCCACCGAGTAGGTTCCATCCGGAAGGTCCTGTTCGCGGTCATCCTTGAGATACACGTATCGGCCGGCGCCGGTGTTCTCCCGCTTGATTACCTGAAGTCGGTCTGTCTGAAACCCGGGCCAATTATCCTGAGCAGTCCGAGCGACAAGCTCTCTTTCTAGTGTTGTTAGAGCGTTACTCATGGCAGCCCCTTTCTGGAAGCTGATCCAATTTGTACTACGCCATCGATCACCCGTCCACCGATCAGACGGATCTGCGTGCCGCCAACATTGATGATGTTTCCCGCATTCCCGCCTGGAAGAATCCCGTTCGGCCCAACAGCGAGCTTACCCTCCTTCAATCAGCCCTTTCAAGGTGACCGTTTGATGTAGGTCCATCAGATCTATATCGCACAAT
>CAYNEY010000031.1:41474-70118 GCA_964396375.1 uncultured Polyangiaceae bacterium | reverse complement strand
CCATTGATCTTCTCGGTGCACGAGGCCAAGGGGCTGGAGTACCCCAACGTCATCCTTTACTCGATGATCTCGGGTGCCCGTCCGAGCTACGCAGCGATCGCCGAGGGAGTCACCCCCGCGGATCTGGATTGCGAAGAGCTCCGCTACTGCCGAGGGAGCGACAAGACCGACAAGTCGCTGGAGATCTACAAATTCTTCATCAATGCCCTCTACGTGGCAGTGACGCGCGCCACGAGCGCGGTGTACCTCGTCGAGTCCGACCAGTCGCATCCGCTATTGCGCCTTCTGTCCGTGGCCTTCTCGGAGAGCTCGGAGCGCGTAGAGGCCTCTTCGTCCTCGATCTCGGAGTGGCAACGGGAAGCGCGCAAGTTGGAGCTCCAAGGTCGACGGGAGCAGGCCGAGGCGATCCGCACCGAGCTCCTCGGTCAAGTCCCGGTGCCCTGGGAGGTGGTGGACGCGCCGACATATCAACGTCTATCGAAGGGCCTGTTCGAGAACCGACACGCCAACCCCAACCATCTCTCGGTTCTGTATGATCACGCCGCGTTCCACCAGGACCAGGTTCTTTTTGGACGAATTCAACGTGAGCTCGGGCATCGTTGTAGGGACACTCTGAAGGCGCAGTCGGAACGGGTCATGAGGACGGAGTGTTCCCCGTACACCGGCAAGCAGTTCAAGGCGGTGTTGGATCTCGTCGATCGACATGGGGTCGAGTTCCGCACTCCCATGAACCTGACGCCCCTCATGATGGCCGCCGCCACCGGGAATTGGGATATGGTCGAGGTACTGCTGGAGCGTGGGGCCTCGAACACGGCCACCGATCACTTCGGCAGGATGCCGATGCATTTTGCCCTGGAGCGCATCGCCTCGGGCCAGTATTTCGCGCACGCTGGGTTGGTCCGTGTCTGGGAGCGTCTGGCTCCCGCCTACCTGGATATTGAGGTGGACGGACGCTTGGTGAAGCTCCAGCGTCATCAGGGTGAGTACCTGGTCTTCGCGTTGATGACCGTCGCCCACAAGCGCCTCTATCGCGGCAGCTGGGGGAGGCAGAGCGGCGTCACGGCGCAGGAGCTGGCCGAGCTCGTCGCGAAAGTCCCGAATGGTGTGGTGCCCGAGTTTCGTCGCAAGCGGACCTACCTCAGCGCCCTTTTGTCGAAGAACGAGCGAGGTTCCCGTGATCCCCATGGGCGACGCATCTTCACGCGAGAAAGGCGCGGAGAGTACCTACCCTGTGAAGAGCTCGAGGTTCGAGTTGCGCGTCGGGACGGTGTAAACGAGTGGGTGCCGATCTTCGACGTCCTCGGCCGAGCTACCCTCACGCTTCACGCGCGCGCCAAGGATGAGGACCGAAAGACCCACCCGAATTTTTCTCAGGCCTTCGCTACCCACAAAACGTCCACCTCAGTTCCGGTCAGGAAGAAGGAAACACCCTTTTCCTTGGGGGGCGCCATGGTGTGGCGCTCCTCGTCGAAGAAGCGGAAGCGGTGAGCCTTTGGGGGCGACAAAAGACCCCAACCTCACCCACCGCGACGCTTCAGCTCCGCTTCCAACTGCCGTACCCGCGCCTCCGCCAACTGCCGCGCCTCGGTTCGAGACAGCAACAACTCCGTTCCCTCCACATCCGTCGCGATGCGGAGGGTCGTCGGATGAGTGTCGGAGGGTGCCACTACCCAGGTCAGATTGAGAATACCGGAAGGTGCACGGTCCAACAGCACCTCCCGCTCGACGAGCCGCTCGGTCACGCGATCCCACACCCGTAGCCGTGACCCTTCGCTCTCGCTCGGATCGAAACGAACGACTTGCCTTGCGCCGAGACTCGCGTAGCGCCGGAGCTTCTCCTGCCAACCAAGTTCCGGCGCGTCGCTTGGGCTCACGATCTCCACGGCGACGTCTGGAGCCCCTCGCTCCCAAGTCTTCCACACCACGATGTCTCCCTCGGGGGGAGCGAGGCGGACGAAGACATCGGGCGCGATACACTGCTTCGGATCGTTCGCCACGTAGTAGACGAACTGCTCCGACCCCACCGTGGCGCGGGGCACTAGATAGTCCTTGAGCAACTGATAGAGCAACGTCCGAAGCTCGAGGTGAAGCTGCGTTTCAGGCACGAGTTCCTCCGACGGAAACACGAGGGGCTGGGGTGTCTCCAGGTAGCGCGGCCGTGGGAGGCTCGAGGGGCTGGCTTCTGGCTGACTCATGGCGCCATTTTACCTGACTGGGAGGTTGGGACAAGCGTCTCAGCGTTGTGGACGCACCATCCGACAGGGTGTCCTTGCAGCAAGCCTGCGTGGCTTCCGCGACGTTCCACATATGGGCTTCGTCACGCCCCTCCACAGGCCGATAGGCGGTCCAACTGACATGGCGTCCGCTTTCCGTTCTCCAGACCCCACCGTAGAACGCGATCAGTCGATCCCAATCTGGTGCGAGCTCGACTCTCTCCGGCGACACCACCACTTCCACGCAGCCTTCGGGCAGAGCGCCACCGGTGCCAGCCCCGCCGACGCTCGTGGTTCCCCCGGAGGCACCGCCTCCACTGCCTCCCTCGCTCACCGTGACGCCGCCACTGGCGGCTCCGGGCGAGGCTGGCGTGGTGCGGTCGGGCACTACGCCATCGCGTCTGTGAGCCGGTGCCGCGTTTCGCGTTGGCGTGTTTGAAGTCAGGGCAGCCCGACGCAGGCGCCGTTTTCGCACCTGGCTCCGCTCGCACCAAGCCCACAGGTGACGCAAGCACCCAGGCAATCGAAGAGCGCTTGGGTGAGGTCGTCAATCTCAGTAACCAGAATGCTCACGTTCGCGGGCTGATCTCCGCAGATGAGCGGAGCCAGCCCCGCCTTTTCTGGCACGTATTGCGAGAAGCACCCACCGACGAGAACGGTCGTACAATCCTCATCTTCCACGCACGTTGCGTGTTGCTGAAGCAACTCGACCATCTCCGCGCCGATCACGGCACATTCATCACCGGCGCCGGCGCCGCCTGAAGGATGGTCGTCACCGGTCGCCGCATCAGAAGGCGTCACCTCGGAGCTGCCGTCGCTGGTGCAGCCCACAACCACGAACGGGAGCCCGAGCACGAATACCATCCACAGGTTGGCCATGAACCTCATAGGATCTCCACCCCGCTCAGCGGACAGGTTGAGCGTGCCACAGGCTCGGCTCGGCAGGCAAGCAGGTCCTCTCTCATGGGACTTCTGTAGTCCCCTTGCGGCTCACGCCTGGAATGGCGGCCCAGGGTGGACGAAATCGTCCACTCTTCGGGCCATGCTCTCCCCTTTCTGCCACCCTCTCAGGTATGGGTCGATGACTGCCGCGAAGTGGACGAAATCGTCCACTCCTTTCGGTGCCTTCGCTATCTGTCCCTCTGCCCTCAAGCTCTGGGGGAAGGAGCCGTAGATCCTCTCACTATGCGGGTACTCTTGGTGGATGGCGAGGCTGGGCTGGTTCGTGGAATGCAACGAAGGCTCTCCGAGCTGCACTCTGTGTGGGAGTGTGTGTACACACAGTCGGGGGCGGGCGCGCTCATGCTGTTGGCGCGGGAGGAGTTCCAGGCGATCGTGGCCGAGGCGGCGCTGCCGGATCTGGATGGGGTGGCCTTCTTCGTGGCCCTTCAGGGTCGGTATCCCCAGGTAATGCGGCTAGCCTTGGTCGATGAAGAGTGTGGCCACAGCCTGGCTCAGCTCTCGCGCTTGGTGCATCGGGTGATCGCGGGACCGATCCCCGCGGCAGAGCTGCTTCTCACGGTGGACTGGCTTTGGTCGCTGCTCGAGCGACTCCACGCTCCGGAGGTGCAGAGCCGAGCCCGCGCGCCGCACTACACTCAGGTGGGGGAGTCGTACCAGAGGCTGGTGCACGGGGAGTCACGCAGCGACGTGCCGTCCCTGGTGAGGGCCATCCGCCAGTCTGGGCTGGAGGAGCGCACGCGGGAGCTGCTTTCCCTGGTGCATGGTCAGCCTGCCCTCGAGCTCGAGCGCGGGATCTCCAAGGTGGGCGTGGCTTTCGCGAAGGCGCTCTACCTCGTGGCGCATCTCTTCGAGCCTCCCTCTACCCTGGGGCTCACCCGCGGTGGCCCCGCTGCCCTCGACCGGGTGCGGGCAGTGCGCTTGGCCACTCACCTCATGAGTCATTGCCCTTCCAAACTGGCCGCCGAAGCCGCCTTGGCGGGGCTTCTCCTCAACGTGGGTGAGCTGTGTTGGGGCGCCACTGCCGTGAGCTGCGCGGGAACGCCGAGCGCCGCACCGGCCACCTCTGGCGTCCACCGCTGCGCTGATCCTGACCCAAACCCCACCATGGCCGAGCTGGGCGGCGCCTTGCTGGAACGCTGGGGCTTCCCATTTTGCCTGGTGGAGGCGGTGACCTGCCAGAGCGCTTTGCCAGCCTCTCTCACCTACGCCTCGCCCCTCGCCCGCTTGGTCGCAGAGGCCCTGGTAGAACCGGGACAGCCCGCCGTGGTGGGTGTTCGGCGCTGAGGGTGGAGCGAGCCGGCGGCCTTCGAGCGCTCTTCGGACAAGTAGCAACACTCGAGGAGCTCCGCGCCTCCGACTACGTGGACAGCGATGCGCTCGAGCTGGATCGCCTGTCGCTCGGGGCCGAGGAGGCAGGCCGCGGGTGATGGCTACTCGCTGAGATCCTCGTCCTTCTTTGGCAGAAGCAAAGCCCGATCTTGCGAGGCTCTGAGCTGTTCTTCTACGCCGGTGAAGGGTGAACGGGCGGGGATGCTGAGGTTGACGTCATCGAGAGGAAGGATGTGGTTGGGGGTCGCGTACTCGCAGATCTCTTTACGGTTCCAGAGGAGATGGTACAGGCCATCCACAGCGATAACCTCACCCGGGTAGCCGTTGGTCTTCTTGGTGATGATGTAATTGAACTCCCCACGCGGTGTCTGGTCTCGAAATGACCGCGCCTCGAATGGTACCTCTCGGTGGAGGTGGGCGTAGCCGGTGGTGCGCACCTCAGGTATGCCAAGGCGAACCAAACCACACAGGCTTGGCTCGCGCGCGGCTCTCATCGTCAGACGGTTCACTGAGCCGTAGTAGTCGAGAGCCGAACCGGGTGTCGCATCGTCTCCGGCGATCAGAGATCCTACGTCGTCATTGCTGAGCCAACGGAAGCTGGGTCCAGCAGCAGCGGTCAGCACGACCAAACCACCGGCACCAACGTACCGAGCAGATTCGCTCAGCCGCTCGAGCCCCGACACCGCCGCCACCCCAAGCAGCGGCCAGGCCACCAGCACGAAGCGGAGCTCCTTGTGCGCCAAGGCACTGTGCGCGAGGAGGAACGCCAACGCCAAGCCAAGCGCCCACCGGGCTCGCCCACGAGCCAGGAACACGAAGGGGACGGCCAACCAGAACGCCGGTCCTCCGGCAGTGAGTAGATGCGCCAGGTAGTAGTGCGCGGGCTCGGTGCCAAACTGGTTCGCGCCGCCCTGCCCTACGTTGAAGGCCAGGTACTGGCGGGTGGAGTGGAACCACTGTCCCCACCACAACCAGTCGAGGCCACCCAACAAGAGCAACCCCGTGGCGCCCACCACTGCAACCCCCACCAGCCTCGAGCCCTTCTTCTCCGAGAGGGCAACCACCAGGGGCACCAGGCAGAAGAGCCCCATCTGCAGGCGCAGCATGGCCGCCAGCGTGAGAAGCCCCGTGCCGAGCAGAAGGCGCGATGTGCCGCCTCGCCCCTCGAACACCAACGCGAGCCCAAACAACACCAGCGCCGTGCCCACATTCTCAGGCGTGGCCCGGTGAGCAAAGTAGATCCCCGCTGGGCAGAGGCCCCAGAGCGCCGCGGCCAACACCGCAAGTCTCCCCGAGCTCCCGAGGCTCTTGGCTAGTCGATAGGTGCCGTAGATCCCAAGCAGACTCACCGCCACCATCAGCAGCCGGATCGCACCGAGATACACAGCCGCAGGCTCCGCTGACACCAGCGCCGCGGCCTTCATGATGCCGGCGAGCAGCCAAGGAAAGAGCAGGAAGCGCGCCCCGTACACCTGCTCCCAGGCCAGCTTGCCGTAGCCGAAGGCTAGGTGGTGGGCGGGCTCCAGGGTCTGGAAGTGCTCGTCGGGCCAGTTGGTGCCGTGATCGGTGAGGGCGAGCACAGCGCGCAGCAAGAGCGAAAGGGCGAGCACGGCGAAGAGGAGGGCGCGTTCGGTGGGCTGCTGAGTCACGCCGCTCCACCTATGGAGTAGATCCAGTATTCGTGCGCACCAGGGCCTCCCAGATTCGATGCGAAGTCCCTCTTGTTCCATACTGCTCCCCGCCCGCGTGACCATACCTTGCCGCATACACGCAGCGAGTGAAGCCGTCAACGCTGAGGCCGCTCGGAAGCAGGTGCGTGACGGTAGTGCCGCCCTACAAACGCGCTCGACCCCCGCCGGATTGCTCCAGCAGGGGTCGAACACTGCCTAACCTAGTGACGAGCTAGGTTCAGGGCTTTCTTCTGGTCAGGGTGTGCAGACGCACGTGGCTTCGCAAGTCGTCGGACAGGCTCCGGTGTCGTCACCGTCGCAAGCCTCTGCTCCGTTCATTACGCCGTCGCCACAGTACGGAAGCACCTCGCAGGCCAGACTGCAGTGGGCGGCTGCCGTGCCGTAAAGCACATCGACATTGGCCTCACCGTCGTCGCACGCTTCCTCACCAGCGTCAGTCACGCCGTTGCCACAGTACGCAACGAAGTCGTTGCAGTTCATGCGGCAGGAAGCCTCGTCGTCGTTGGCGCCGTCCCAGTAGACGATATCGAGGCCGGTCTCCGTCACAGTGTTGCCGTCGTCACAGATCTCGCCAGTCTCGAGAATTCCGTTTCCGCAAGCAAACGCGGTGCAGACCGAGGGGGCCTCGGTGTTGTCACAGGAGTGCGTGGTGTCTTCCACGTCGCACACCGCATCACAGCCGTCACCGGCTGTGGTGTCGCCGTCGTCACACTCCTCGCCAGCGTCGAGCAGGCCGTCGCCGCAGTCGCCGCTTTCGTCGGTCACGTAAGCCGTGCAACCAGCGTTGCAGGACACGTTCGGAACGATCGCAGTACCAGCCTCGGTGACCACGTTGCCGTCGTCACAGGCCTCGCCGTTCGCGGCGTTGACCACGCCGTCACCACAGAGCGAGAGCTGGCAGCTTGTGCCGGTCGGGCACACGAAGCAGTTCACCGCGCCAACGGTGTTCGGGCTTCCGTCGCAACCAGTCTGCTCCACCTCGCACTCATCGCTGCAACCGTCGCTGTCGTTGGTGTTGCCGTCGTCGCACTCTTCATTTGAGTCGACCACGCCGTTGCCGCAGGTGTCACCCGTGCTCCAGGCGTCGAACTCACAGATGACGTAGCGACCAACCTGACCCGCCATGGCGCCGTACTGGCTATCGGTGTACCAATCCCAGCTGGTGCCATTCAGGTACGCGTAGCAGATGTTGTTGTTCCAACCGAGGTAGCCAGTCTTGGCGACCGAGGCCGGATTCGGCTCGTTGGTCCTCCAGTCCGCGAAGGCGTTGGTTGCCGGGCAGGTCATCCAGAACGAATCCAGAGAACCGCTCGTCAACTGCTCGGCCGTCACGTCCTCACCAGTGATCAGCTCCTGCGCCAAGGTGTACTGAGCTGCATTGTCGAGTGCGATGGTCTTCCAACCCGTCGGGCAGCTGGGAGCATCGAACACCGACACGCCACCATCCACCACGTCGAGGTCGGCAGCCGGGAGCACCTGGTAGCAGGCGCCGATCCCGCCGTCGTCGTCATCGCTCGCATCGTCGAGGTAGTCGACGGTGATAGCGCTGCTGGTGGGCACCAGGGTGTCGTCACACTGACGCTCGCAATGGGTGTTGCAGAGGCCGGTGTCACTGTTGTTGCCTTCGCCGAGATCGCACTCTTCGATCGGATTCGCGGTCGTTCCGCCGGAGGTCTTCCGGTAGCCATCACCGCAGGTATTGAGCTCGCAGTTGCCCTCACCCGCCTCCTCACCCACTGCGGTGATGATGCAGGCGTCGCTGTTGTCAGTGTTGCCGTCGTCGCACTCCTCGCCAGCCTGGACGATGCCGTCACCACAAGCCGCCGCGATGCAGTTGTTACGGCAGGTGTCGGTATTGATGGTGTTGGTGTCGTCGCACTGCTCTTGGATCAGCGTACAACCCGTCTCTTCACAGAGCGCGGCGTCGTAGGTCTCAAGGGTCACGTTGCAGTAGATGGCCGCGTCTGCCGCGTTGTCACACTCTTCGATCGCGGTCGAGCCATTGAGCTGGTACCAGCCGTTCTGGATCTCGGGATCTCCGTCCGTGTCAACCATCGAGGACGAGCCGCAGGTGCGCGCCTTGCAGGTGTTGGGGCAGAGGTCGGTGTTGTCGTCGTTGGCGTCGTCACAGGTCTCGCCAAGGAGCGGCTGGATGATGCCGTCACCGCAGGCACCGCGCGTGCACACGGGGCTGCAGTACTCGTCATCGTCTGGATCGTCCGGGTCGCACTCCTCAGCGGCTTCGGACTCACCGTTGACCACGTCGTTGGTGTCTCCGTCGCCGTTGAGGTCCATCGGCTGGGTACGGACGAAGCCGTCACCACAGTAGGCCTCCACGCAGGCGGCCGAGGTGGGATCACCAGCCGCGTCCACTTCCATGATGCAAGCGCCGTTGACCTCTCCCAGGTCTCCAGGAACGTCGCAATCCTCGCTGCCGAGGACGTAGCCGTCGCCACAGACGTTGTAGAGACACGCCGCGGTGCAGCTGCCGATGCTCAGGCCGTTGGTGTCGCACTCTTCCATGTCACGCACGCTGTCCGCGTCCGCGGGCACAATGGTGTTGTCCGGAAGGCTGCTGTTCACCTGACCATCGCCGCAGACCGGCTGCTGGCAACTCTCGGAACAGAGGATGTTGCCGTTGGCGTCCGCCGCACCGTTGTTGGCACCGAGGTCGCACTCTTCACCCTGATCGGCCTGCACGTCTCCGTCGCCGCAGTCTTCAGGAGCGCAGGTGTCTTCGCAGTCCGAATCGGCGGTGCCGTTGTCCTCGCCGTCGTCACAGAGCTCGACGCCCGACCACAGCAGGCCGTCACCGCATTCCGCCAGCACGCAAACGTTGTCCGCGTCGATGGTGACGCAGGCATCGGTGTTGCTGGTGTTGTTGTCGTCGCACTCTTCTTCGTTCTGCTTGAGGCCGTCACCGCAGGTCGGAACCTGGCAGGTGCTGGTGCAGATCGTGCGACCCACAATCCCGTCGGCATAGGCCTGGCCGTCCGTGTCGCCGTTGACGTAGCCGTCGCTTTCGGCGTCAGCGATGTCATTCAGCAGACCATCGTTGTTGACGTCGGTGTCGAGGTAGCCGTCCCGATCCGAGTCGGTGATTTCTTCGCCGTCAGCGCCCTCGTCGCACTGCTCGTCGGAGTCCTCCTGGAGCCAACCGTCACCGCAGGTCGCGAGCACACAGGAGGTGAGGCAGGCATCCGTGTTGCTCTGGTTACCGTCGTCGCAGTCCTCAACACCTTCCTTGATGACCACGGTGTCCTCTTCGTCGCCGTCGCCGTTGAGATCGATCTCACCGGAGACGCCGAGGAGGTACATGTCGTTGTCGTCATCATCGAGGCAGTCGCCGTCGCACTCGACTTGGCCATCCGACACGATGGACACGATCTGACCAGTCGCCTCGTCGACGCCGATGTGGTCGTCCACGTCGCCGTCGTTGTTGTAGTCGTAGGCTTCGGTCCGGAGAATGCCGTCGTTGCAGATGGTGAGCTGGCAGGCGTCGCAGTAGTCGGCGTCAGACTCGTTCTGATCGTCGCAACGCTCGGTCGCCGTCTCACTCATGCCGTTGACCACGTCGGCGTAGTCGTTGTCGCTGTTCAGCCGCATGTCGAGGCTGTGGATCAGCCCGTCGCCACAGGTCGCGATCTGGCAGAGGGTGGTGCAGGGACCGTTGTCGTCGTTCCAGTTGTAGGTAGTCGTGTCGGTGGCAGCAACACCCGTACCCAGGTCGCATTCCTCACCGGGATCGAGCACGCCGTTGCCGCAGTTCAGTCCGTTGGTACAGACGGCCGTACAGGCCTGACCGGGACCATTCAGCTCGCCGTTGTCACAGTACTCACGACCACTGTAGAGGTACCCGTCGCCGCAGATGTTGAGCTGGCAAGAGGACTCACCCGCATCCGGCGCGATGCACGCGTCGTTCGAGTTGTCGTTGTCCTCGTCGCACTGCTCGAGGGGGTTCGGGTTCCCTTCGTCGGTCACCGTGGTGTAGATCGCGAGATCGCCACAGCTGTTCCACTTGCAGGTGTTGAGGCAGGAGTCGGTCTGGACGGTGTTGCCGTCGTCACACTCTTCCTCACCCTCGACGATGCCGTCGCCACAACCGGGCAGCGCACAGCTGGTGTTGCAGTCCGCGCCGAGCTCGTCAGAGTTCGCCGCGCCGGCGTCACAGGCCTCACCAGTTTGCACGAAGCCGTCGCCGCAAGCAGCCGCGGTGCAGGCGTTGGTGCAGAAATTGGTGTTGTCGTTGTCCGCGTCGTCGCACTCTTCATCACCCTGGGTGATGCCGTCGCCGCAGACGGGGAGGAGACAAGCGCTGGTGCAGTCGTCGGTGTCGTCCTCGTTGCCGTCGTCGCACTGCTCGTCACCTTCGACAACGCCGTTGCCGCAGGTGCCGAAGGTGCACTCGGTGGTGCACTCCGTGCCGTCCTCATCCGAGTTGTCCTCGCCGAGGTCACAGGCCTCACCAGCCTGGAGGATGCCGTCGCCGCAGGCGGGCAGCTCACAGGCATTGGTGCACTCATCAGTGTTGATGGTGTCGCCGTCGTCACAGGCCTCGGTGGAGCTCTTGAAGCCGTCACCGCAGACGTTGATGAGGCAAGCGGTGGTGCAGGCGTCGGCGTTCGAGACGTTGCCGTCGTCGCACTCTTCACCAGCGTTCACGATGCCGTCGCCACAGGAGACGGGGCCGCAGGTGGCGCTGCAGGAGCTGCCCTCGGTGCCGTTGTCCTCGCCTTCGTCGCAGGTCTCTACGCCGGTCTGCACCAGGCCGTCACCGCAGGTTGCCGACACGCAGATGTCGAGACAATCATCGGTGTTGCGGGTGTTGCCGTCGTCGCACTCTTCGTCGGCGTTCACGATGCCGTCGCCGCACTCTGCGGCTACGCAGGTGTTGAGGCAATCATCGGCGTTGCTCTCGTTACCGTCGTCGCACTCTTCACCCTCTTGCACGATTCCATCACCGCAGGTGATGAGGGTGCACTCGTCGGTGCATTCGGCGCTGCCGTCGCAGAGCTCACCGGTGGAGACGATGCCGTCGCCGCACTCGGGCGCCGAACAATCATTCTTGCAGGCGTCATTGTTGACGCTGTTGCCATCGTCGCAGTCCTCACCGGCCTGGACGATGCCGTCGCCGCACTCTGCGGCTACGCAAGCGTTGGTGCAGCTGTCACGGTCATTGGAATTGCCGTCGTCGCACTCTTCACCATCTTGCAGAAGTCCGTCACCGCACTCGGGACGCGCGCACTCGGTGGTGCAGCGGGTGTCCCCGGTGTCAGCGTTTTCATCCCCGAGATCGCAGGCTTCACCAGCCTCGACCACCCCGTTGCCACACTCAGCGACTCCCGTTCCGGTGTCACCGGCGGCGCCTCCCTCGTTGTTGTTACTCCCCGAGTTCGAATCATCTCCGCCACACCCGACCATGGGGGCCGTAAGCAGCGACATTAATAGCCAACAGGCCAGATTTTTCTTTGAAAGGATCACGACTTCCTCCTGCTGCGTACTCCAGTTGAGCCTTGCGTCCAGCCAGCGAGAAGATTGCCCCTGCGAACCTTGGTGCTCGCGCGGACGCTCCTCACACTAGAGCTTGCGTTCTACCTGCCTCTGGACGCACCGGGCATACCCCAAATTGGGTACTGTGGTCGCGGGACGCGGCCACAAATTTGAGATGATTCGTACCCCACATGGGTGATGCCTGGACGTTCAGTTTGCCTGCGCACTCTTCCCTCGAGCCGCGGCAGTGACATACTTCAAACCTCCAGAATCGCAAGAAATTGACGATCGGTCAGGTGACCGCAAGGGTGATTGTCTTCCAATGTCAATGGAATCAGCGTCCACTCTGGTTGGAGCGCTGGCCTGTAGGGAGGGGTACTCTCTGGTCCTACCAATTTTCGGGGGTGGTTTTGAGGTAAGGTGCGGAAGATGGCCGGCCGCAGCGAACCACCCCAGGGAGCCGTGGAGCAGATCCTTGGGAGAGTGCTCGGGGAGATGGCCTGCTTCGGCGTGGTGGTGGACGGCAGGTTCGCTCATGTCACCGAGCCCCTCCGGCGGCTGGTTGGGATGGTTTCGAGCGATCTGGAGTTGAGTGAAATCGTCCATCCGGAGGAGCGCTTGCTGGTGCGGGAGCAGGGGCGGCAGGTGCTGAGCTCCGGGGAGCCCCGACCCTCCCAGCGGCGCAGATTGGTGGATCGCGACGGGCGGGCGCTCTCGGTCTGGGAGAGCATGGCGAAGATCGACTGGAATGGGCACCGAGCGCTCGGCGTTCTCTTTTTCGTCCCAGCCACGCAAGATTGGGCGGAGCGCGAGCCCGCTAGCCAGAGAGATGCCTTCATGGCGCGCACCCGAGCCCTGGCCAGGCTCAGCCCCCGGCAACGGGAGGTGGCGGTGCTCCTCGCCCAGGGATTTACCCCCACCAATGTGGCAGCGCGCCTCGGACTCTCGGTCGAGACCACGCGGACCCACGTGAAGGCCATCTACAAAAGGATCGGGATAAGTTCCCGGATCGAGCTGGCCCGGCTCGCCCTTGGGGTCGAGATCCCTGCGCCCCGCCGGACTCCGCGGGAAGGCAGCTAGCCCGAGAAATCCTCGGGGCGAGACAGCATCTCCTCGATCACACGTGGGACTTCGCCGGCTGGGATCCCGCGGAAATAGGTGGTCCAGCGCTCGCCCCGCACCAGGCCCTGGCACTGCCAGGCGTACCAGGAGCAGATCGGGTTGGTGGAGCGGGCGCGCCAGATGATGCTCGGGAAGTCTTGGGTGAAGGCGTCCCAGAGATCGCGACCCAGGCCCGCCCCTTGAGCCAGCGGATCGACCGCGAATTTGCTGAGCACCGGCGCCACGGCGGAGGGTTCGATGATGGCAGCCGCGTGATACCCCGGCTCGAGGTAGACGCGGAGCAGAGGGTGGTCGAAGAAGCCTGGGACCAAACGCTTCTTGAAGCTCGACTCGAGGAGCTGGGTGAGCCGGGGCCGATCGAGCTCCTCATAGCTCGTGTAGATCTGCACCTCGGTGCCGCGCTTCACGAAAGTGCCGGCTCCACGCACTGTGAAGAGTTCCCGGAGGAGGGAGAGGGGGGTGGTGACGTTGACCTCGAGCTCTGGGGCGCTGCCGAGGATTCGGGCGATCTTCTCCAAGAGTTCCGCGTCGTCGGCGCCGAGGAGGGAGCGGAGTGGGCCAAGATCGGTCCTCAGATTGATCACAGAAATGCCGTCCGCATTGGTGGGCAAGACCCGACCTTCCGACAACTCGATCGGACGCTCCAAGGTGCCTCCCAGAGCTCCGTGCTGCCGCAAGATGACGAGCTTCCTGGTGTGAAGCGCATTCATGAGGTCGGTGAGGGCAGAAACGCGCTCCTCCACCGGCCAACCCGAGTCACTGAACCCCAGCACCGGCAGATTGCCGTCTCGGAGGATGGAGCGGAGCTGGCTTGGCAGCTTGTCGTCGTCGGCACTCACCTCAGAGGGGGAGAGACCAGCCGTTCTGAGCCGCCTCCCCATGCGCCGTGCCTCGGTGGCGCTCTCCCCTTGGTCGAAGAGGCCCACCACCAACACCGCGGAGAGGCCAAGCTCACACAGGAACCGGAGCTGCTCGGCGATGGCACCCCCATTCTTCTTTACCAGGCTGGGCTCGACGGCGATCACCGCGAAGCTCTCCCGCGGCAGCTCGCGGAACAGACGCAGATAGAGCTCCGCCTCCGAACGGCGGCCCACGCTGTCGAGGAAGGTCAGAAGTGCCTCGGCAGTGGTCGGCAGGACTGGCGGGGGAGGGAGGGATTCGCTCACCGCCGCTCCCTACCACTCGGCTCCTCGAAGTGCTCCGGAAACTGACGCGAGCCTGTGACCGACAAGTCTCGGTGGCACCCGCTCCGAGTCCCCACGACAAGCTCTTTCGCCTGGCCCTCGCCGACACGCGTGCGGTGCTCGCCGAGCTCCGAGCCGTCTTGCCGAAGGGCTTGGCGGAGCGCCTCGAGCCCGAGTCCCTCGAGCAGCTCCCCGGCTCCTTCATCGACGAAAGCCTCCGCGCCTCCTCGAGCGATCTGCTCTTCTCGGCCAGGCTCGCCGGCGAGCCTCTGCTGATCTACTTCCTCTTCGAGCACAAGAGCGAGGTCGACCGCACCGCGCTCCTTCAGCTACTCCGCTACATGGTGCGGATCTGGGAGAAACATGGCGTCACGGCCTCGTCCGCGCTGCCACCCATTGTCCCGATCCTCGTCCACCACAGCCACACCGGTTGGACCGCGTCCACACGCTTCGAGTCCCTCTTCGCGCCGGAGCTCTTGCCGCTCCTCGGCGCGCATCTGCCAAGCTTCGAGGTGCTCCTCGATGATCTCAGCCACAAAGACGACGCCGAGCTCCGCGCTCGCATGCTCACGGCCTTTGCCACCCTCGCCTTCTTCTTCCTCCGCGATGGGCGCCGCGGCGAGCGCGTGGTGGACAACCTCCCGCTCTGGTCCGATCTGTTGCAGGCCGTCTTCGACGGACCGGGCGGTCGACGTGCGCTGCTCCAGCTCCTCAGCTACATTTCCTCGGTTGTTCCGGATGTCTCTCCGGAGAAGGTTTCCGACTCCCTCGAGCGGGCCCTGCCCGAAAGGACTAACATCATGACCACGCTTGCCGAAAGATGGTTCGAGGAAGGCAAAGAGAAGGGGATCGAGAAGGGCCGGCGTGACCTCCTGAAGCGCCTGCTCCGTCTCAAGTTTGGCAACCTAGCACCAGAGCTGGAGCGTCGACTCGACGAGGCCAAAGACGCCGAGCTCGAGCTCTTCGCTGAGCGCGTGCTGACCGCGACCCGCATCGATGAGGTCATCCCACCGGGCTAGTGCGGCTGCTTGGGATGGAGAGCCCGACTGAGGTCGGGCTCTCCCCTCGTGTCAGCTGCCTGGGATGGTGCCCCAGGACAGACCGCTGTTCAAAAACACCGGCATCTTCGGGTTCTCGGCACCGGCCGAGAGCGAGCCGTTGTACGAGTAGTCGTTGGTGAACACCGGCACGAGCCAGTCGCTCACATAGAACTGGTAACCGATGACAGACGAGGTGGCGTTGGCCTCCAGGCTTCCACCGGAGAAGGCCAGGTTCACGTAGTACTCGGCATCGTCGTAGGTCGGCGACATCGCCACCTGAATGGTGGTGATGTTGCTGCAGGGTAGCCCGCCGCACTCCGAGCCCCAGTTGACAGGAGCCGCCGGATCTCCGGGTGCGGGGTCGGTCCGGTCGCGGTGGTAGTAATAGCGCACCGAGTAGCCGGTGAGATCGAGGGTGCTGCTGGTGGTGTTCTGGACCTTGAAGCGGACCTGAGTCCAGTTGGTGCTCACCACGGTGACTGACTCCCACAGCACCTTGAGTGGTGCGGTGGGGGGAGCCTGACACACGTTGTCCGTGCAGAGCCCGCTCACGCAATCCCCCGGGACCTGACAGACTTTGCCCGTTTGGCACTTGGTGCTGCAGGTTCCGCCACAGTCCACGTCACTTTCGTTCGGGTTCTTCTTGCCGTCCGAGCAGCTTGAATCCAGGCATTTTAGCGTGCTCGCGCTGCAGGAGAGAGAGACACAGTTGCTGTCGATGGCGGTGGAGGTGTCGGTGCAGAACTTGCCCGTTGCACACTTGCTGCACGAGGAACCACCACAGTCCACATCCGTCTCGTTGCCGTTTTCTACCAGATCGTCGCAGGCCGCCGCGCGGCAGGAGTTCTCCTTGCAGACACCGCTCGAACAATCGGGGCTGCTGCCACAGATCTTGCCGTCACCACAGAGCTTGGAAGAGCTGCTGCACACCGCGCCACAGTCCACGTCAGACTCTCCACCATTCTTCACGGTGTCGCTGCAGTTCGCGGTGGTGCAGACCAGGCTCGAGCAGATGATGCTCGCGCAATCACTCGCCACCTTGCAAGCCTTGCCACCCGCACAGGTCGGGCAGGTGCCGCCGCCGCAATCCACGTCCGTCTCCACACCGTTTTTCACGGTGTCAGTGCAGGCTGCGGTGCTGCAGATCTTACTTGCGTTGCAGTAATCCGAGGCGCAATCAGCATTGGTGGAGCACTTCTGCCCCACGGCACAGTTCGCAGAGCAGCTCCCACCGCAGTCCACATCCGTCTCGGTGCCATTCTCGACCTCGTCGTCGCAGGCCGGCTCCTGACAGATCCCTGGATAGCCGAGGCAAACACCGCTCGCGCAGTCGCTGCCGGTCTTGCACACCTCACCGTCCGCGCAGACCTTCCCGGGGACACAGATCCCGCCGCAGTCCACATCGGTCTCGGTGGCATTCTTCACGCCATCACTGCAGCTTGCGGCCTGACACACGTCGTCGCAAACGCCGCTGGTGCAGTCGGATGCCTCATCACAATCCATGTCCGTGCCGCAGGTGGGACAGCTCCCACCGCCGCAGTCCACGTCCGTCTCGACGCCGTTCAGCACATCGTCGGTGCAGCTCGCGGCCTGGCAGACCAAGCCCGTACAAACCAGGCTGGTGCAGTCCCCGGGCACCTGACACGCGAGCCCCGCCGGGCAGGCCGGACAGGCGCTGCCACCGCAGTCCACATCCGTCTCCCCTTGGTTCTGGGTGTTGTCCGAGCAGGTCGGTTCCTGGCAGAGCCGATTGGTGCAGACTTGGCTCGCACAGTCGCTCGGATCACGGCAGATCCCGTCGGTGGGACAGGGAGAGCAGGTGCCACCGCCACAATCCACGTCGGTCTCGGCACCGTTCCTGGTTTCATCGGTGCAGGTCGCCGCCTGACAGGTTTCGTCGCAGACTCCGCTCGCACAGTCCACGTTGGTTTGGCAGATAGAACCCGTAGGACAGGGGCCACAGCTCCCGCCGCAGTCTACATCACTCTCGCCGGTGTCAAGCTCGCCGTTGGCGCAGGCCGCCATCTGGCAGACGTTGTCCGTACACTCGCCATCGGCGCAGTCTTCCGGCCCCTCACAGGCCTGACCGGTGGCGCATTTCTGGGTGCAGCTCCCGCCGCAGTCCACATCGGTCTCATCGCCGTTTTGGGTATCGTCCTCGCAGCTGATACCAGCGCACACGAGATCCGTACAGACCAGGCTGACGCAGTCGGAGTCACCACGGCAAATGTCACCTTCTGGGCAGGCGGGGCAAATCAAGCCACCACAATCCAGGTCGGACTCATCCTGATTCTGCACGTCATCGTTGCAGGTAGCCCCCTGGCAGACATCTCCCACGCAGGAGCCGCTCGCGCAGTCCGGATCATCACCACAGGTGGCCCCGACCGGACAGGGTGGACAGGCTCCGCCGCCGCAATCCGCGTCGGTCTCGGTGCCGTTGAAGATCCCGTCGGTGCAGATGGCAGCGACGCACACCCCGTCTTGGCAGGAGCGACTCGCGCAATCGCGAGCCACGTTGCACATCTGATCGACCTCGCAACGCTCACACACATCACCACCACAGTCGATGTCGGATTCGGTGCCATTGCGCTCTTGGTTCGCGCAGTACTCGCTCGCGGGCTGGCAGGTGCCGTCCAGACAGATCTGTCCGAAACAATCGGTGTGCACCGAGCAGCTCTGGCCGTCTTCACAGGCCGGGCAGGTGCCACCACCACAATTGAGATCGGTCTCCGCGCCATTCAGCACGGCATCGAAGCAGCTGGGAGGCTGGCATACCAGACCGGTGCAGACACCGCTCGTGCAATCCACCTCCGACTCGCAGGTGCTGCCATCCGGGCATTTGCCGCAGCTGCCGCCACAGTCGACATCAGTCTCGTTCTCATCGAGTTCACCGTTCGCGCAGGCCTCCGCCTGGCAGATCCGGTCCGTGCAGATCTCATTTCTGCAGTCGCTCGGCTTCTCACAGCGCGACCCGACGGGACAGGGGTCACAGACGCTTCCGCCACAGTCCACATCCGTCTCTTCACCGTTCAACGTCTCGTCATCGCAGGTCGGCGCCTGGCAGAGTCCGCTGTCGCACACCTGATCCAGGCAGTCCCGATCGAGCACGCAATGCATGTCAGCAGGGCAGGCCGAGCACTCCGTGCCGCCACAGTCCACGTCGGTTTCGTCCTGATTGGTGGTGTTGTCGTTGCAGCTGACAGCGGTGGTCGCCCCACCGGCTGCCGCACCACCCACGTTGGCTCGACCCCCTGCTCCCGTGGCTCCGCCCACACTCGAGCGCCCACCCGCGGCGGTCCGTCCACCTTCCCCGTCGCTTCCACCTTCCCCGTCGCTTCCGCCGTTCTCGGCGCCGGCCACCGGCTCCTCACCGCCTTCACCACCACTGGCACGTCCTCCCGTGGTGGTGCTTTTGCCCCCCGCATCAGAGCCTGCGGTGTCCTCGCCAGCTTGACCAGCACCCCCCGTCTCGGTCGCGCCCACATCGATGTCGGTCTGATAGGTGTTGCCACAGCCGAGAAGCACCAAGACGGGCAGCCAGAAGAGCGGGGTATGTCGCATCGTTCGCACCTTTCGGGAGTCGTGCCCCATCCGCCTAGCTTACCAGAATTCACGGAGCATGGGCCTTTCCCTCCACACGGGTGGGAGATCTGAGGCAAAGGCGCTGATTGTCCTACATCGATCCGGTGTTAGAGTGCGAAAGGACGTGACCATGAGACCACCCCATTTTCGCCGTGTCGTCGTGCCCCTCTTGGTGCTTTCGGTCGTCACCTCGGCTTTCGCCGCGGAGGAGTTGCTCGACCGCTATCCTTTCGATCCGGCTTGTGCGTGGGGGCGCCTTTCGGATGGTCGAGGCCGGGTGGTGCGCTGCCTGACACAAGCAGAGGCAAAAGTGCTCGCGACGGCAAGCCAGCCCTCCGCGGTGCCTCCCGTCGCAAGCCAAGTGCCCCCAACCGAGCCTGAGCTCCCGAACCTTGCGTTCCGCGCAACTCTGGTGGACGTGGTCGCCGACGAGGGAGAGCTGCCCGTCGCCAAGAAGAAGCTCGCGGTACCGCTGGACCGCTACGCCGACTGCGTCAGAGTTCACGGTGGCTTGACCGCGGCCGAGGGGGAAGTGCGCGTGCGCTTCCTCGTCCGAGAGCGCGGCCGAGCCGAGGGGGTTTCGGTCGAGAGCAAGAAGGGCCTCGGCGACCAAGCTGCCCGCTGCATCGCGGATGTGGTCGATCGGCGCCCGACCGGGATCCCGGACGCTCCCCTCACTGGGGCTGTCGCCATCATCCGCGTGACGCGAGAGAAGTAGGCGAGGTTCCCTCGCTCCACAGCTCCTCGACACCGAGAGAGCATCCGCGACTGGGCGCGGAGGGGGCGCGGCCAAGCAACTCGATGCCCTCGGGTGTCTCGCGGATCCTGTCTGCGGTGAGGATGGCCACCACCGAATCCACGTTGGCCAGATCGATGAACGCAGCCAAACCCACCTCCCCCTCGGGCACGCGGCGGCGCGTTTCCGGATCGACCGCGCGCACCCGAAGCCATGGTGGCGGCAAGAACCGCTCGAAAGGCCCCTTCAACCCAGCTCCGGGCAGGCAACCCTCGTAGAGCTGGCTCGAGAGCTCGGTCATCCCATACTCGGAGAGCACCCGCTCTTGCCCGATCCCGAAGTAGGCCGCCACGCGCTCACGCACCTTACTCGGGGTGACCTCGTGGCTCAGCCCTTTGCCACCGCCGGTCTGCATCACCGTGACCTCGAAGGGCGAAAGCGGCTCGTGCCGCAGGAGCTCGAGCAAGGCCAAGGTGGTCGAGAGCAGCAGCACGGGCTCACCTGCGCGGCGCGCTTGGTCCACCGCCTCGACGAGCCGCGGACGGTCAAGCCGCCCGCTCGCGTCGAGAAACCAAGGGTTCTCGGTGCGCCCGTCGAACTCTCTCGCGAAGAGCTCCAGCATGAAGGAAAGGGAGGAGCTCGGCGGGACCCGAGGGGGCGGCATCAAGCAGAGTACCCGACAGGTGGGCTGCGTGAGCAAGGCCCGCCGTCCCCAGGCCAGGGCTGCGCTCGCGTAGGTGTCGAGGCGGCGCATCGGGTGCATTCCCTGCGTGCCCTGGCTGGTGCCGCTGGTCAGGAAGCGGGCAACATCGAGTTCGCTCGGGTAGGTGGCCATCCGCGTCTGGCGAAAGGCCTCGACCGGCACCGGGATCAATTCGTCGATGGAGAGCAGGCGCGAGCCGTGGAACGCGAGCAACCGCGCGAACCCCGGGATGTGGGCCGCCTGATAGCGTCCAAGCTCGAGGGCCAGCTCGTCGAACTCGGCCTCGGTGAACTCCCCGCCAGCCTCCAAGCCCGCGATCACCTCCTGCACGCGAGCGTGCAGACGCTCGGAGAGCGAGAACCACTCGCTCATCTGTCCTCCGTCAGCGCCTCGAGAAATGAGAACAGCTCGGCCTCCTCGATGGTGAGCGCCGGGGTGAGGATCAACACCTCACGAGCGCCACCGCCGGTGGAGGTGATGAAGCCTCGCTCGAGGAGCCGGAACATCTCTGCCGAGGCGCGCCCCGGACGCGGACCATAATCGACAGCGAGCATCAGCCCGCGCCCTCGTACCTCGACCACCTCGGGCAGCTTGGCCGTGACCCGCCGAAGCTCAGCCAAGAAGCGCGCGCCGAGGGTACGGGCACGCTCGACGAGGCGCTCTTCGACCAGTACCTCGAGCAAGGCGAGCCCGGTGGCTGCAGCCAGGGGATTGCCGGCGAAGGTGGCGGTGTGCATCACCTCGGCGGGCCGCGCCCAGCACTGCATGAGGTTTCGGTGTGCGAGACACGCCGAGAGGGGCAAGCCGCCGCCGAGCCCCTTGCCCAGGCAGAGGATGTCCGGCTCCACACCCTCGACCCGCGACACCAGGAGCTCTCCGGCGCGTCCGAGCCCGGTCCACACCTCGTCGGCGATGAGCAGCGCCCCCGCCTCGCGCGTGAGCTGCGCGAGCTCGCGGAGAAAGCCGGAAGGCGGCAGGATACACCCACCTCGACCGAGGATGGGCTCGATCAGCACCGCGCCGCTCCCTCCTTCTGCGAGGCGCCCACGGACGGTTTCGAGGGTGCGCGCGGCGCCCTCGGGCTCGGACGGATAGGCCACCTCGGTCACGTGCGGATTGAGCTGCTCCGCGAAAGACTCACGGTAACTGGGCCGAAGCCCGAGGCAGGCGAGAGGCGCGTACGACAGCCCGTGATACGCCCCCGAAAACCTGATCACCCCCGGGCGACCGGTGGCGAGCACCGCCGTCATCAGCGCCGCAGAGAGCGCATCCGAGCCTGATTGCCCGAGGATCATCTGGTGTTCGGGCAACCCGAGCACCTCCTGCAGCCGTTGCTCGAAGAGTAGACGCGTGTCACTCGGGTACAGATCGCCGAGGGCATGCTGGAGCCGCTCCGCCTGAGCCGTGAGCGCCTCGAGGATCCGCGGGTGGCCGTGACCGAGCAAGAGCGCGCCGAAGCCTGCCGCCAGATCCACCAAGCGATGGCCATCCGCATCCACCACCGTGGACCCCTGCCCCGCATGGTACACGAGCCCGCGCGGCAGCTCTCCTCGGGGTGGACCCATCGGAGCACCGGTGACCCGCGCCCCGAGCAGCAGCTCCCTCGACCTCGGCCCTGGCAGGCTCATTCCCTTCACCGAACGCCCACTCACCCTCATGAGCAGACGCGGTTCCTGCCCCCGTGCTTGGCCTCGTACAGCTTCTCGTCGGCGCGCTGGATGAGCTCGGTGCTGCCTCGATCCGACTCCGCGAGCTGCGCGCATCCGAGGCTGATGGTAAGCGGGATCTCCTCACTTTGGAACACGAACTGGTGGTGAGAGGCACGGGTGCGAAGGTCGTCGGCGAGCGCCACCGCGCCATCCAGGGCTGTCTCGGGCAACACCACCGTGAACTCCTCACCACCGTAGCGCGCGAAGGTCTCGTCCCTGCGGATCCGCTCTTGGCAGAGCCGCGCCAGCTCCCGGAGCACGTAGTCCCCCGCCAGATGCCCGAATTGGTCGTTGATGTTCTTGAAATGGTCGATGTCGAACATCACCACGCTGAGCGGCCGCTCGTGGCGGCGTGCACGGATGCACTCTCGCTCCAGGACCTCGAACAGATAACGCTTGTTGTGGATCTGGGTCAGCCCATCCACGATGGTCATCCGGTAGATCTCTTCGTGGTATTTGGCCTCGGCATCCGCGCCGGACAAAAACTTCAAGATGGCTGGGCCGATCTTGATCCGATCGCTGTTGTTCAGCATCTGCTCGCCGACGATCAGCTGCTCGTTCAGGTAGGTGCCGTTGGTGGAGTTGAGATCCACCACGTGCCAGTGCGAGCCTCGCTTCTCGAAGCGGGCATGCCGACGCGAAACGCTGTCACCCTCGAGCACCACCGTGTTGTCCGCGCCACGCCCCACCCGCAGGATGGCCTTGTCGAGCACGAACCGCTTTCCGAGCAGCCCAGGCTCCGGCGAGTAGATCACCACCAGACAATCATTCCCGGTCCCCTCCTCAGGGGTGACCTTCTGGACGACCTGGGTGACTCTGGTTTTCTCTTCGAGATCAGTCACACTCGAACCCGTTCGGTGCCGGTGGGCGAACTCACTTCGATCCTCAAGCATACCGCGTGCCGGGCTCGAAGTCTCTCTTCGGTGGAAGCCGCCCATTTACCACGAGGATCCAGCTCCGGTGCAGGGTTTCTAGTTCGGCCTCCTGACCAGCTCAACCCCCCGCTTTGCGAGAACAATCCTCTCAACCTGGCTCAAACACCGCGCCACCTTCCGTGCGTTCGACCCAATGGGCACACTACTATTAAAGCGTCTCGGGCGTGTGAGAGACTTCCTCACACTATGCGCAGATCTCCGCACGCCACAGCTTCGGGCTGAGCTCACCCAGACCCTGGTTGCCAGCACCGGGCTCTCTCTCGAGAACCTGCAGCTCACCTTCGAGGAGTGCCTCGAGCTCGACTGGGATGAGGGCGCTCTCGAGCGGTTGGTCACCGCCACACCGACGTCGCCGAGGGCGCATGTGCTCCTCAGTGCCAACGTGTGGACCGCGGCACTCCGAGCGATCGTGCTCGGGCTCGCCAGCAGCGAGTCGGTGTTCGTGCGCGCCTCGCGGCGGGATCCGGTGTTGGCTCGGTTTCTATCGCGGTTTTGTCCAGAGAGCTTCACGCTGGTGGAGGCTCTGCACCCTGCGCCCGGCGATCACGCGTGGCTGTATGGTCGCGACGCGACCCTGCGCGAGGTCATGGCCGGGTTCCCGAAAGGTGTGACCGTGCACGCCCATGGCTCAGGCTTTGGGGTGGTGATCGTCGCGGGAACGAGGGACGGCTTTCAGCACCTCATTCCATCAGCCGAGCAGGCAGTGGACGGCGGGGTGGCGAAGAACGGCGGGGGGATGGCGGGCGGCGAGGTGAGCTACGGCGAGGGGACGAAGAACGGCGAGGGGACGAAGAACGGCGAGGTGACGGCAGAGGACGTTGTGGCTACGACTGGCGGCGCGAGCACGGAGAGTTCACGGCGCGCACTCGCAGAAGCCATAGGCCATGACACCATCCTCTTCGATCAGCGCGGCTGCCTGAGCCCGCGCCTGGTGCTCGTGCTCGGCACCGACAAGGAGACGAACGCACTCGCGGAGGCGCTGGCCGAGGCGCTCGAAGCCTGGGAGCAGCGGGTGCCCCGTGGTCGCCTCGAGCCCGACGAACTCGCAGCCATCGCCCGCCACCGCGACACCTGGCTCTGCGCGGGCAAGCTGCTTCGCGCAGGCCAGGGCTGGGTGAGCGTCGAGCAGTCGGGGCGGGTTCCCTCGCTGCCGCCGGTGGGGCGCGTGCTGCATGTGTGCCAAATCGACGCGCTCGCGCCGGTGCTGGGCGCGCTCGCGCCGCACGTCACGACGGCGGCCGTCGCGGGTCCATCCGATTTGTGGCAGGCGGTGCAGACGTGCGTGCCGCATGCGCGGGTGGTCGCGCCAGGCACGATGCAACGGCCGCCCCTCGACGGCCCGGTGGATCGACGAGGGGCACCGAGGCTGATCGGCGACTAACCCTCCGCATCACCTTCGGCGCGGGGCACCTCGAGCACCTCGGCGATGATGCCGGGTTCGCCGGATTCGCCAGTGTAGTAGCTCTCGTTCATCCCGCCATACGCACCCTGGGATACCTGTTCGGGCACGCTGATCGAGACCTGGAAGGTTCCAACCTCGGCACCGTGGTACGCAAGCCCGACTGCGGGGCCACCCGCACCACCGCCGCCGCAGCCACCAGTCCCTCCCACACCACCTCGACCGCCCTTGCATCCACCAACCGAGCCCCCACCCTCACCCCCTGGCGCACCCATCTGCCCAGCACCACCGCGGCCGCCGTTGCCTCCCTCGGATACGGTGACGGTGACCAGATCCAGCGTGAGCCCTGATGCCAGAGACACGATCCCGGCACTTGCCCCTCCCCCTTGTCCCCCAGTTCCGGCAAGTCCACCACAACCTCCACTCCCGCCACTCCCCCCCCCAGAACTCACATTGTCAAGAAGGAGACTTCCACCACCCCCACCTCCGCCCTGACCCACACCTCCGTCAATGCCGTCTTCTCCATCCCCATTGATGTATCCTTCCATCGAGAAGAAGCTAAGGGCGACTCCGCCCAGCGTAAAATCGCAGTGTATGCCACCCGTGCCCGCCTGACCGTCTGTGCACGCCTCCATCACGGTCTGGCCCTTTCCGGCTGCCCCTCGTGGATCCTGGCTGAGAGCCGTAGTGCTCGTGCCAACGCCGCCGTCACCGCCCGGTTCTCCTCCAACGGTCGCACCGTCTCCTCCACGACCGCTGACCGATACTCCACTCGGGCAGGTAGTCCGGACCGACTCGCCCGTATGGCCTTCGTACCCCGAATTGCCAGGTGTCCCAGGCTTGGCATCCTCGATTCCATACAGTCCGAAGCCGTCGTTGCCATCCGCCCCCCGTCCCACAAACACGTCGAGTTGACGCATCATCACCGATGCGGAATCGGCCACCAAGAGACCGATGGCTGATTCTCCGGGGACCTCGCGATCTGCAACGTAGACCGCAAGCTGTCCGAGGCTGACATTCGACACATCGCGGATGCGGACAGCAATGGCATCATTCGACCACAACTCCGCTTGCGCGCGTTCGTCATACCGCCAGTTCCCATCGGCACACCGAAAGCCGGCGTTGATGTGGAGACCATTGTTCGTGGCATCGAGCTCGACGGTGCCCTCTTGATAGGTTCCTCCCTCGGCACAAGCGTACACCGTCTTGCCCTCAGCGGAGGCCACACCGATGGCCTTTGTCAACGAGCCGAACGGAGACTCAGGCGTTCCGTTGCCAAAGTCGTCACTGCCCCCAGGCGCGACGAACACGCCGAACTTGGCGGAGATGGCGCAGGCATCCGTCGTGAAATCGCCGCTGCATGGCTCTTCTTCTTCGCCGGCTTCGCCCGCCGCACCGGCCGTTCCTGAGTCACCCGCGGCCCCAGCCGTTCCCGCGTGACCGACGTCGTCACCGGCTCCTGATGCACCTGCCGCGCCGTCGTCACCGGAGCTGCCCGCCGTGCCGACTTCACCGGCTGCGCCCGCCGTGCCGACGTTACCGGAGGTACCTGCCGCATTGGCGTCACCCGACGTTCCCGCGTGGCCCAAGTCATCATGGGTTCCAGAACTGCCTGCCGAGGCCAGCTCACCGGCGGCACCCAGCGTCCCTGACGCACCGCTTGAACCGTCTTCACCGGCCAAGCCCGAAGAGCCGCCATTCGCGGCGCCACCGTCAGTTTGGTTGCCCTGCTCGCCAGCCGCGCCCGCGGTGTGTTCTTGGTCACTGCCGCCACCCGCCAAACCTTCGCCTGCGGAGCCGCCGTCGTCGACCGAGCCTTCTCCGCCGTCAGCGGCGGCCGCACCACCGCGACCGTTGTCGTCGGAGTCGTCGTCGGAGCCGCTCAGGCCCGCAGCACCGGCATCCCCCGAGGCACCGGCGCTGTTCTCCGCCGGCTCTGACGAGCTGCCGGAGCCGCATCCGAGAAGCAGCGCCGTCAACCCCACCACCGTCATCCACTTCGGCATCATCGAGCTCATCTGTTGGTCCTCTCCCCGGTCATCGTCCACCATCAGCCTCAGTTGCTAGATTTCACTCTCACTCCCGCAATAAATCTCTGAGCGCCGCCACCTGCCCCGCTTCCCCATTGCTCGCCTCGACAGTCCCATCCCCGCCAAGCCCTCCGCTCGCTCCGCTCGCCGGCAGCGTCACCTCCACCGCACTCCGCACCGGCACACTCCCCGTGTACGCCACACCCAACGACGGCCCGCCGGCTCCCCCGCCTCCAGAGCTGCCATCGCCACCAAGTCCACCATTGCCGCCTCCGCAGGCACCTGCACCACCAAATCGCCCTTCACCTGGACTCCCCCCCAATTGCCCCTGCCCGCCGTTCCCGCCGTCTCCGCCGGCGCTCACCACCAGCGCCACGTATTCCATCGTCACCCCTGAATCCAACGACGCCACAGCAATGCTCGCGCCGCCGCCTTGGCCGCGCCCGCCGCCTAGCCCGCCGCATCCTCCACCACCACCGCTCCCGCCACTCGCACCTATCAGGCCCCCCGTCGCGCAGGTGTTTGGCCGATACGCACCCCCGCCACCTCCGCCGCCTTGGCCCGTCGTGCCAGGTCGCCCAGCCTCCCCGTCCACTGCCCGATACCCGCTCAACCCTATCGTCCCCAAACCTTGTCCACCCGCCACCACCTCGCCGTCTTCCCCATCCGCGCCAGCCGTGCCGGAGGTGCAGGACGCAGCCATGGCAATCGCGCCGATTCCTCCCCAGCCAGCACCGGAAGGATTTGGGGAGGGTTCGGGGAGGCCGAGCTCACCCGAGCCACCAGGAGCCGTGCCTTCTCCCCCATCTCCGCCCTTCCCGCCCACCGAATCCCCCGTCTCGCACACCGTCGTCACCGCCGCGCCCCCAAGACCGGTGCTGCACATCTCTTCCCCAGCCGTCCCGCTCGCTCCACGCGTCGCAGGTCGCCCATCATACCCCTCCCCATCCTCCCCACCCATCCCTACCCCTGCCTCCACCTCCATCGACGTCAGGAGGATGTTCTCGGAATCCGCGATGAGGATGCCTAGGCTCGATTCCCCAGGCTCCACCGCGTCCGCTGCCACCACTCGCAATCCCTCCAACATAACATCCGCCGCCCCCTGCATCCGTATCGCCATCGTCGAGCTCGACCGCAACTCCGCTCGCGCCATCGCGTTGTACCGCCAGTTGCTCTCCCCACACACAAACGCCCCCAACACCTGCACCCCCGTCAAACTCGAATCTATCTCCAGCGTCCCCTCCTCATACACCCCAGCGTCCGAGCACGCATACACCACCTTCCGCGCCTCCGCCGCCCGCGCCATGGCATGCGCCAACGTGCGGTACGGATTCAATCTACTCCCGTCCCCCAAAGTGTCTCGCCCCTCCGGAGCCACGAATACCCCGTATTCCTCGGTCAGAGCACAGGCCTCGGTGCGCACATTACCCCCACAGGGCTCCACCGCTCCACCTTCACCACCTCCCCCGGCCTCCCCCGAAGCTCCAGACTGCCCAGCTGCTCCAGCATCAGCGCCGCCGTCACCAGAAACCCCACCACTGGCCTCTTCCACGGCACCAGCCGCGCCACCTTCACTAGACACACCAGCCATGCCGCCCTCGTTTGCGGCACCACCAAAACCTTCGCTGCCCGCACCCGCGCCTGCGCTCCCTGGCGCTCCCGCTTGGCCACCCAAAGCAGCTTCTGAATCCTCTCCCCCATCACCCCCATCGCCAGCTCCTTCACTCGAGCCAGCTTCTCCACCCTCTCCCCCAGCCACACTCGCTCCCCCAACACCACTTCGTCCACCGCGCCCCGTGGCACCAGCAGACTCCACCTCGCTGCTTCCCGCTTCTCCACTCGCACCCGCAGCAGCCGTGTCTCCCCCTGCCCCATCCTCACCACAGCCCGACAGCACCAACACCGCCCCCACCACCATCATCCACTTCGGCATCATTGAGCTCATCTGTTGGTCCTCTCCCCGCTCGTCGTCCGCTAGCTAGCCTCAGTTGCTAAAATTCTCACTCACTCCCGCAATAGGTCGAGAAGCGCCGCCACCTGCCCCGCCTCCCCATTGCTCCCCTCGATAGTTCCGTCTCCCCCAAGCCCTCCACTGGCTCCGCTTGCCGGCAGCGTCACCTCCACCGCACTCCGCACCGGCACCCTCCCCGTGTACGCCACGCCCAACGAAGGACCACCGGCTCCGCCACCTCCAGAGCTGCCATCGCCGCCAAGGCCGCCATTGCCGCCTCCGCAGGCGCCTGTGCCTCCGGCTTGACCGGCTCCGTACGTGCCCCCCAATTGCCCCTGCCCGCCGTTCCCGCCGTCTCCGCCGGCACTCACCACCAAGTCCACCAACTCGAGCGTCACCCCTGAATCCAACGACGCCACCGCAATGCTCGCGCCGCCGCCTTGTCCACGCCCGCCGCCTAGCCCGCCGCATCCTCCTCCACCGCCACTCCCACCACTCGCTCCTATCAGGCTCCCCGTCGCGCAGGTGTTTGGCCGATACGCACCCCCGCCACCTCCGCCGCCTTGG
>CAYNEY010000031.1:29123-41374 GCA_964396375.1 uncultured Polyangiaceae bacterium | reverse complement strand
CGTTGTACCGCCAGTTGCTCTCCCCACACACAAACGCCCCCAACACCTGCACCCCAGTCAAACTCGAGTCTATCTCCAGCGTCCCCTCCTCATACGCCCCAGCGTCCGAGCACGCATACACCACCTTCCGCGCCTCCGCCGCGCGCGCCATGGCATAGCTCAGGGTCTGGTAAGGACTCTCGCGGCTGCCATCGCCGAGCAGATCGTTGCCCGCCGGCGCCACGAACACCCCATACTCCTCGGTGAGGGCACACACTTCGGTGCGCACGTTTCCCCCACACTCCACCACCGTGCCACCTTCACCACCACTCCCGGCTTCTCCCGAACTCCCGGCTTCTCCCGAGCTGCCAGCCTGACCTCCCTCACCTGCGGCCCCACCCTCATGAGGCTCGCCTGCGGCTCCGCCGAGCCCACCCGCACCGGCGGCGCCACCGCTGGCCGTGCCGGCCTGCCCTGCGGTGCCCGCCTCTCCCGCCGCGCCGCCTTCCGACGGTGCGCCACCCTCGCTCACGCTGCCCGCGGTTCCCGCGGTGCTGCTCTGGCCGGCGGCGCCGCCTTGTTCCTCGCCGCCTTCTCCGGTCGTTCCCGCGCCGGAATCACCACCTTGTCCGCTCTCTCCCCCGAGCGAGGCTCCACCCTGTCCGGCACCTGCGCGACCGCCCGTGCTGGTGCGACCGCCTGTGCCCGTGCGCCCGCCCACGCCTTCTTCGCTTTGGCCTGCCGCGCCGCTCATCCCGGCTGCGCCAGCACCACCGCAGGTGTGGTTCTCTTCACAACTGGTCTCAGTCGGCATGTCGCAGGCGAGCGCGACGAGAAGGGCGAGGGCTGTGAGTGCGCGGGGATCGGTGCGATGCATGGTGCTCAAACCACGCCACTAACACGACCCACCCGTGGGACCAAAGTGGGAAGTTCAGGAGACCAGGCGCAGGTGCCGACGCACCGCTGCCCGGCTCGGCTCCCCCGGCCCCTCGGGAAGCGGAACTTCCGCTCCTTTCGCGTAGATAGGATGCCGACCGTGCCGCCGGTGCCACTCAGCGTTGGTTGCAGTGAAGTGGTTCTTCTCCACCACTTGACGAAAGCCCACTCCACTGTTGTAGGCGCAAAATGAGATCTCCCCCTCCTCGGTTCCATAGGGGATGATGCAGCGTTCGGTGCGATCGAAATCGAAGGTGTACAGATCCTGAAACCACATCCCCGCCACGAACAGAAAGCGCCACGGAAACTCGGCGGCGTCGCCGGCGCTCTGCCCCACCCGCCCACCGCGGGCACCGATCTGGCTCAAGAGCTGCCTCACCAGCTCGAACACTCCGTAATCTGAAGGGGCCTTGGCTGCGCGGAAACGACGCAGCACGCAGAGTCCGGTCAGGGTCTTCAAGAGCGGCCGGGGCAGCTCGGACTGGCTCAACCGATCCAGATCGGAGAGCAACCCCTCGACATCAAGAATATCACACAGCGGCACCACCCGCCGATCGCGTTTGTGCACCAGAAGCACCGTGCCCACGCCGCAGTGAGGATGGCACCCACAATGCAGGGCACCGAGTGGCGCTCCCACGTCTTGCAGTCGGTCCGTCAACGCCGAGAGTGGCTGCATCGCCGAGAGTGGAAACCAATCCCGGGTGGGCTCGGTGAGGTGAAGCTGGTCTTTGAGATCGTGGGCCAGGTGGGTCAAGGTGTAACGCTCGGCCTTGCGCGTGGCGAGGTCGACGTCCTCTTCGCGGCCGGCGAAGGCGATCGGCTGGAACGAGACCACTGTGATCTTGTCGATGTTGTCGATGGCAAAACGCACGATGTCCCCGACCTCATGGTGGTTGTGGCCACGGATCACCGTCACCACCAGCACCACGTCGATCCCCGCGCGGTGCAAGTTCTCGATGGCCCGCTGCTTCACCGAGAACAAGTTGCTCACTCCTCGGGTGTCGTCGCGCTCGGAGAGGCCATCGAACTGGAGATAGGCCAGGCGCAGCCCGGCCTTCTTGGCGCGCTCCGCCAGGCTCGGATCCTGGGCGAAGGCGATGCCGTTGGTCGCACACTGCACGCAGAAGAAGCCGCGCTCACGGGCAGCGCGGATCGCCTCGAGGAAGTGCGGGCTGAGGGTAGGCTCCCCGCCGGAGAATTGGATGCTGAGCTGGCGTTTGGGCTCGATGCTCAAGGCATCATCCAGGATCTTCTCGATGGTCGAGAACGGCAGCTCGTGCACGTACCCAACCTGATTGGCATCCATGAAGCAGGGTTCACAGCGCATGTTGCAGCGGTTGGTGAGATCCACCGTCAGCACGGCGCCACGCCCGTAGACGATGCTGGAGCAGCCGTGATCCCGGAGCGGGCTCTTCGGGGCGGGGCGCTCCCGCGGGAAGAAGCGCCGCTCGATCACCCGCATGAACTCGGGATCGTGACTGAGTTCTTCTTCGAAATGCCCGTGCACGGGGCAATCCTTCTCGAGCCAGAGAGAGCCGTCACGCTCGTGAAGCAGGGCCGGGAGCTGACCTGGGTGGTGTGGCTCACGCAGCACGCTGGGGTCACGCTGGCCGGCGAGGATCTCGTCCCGGACCGTCTTCGTGCACACCGGGCAGAGCGAGCGAATGGTCCGCGGCCAGCCGAGCTCGAGCGGATCCGAGGCCGGCTGACGCCGCCCATGCCAGCCTTCTCGGGAGATCTTCTGGTACCGGCTGAGCCAGTGTCTGAGGGATAATTCGGCGCGCATCGGCATGGCTCACTCGGCGAGCAGTCCAAGGCGCACCAAGAGCGCCTCGGGCCGCGGGGGCCGCCCACGGAACTCCGTGAATAGCTCCATCGGCTCGCGGGCGTTACCCTGCTCGAGCACGATCGTCCGCCAGGCGCGCCCCACTTCGGGGTTCATGACCCCCTCTTCGTGGAAGCGCCCAAAGGCGTCGGCATCCAGCACCTCCGCCCACTTGTAGCTGTAGTAGCCCGCGGCGTAGCCGACCGGGTGCGCGAAGAGATGGGTGAAGGTGGTGATGAAACCGTAAGGTTGCGGCAGCGCCACCGGACTGTAGCGCTCCTGGATGCGGCGGACGTACTCGAGCACGTCGCCATCCCGCTCCGGCTGGTAGTGCCGATGCAGGGCAAGATCGAGGGTGGAGAACCCCAACTGCCGCATCTGCCCAGTGGCGGCGCGGAAGGTGCGCTGGGCGCGCAGGCGCTCCACCAGATGCTCGGGAATGGGTGCTCCGGTCTGGTAGTGGCGGGCGAAGCGATCGAGCATGGCCCGCTCCCAACACCAGTTTTCCATGATCTGCGAGGGCAGCTCCACGAAATCGTGGGCCACGCGCGTGCCCGAGAGGCTGCGGGCCGGGACCCGGCTCAGGCAGTGGTGCAAGAGGTGCCCAAACTCATGCCACAGGGTCTCGACGTCACGGTGGGTCAAGAGGGACGGCCGCCCCTCGGTGGGGGGGCTGGCGTTGGCGGCGATCACCGCCACGTTGGGGTGCCCGCTCACCAAGCCGTGCATCCAGGCCCCGCCGCTCTTGTTCTCGCGGGGATAGAGATCCACGTAGAACACCCCCAGCTCCTCCCCACCTCGGTCGCGGAGCGCGTACACCTCGACCCGGGGGTCCCAGGTCGGCAGATCCGAGCGCTTCTCGATGCTGAGCTGAAAGAGCTCGGAGCACACCGAAAACACCCCCCGCAGCATCTCCTCGGCAGAAAAATACGGTCGGAGCTCCTCCTCGTCGAACTCATAGCGCTGGCGGCGCAGCTTCTCCGCGAAGTAGCCGACGTCCCAGGGGCTGAGCGGCAGCGCGTCCGGCGCGTTTTCGCGCACGAACTCGGTGAGCTCGGCCCGCTCGCGCTCGAAGGCGGCCTGGGTCTTCTCAGTCAGCTCGACGAGGAACCGCTCGGCCTCGGCGCCTGTCTTCGCCATGCGGTCCGCCATCACGAAGTCCGCGAAGTCGGCGTAGCCGAGCAGGTTGGCCTTGCGCTTTCGGAGCTCCAAGATCTTCGTGACCAGCTCACGATTGTCGAAGCTGCCCGTCTTGCAGCGGGCGTCGTTGGCCCGCCACATCCGCTCGCGCAGCCGCCGATCGTCGGCGTAGGTGAGCACGGCGATCAGGCTTGGGGCGTGGAGCGTGAAGCGGTACCCGGACAGTCCCTTGTTCACGGCGTTCTGCCGCGCTTCCAAGAGCGCCGTCTCCGGCAAACCGGCGAGCTCCGCCGGCTCCTCAGTCACGTAGTCGAAGGCGTTGGTCGCATCGAGCACGTTCTGGGAGTACTGAGCCGTGAGCAGCCCAAGCTCCTCCTCCAGGCCGCGCAGGATGGTCTTGTCGGACTCGGCAAGGCCCGCGCCGTGGCGCCGGAACTCCTCGAGCGTCTTGTCGAGCAGCCGCTCATGAACCGGCGCGATCTGCCGACTCTCCGGGCTGCTGCGGAACTCCTCGAGGCGGCGGTTCAGCGCGGTGTCGAGCGGGATGCTGGCCCAGAAGGCGGTGGTGACCGGCAAGGTGGCGTTGTAGGCCTCGCGCAGCGACGGGCTGGTGGCCGCGTTCTCCAGGTGCTCCACCACCGAGCTTGCGATCTCGAGTTCGAGGGTGGCAGCCTCGAGCGCCATCAGGCTGTTGTCGAGGGTGGCAGGCTCCGAGGCTAACCCGAGCGCCCGGATGCGTTCCCGCGCCGCTCGGACCAACTGAGTCAGGGCCGGCTCCACATGCTCGGCTTGGATCCGGTCAAAGGGCAGGGGGTGCGTCACCAGAAGCAAAGGGTTTTCCATCGAGGCTGACGACTCATACCGAAGATCAGCCCAAGATGCACGCCGGATGCATCCTTTGGCGCCCTCGCTACACTCGGCCGGCATGAGTTCTGCGCCGGTTCTGGTGGTGGGTGATCTTCACCTCGGGCCCAAGTGCCCCGGCGGAACCGCGCTCTGTCTGGCACAGCTCCTCGAGGCGCACCCCGAGTGTGACGTGGTGTTCCTCGGCGACACCTTCGATCTCTCGCTCGCCCCCGAGGCCCCCGCCGCCTTTCTGGTCGAGACCTTCGCGGATACGCCACGGTTCGTCGAAGCCCTCCGCGCTCACCTCGAGCTCGGACGGCGCGTTTGCTTCGTCACCGGCAATCACGACGCCGAGCTCATCACCCCGAACGTGAAGGACGCCCTCGAGGCAACGTTCCCCAAAGGCGCGCTCGAGGTGGTGCCCTGGTTCGTGCGCCGCCACGGCGCGCACCTCGAGCATGGTCACCTCTGGGATCCGGACAATGCCCCCACACATCCCCTGGTGGTGCCCCCAGCTTGGGATCAACCCCTCGGGGTGGCGCTCACCCGTGAGGTCGTGGCAAAAAAGAAGGCACAGCTCTTCGCTCATGCCCATGAGTCGACGCCGCTCGCCGCGCTCCGCCACACCCTCGCTCACTACCGCTGGCAGGCCTTCACCATCATCGGCCGCTTCTTTTGGCTTGCGCTCATCAGCTGCGCGCGAGCACTTCTGTGTGACCGCCGACCACTCATCACCTTGGGCGACCGCAACTTGGCGGGCGAGGCGGCTCGCGAAGGTGTGACCCCCGAAGAGCTCAGGCGGGCGCTCTCACTCCGCCCGCGACCGCGGCACCTCGATTTCTCCCAGCTTTGGACGCGCCTTTACCTGGATCGGGCGGGCCTCACGCTGGCTCTGGTGCTCGGGGTGCTCGGCGCCCTCATCGGGCCCGAACGCATCTTCTTCGGCCTCTTGGCGCTGCTTTCAGCAGCAGCGCTCGGCCTTTCCATCGCTTGGTGCAAGGCGCGCTACCGGGGCCTCCTGGTGGCACGCCTGGCCAACGCTGGTCGCGGACTGTCCCGCGTGTACGGGGGCCGCTTGGTGGTGATGAGCCACAGCCACGTCGCCGATCGCGCCCCGGGCTACCTCAACCTGGGCTCCTTCGGCTACCCGAGCCGCCACGGCCGTCCCTATGGCTTACTCGAGCCTTCGGGGGAGGCCACGGTTCGCTATGTGGAGCCCGGGTGAAGGCCACCCGTCAGAAGGTCACCGAGCTCGCCAAGACCGATGGCCTGCGTGGAGGAATCGAGAGGAAATGGGGTCCAGGTTCTGCACACGACGTAACCGAGGGAGCGCGTGACTTCCTTTTGTGACTCTGCCGAAAGGAGCTGCGAAAGGCGGTGGAGCCCCTTTTTGTCGTTGGGTTGAGGCAGCTCGGTCCACTTGCACTCGAGCAGGTGCGCTGTACCACCGCTCATGAGCACGAAGTCAACCTCCAACTGCTGCTTGTCTCGGTAGAACCAGAGAGAAGCTCTGGTGGCCTTTCGTGCAAGCTGCTTTCTGAGCTCAGCGAACACTGCGCATTCCCACACCGACCCAACCAAGGGACTCGCAGGAAGCGTCTCTTCTTTGAGCCCGAGCAGGAAGCAGAGCAACCCGGTGTCGGCAAAATAGAGCTTCGGCTTTTTGACGAGCCTCTTGGTGATATTGGCGAACCAGGGCTCGAGAAGATACACCTGATTCGAGGCCGTGAGCACATGGAGCCACTCGGCGATGGTTGAGGCGCTCACCCCAACATCGGAAGCAAGGCGAGCGTTGTCCAGGGTCTGCGCGTTTCTGGCGGCGCAGGCGCGTAGAAATCGTTCGAAGTGACGCAGGCTAGAGACCTGGAGCAACTGGCGAAGATCACGCTCCAGGTAGGTAGCCAGATACGATGAGTAGAACAGATCGAGGGGCATGTCCGGGTCGCGGAAGAGAGCCGGGAATCCACCGCGCACCAACCTCTCGGACCAGAGTCGAGCGTTGCTCGGATCGGACATGTGGAACCGAGTCTCCCGGTACGACAGTGTCTCGAGCTCGATGATGGCTGCTCGCCCCACGAGACTCTCGGAGATCCCTTTCATGAGCGGGAACTTCTGGGAGCCCGTGAGAATGAACATTTGGGGCAACTTCGCCTGGTCGACCACCACCTTGAGGTGGCGCAACAGAAGGGGCGCGTACTGAACCTCGTCGATCAGCAGCGGCGGCGGAAACCGGCTGAGGAAGGCAGAAGGCTCCTCTTCGGCCTGCGCTGCGATGCTGGGAAGCTCCAGAGAGACATAGGTGTGGGAAGGGAACAGGCGGCGGAGCAGCTCGGTCTTGCCCACTTGCCGCGCTCCAGTCACCACTACGACCGGAAACCGCCCGGCCGCGGTCAGCACTTGCTCGGAAATATCCCTGTTAATCCACACGCTTGGCAATTATAGGATTCAATCGTAGCATTGTCCGAACTTACAACACGGATTTGGACAGCACAACCTCGGCTCTCTGGCCATATCACGACAAGTCTTTGATAACTATTGAATATTCTCGACTCAGCACCCCTCGGTAGCCTCGCTGATCTCAGGCTACGGCCCCCACCCTGGAGCCCGGGTGAAGGCCGCTCACTCACCGCGGCAGCAGCCCGCGCCGGTAGAACAGCACCACCGCCATCAGCAGCACCGAGAACACCACCACACCGATCACGAAGGACACCACGAACAGCAGCCCATAGCGCAGCCACTGAGACTTGGTCTGGCGGGGCACGCGCTCGACCGAAGGAGCGCTCACCTGCGAAACCTCTTCGGGAACCACCACCGTCGGCGGAGACTCTTCTTCCAACGCCACGGACACTCTGGGCGGCGGCCGCGACGAGAGCGACTGAAGGCCATAGGGGGCGGTGCGAAAGAGGAAGGAAGGAACGGCACGCTCCGGCGAACCCACCTTCGGCAACGCACGCTCTTCTCCGGGCGGCCTACTCTCCCAAGGTGGCTCATCGAAGCCACGCGCCTTCGGGGCATCGCGCCCGGTCGAGGCCCGCAGCTCACGGATGTCGCTCACCGCTACGTTCGGCAGCCGCGGCGCTCGCGGCACCACCGGCACCTCGCCGCCATCCCAACCCTCGTCGATCTGCTCCGTCGGAGGAGGCATGCTCGAAGGACGCACCGCTCCGCTCAACCCCGAGGGAGGCCGGGAGAGAGACGTTCTCGGCTTGGTTGCGGTCATCTTTGACCCTCCGGCGCGCGTTCTTCCGAAAGTGTAACCGCCTGCGGTGAGCGAGGCCAGATCAGCGCCGCTTTGCCCGACAAAGTCAGGCACGGAGCGGCTCACTCTGCATGCCGGTCCTGCGCGGAAACGGCGATGGACCGTGACACGGCGCGGGGGAATGAGGCGCACCGTGTCGCACCGACCCCATCTCCATCGTCCTCATTGCTCGACATCCTGGCCCGAGCCATCAGCTACGCTGCGTGCCAACAGTCGTCACTCGCCTCCTCGCTACACGCACCGAGAGAGAAGAGCACCCGGTCCGCAGAACTCGGCCGATGAACGTCTTTCGCGCATTGACTCCATCCAACCACCTTTGTTTCCAACCGATCTACTGGGCCGCAGCATCGCCCTCGGCTTTTGGGAGTCAATAGCGAGGATTGAAGCTTGGCCCCACCTCGAAAACTGCCCGCCCGAGCGGCGATTTCAAGCAATTACATCCGACGGGCCTGAGCCGTTGTCTGGTTCTGCCCGGACCGCGCTCGGACAGACCGCGCAGCTTCCTCCATGTCGGCGCAGACGGCGCTCGCGGCACCACCGCCACCTCGCCGTCATCCCGACCCTCGTCGAGCTGCTCCGTCGGAGGAGGCATGCTCGAAGGACGCACCGCTCCGCTCAACCCCGAGGGTGGCAGCGTGTCGCTCTGACCGGTTCCTCCACCCCACAAGGTGGACGAATTCGTCCACTGAGCTGGTGCAAGGTGAACACGGTGTTCCTTCGGCGGCCCCCTTCCGGATCCGTCCTTGACCAAGCGAGAATGCGAGGGGTAGGATTGGTCACCGTCGGTTGGGTTTCAATGAATGGGGAGGGATGTCTTCGATGACTCACCACAGAAGGATCAACGGCACGGCACGGCACGGCACGGCACGTTCGCTCTTTGGACGTTCTGCCTGTCACTTCTCGCGTGGCCACTTCCCTTGCTAGCAACGCCGGAAGTCGAGGCACAACTGGAGCTCGCGTCCGATTGGGGCGGGGGCTACATAGCCAACGTCGTCGTTCACAACACCGGCACGTCAGCGACGGAGTCATGGTCGGTGGCGGTGGACATGAACGAGTCGGTCCTGGTGGGGGTCCCGTGGCGAGCCCAATTCGAGGTCGATGACGGTCTTCTGGTGTTCACGCCCGAAGCCTACAGCGCCGTGATTCCTCCGGGTGGGCAGGAGTCCTTCGGGTTTCAAGGGCAGGCGGTCGGTCAAGAGTACCAGCCGATGCTCGCTGAGATGACCGAGCCAGGCTCGAGCAACGACACCATCATCTTGCCGCACACCTTCTGCACCACGGGTGTCCCACTTCTGGCAGATGGGTCCGATCCAGCCGAGAACGGCGTAGTCGAAGCCGTCTGTTCCACCCCCGAGTTCGAGACCTGCTGTGAGACTCGGTGGAGTCTTCGTTGCGTCCAGAAGGCAGCGGCGTATGCCCGGCAGAACGGGGTCGGAGGCAGTGACTACTGTGGGCGCTATGCCTGGGATCGGGTTTCGGTGCCGGGGACTCGACAGCGCTTCCCTCGCGACTTCAACATCGTTACCCTGTCGGGTTCGGTTGGTCAGGCACGAGACGTGGCAGGCCCCATCGCAGCTAACGGCAACGCGCTGATTCGATACTTCAATCTCAACCACGCAAGGCAGGAGTCACTCGCCTTGATGGTGGCTGGAGACACAACTGTCAGTTCCGGAACCATTCATGGGGATGTGATCGTGGGCGGCACGCTGGATGATCGCCACAGCGTGACGTATGAGGGAACGTTCTCCAAGAGAGAGGATGTGGCACCCTTCCCGTTCGACTTCGGCACCGCAGCAGCCGAGCTCGTCACCATGAGCCGCTCGCTCGATCGAATCGCACGTAGCGAGGGGATCCTACCGAGCCAGATTTGGCCCGAGGTTTGGTTCACAGGCAGTGATCCAGAATTGAATGTGTTCCAGGTCTCGATCAGCGCTCTTGCGACCGCAACCGGCTTTCGCTTCGTCGTTCCCCCTGACTCCTCGGTCATCGTCAACGTCACGGGCATCAATCCCGTGATTCAGAACGCGGGCTTTTCGAGCACGGTCCCACGGCAGAACGTTCTGTGGAATTTCCCTGACGCGACGTCCTTGTACATGAACTCCGTTGGGTTTTGGGGATCCATCTTGGCACCCCTGGCCACGGCGAACCTGCAGAACGGCTCGGTGAGCGGCAGCGTGGTGGTGGCAGCGGCGCCCATGGCCAACGTGGAGCTCTACTCGTATCCCTTCGACGTTCCCTCGTGCAAGGGAGGCAGGTGCCTCGATCCTGAGTGGTCTTGCTCTGACGGTACCGTGATGGATGAAGATGGCCGAGCTCGGAACCTCGGTGCGGAGGCAGGCTTCCTCGAGATTGCGGGGGGAGACTACACGGCCGAGTCCCATCCCCGCGTGAGCCCCACCCACCGAATGTGGTACGCTTTCCAACCGGCGAGGGAGCGGCCCAAGGACAAGCCGCTCGCCGTGTTCTTCAACGGCGGTCCCGGCGCCAGCACGAGCGCGATGCTCTTCTCCTTCAATACCGCGGAGAAGACCCTGGACCCACAACGGACCTCGAGCATAGCGAACAATCCCACGAGCTTCACTCAGTTTGCCAATCTTCTGTACATCGATGCTCCCGCGACCGGCTTCTCCTATCCCGTGGCCAATGCTGACGGAAGCCAACCGGACATCGGCATCGACATGGATCGCGATGCCGGCATATTCATCCGTGTAGTGACGCGGTTCTTGGAACGACACCCCGCCTTGCTGAACAGTCGGGTGATTGTTGTCGGTGAGAGCTACGGTGGGGTCAGAGCCAATCTGATGTTTGAGCATCTCTTCCACTACCAGGGGCTGACGGATGGTGTGAGTCCCTATCAGGATGGGTTGCTGCACGCAGATCTGGTCCGGTACTTCAGCTCCGCCTTTGGCACTGAGGCTCCGAGTACGGCCCAGTTGGCGTCACGTTTCGGCCATCAGGTGCTGATACAGCCAATGATAGCAGGAGCGCGTCAGTACTACTTCAGTAAGGACAATATTCCGATGAACGGGTGCCTTCCCGGTCGAGACGTCGAGATGCAAGATCCTGAAACCGGCGAGCCCGTCATCGATCCTGAAACCGGCGAGACTGTTATCGAGCGGTATCCCTGTTTCGAGGGCCCACCCTGGTCGCCTGCAACCTGCGATCTGTACAACTGCGACGTACAGAACCCGCTCGATCCTGATACCGGTTTGGTGGTGGCATCGTGGTCTTTCGACCTCGAGGATCAGGTCGCGGCCAAACTGTCGGATGTCAATACCCTGAACATGGCCCTCGGCGTTGATGCGAGTACGATCGAATGGATGTACGCGGAATCGAGGACGGGCGCGTACGGGCGCGTGCCCATCGTGGTCCAGGACCGCCGGGGCGAAGACGTTCCCCTCGATGTTGTGGCTGCACCCAGTGAGGGATTCGTAGCCGTGTTCGGGCAACTCGAGGAGGGCTCGGAGGATGTGTACTTCGTCGTAGACAGTGACCGTGCTCGGGCGCACTACGCAGAGTACGCAACGGATGGCACGCCGGCAGCGAGGCACTGGATGTTTCCGGGTGTTGGCGAAGAGCACTCCTACTACTTCGCCGGCCATCTTCTGGATGGGGTGGCGACCTTCATCACCACTGCCAAAGCCGACTCGGTAGTGAGGACGACCGGGATCCCTGGGGCGCTGCACGGGCAGCTTTCCGAAGCCACCCCCTTTGGTGAACTCGTGGCTGAAATTGGCTACAGCTCGCTGTCGTCGCACATCAGCACCATTCCTCGACCGGGCTGGCTCTCCCTGGAGTACGAGTCCGGGCGTGTCGAAACGGTGACGATGCCGCACACCTATCAGTCCGGGCATACCGTCCCGATGCGTGCCCCGGCTGAGTTCTTGTTCGACGTGATGGCATGGTACCACGCTACGAGCACCCCACCGGTGATCCAATGACTCCAGCCAATTGGGCTCGCCAGAGGCCGAAGACAGAGCGCGACAGGGTTGCGTGGTTGGAGGCCAAGAAGGGAGAAGGCGCCATGGTAGTTCGAGCTTCAGTCACCCTGATTCTGGCAACCTTCATCGGTCTCGGTTGCTCGGGGAACGTGCAAGGGAACCCAACCCCCGATGCCGTGGGCGGGGGTGCGGGAGCCGGGGACGCCCCAGACAGCGGTGGGGCTGGTGGCGCGTCGAGTGCGGGGATGGGCGGCAGTGCCGGGGCCGCGATCACAGTGAGCGTCGGCGGGATCCAGAACACGGCCTGCGTGGCTGGTGATGACTG
>CAYNEY010000031.1:0-29023 GCA_964396375.1 uncultured Polyangiaceae bacterium | reverse complement strand
GTCCGCAATCGGAGCCTCAGCTACACCGATCGTCAACAGCGTGTTTTCTGGGAATGGCGTCGGCATGGACAACCTGAGTGATTTCGCCCCAGCGATCACCAACTGCACCTTCACCAAGAATCGCGGCGCCGCGATCCGGAGTGCGGGTCAGTTGAGAGACTTGAGTATCCCCACGACTGTGTACAACAGCATCCTGTGGGGCAACGGTGAAGGAGAAGGGGCACCTGGCGAGATTGTCACGTTCGGCACCGCCCTGGTGGGCACCTTCAACAGCATCGTGAAGGGCTCGGACGGTCTAGCAGGAGAGGACCCGCTCTTCGTCGATCCGGACAACTACGACTTCTCCCTCCAGCCAGGCTCGCCGGCGATCGATGCGGGCGGTGACTGCAACAACCCGCACATGACACTGACCGATCTACTGGGCCGCCCGCGGTGGGACATCGCAGGGGTTAGTGACGACATCCTATACCATGCGGATCTCGGGGCATACGAGTTTCAAGGAACGCTCGGCGTGGACAGCCTCGTCGAAGGCTTCAATTGCCTGCGCTGATTCCGAAACGGAGGTTCACGGGGAGATCGATGGGAGTGGCCGGTCGATGCTCTGCCTCGGCCCACGCAGAACCCGGGGACCTATCTGCTCCGTTACCCGAGCGGTCGCTACGCCGCATCCATGCGAGCCATGACGCGGCGCCGCGAGTAGCGATGAATAGAGAACGAGGTACACCGAGTCGCACCTCACCCCCTTCAAGTTACGACAGGCAGAGATACGCCTCGGGCGGCAGCGAGCCGTCGAAGCTCGAGTCAAGCTAGCAGCTCCCAGCGAGGCACGCGGTCGGATTGGCGCCGTACTGAGTCGTGGAGCAACAGCTGCGGACATGGTCCGTCGCATTGTAGAGGGAGTGCTTGGTGGTAAAAGGCTCGGTGCTGCCCAAGGAGCGGTCGACCACCCCACGGTTCACCGAACGACCCGCCCGCGCCGGTCTCGCCACCGAGACCCATGTCCTTGTTTCCAGCCACACCCATGCTCCGCACACGCAACTCGCCGCATTCCTCGACCGATATCCTCGCATGCAGCTCCTTTCTCCCACCTCCGATGTCATCTTCAAGATGCTCCTCTTGCGGGAGCCGAAGCTCCTGCGTGACATGGTGGAGGCGGTCCTCGGTCAGAGTCGGCCCATCCAGAGCCTCGTGGTCCTGAACCCCGAGATCCCGCGGCGGTGTCCGCGCGACAAGATCATCACCCTTGACATCCGAGCACGCCTCGACGACGGCCTAGAGCTCGATCTCGAGATGCAGACCTCCACGCCGCAGGGGCTGCGGTCTCGCCTGCTCTACTACTGGGCCAGGCTCTACGGTCGCTCCCTCCCGAAGGGCCAGGACTACACCACCCTCCGCCCGGTGTTCTCCATTGTCTGGCTCACCCAACGGCTGCTCAAGAATCCCCGGTTTCACAGCCATTTTCAGCTGCGCGAGGCCCGAACGGGCGAGGTCTTCTCCGACAACCTCCAGCTTCACGTCCTCGAGCTCCCGAAGCTCGACTTGGCACGGCCAGATCTGGACGCTAGACTAAACCGCTGGGCTCGCTTCTTCGCGGCCCGGTCGCCCAGCGAATACGACGCCCTCGCATCGGAGGATCCGCTGATGGAGCTTGCCAGAAATACGCTTCGAGAGGTTTCCCGGAGTCCTCGCGCACAGCGCTTGGCCGAAGAACGTCGCGAGCAACTGGGCGTCCACTACCACATGCTCGGCGCCTCCTACCAAGCCGGTGAGGCCAAGGGACTCAGGAAGGGGCGAGCAGAAGGCCGAGCCGAGGGCCGAGCCGAGGGCCGAGCCGAGGGCCGAGCCGAGGGTGAGGCCAGAGGCGAAACCAAAGCGCTCAAGCTCGCGATCATCACCGTGTGCGCGTCCCTGCAGCTCCCTGTTACGAAGAAGCGCCTGGCTGCCCTGAGCAACAAGCGGCTCGCCAACCTCTTGGCGAAGCTGGTGCGCGATCGAAAGTGGCCGAGGGGGTACTGAGCGGATAGTAGTGGCAGACCACCTGCTGGCACGTGTCCCCAAGCTCGCCCCTCTTCTCATGCTCCACGCTCGAGTCAGGCCATCGCCACCGAGCGCACCCGCCAGCTCTCGAGCACCCTCCGCTCTGCCTCGCTCACGCCAACTTGGCGTGCGTGCGCTGCCCTGGACAACGGATCCGATTCTCCTCCCGGACACTCAGACTCGGCCCGACGACCACCGATCGATACTGGGCGAAAAGGCAGTCTCGCTCGTGAGGAGGGCCGGATAGAAAGCGTTCTTGAGGCTGGTCCCTCGCGGAAACGACGGGGTCCGTTGACGCGCCCAGTCGGGACTCTGGGCTGCACAAATTCGCGGCGTGGCTCTGGTTGCGTCCTCTGGCCCCGATCGGTCAGCACGAGCGGGGAGGTGCCGTGCTGCGCGGCTCCGTGCCGGAGCTGGGGCACCCCACACATGTTCCGTCGTGGCCGGCACGGCCCGGACTCGAGAGCATCATCGGTCAGATGGCGACCGTGAGATGTCGCTCAACGACGGTGCCGATGACGCTCTCTCGTCCGGTATTTCTGGAAGAGAAGGGTACGGGAGATGGTGATGGGAGCTCGACGGACATCGCTTCACCTTGTTCTGTCCCATCACCATCGAGCGGGCGACGCGCGGCAAACAGCTCATCACGAAGCACAACGCTCGTGCCGCGCGGCTGCCGGAACAGTATCACCGCTCGCACGCTAGACCTCGTGCTGTTGCCGCAATCGTGAGCCAGAGTGCACGAGTCCAGGAACTGGACGAGTGCACGGAGGCCTACGGCCCGAGCGGTAGCGAGGGAGCGCACACCGTGCGCAGTGACCGACTGCGGGTGAGACCACCAACAACCCCACGAGGTGTTCTCACTCTGTCAGCGAAGGTAACTCGTGGGCAAGACAGGTAGTGTTGACCTGATGCCCTCCCCACGAGAAGTCCGAAGAATATGTGGTTTCATCGCAGCCAAGACCGACCAATTGTGCCTCGACACCGTTCCCGACCGGCGGGACCGGCGGGGAAGACGCTGGGAGCTTGAGACGCTGCTCCGTGCCCGCCTGCTCAGTCTCATGACCGGACAGAAGAGCTTCGCGGACGTCGAGCGTCTCACCGACAACACCTCGAAGGTGATGCAGCAGCGCCTTGACATCACACGGCGCGTTCCTGACACCACGCTCCGCGAAGCCCTCGCCACCATCAAGCCAGAGCACCTGTCTCAAGGCCTGCACGGGGCTATTCGCTCGGCCGTGCGCAGCGAATCCCTCTCCGTCGACTTCGGTCTCCCGTTTGGTATCCTTGCCATGGATGGCAAGGATGTGTCCGTTCCGGCTGTCGACGACAAGTACTCGAAGCTAGAGACGCAAGACCAAGACAACGGCACGTTGAATGGTCGCATCGGGACCATGACTGACCACCCGGCTACCCCGAGAGCTTCGCCTTGGCGTAACACAGTCGACTGGGGCGCAGCTTGGCTCGCACCATCGAGATCAAGAGGCCGATCGACGCCTGATTTGGATCCACGACCGGCACGAAGCCGTTGACGGCTTCACAGAGCAGGCGCTCCACCTCAGCCGCAACACCCACGAACCCCGTGCATCCCAACAGCAGCGACTGCGCACCATCCTCACGGATCGCCCGTAGCCCCTCTTCGAATACTCTGCTTATCACCAGTTCTACGTCCGCGAGCTGCTCGACCGAGCAGTTGATGGCTCGGATCGACGCGAAGCCCTCGGTGAGGCCATAGTTACGGATATGGTCGAATTGCATACCCACCGTGCTCTCGAGAATGGTGATGATGGAGAATCGCTGGGACAGCGCGAGGGCGGTGAAGGCGCAGGGCACGAAACCACCGAGGACGGGGATGTCCACCACCTCACGACAGGCCTCGACGCCGCACATGTCGAAATCGGTCACGAAGATCCCTTGCTTGCCCTCCTGCTCGCTGGCGACGGCGAGCGCGACCACGCCCGGCACATTCTGGGCAAGATCCCAGCGGTTCTCGATGCAGTCGTGGCCGTGCTCGATGTTGCGCACGTCGACCACCACATCGGGAGGCAGCACCGGCTGCACCGCCTCCAGGATCCGCGCGTTGTAGGCGTCGGTCGCTACCGGAGCGATGATTCGAAGCGGGATGGTCATGAGTGAGACCCAAGCGTGTGGGGGTTCAGCTCTTCAACTGGGGTATACGAGCCCAAGTATCCCATGCTGGCCAGTTGAGCGAGGAAGCTCTTCAGAATGAGGCCCTCCTGTCGGGGGCCCGAGCGTCGACGCAGCGCAAGATCCGCGACCACACCGACCACGATGGCCGGAGAGTTCACGTACTCGGCCTTGAGTGAGCCATCAGCGTTCACCAGATCACCGTTCGAAGCCACGTGTCCCGGCGCGTTCGGGAGAAAATACGCGATGGTATCGGGTGCCATGGCCAGCGGACTAGGGCGCTGGTCGTCCCAGGCCAGCAGACTCTCGTTCTGATAGAGCACGGTGGTGTGACCTGCTCCTCCCTCGAGGACCACTTGACCCACGTCGAAGCCTCCCGTACTGGTCATGCAAGCGCTGGTGAGAATGCCCTCGAAGAGAGAGAAGGCGCGAAGCCCCGAAGACTCATGCAGGTAAGCCAAGAGTTCTTCCACGGTGCGCAGCTGACCCGCGCTCAGTCGCCGGCCAAGCTCGAGCGCTCGCGTCAGCGTCCCTGTGATGGGGAGCGCCCGGGTGAGGCTCGTCGGCTCCATGAGCCACAGGGCCAGCCCCCCAAACTGGCCGAACTCTGGCTCCGAGATGATGGGGCGCAGCATATGCTCTACGATGGTCGAAAGATCTTGCTGGTGACGGTGACCGCCCTTGCCCTGAGGGGCCTCGACGTCGAGCTCCACCGCAAGACCACCCTGGCTGACCACGAAGGCGGGATCGGGTGATACCCCCTCGGCGGCGAAGGTGAGCATCGGCAAGCAGGGCACGGCACGCCCGGCTCCGTCGGCATCGACCACGGACAGACCGAACTTCGCGGCCACCAGGCAGGCCACCAAGAACCCAAGCGCGCCGCTCTCAGGGGGCACGATGTACTTGAGTTCTCTGTTCTCGCGCTTCAATCGTTCGGCGGCTTTCTCGACGGCCTTGACGGGACCTATGGGATAGGCCGCCGTGTCGATCCGCGCCGGGGCACCCATGTAGGCTACGACCACACTGTCGCCCTCGGTAGCGTCCTTGGGTGAGACCACCGAGACCGTCGCAGAGGGGTAGTAGTCGCCGCGCTCGAAGCGGGAGAGCAGGGACCGAGCGGAGGTCAGCGTCCCACCGCCGCCGCTGCCAAAGAAGCAGGCCCCCAAGATCAGAGCTTCGAGATCGGCGCGGTCAAGCACAGTTGATTTCGGGTTCATCAGGGCTCCTTCTCACGGACTCTTCAGGTGAGATGCCGAGCGTTTCTTCTCTCTGTTGCCGGCCCTCACGCGATGGCACTCCATGCGGCTGCTCCACTTGCAGGATCGATGCCATGAGCTCGTCGACCAGCGTGCGCCCCGGCACACAGCCAAGATGCACAGCGACCTCACGGGCACTTCGCAACTCGTCCTCAGCCGCAACCTGATCGCCGAGGGCAAGGAGCGCTTGGCCGCGTGCAGCCATGAGTTCCGCCAAGTAGGCTCGCTCGCGGTGCTCGGTGGCCACCTCGATCCCAAGCTTGGCCTCAGCCAACGCGCGACCAGGCTCCCCAGCCTCGAGCCAGTGACGGGCCAGAAGTAGCCTGTAGACAGAGTGGAACAGACGGCCTCCATGAGCCGCCAACCCACCCTCGAACCCAGCCCGGATCTGGCGGGCGGCTTCCTCAGGCTCGAGCGCTGGCTGCGAGGCGCCGATCACAATCTCGGCCAAGCCCCTGTAGAAGGCAAACGAGCCCTTCTTCGCCACCTCGAGGAGACGCTCGGCCCACCTCAGGCTGGCCTCCCGGTGCCCCGACAGACACTCGATCCAGGCACAGCCCTGGAGCGCGATAGCCAGGGTGTAGGCGTGCTCGAGCTTCTTACACAGTTTCTCGAGGGTCAGCCGGGCTCGGCTGAGCCGAGCCTCGTCTCCAAGCTCGAGCGCCGCGAGTCCTTCGAGCATGGTGGCCAAGGCGACCGGATCCATCCCCTGCCGTGAAAACGCCGGCGCGTCGCGGCCCGGTAACGCTCGCAGCTCGTCGAGCATCTCGAGGGTGCCGGCGTACTCCCCGAGCCAGAACCGGGTGTTGGCGAGCGCCAGACACCCCTCTCGGCGCAACTCCACATCCTCGAGTTCGATGCCGGAGAGCCGGATCTCCTGAGCGAGCCGGCTGGCTTGGTCGAGCTCGAGGCGCATCAGGTGCACGGTCCAGTTCCCGAATCGGAGGGCATTCAGCTCCCGAGACTCGACCTGCCCTTGGCCGATCGAGAGCGCCTCGGTGTAGGCGCGCAACGCCCTGTCGCTCAGCCAGCCCTCACGGCTGCGCCAGCAGATCCCAAGCTTGACGAGGATGGAAAAGCGCAGCTTGCGCTCCTCGATGGACGGCGGCAGCGGCCGGAGCGCTTGCAGCGCTCGCTCCAGGCACTTGGTGGCCCGACCACAGTCCGCGCTGGCCAAAACCTGCTCGGCGCTGGCACACGCTCGCTGGGCTGCCTCCAGTCGGTCCGCACAGGCTTGGACGCGCCGTTCCACCACCTTGCGGTTCACCCCGAGGATCTTGGCGGCGTGGCTCTTGTTCCCCTCGCAGTCGCGCAAGACCTTGTCGACGAGCAGGTGCTGCACACCGGCCACCTTGTCGTCGCCCGCCACGCGCAGCAGAAGCTCGAGCGCCGCATCCCGCTCCCCGGCAGGGGGATGCGCTACCTGGTCGAGGAAGGGCGCGACCATGGCGGCCGAGATGACCTCTCCGTCGCACAGGGTGCACACTTGGTCCACGACGTTTCTGAGCTGACGGATGTTCCCGGGCCAGGTCGACTCACGAAAGAGGAGCAAGGCTTCATCGGCGAACACGCGAGGATGTGACTGAAGACTCGCGAACCGTTGCGCCAGGATCGGGATGTCCTCTCGCCGCTCGGCGAGGGAGGGAAGCTGGATAGGGAACACGTTGAGGCGATAGTAGAGATCTTCGCGGAACGACCCTTCTGCGACCATGGTGGCCAGCTGCCGATGGGTCGCCGCCACGATCCGTCCCTGGAACTCTCGCGGCACACCCGAGCCGATACTTCGATACTGGCGGGTCTCGAGGACCCGTAGCAGCTTGGGCTGGAGCGCCAAGGGAAGGTCGCCGATTTCATCCAGAAAGAGCGTGCCTTGGCCCACCAGAGCGAAGTGACCGGGCCGCGACGTGACCGCACCTGTGAAGGCTCCGCGCTCGTGACCGAACAGCTCCGTTTCCATGAGCGACTCAGGGATGGCGCTGCAGTTGACGTCCAGAAATGGGCTGGCCGGATCGAGTCCCTTCCGATGGATGCACCGAGCCAGCACCTCCTTACCCGAACCGGTGGGGCCTAGCAGGAGCACCGGACGATCCGTGGGCGCGATCCGCTCGACCAAGGCAGCGATCCGCCGCATCGCGGGGGACACCGACTCTATCGACCCGTCCTCGAGCAGTGGCGCCGCACGGCTCCTGGACTCGGACTTGGAGTGGATGCGACTCATACCACGTCACCTTCGCGGAGCATCATGGCTTCGGGGAGCGACGCGAAGGACCGAACCTCCGAGGCCACGCACGAACAGCCAGCCTTCACCCATACACGTAGGACGATCAGCCAGCTATTACAGGCGATTACGGCCAGGAGACCAAGCATTCAGACGCCCGGCACGGAGCCAGGCACACTCTCGGTTCCGCCCACATGAACCGGTCGGAAACAGCCGAAGCGTCGGAGTTCGGCATCTGTGAGCTCGGACTTGTGGGGGGTGAAGCTCGGTCTCACCCCATGACTCGCGTGTGAGCTCTTCGCTCGAGGCATGCGCGCCTTCGCCAGAGCCTGAGACAGCTCTGGACCGGTGAGGCCTTCCTGCGCCTGCGCGATACCACCGTCAATCCAAGCCTGGTGGACCCGGACTGTGGACGATGCTCGCGCCTCCTGACCTGTCGCACCAGCTGCTTCGTCGACTCGAAGCTTGCCTCGGGGAGCTACTTCGCTCGGCATCCCCTGTGTACGGGACCATACTGAGGTCGCGCCGGGTGGCCCGTGCCGCTGTTCCTTGGCGGTCGTGAGCTACGTCGTCGACATAATTTTGGCCTTGAGCAGCTTCGCCTCGCAAAGTGGACGAATTCGTCCACTGGCCCCGCATCCTGGAATTTCCCTCGAGAAAAGGCGGCTGTCATGGCGGTGCTCTCAGCGACCATGAGCACATCTCGTGGTCTGACTTCGCCACCAGCACGGCTCTCTCTTGCGTTCACTTCTGCCGATCCGTAAACTGAGTCAAACGAGTGGTTGGCTCTGTCACGTCGCGTTGGACGCTCCTGGTTCCCGTGGTGCGAGCCCTGTCCATGGCCCGCACCATGCTGAACGTTCAAGACATAGTTCGTCGCGCCGCCCGAGAACTCACGGGCGGCGACGGGGCGACCGAGCGCATCCCGACGGACGAAGAGGTAGAGTTCCTTCAGGCCCTCACCGACATCGCATCGGTGGCCCTCGAGAACACGCGCCGCTACAGTGAACTCGAAGACACACTCGAGGAGCGCACCCGTGCCCTCGCCGATGCCCGCCGGGAGCTCGAGGAGCACCGCCGCGCCGAAGAGGCGCTCTCGAGGGCAGAGGCCGAGCTGCGCCAGGCGCAGAAGATGGAGGCGCTCGGCAGGCTGGCCGGGGGCGTCGCGCATGACTTCAACAACCTACTTTCGGTCGTCCTCTCCTACAGCTCGATGCTCCTCTCCGACCTCGATCCCGACGATCCGAGGCGCGCGGAGGTGGAGCAGATCCAGCTAGCCGGAGAACGCGGCGCACGCCTCACCCAGCGGCTCTTGTCACTCAGTCGGCAGAAGGTCGTCGCTCCGAAGGAGCTCGATCTTAGCGAGGTGGTGCGGGAGTTGGAACCGATGCTACGAGGGCTGGTTGGCGAGGACATCCAGTTCGAGCTGCGGCTCTCACCTTCCTGCACCCTGGCCCTGCTCGATCAAGGGCACATGGAGCAGTTGCTCACGAACCTGGTCGTGAACGCTCGAGACGCCATGCCGCGTGGAGGCCGCATCACGATTGAAACGGCGCGTGCCGAGCTCGACGCGGAAGTGCTGGAGGCGCGCCCGGGTATCGAGCGGGGCAAGTACGCTCGGCTCTCGGTCAGCGACACAGGGATCGGTATGGATGAAGAGCTGCGGTCGCACGTCTTCGAGCCGTTCTTCACCACCAAAGAGAAGTCCAAGGGCTCGGGCCTGGGCCTGTCGACGGTCTACGCCATCGTGAGGCAGTCCGCGGGCCACATCTGGGTCGACAGCGAACCTGGTCAGGGGACAACCTTCACGCTCACCTTCCCCCTTACCACGGAAGGCGCCTCGGTGCCGCCTGAGCCTGGCATCACCGTCGGCACGCTCACGGGCAGCGAGACGGTGCTCCTGGTCGAAGATGACGACGCGGTGCGCGTGGCGGCGCGAGGCATCCTCTGTCGCCACGGATACCAGGTGCTGGTCGCCCGCGATCCTGGCGAGGCCCTGCTCTTGTGTGAGCGCTTCCAAGGCACCATCCATCTCCTCATCACAGACATCGTGATGCCGGTCATGAGCGGAGCGCAGCTCGCCCAGCGGTTGGTCACAGCGCGACCCGAGATGAAGGTGCTGTGCATGTCGGGCTACACCGATGAGACCGTCATCGACCACGGGCTCGTCGACGCGCGCTTCCCGTTCTTGCAGAAGCCGATCACGCCGCAGAGTCTGCTCACCCGGGCGCGCCAGATACTGGAGACATGACTCCAGCCTTCCTCACCCGCTGGGCACGGCCATCGGCACCTGCGAGTATGCAGAGAGGGTTCCTCCGCCAGCCCCAGGGATGCTACTCGAGAGGGGAGATGAACTGACCGCCAGCCACCAAGAGGTACAGCATGCGCAGCGTCCCTTGGTAGTAGGGAGTGTCGTCCTTATTCACACCCATCCACGCCGCGTAGTACTCGTCGGCTTTGGCCTGGCTGATCGCGATCCCGGCGAGCGCCATCGAGCCTATGAAGGCGCTGTTCATCGGGTAAGCGGGTCCACCGAGACTGTTGGTGGTTATCCCTGCGGTGTCGATCTCGCCGCCGATCTGACCCAGGAGCGATTGGGCTCGGCTCTCGCCCGTCCAAGCATAGTCGGTGGCGATCCGCCACGGAACCCGACACGCGTCGTAGCCGTTGTAGGCGAAGCCCTTGTCGTTCACGAACGTGGTCCCGTTCCACTTTTGCGCGTCGGGCCAGAGGAACATTCGATCCGGGTGTCCCTTCCATCCCAAGCTCCAAAGCGGGTAGGTATCTTCAACGAGCTGATTCCAGGTGGCCGCCCCTTCGGAGTCGACTTGCGCGAAGGCGCGGTAGTAGCCAGGAGAGTAGTACGACGGATTGATGAGCCCGTTGCCCGGATCGGTGCAGCCGCCCCAGACGTCTCCGGGTCGAATATCCAGAATCGTTCCACAGCTCTCGACCACCGCAGTCCGCAGGGTGACGATCAGCGCTCGCGCGGCTTCGCGGTAGGTCCCACCCCAGCGCTTGGCTGCCATCAGCAGCGCCGCCGCGATGTCAAGGTCAGCATCCGTGGCCCCATTGCCCGAACAGGACAGCGAGCAGGCGTTCTGGTCGAAATTGCACGTCCAATTCAAGAGCCCCGCTGCACTCTTCTCGGCGCGCTGGTAGAACTGATACACAGCGTCAAAATCGGCTTGGCTCCCGGCGTTCGCCGTGATCAGCATACCGTAGCCGATGCCTTCGGAGAACACACCTCCACCGTTCCAGATCCCGGCCGTCAGCCCATCGCCACACGCCCTGAAGTAGTTGTTCTTCCAGGTTGCGTACTCCGAGGGGATGGCCGCGGCAGCATCTGAGGCGATGTAACCATTCCACACGCCGGGCTCGATCGGATCGGTGCCGCCGGCTCCCGAGCTGCCCCCGCTCCCTTGCAGACCACCGCTTCCCGGTGCTCCACCGCTCTGCTCCGTCCCACCAGAACCGGTGAGGCCACCGTTGCCAGGCGCTCCGCCAAGGGGTGTGACTGCACCGCCCTGACCCGGAGCTCCGCCTTCTGACTGCCCGCCGGTCCCAAGATTGCCGCCAAGTGCCGAACCACCAGCAGTGTTGCTCGAGCCGCCGCCGCCCAACGTTCCGCCGGCTCCCACCGCACCAGCCCCACTCGGCTCTGACGACGAGCAGCCCACGACCAGAAGGACAAGTGCCGTAATTCCAAGGAGGTTTGCGGTGCGCATCATGACTCTCCGTAGGTGACTGGGACCAGTTGGTGCCGCAGGGAAGGGGTTCGGAGGAAGGTTCATTGCGAATCGGCGTCTGTCAAATGCGGGCGACGGCAGCCACATTGCCCTACATTGCCCACACGACTCGGGCCTGGCGATTCCGAAGGCCGTGGACGTTCAGCCGGCGCTCCCCCACGGTCGCTGCCTCCTCGAACACCCACGTTCAGCGCATGGTGGCATGATGCCTGTCATGACGGCGTTGCGGCATGTCCGGGCGTGGTCGAGAGCCAGCATCCTCCAGCCGGCTTCGACAGTGCTTCTTTGCCTCTGGACACTGGCCTGTGGCAGTGGCGGTGAGTCCGGGGGAGCCGACGGTGCTGGGGGCACAACCGTGTCCGCGGGCGGAACGCCGTCGAGCGGTGCCGACGCTGGCGGCTCGAGCAGTGTCATGAGCTGCTCGGCAACTCTGGTTTACGGAAACGACTTCGACGACGCTCCGCTCGGCGCGTACTCCACTGCCACACTGGCGGCAGACTGGAACGGCCCCACCTGGAACAACGGAGTGGACGAAGGGCGCGTGGAGATCATCGAGGGCACGGATGCCTACCGTGGCCGCTCGTTGCGGGTGCACTACCCGCTCGGCGCCGTGCGGCCGACCGATGGTGGCGCGCAGTGGAAGCTCGATCTGAACGGTACCTTCGAAGAGCTGCATCTCTCCTACCGCGTTCGGTTCGGAGCCGAGTTCGACTTCGTTCGGGGGGGCAAACTCCCCGGCCTGGTCGGGGGCTCCGCGCCCACGGGGTGTGTGGAGGACACCACCGGCTTCTCAGCGCGAGGCATGTGGCGGCCAGGTGGTGCTGCGGTGCAGTATCTCTACTTCCCGGAGAAGGTCGAGGCCTGTGGGGACGACTATCCGTACCTTTCAGGTGGCAGTGCCGTGGCCTTCTCGAAAGGAGTCTGGCACCTGGTGGAGCATCGTCTGGTGATGAACACGCCCGGACAGCATGACGGCGTACTAGAGGCCTGGTTCGACGGCGAGCTGGTGCTCGCCGAGCCCACCTTCCTCTATCGTCTGGAGCAGGCCGCCTACTCGATAGACGCCCTGTACTTCTCCACCTTCTTCGGCGGCAGCGATGCGACCTGGGCGCCCACCAAACACGAAACCATCGATTTCGACGAGTTCCTGCTCTGCACCGGGCCGATCACGCATTGACCCCAGTGTCTGGACACGGGCTCGAGCGATGCGCGCGCCTCTCCGACCAACGAATCCGGAGCCGCTACCGAAAGCGCGGCATCGGCCCGACGACCACCGCCGAAGACTGCCCGAAAACGCAGCGTGCTTTACGGAGCTCGAGCGGGGGTGATAGCCTCTTGGTTTCCGTTTCGACCGGGGCAACCTGCCCATCAACCAACGAGAGAGGGAAGGGATCGCATGCGCACATTGGGATTTTCAAGCAGGATTTGGGATGGATTGGGGTTGCTTGGGCTCGTCGCCGTGGGCGCGCTTGGCTGCACCAAGGAGAAGGCGGAACCAGCACCCGCCGTCACCGCGTCGGCGGTGGTGGTGCCGATCCCGATTCCGCCTCCGAGCGCCGCACCGAAGGCCTCCGCCGCACCCAGCTTCGAGGAGTTGGTCAAACAGTCCACACCCGTGACCGCCGCTCCCGCCGATTATCCGTTGGGGAAGTACACGGTCAAGGCTGAGGTGTGCGCCATCGAGGGCGGTGGCCCGCTCGGCAAGAGTCGCTCGTCGGTGCTGCCCTCCATCGCGCTGCAAGGCAAGAAGCTGTTCATGGCCGACGCCGACGAGAAGCTCCGCGTCTACGACCTTACCGCCACACCAGGCTGCAAGCTCACGCCGGTCGCGGCGGCGGGCACGGCCGGCGTCATGACCTTGGATCCGAAGGTGCGAACGGTCTCGGCGAGCTCATCCTTGGTGGTGGCCTCGAGCGGGGTGTTCGGCAGCACGGTGCTCAAGGAGCTGAAGCCTTACTACAAGTGCGCCGCGCGGCCCCAGGGCTACGTGGCCATTCACCCCTCGGGTAGCTTTGGCATCGGTCATTTCGCCAACGCCACGGTGGCCAAGGTAAGCTTCACGGACACCACTTGCACGAGCGCCCCCTGGGTGTTCGAGGATCTGAGCCAGCCCAACCGGAAGGGCGTGCTCACCAACGTGAACAGCGTGGGCTTCATGGGCCAGACGGTGCTGGTGGGTGGCGTGCTAGCCAAGGAGGTCGATCCGAAGGAGCCGCGGGTGGTCCTGGCCATGAACCAGGCCGGCAAGGAGCTGTTCCGGATGGGCAACACCGAGAAGAGCTTCGCCGACGACGGCTTCGGTTGGGTGCACGCGGTGTCGGGCTGCAGCGTCGGGATCTGCGTTCTGGACGGCAACAGCCACAAGCTTGCGCTGTTCGACGCCAAGGGCACCTTCCTCGGCCGAGTGGAGCTGGACAAGCTCTTCGGGTTGGGTGGCAAGAAGGCGGCCTGGTATTCCTCGTTCGCCGTGGGCGCGGACAAGGCCCTCTACATCACCGCCGGCGTCGATCGCGAAGGCGGCAAGGTGGCCGAGGGCATGGTGTTCCGCGTGACCGGACTCTGAGTTCCCTCGCAGCAAAAGCCGGAGGGGCGTCGCGCATCGCGCGTCGCCCCTCTTTTTTCGTGGGCAGAGCTGGCGCAGAAGGCCGACGCTACTGCCGAACCACGGTGGTGCCCTCGGGAGGCACGAAGGAGAACTCCCCCGCCTCGGCAGGCCGATTGACGATCGGCTTCGAGAAATCGAACCGGTTCTTGTTGCCCTGGGCGTCGAGCAGCAAGACCCGCCTCACCTGGGCGGTGGCCGCGTCGATGTACAGGATCATGCTCTGGTAGGCAGGGCTCGCCTCGTTCGGCTTGGCCTCCAGCACCCAACCGCCCTCGAACTTCATCTTGCGAGCATCCAGCTTCTTCAACTGAAACGCCCGGCCGAGCTTCCCCTCACCCACCAGAAACGACAGCGCGGCGGGATAGGCGCTCTTGCCCATCTCACTCTCGAACATCTGGCGGTTCTCACGCTCGTAGACCCGGATCAGCTTGCCGTCGGAGACCACGCGGTTCCCGTTGTTCTTGTAGCGCCAGCTCATCCGGCCTGGCTTCTCGAAGATCACCTGACCGTGGCTCTTCTTCTCGATCAGGGTGGATTTGATGGTGTACGTCTGCTCGAAGGTGGCCTGGAAGGTCCGAGTCTTGTCGTAGAACGCCTGAACCCGCTCGGCGATCTGCTGGGCGTCGGGCTCGGCCGTGACCGTTGCGGCCTTCTTCGCCGGAGGGGGGGCCGCGAGGACGCTCGGGGAATCGGCGAGACCAAGCAGCACGAAGCCAAGGAGGGGGAGTGCGGCGAAGTTGCGGAGAATGACGGAGGGCTTCATGGGAACCAAGGGAACTCAATGCTGGCCTGTGATACGCAGCACGGTTCCTACCGCTTCCCTCGCTCCCTCGCCAGCTTGGCCAGCGCCGCGCGGGCCTGAGCCGCTGTGGCTCGTTTGCGCACCGGGAGGGTGGAATGCCCCTTCCCTTCGGCCAGCTCGGCCAGGGGCCCAAGGCGCAGCTGCGCCACCGCCAGGGCCAGCGCGTCGGTGGCATCGTGTCGCGGCAGGCTCGAGAGCCCAAGTAGGCTCTTCATCATCAAAGCGACCTGTCGCTTGTCCGCTCGGCCGTGACCGGACACCAGGCTCTTCACCCGCGCCGGAGCGATCTCGAAGGTGGGGATCGTGGCACGGGCGAGCACGAACAGCACCACCCCGCGGGCATGGCCGAGTTTGGCCGCAGCCTGAGCATCCTTGTGAAAAAACAGCGATTCGACCACCGCCACCTCAGGCCCAAAGCAGCTCAGCACCTCCGCAAGCTCGGCTTCGAGACACACCAGCCGTGCCCCGAGGGCAAGGTTGGCGGAAAGCTCGATCACACCGTGGCCCACGTGGGTGAGCCGTGTGCCCTCCCGACGCACCAGCCCCCAGCCCAAGTGCCGGGTGCCCGGATCGATCCCGAGGACCAACATCGTGTCGAGGGGCTTAGGCGAGGGCGCGTACCCTGGCAAGCCAGAAGTGGCGAGGCGCTCAGGTTTTGAGTAGAGCAACTCAACGATGCCATTGCGACCCCAGCGACGCGCTCGCCCCAGCCGAAAACCGAAGACCCGACGGCGTCGCGGCGTAACGCCGAAGAAGGCCTCGAAACCGGCGACGAAACCCGCACCCCCGCGGCCCCTCACCGGCCGGGATCGGAGCTTCCTCCGGGGCCTGGCCCACGCCTTCGAGCCCGTGATGGCCCTCGGCAAAGGGGGGCTGGCCGAGGGGGTCCTGAAGGAACTCGATCGGGTGCTGCTCGATCACGAGCTCATCAAGCTCCGGGTGCTCCGCGAGTTTCCGAACCCGATCGCCGAAGCGACCCTGAGCATAGAGTCGGCGCTGCGAGCGCACGCGGTCGGGCAGGTCGGGCGGATCGTGATCCTCTATCGAAGGCACCCGACCCGACCCAAGCTCGAGCTACCGAAACCCCCTCGCGCGACCCCGGTGGCCGTGGACTGACTTCGCATGGAAAAAAACGCTCACATGAACCGCACCCGCAGCAGCAAGAACCTGGCGTGGCTCGATCTCGAGATGACTGGCCTCGATCCGCTCCGCGACCACATCCTCCAGGCCGCGCTGATCATCACCGATGAGAGTCTCCAGCCGCTCGAGGAGTGTTGTTTCGACGTGTGGCAACCTGAGGCGCACCTCGCGCAGATGTCACCCTTCGTGCGAGACATGCACCAAGAGAGCGGCCTGCTCGGGCGGGTGGCAAACTCCAAGCTCGATCTCATGCGCCTGGAGCGGGAACTCTTTGAGCGCATCGCCGGTTGGTGCGAGTATCCGGCCACCCTGTGTGGCAACAGCATCGGGCAAGACAAGCGCTTCCTCGAGGCGCATCTCCCGGGCCTCGCCGGCTACCTGCACTACCGGGTGCTGGATGTCTCGTCCTTGAAGATCTTGGCAGGGCTCTGGTTCCCGGAAACCGGCCGCTACATGAAGCCCACTTTGGGCGCCCACGATGCACTGTTCGACGTGCGTCAGTCGATAGCCGAACTCTGCCACTACCGCGCCCACGTGTTCCGCCCCATGCAATGAGTCAACCGTAGAAGATCTTACCTGGGTTGAGCAGGCCCTTGGGATCGAACACGCTCTTTACCTCGCGCTGTCGGGCAATCAGCGCTTCGGACTGCTCGAGGGACAAGAAGGGGGCCTTCAAGATCCCAATCCCGTGCTCACCGCTCAGGGTGCCAGAGAGCGCCACTGTTTCTTCGAACAGATGGCGCGTCATCCTTTCCACCGCCGGACGCTGCTCAGCATCGTTCCAGAGGAAGTTGACGTGCAGGTTGCCGTCCCCGGCGTGACCATAGGCCAACCACGCGACCCCTAGCCGCTCGGCATGCGCTTTGACACGAGTGAGGAGCTCGGGGATGTGCCGGGTGGGCACCACCACGTCTTCGCTCAGCTTGTGCCGGGCCAACGCCTTGATGGCGTGGCTCATGGAGCGCCGAGCTGCCCAGAGCCGTTCGCGCTCCGTCGCATCCCGCGGCACGACCACGCTGGTCGCACGCGCACGGTGGCAAGCCTCACCGATCCGCTCGGCGTCGGCGGTGGCCCGCGCCAGATCCCCGTCGGCTTCGATGAACAAGGCGGCGGCAGCCCGAGCGTCGATCTCATTGCCGGCTCGACGCAGCGCCATCAACGTGGTCTCGTCGAGGAGCTCGATGCACCGGGGGATCACGCGCTCGGCGGCAATGGCCGGGACGGCTCGCGCCGCATCGGCGAGGCTCGGAAAGAGGGCCATCAACATCACCACCTGCTCGGGTCGCGGAATCAATCTGAGGGTGATGTCGCCGAACACTCCCAAGGTCCCTTCGCTGCCCACGAAGAGCGAGGTAAGGTCATAGCCTGTTACGCCCTTGCGCGTGCGTCGCCCCACCGAGAGCCGCGTCCCGCCAACCAAGAAGACCTCGAGCCCGAGTACATAGCCTTGGGTCACGCCGTACTTGTAGGCACGTGGACCGCCGGCGTTCTCGGCGACGTTCCCGCCGAGCGTGCACTTGTCCCAGCTGTTCGGATCGGGTGGGTAGAACCACCCTGCGTCCTCCACCGTCCGGTGGAGATCCTCTAGCACCATGCCCGGCTCCACCACCACCACCCCCTCGTCACGGTCGAACTCCACCAGCTGGTTCATGTGGCACAGGCTGACCACGATCCCCCCGTGGATCGGGATCGCACCGCCACTCTTGCCGGTCCCAGCAGCACGCGGGACAATCGGCACCTCACACTCGGCAGCGATCCGTAGCGCGTGGATCAGGTGCTCCTTGTTCTCGGCCAAGACCACCAGATCGGGGGTGATCCCCGGGACCTGAGACTCGTCGGTGCCATAGACCTCGCAGGCCTCATGCTCGGAGAGCACCCTACTGTCCCCTAGCGCCTGCTCCAACATCCGGTGCGCACGGAGGATGGCGGATGGTGCGGGCCGAGCTCGCTCTTCAGTCGACATGGGTGAACGGTAGCTGATTTCGCCGGAGGTGACCCGAGATGCGCCCGGGGCCACCACCCCCACTCCTCAGGCTGCCCACGAGGGCACTGGGTCAAGCCTCGCGGTTCGTGCTAGCAGGCCGAGCGTGCAACCACCTTCTCCTCGGGCCCGAACGCTGGAACGCCGGCTGCTCAGGCAGCTGGGGCGTGCCAGTGTCGAGCACCGCCTGCTCGAGCCGAACGATCGCGTGATGGTGGCCTTGAGCGGGGGCAAGGACTCGCATGTGCTCCTGCACCTCTTGTCACTGGTGCAGAAGAAGGCACCGTTTCGGTTCTCGCTGGTGGTGGTCAACGTCGACCAGCGCCAGCCAGGCATCCCGGAAGAGGTGCTCCCTCGCTACCTCGCGGAGCGGGGCTTCGACTTCGAGATCGTGCGGGAAGATACCTGGTCTCTGGTGCGCGAAAAGCTGAACCCCGGACAGTCCTACTGCTCGCTGTGTTCCCGGCTCCGGCGAGGGATCCTCTACACCACCGCCCGCCGCCTCGGCGCAACCAAGATCGCCCTCGGCCACCACCGCGACGACTGCATCGAGACACTCCTGCTCAACGCCTTTTTTGCCGGGCGCCTCAGCGCGATGCCCGCTCGGCTCCGCGCCGACGACGGGGTGAATGTGGTGATCCGTCCGCTCATCACCTGTGCCGAGGCCGAGATCGCCGAGTACGCGGGGGAGATGGGCTTCCCTCTCATACCCTGCGCCTGCGACGCTCAGCCACACCTGGAGCGAATGCACATGAAGCAGCTCCTCGATCAACTCCAACAATCCGCTCCTCATGTTCGGAGCAGCCTGTTTGCAGCATTGACGCGAGTGCGACCGACGCACCTCTTGGATCGGACACTCATCGAACGCCTGGGGGAGAGCGAGGCCCGCGAAGGCGAAGATGACGAACCTGAGCTCGTGCCGCTCGTCCCCCGCTAGCGCCGGGGCGGCGCGCTCCAGGCGCTGACCTACGCAAAAAAGAGGTGCGTCCCCACCCCTCGCCCCCTCGGGTCCATCCGACCCGCCCCGAAACCTGTCCGAAACCCGGTTGTGGGTTGGTTTTGGGGGAAAGACGTGTAGACTTCGGAGTTCGAGCACGCTCGAGAGAGCACCGCCTGGCGGGGGACACACCCCGCCGAAACCGAGAGGATACCGATGGGTCCGTTCGAAGTGATGTTGGCCGAACACCGCGCGATCAAGAACGTCTTGTCGGCCTGGGAGGCCCTCGGCAAATCCACCCACGAGGGCCACCGGATCGATGCGGCCGCCACCGCTGACTTCCTGCGCTTCTTCCGTCGCTTCGCCGACCACCTGCACCACGGCAAAGAGGAGCAGATCCTGTTCGTCTTCTTCGCCGAGCTGGGCATCGATGCCACGGTGGGGCTCATCTCTCAACTGGTGCGCGAGCACGAGCAGATGCGCGGTGAGCTGCGCGGGGTCGAGAGCGCATCGTTGCTCGGCGCGACCGAGGGGGCCCTCGACGCGTACCTCTCACACCTGGAGGCCTACGCGGGACTTTTGCGCAACCACATCCGGGTCGAGGATGATTTTCTGTTCGGGATGGCCGAGATCCTCTTCGACGAGCGGAGTCAGCGGCTGCTCGGGGAACGCTTCACCGAGCACGATCAGTTGCTGGAGGCCGAACGCACCGAGCTCCTCGAACTCGGGGCACGCCTCTGCGATCGCTTCGGGCAACCCCGGCCGAGTTGGCCGGCACGGAGAACCGAAGCGCCGTCGACCGCCGTCACGTCCCCGGCCTGGCCTCTCGACGCGCGACCACTCCGGGTCGCCATCGTCGGCGCCGGTCCGGCTGGGTTCTTCGCCGCGTCCTCCTTGCTCAACCAGACCGAGGTGCCGGTGGAGGTCGATATCCTCGATCGTTTGCCCAGCCCCTATGGGTTGGTGCGGGCCGGCGTGGCCCCCGATCACGATCGTATCAAGACCATCACCCAGGTCTTCGAGCGCTGCGCGGTCCGCCCAGCGCTCTCCTACTTCGGTAATGTGGAGTTAGGGAGGGACGTCCAGGCCTGGGAGCTGCTCCGTCTCTATGACGAGATCATCTACGCCACCGGCAGCGAGCTCGATCGACGCCTTGGCATACCGGGCGACGGGAGCGCGGGCACCTCCCCGGCCACGGTCATGGTCGGTTGGTACAATGGCCATCCCGACTACGTCGACGCCGCCCCCTTCGATCCCAGGGCTACACAGGTGGCGGTGGTCGGCAATGGCAATGTGGCCTTGGACATCGTAAGGATCCTGGTCCGTTCTCGGGAGGAGCTGAGCCACACGGACATCGCCGAGCACGCGTTGTCCCAACTGAGGCAGAGTCGGCTCGAGCGGGTGGTCGTGCTCGGCCGACGCACCATCTACGATGCTTCCTTCGGGAATCCCGAGCTGCGCGAGCTCGTGAACCTGGAGGGAGTACGGATCCTGGTCCGACCGGAGGAGCTCGATCCAGCGGTGATCGGTGATCCGACGCAGGTGAGTCCGGCGGCGCGTACCAACTATGAGCTCTTGCGCGAAGCCGCGAGCCGGGAGGTGAAGGAGGCGCGGATCGAGATCGTGTTCCGCTTCATGGTGTCCCCAGAGGGGATCCTGACCGACCAGGCCTCACACACCCGGGCCCTTACGCTGGTGCCGTTCGAACGCACGGTGTCGGAAGACGGTGCAGTCGAGTACCGGCGTGGTGAACAGTCCGAGGAGCTGCCGGTGGGTTGGGTCTACACGGCGATCGGCTACCGAACGCGCCCCATCCCGGGTGTGCCGTATGACACCCAGCAGGGACTGATTCCGAATCGTGACGGCCGGGTGATCGATCCTGACTCGGGGGCACTGCGCGACCACGAGTACTGCGTGGGCTGGGCCCAAAGTGGGGCGCGCGGGGTGATCGGCACCCACAAGCGCGGCGCGGCGACCACCGTCGCCGCCTTACTGCGGCAGGTGGTGCTCCGGGGAGCCAACGAACGGCCAGAACGGGTGGGAGGGATCGGTCTTTCGGCGCTGCTCGAGCGGCGCCAAGTCCGCTCCATCGGCTTTGGCGCCTGGCAGAAGATCGACTCGGTGGAGGTGGAGCGGGGTTCGGTGCGGGGCGCACCGCGCTCCAAGATCACCAGCATCGACGAGATGTTGGCGGCCGCCGGGCTAACCTAGCGCGTTCAGCTCAAATCGAGGTCCACTCCGCGCGCGCCCTGGCTGGCGCGCTGATGCTCCCGTTCAGCCGTGGGCGGCTCGTGCAGGCGCTCCACCCCGCAGCCGAGGAGCCCTTCCTCCAGGGACTCAATCAGACTCTCCCGAAGACGCGATGCCGGGATGATGTCGTGCAGCGAGCCAACGGCGCGGGCGCGCTCCACATTGTGTGTGCGATCGAAGAGTTCGGCGACCTCGGCCTGCTTCTCCGCGGTCACCACTTTTAGCACCTCTTGGTAGCGGGCACGTTCGCGCGGTTGGTCGCTGGGTGAGGCCCGATGCAGCACCCGCTCACGTTCCTTCACCCTCTCATCTTTGAGGGCGCGCGCCCTCACCTCGGCCGGGAACACCACCTCGGCCGCGGGTGCACCACCGATCACCGAGGCGTGCGCACCCTCCACCGCCACCACCCGCAGCGCCGGGTTGAGGGCAGCCGAGAAGACCACGTAGGCACCACCATGGTACCGCGAGATAACCGCGAACAACATTGGTCCCCGGAAGTTGACCACCGCTCGGCCGATCTCCGCGCCGAACTCCAACTGCCGAAGGCGCATCGATTCCGGTGAGCCATCGAACCCCGAGAGGTTGGCGAGCACCACCACCGGCCGGTTACCGCTGGCAGCGTTGATGGCGCGCGCCACCTTGTGGGAAGATTCGGGAAACAGCGTGCCGCCACTCCAGCTCTCGGGACCGTCACCGGGCGCCGGTGTCGAGCGCTCCAGGGGTCGCGACTCGATCCCGAGCAAGCACACCGGAATCCCCCCCAGGTGCGCGTCCCAGGTCACGGCGGTCTCGGCATTCTGCATGTGGTGCCAGCGCTCCAACGGCTCCTCGTCTTGATCGATCACCGCTCGCATCACCGAGCGGATGTCGAAGGGCTTCTTGCGGTCAGGGTTGGTGGCGTGCTCGAAGATCTCGGCGATCCGCGTGAAGCCCAAGCCCTCACCCACCGGGTGCGGCTCCGTGCCAGGGTCACGCGTGGCGGGGTCGGAGCTCTGCGCGCGCCGCGGGAAACGCTCCCCCGGAACCACGTAGGTGTGGTCGTAGTGGCGAAACAAGATGTGACAAGCCTCGTAGAGCGAGCGGGCGAAATACTGCGCCTCGCCGTTCGGGCCCATGATCCGCTCGTAGCCACCGATCCCCTGGTGGGTCTCGGCCGACACCGAGCCCGAGGCGTCGAGGGCGCGCTTGCCAGTGAGCACCATAGCCGCCTCGGGGGTCATGATCAGAATCCCCTTGGTGTGCATGAGCATGGTGGCCTCAGCGTTGAAGTAGGACTGGCCTCCGACGTTGATCCCGGAGACCACCAGGTTGATGACGCGTCCGGCTTGGGTAAATTCGATGATCCTTCGGAGCACTCGGGCCACCCAATCCAAGGCCTCGGTGCCCACGTCCATGGCGATCTTGGCGCCGGAGGAGACCGGAAACCACTCCACCGGGAGCTCGAGACGCTCGGCAAGATCGAGGGCTGCTATGATGCGCCGACACTCGGGCTCGGCGAGCGCGCCCATCTCCCGACTGGCGTCCCCCACCAAGAGCACCCGCTCCATCCCCTCGGGATGCTTCCGGGTTCGATTCTTGATGATACCCACCACCAGGTTGGCCTGGTTCTCTCCCATCGGGCGCAGCACCGGCACCAGCTGATTGTGCGGATCGAGATCGTATTCGAAGAATTCGCCAGGCGGGAAACCTATTTGCTCGCCTCGAGCAGAGGGCGCGAGCATGGCGATGATCTCGTAGGCGTAGACCATATTCAATCGCCGCATCCGCACCACCTTCTCGTCGAAAGCATCCAGCGTTCGGATCGGCACGTCGCTCACGCGATCGCGACGTAGACGCAGCCCCGTCCCCGATCGCTCGGCGATGTGCAAGACCTGTTCGACCCGTTCTAGACTGAGCGGATCCCGGGTGGTGATCCGGACCACGCTCTTCTCGAGGCCCAGGTTGCGGGCTGCCGGAGAGAGTCGGCGCGCCACGCGGAGCACGTCGTCGCGCCCGAGCTCGAAGACCGGTTGGATGGAGAGCACAATCCGATTCCACTGCAAGCGATCGCGCACCGAGCGCTGTACCTGGAACTGTCGCATGCTCGCGACAGCTTCGAGATACAGGTGTTCGAGATGCGGCAATTTGACCACCTGCCCGTCGGCATCTCGCACCGGGGTCAGATCCGGAACATCGATGAAGGCGAACAGCCGCTCATCTCGCGGGTTTTTGTGGGCTACGGCGTGAAAGAGGTACGTGTACTCCCGCGCTTCTAGCTGAACGATTCGGAAATTGGAGAGCCGCCAGATCTCGAGCCGCTCGGCCACCATCGGATGCATGCCGGGGTGGAGGGGGTGCGGAACGAAGCCACCTGTTGGATCGGGAACGAAACTGAAGGAGTAGATGGGCTTGTCCGGTCGCGGGCCAAAGAACGAGACACACACGCAGTCGACGCCAGCCGGGAGCGCACTCCGAGCGAGCTCTTCGATCAAGCTCTGCCGCGTCTGCTCCAGGTCCATGGTCGCCCCCTCCTCTACCGCATACAAGTCGAGGAGCACCCGGCCTTCACTCGCATTCCGTTCCAGAGCGGAGCGAGCCGCCGACAGCGCTCGTCCGATCTCGCCGTGGTCCACCGCCGTGGCCACCACCCGCTCCAGATTGGCGCGGGGCAGAAACCGCGCAGAGAGAACCGGATGCAGCTCCGGCCCGTTCGGGGTGAGTTGCAGAAGCTCGTGGACGCGGAAGAAGCGGCGCAGACTGACCTCGAGCCCGATCTCGCGGCGGCGACGGCTGGGCGCGAGCAACGCCGCCGACAAGAGACCAACCAGGGAGTACGGGCAATCCACCAACGCCTCCGTATGCAACTTGACGGCACGAGCATCCCCTGGCTGCTCGAGGCAGGCGAGGTGCTGTTCCATGGCTTCGAGCGCCGAGGTCGCCGCGCCCTCGAACAGCGCGCGATCGAAGAAGCGGAAGCGGGCCTGACGGGCCAGATGGTTGAGCGCATCGTCGCGGTTCTCGGTCACGGCGATCAGCTGATCGAGCAGCTCCCGGAAGGATGGCGAGAGCGCCGTCATCAGGGGCTCTGCGTGCTTGAGCCGATGCTCGAGGATCGCAAACACATGCGGCGCCGAGCCCGCGGTGCGGCGCGCGGCGCGAACCAAGAAGGGCAGCGCAGCATCGAGCTTGGGCGACGGCGCCAGCGTCTCGAGCTGATAGTGGACAAGAGCGCGGCGCAGCCGCTCGAGAAATGCCGCGGGCAGTCCGCGCCCCTCACGATCGACGGCCCGGAGGTACCCGTACAGATTCTGCTCGGGGGTGCGCACCGGGTGGAAGGGCTCGGTCGACTCCTCGGCGAGCACCGAGGCCAGATCCACGAAGCACCTCAACACCGCGTCCTCGGCCGCCAGCACCTCGGGCTCAGCCAGCTCTAGTTCGGCGCGTAGCGCCGCCCACCCATCGAGCAAGGCTTGGGATTCCTTGTGATGGATCTCGTAGCCGAGCACCAATCGTGAGACCTCCTCGAGGTGGCGTCGGTACCGAGGCCAGCTCGGCTCCGCCGATTGCTCGGCGAAGGCACCAAAGTCGAGCCGTGGACCCGAATCCGAGAACTTGACTCTGCCCTCGGGCTCGAGCAAGACGAGCGGTGCTCCTGCGGCCACTTGGGCGTTCTTCTGAACCAGGACGCTCCGCACCCGGGCCGCGTAGGGCGCGGTCACACACATCTCCATCTTCATCGCCTCCAGGACCAAGAGTGGGGCACCGGCCTGTACGCGTTGCGTTGGCTCGACGCACACCGAGAGCACGATCGCCGGCGAAGGGGTGGTGACCACGCCGCCATCATCGCTGGAGAGACGATAGGGCACCTGGTCGACCTCGACCAGAAACTCTCGCGCCGTCATGGACCCAATCACCCGGTGCCGTCGCCCGCCTATCACCAGCCGCCGCTCGAAGCGACCGTCGTGCTCGATCTCAATATCCACCGTCTGCCCATCCACCAACACACGGAAGCGATTTGGCCCGAGACAGCGGGTCTCGAGGCTGTAGCTCACACCCTGGTAACCAAGCTCGCTCGGACGGCGTGCCAACTCCTGGCTCGGCAACCGCCCTCGCGACGCCGACACGAAGAAATTCTTGCGCTCGAGCTCGAGCGTCTGAGTGTGGAGCGCGATCGCTGCATCAAATAGGGCAATGGCGGCGTCGGGGCGCGCGGGTTGCGTCATCCCCTGGCCCCTCCGATCGAGCCACCCAATATCGGTGCGGCTCTCCGAGAACTCCGGCGTTGCCAAGAGCCAACGCAAAAATCCTTTGTTGGTCGTGCCGCCGCGGACCACGATCGCCGTCTCTTCGAGACCGCGCCGAAGCCGCGCCAGCGCCTCACCGCGGGTGCGCCCGGTGGCGATCATCTTCAGGATCATCGAGTCAAAATCGGGCGCAATCTGATCATTTTCGCCGAACCCGGTGTCGATCCGGAGACCTGGCCCCGTTGGCAGGCGGAGACGATCAATCCAGCCGGGCGCAGGTGCAAACTCGCGATCCGGATCCTCGGCATTGATCCGCACCTCGATGGCGTGTCCGACGCTGGTCGGCACCGGACCCTCCAACTGTGCCCCTTCGGCGATCGCGAGCTGCCATGCCACCAGATCGAGCCCGGTGGTCATCTCCGTCACCGGATGCTCAACCTGCAACCGAGTGTTCATCTCCATGAAGTTGAAGGTTCGCGTCACCGGATCGAAAAGAAACTCCACGGTGCCGGCGTTGGTGTACCCGGCCGCCTTGGCGATCCGCACCGCCGCTTCGCGCAGCGCCTGCTCTTCGCCCGGGTCCAGCACCGGACAGGGCGCCTCCTCCACCACCTTCTGACTCCGGCGCTGCACGGTGCAGTCGCGCACCCCGACTGCCCAACAGGTGCCAGCGTGATCCGCCAGCACCTGCACCTCGATATGGCGTGCGCCCACCAGCGCCTTCTCCAAGAATACCACGTCTGAGCCGAAGAACTTCAGCGCCTCGGCACGGGCCCCGACCAAGCCCGCCTCGAGCTCGCTCAAATCCTTGATGCGTCGCACACCGCGACCGCCACCGCCCGCCGTCGCCTTGATCATCAGCGGAAAGCCCAGCCGCTCAGCGTGCTCCTCGGCCTCCTTCACACTCTCTACGGGTCCACCGCTCCAGGGCGCGACCGGCACCTGTGCCGCCTCGGCCAAGCGCTTCGAGGCTATCTTGTCCCCCACCCGCTCCATGGCCTCCGCACTCGGACCCACGAACACGATCCCAAGTCGTTCACAGAGCCTGGCAAATTCCGGGTGTTCCGCGACGAAACCCCAACCTACCCAGGCGGCATCGGTATGAGTCGCGACCAGCGCCCGTTCTAGCGCCATGTAGTCCAAGTACCGACTCTTTCTCTGGCCGTCGCGCGGATCGATGAAGGACGCCTCCCCAAGGCAATGAGCCTCGTCGGCTTCGCGCACGAACAACCCCTCCCGATCGGGCTCGGTGAAGAGAGCGATGGTCACGCACTCCCTGCCCCCGGCGCACAGTTCCCGCACGGTGTGGATCAGCCGCATGGCGGGCTCACCCCGATTGACGATGGCGATGCGGCGAAAGCGCGTGGGCATGGCGCGCTCTATGCGTGAACCGTGCCAAGCCTTTGGGGTGTTGTCACCTCGCAAGCGCCTCGATCACACTTGGAGTCGATGGAGGGGTTTCGAGGTAATGATGCGCGATGCATCCGCGAGAGGGCACCAGCCTCATGCCGTGGCTTCGTGCCCTCGGTGCGGCGTGAGCATCGCACCATGCAAACGAGAGTTCACGCTGCAGGGTGCCGCCCCCGAGCAGCGCAGTTACGCTGGGCAACCGTGAACGCAACCGCTCAAAAGCACCACGCGCAGGCAAAGCGCACCAGTTGCTCCTTGGCCGCTGAGCCAAACCCCATGAATGCTTGACGCCTGGACGCCCATGGGTAGCCTTCCCGCTCCGCAACGACACCTGGAGAGGTGACCGAGTGGCCGAAGGTACCCGCTTGCTAAGCGGGCGTAGCTCAAAAGGCTACCGAGGGTTCGAATCCCTCCCTCTCCGCGAAGTGAATGAAGCCGAATCTCGACACGCGGGGTTCGGTTCTCTTGTTTTGTTGGGGCGGCGTGCAAACGGCTCTGTGCGGGCGTCGTTTCGCGGCGCGGAATCGTCGTGACGCAAATGGCGGTGCGGCTAACGCGATTGCGCGACTGCGATGGCTTCACGGATGCGCGGCCTTCGAGCTGCATTGGTAGGCTGCACTGACGTGACGGTTGATTGGCCATGGTGAACTCCCCTGCCCGCTGAAGCGACCGGGCTACGCGATCCCTGGCGTCACGATCCATGACAAGCTGCAAGACGGATCCGCCAAGGACCCGAGGCGCATCCAGTGCTCGCTCGTCGTCATTGACAGCGGATTGGCGGGGAGGAAGCGACGCAGCGATTCAGAGGCGTTTCTTGGGCGTCTACGCTGGCACGCGGTTCGCGAGGTCGCCCTCCCCATGGCAACGGGCTTCGAGCGAGAATTGCCGCGTCCGCTGGTGCTGCGGCATGCGTACCAGCCCGAGACACGGCACTACACGCCGAGGCGTCCGGAGCGGTCTCTGCTGTACCGGACAGTTGCGGAGAATCTCGAGACGCTGATGCAGACTGCGCGAGAGCAGAACGAATCGGGACTTGGTCTGCCGAAGTATGTCGACAAAGATTTTCGAGACTTCCTACGCTGCGGAGTGCTTTGCCATGGATTCACCAGACTCCAATGCGAGGCCTGCGGGCGCACGAGCTTTTGCCATTTTCCACCCCCATGGCACAAGGCGTCTTGAACAATATGTGACTGCTCCCCTTGTGTCGAGCTGCTCCGAAGAAGTGCTCGGCAACCTTGATGGCATCAACGAACCGAACCCCGGTTGGTGCTTGCCTCGTCTTGGTGAGGAGCTTGTCGGTGGGGTTCGACATTGGCGAGTGAGTCGCTCGGCTTGATCACGGACCGAAAGCCGTCTCGTCACGCACCACGATCTGACGCGGTGGCTCTCCTTGGCCCCTCCCGTGAGCGCGCCGATGCATCATGTCGGCGAGCTTTCCCTCGGGGTGACGCGCGAGGTATTGCACCGCCGCGCTCCGCGCCCGCTCTGCCATCCCCATATTCGACCAGGCGAACACCCGCAGCCCGTCCCGCATCTCGGCATTCGGGCTGTCGGGATACCGGCGCTCGTGCTCGGCGATCAATCGGAGTGCCTGGCTCGGCTCGTCGACGAGGTTCTTCCGGATCTGCTCGATAAGCTCTGGGTCTTCCGGCTCCTTACCCACCACACGCGCCCGGCGCTGCGCGCTCTCTCCCTCGGGCCGAACCGTGACGCGCGGCTCGCTCCCTCCCGCGCCCGAAGCACGGCTCGCTGCTGCTGTGGACGGCACAGACACGGTTTCTCGAGCCTTCCCCTTCGGTCCAACGGTGGCGATGTCTCGGGAACCAAGCACGAACGCAAGCGCGCCCACCAGCGTTGCCGCAACGAGCAGAAGCACGAGAACCATGAGACCTCTACGCTTCACCACCACGCCTCCACCACTCACTCCCCTACGGCCCGCACACGAACTCGCTCACCAGCGTGTCGACACCCGCCGTCCCTTGGAATTCATAGGCACCCATGTCGAGCCCCTGCGGCTCGGTCCCGACACCCGCCATGTCCCAGCGCGGATTGCCGAGGAGATCCGTGAGTGGTGAACCTCCGCTTTCACGACAGGGATCCCCCGCGTCGATCGCCGGCGAGTCCGCGGCGAGCGAGTAGTCTCCCGTCTCCGGCGACAGGAAGCGCGGATCAGCGTCGATTACACCGTCGCCGATGGTTTTCCCCTGAACGATACTGTGCTCGATCAGCACGCCTGCACTCGCACTCCGACTGTGGATGACGGACTC
>CAYNEY010000030.1:36530-70120 GCA_964396375.1 uncultured Polyangiaceae bacterium | reverse complement strand
GGGCGGGGGGGGGGGGGGGGGGGCGTACACTGGCTCTTGGTTGGTTCGGTGGTGTGAGTTCCACTGAAAATGGGCGGCTGGCTATGGGTGGGTTGAGCCATGATCGAACGAGGGCGCTTTGGGCGATGGGAACTCTCTTCGAGAATCCCTGGAGGTTTCTAGGGTTCTCTAGCGTGTGTGCCTTTCTGATGGCCGTGCCGTCACTCGCCAGGGCAACCCCGCAGCTTTCGGCCACGTTGCAGCTCGTCTCCGATTGGGGCTCGGGATACGTGGCGAGCGTGGTGGTCACGAACACCGGGAGCTCACCCACGGACGACTGGGCCGTGGCCGTCGAGATGGGCGATTCGGCGCTGGTGGGTGCCCCGTGGCGCGCCGAAGCCGAATCGGTGGGCACCGAGGTCGTGTTCACACCCGAAGACTACGCCGCCGTGATTCCTCCGGGTGGGCAGGAGTCGTTCGGCTTCCAGGGGCAGGCGTCGGGGCCTCAGTATCAACCGGTGGTTGCCGGTGTCACCTGCGGCGAAGAGCCGGAGGTGAGTCATGACCAGATCGGGGGGAACCGGACTGTCTGCGTTACGGGTGCGCCACTCTCTCAGAGTGGTTGGTCCGAGCCTGTCGTCAGTGCCGTGGTGTCAGCCGTGTGCGCGATGCCGGGATTCGAGGCCTGCTGCAGCGAGCGGTGGAGTCTCCGTTGCGTCCAGAAGGGAGCCGTCTTCGCCCGACAGAACGGTCTTGGTGGTCAGGACTTCTGCGGTCGCTACGCCTGGGACCAGGTTGTGGTACCCGGAACGCAACAGCATTTCCCTCGGGACTTCAACCTGGTTGCCCTGTCGGGCCCCGTTCGCGAGCTTCGTGACATTGAAGGCGCGATTGCCGCCAATGGCCCCGTCAACATTCGGTACTTCAACCTGAACTACGGCAAGAAGGAGGAGATTGCTCTCCTCGGCACGGCCGACGTGACTCTGGCGGCTGGCACGGTTCACGGGCAGCTCCTTTACGGTGGCCTACTGAGAGACACCCAGGACGTCACCTACACCGATGCAGCCCGGCCAACCGCGCCGACCAGCCCGGCTCCGGTGGACTTCGCCGCCGTGACGGCGGATCTCACGGCGATGAGCCAGAGCCTCGCCGGGTATCCCGCCCAGGCTCCCAGCCAGATCCCGCCAACGGTGCGATTCACGGGCACCGATCCGGAGCTGAACGTGTTTGCCGTCTCAGCGAGTGACCTCGCGAACGCGACCTCTTATGTCATCGACGTTCCCCTCGACTCGTCGCTCATCATCAACGTGACGGGCACCAATCCCGTCATCCAGAATACCGGGATCTCGGGAGCGTTCCGGCAACGCAAGTTGCTGTGGAACTTCCCGGAAGCCACCACTCTCCACCTCAACTCAGTGGGCCTTCCTGGTTCTGTCCTGGCGCCTCTGGCCTCCGCCGATCTGCGAAATGGTTCCATCGGCGGGACGGTGGTGGTGGCGGCCGCACCGTGGGCCAACGTGGAACTCTACCACCATCCATTTCAGGTTCCATCCTGTGGGGGAGGTCTGTGCCTCGATCCAACTTGGTCGTGCTCTGCCGACACGGACATCAGTGACGACGGGCATGCCCTGGACATTCGCCATGAAGCCGGGTTTCTCGAGATTGCCGGTGGCCCCTACGTCGCCGAAGGCGTGGAGCGAACGAGTCCGGATCACCGGGTATGGTATGCCTTTCAGCCTGCCAAGGCCTATCCGAAGACGAAGCCGCTCGCGGTGTTCGTCAATGGGGGGCCTGGCGCGGCCACCACCTCACTTCTGTTCTCGTTCAACACCGCGACCAAGACGTTTATCGTCAACGAGGAGGGAACGAGCGCGACGCTGGTACATAACCCGCACAGCTGGACCGAGTTCGCGAATCTTCTCTACATCGACGCGCCGGCAACGGGGTTCTCCTACCCCCTTTATCCCATTGGCGGTGAGAATGACCCGAGACCGGATATCGGAACCGACGAAGATCGCGACAGTGGCATGTTCCTCAGAACCATCCTCCGGTTCTTGGCGCGTCATCCCAGTCTGCAGGCGAACCCAATCATGCTGGTGGCGGAGAGCTACAGCGGCGTTCGCGCCAACTTCATGTTGTATCACCTCCTCAACTACGAGTCTCTCGACACCGAGCCGGCATACCAGGATCTGCTGGTGTCAGAGGAGCTGGACACCTACTTCCAGGCGGTCTTCGGCACCGTCACCCCCACCACCGAGCAGATCGTGAGCAAGTTCAGTCACCAGGTGCTCATCGATGCCGTGGTGGGAGGCTCGAAGCAGTTCCAGCATGGGTTTGAGATGTTTCCCGGTGTTGGGTGCATGGAGCCAAGGGTGATGTGCGACGGAACAGAACTTCCGTGTTACGCTGCCGAAAAACGTGAATGCACTGATCCGGAGACCGGCGAAGCCGAACAGGTGGTCTACGAGGAAATCTGTGACGACTACGACTGCGACAAGCCTCTGGATTGGTCAGCGTGGCAAAAAATGGCCGCAGCCACAGCTCTCACGGACATCAGCGTCTTGAGCTCCGCGCTCGGTGTCAACGGTCGCACCATCAGGTGGATGCATAGCGAGGAGAGGACGCGGGCCTGCGGTCGTACGATCGAGGAGGATCTCAATGTCGTGCGTGACCCCATCAACCTCGCGGACCAAGGTGTTTTTGGCACCCTCAACCCCGAGGACAACTACCTCGTGCTGCATAATGAGCACGTCCACGAGCCATATGCGGGAGCGTCGTCGTGGGCCGATGACGGAAATTCGGCCCCCGACCAGTCACCGAAGCACGGCTACCGCTTTGCCTTCAACGTTCTGAGTGGGGTGCGCACGTTCTCGACCGTCGCGCAGTTCGACCTTGTCGTGCATACGCCGGCCATCCCCTGGGCGCTCCAGCAACTCCTGGAGCAGGATGTAGCGTTTCAGTCCTTGGTGAGCGATGTTCAGTACTACCCCACGGTTGACATTCTGTCGGAGCTCTGGGGCATCGCTCGGCCGGGGTATTTCGCCATCACACCCGCCACAGGTCCTGGCCACGGGATCATCGTAGCCATGCCGCACACCTACCAGAGTGGGCATACCGTGCCCATGCGTGCCCCCGCCGAACTCCTCGCCGACGTCCGAAACTGGTACCAAAATACCACTGATTGACCCTAACAGGGGAAACTTCGATGTCTGCTCGCTCAAAGCTCGTACTCGTGACACTGCTCGCAATTGGGCCCGGTCTCTCCTGTGGAGGAGAGACCGAGCGGAATGAAAGAAACCCCGAGGCGCCTCAGGGTGGAAGTGCAGGCGGTGGGGCGGCTGGGGCTGACGGTGGCGTGGCTGAAGGAGGTGTGGCTGAAGGCGGAACGGTTCAGGCGGAAGGTGGCAGCGCGGGCGTGCCCGAGGTGCTCGGTGTTGGTGGGATCACCAACACCGCCTGCGTGGACGACACTCGCTGCGACACTTGCCTCGTGCACGTGCGAGCGGATGGCTCGGACGACAATGATGGGACGAGCTGGGACCGTGCCCTCCGGACCGTGCAGATGGGGCTCGACGTCGCGGCGGTGACGGTGGCATCCGACTTGGGGTATTCCTCCTGTGAGGTGTGGGTGGGCGCGGGCACCTACCTGCCCACCACGTTGACCGACGAGGCGGATCCGCGCTCTGCTGCCTTTCTGCTGCGAGAAGGGGTGGGGCTGTACGGAGGCTTTGCGGGAACGGAGACCGGTCGCGAGGCGCGGAACGTGGAACAGTACGAGACGAGCCTGTCTGGGGATCTGGGCGTTCTCGAGGACATCTCGGACAACAGCTACTACGTGGTGAAGGGCGCCAACGCTGCGGTCCTCGATGGGGTCACGGTAACGGGCGGAGCGGGTTCTCGACCCAGCTCTACCTGCGCGGGATTGGTCACACTCGGGGAGACGGGCGGCCCTGATGTGAGGATGACTGTGGAAGGGTGCAAGTTCGTTTTCAATGACGGCGATGCACTGTGCAACGTTCACAGCAGGATTGTCCTCGCAGATTCGACTATCTCCAACAACGAGGGGGCTGGCGTCGATCTCGACCAGTTTGCCGGTGCCGTCATGTCGGCCGTTACCATCTCGGGCAACCGCTCCACCGCAGTCAGGGCGTTTCGTGAGTCCTCGGTAGACATGAGTTACTCGGTGGTGGTCGACAACGGGGAGGGGGTCGCTGTCGGTAATTTCATGGCACAGTTCGACATCAGTGGCAGCACCATTGCCGGAAACCAGGGCTATGCGCTGGAGCAGATGGATAGCGGCCAGGTCAGTGTGGTCAACAGTATTATCTGGGGCAGAGAAGGAGTTGATGCGGAGTCTGTCATCCACAGCAGGAGTGCGGGCGCAAGCGTGCGCCTAGAACACAGCATCGTCCAGGGGAGAACCATCGGTGAAGGCGTGCTCGATGCCGAGCCGCGCTTTGTTTCTCCGGAGACGGGAGATTACTCACTGTCCGCCGATTCCCCGGCGATCGACGCGGGGGATCCCTGTCGTGGCTTCTCTGAGCCGCCGCTCGTGGATCTTTTCGGCAACCCGCGCTGGGACATAGCGGGGTTCGGCTCCGATCCGCAGGGGCTGGACATGGGTGCCTATGAGTTTCAGGGCACGGCGGGGGTCGACACGCCGGTGAGCGAGTTTGTGTGCGGGTCGTAGGGGAGGGTTGGTGAGGAGGCGTGGTAGTGAAGCGTCCAGGTCTTGGTGTTCTCGTGCTTCTGCTTCTCGCCTCGACGTTGGTGGGCGCGCTCGTGTTCGTTCGGGGCTCCCCGAGCACCCCGCCCCTTGGCTCGAAGGGTGAGGTTCCAGAAACCGAGCCCGTGTCTCCCCGAGAGGGGCTCGAGCCCGAGGTGAGACCTGCTTCGGGCGCGGGAGGGAGCGGGCCACGTGCAATCACTCGGTCCGAAGGTGGGAGCGCGCAGCGCCGGGCGCGTGTGGCAGGTGAGGAGCCGGAAGATGCAGAGCTCATCGAGCGGATCCGGGAGAGTCTCGTTGACGATCCACACCAGGCGCTCCAACTGCTCTCCGAGCACGAACGGCGGGCTCCCGACAGTCCGAACGCCGAGACGCGGGACGAACTCAGGGTGTTCGCGTTGTCGAATGCAAAGATGGTGGATCAGGCACGCAGCGCGGCCGCGAGGTACCTGAAGCGGTACCCCGAGGGGCGGCAGCGCGACCTGATGCACCGCCGCGCACACGGACGCGGTGAAGGGGAACCGCCGCGACAGATCACGGTGCGAGACGAAACGTCTGAGAGCCGATGAACCGTGTGTCTGCCTTGGGCGTCTCCGCTCTCAAGGCCACCATCGTGACCGGGGGAGCCGGGATCTCGACGGCGCTCGCTCGTCCGGCATTTCTGGAAGAGAGAGGCACGGGAGATGGTGATGGAAGCTCGACGGGGCAGGGCTGCGGTGTGGGGTTCGAGGTGCCGCGAAAAGGAGGCATCCGTGCCTGCCTCGAGCCGTGGTGCTCGCACCGCATGTGGGCGCGCCGCTCGCACCAACAAATCTGAAACCCTCACCCAACCGCCCGCACTCGGCCCAACGACCACCCAGACAATGCCGGGGATTTCCCGGTGTTGCGCGGCTGTTCGCGGGGGCTATGGTATTCTGGTCATTTCAGTTGAGGAGTACGCCATGGCACAAGGCAAGGTACGCATGTTCACGGATCAGAACTTCGAGCAAGAGGTGCTGAAGTCGCCGATCCCGGTCCTGGTCGATTTCACCGCTAGCTGGTGTGGTCCCTGCAAGGCGCTCGCGCCGATCATCGAGCAGCTCGCCGAGGAGCTTGATGGTCGCGTGGCGGTGGGCAAGCTCGATATCGATGAGTCGCCCGGCTCGGCTGGCAAGTATGGCGTGCGCGGTGTGCCGACGGTGATGGTCTTCAAGAACGGCGAGCGCACGGCCCAGTACGTGGGCTTGACCACCAAGCAGCGGCTGGCCCAGCTCATCGAGCAGTAGGTGGGGCAAGACAACGCGCTTGCGGGCGCCCGCGCGGCCGTCTTGGCGGAGCTCCGTGAGGGGCTCGGGTTCGAGCGGGGGGTGGCTGCTTGCCGGGCTCCCGAAGCTCTCGTGGAGGGGTTGCTCGGTGTGCCTCGGGAGGAGGCGCGGGCCTTTCTCCTCGAGGGTGGTGACGGTCAGAGCCACGCGGCGTTGCTGGGGGGGGCCGTGACCGCAGGGCTTTGTACCAGAAACCAGTTTCTGACCGTGACCCGGGAGCAAGAGGCCCGTTTTGTCATGCTCGGGCGTCGGTTGGTGACGGAGCTTGGTCAGGCGCTCTTGGTCTCGGAGGACACGACCAATGTGCGTCGGCAGATGCGGCGGGCGCTGCGCAGGTCACGGCTCGAGCTGCTCCGAACGGTTCGCGAGGTGCTGCCGAAGCCTGGGCCCTATCCGGTGGTGGCTGCCGAGTATCGTCCCGAGCTCCAGTGTGAGCTGCTCGGGCTCGAGCCGGAGCGGTTGCTGACGCCGATCGTGGATCTGGGTTGTGGTCGCACGGCCGCGCTGGTGAGCTACCTGAGGCAGAAGGGCCTTGCCGCCACTGGCCTGGATCGCCTCGCCGAGGCGCCGCGGGTGCTGCGGCGCGACTGGTTCGAGCAGCCCTTCGCACCGCGGAGCATCGGCACCTTGATCTCGCATCAGGCCTTCTCGCTGCAGTTCTTCCATCAGCACCTGGCGAGTGGGCCCGAGGTCGAGCGCTACGCGCGAAAATACCGGGAGCTGCTCCAGGCGCTGCTTCCGGGGGGGCTTTTTGCCTATGCTCCGGGGCTACCCTTCGTGGAGCGTTGGCTCGATCCGGCGCGCTTCGTTTGCCAAAGAAGGGCGCTCCCTCCGGTGATCGCCGAGAGGTTGCGGGAGCTCGTCGATCACGACACCAAGGAAAGTGTGGGTTACGTCTGCCACGTCACTGCCCGGAAGGACGCGGCGGAAGGCTGAGCCGGGTCCGCGCCACCCGGAGTTCGGGCGAGAGCGGGTAGGCGAGATCCGCGAGGCCGTTTCTCAGGCACTCTTCGAGCTTCGGATTTGCGGGTTCGAGGGTGATGGTGGCCCCCACCAAGCGCCCGCCGCGCGCCGCCAGGCAGAACGAGAGTTCTGTGCGCACCGTGCCCTGGCAGCGCACCAGGAGTTGATGCTGCTCGAGCAAGGCCCTGACGGAGAAGGGCTGCGCGAGCTCGTCTCGGGCAGGCGTGTCGAGCACGGGCTCGAGGAAGTCTTCGCAAGTACGCCGGGTGACGGTGACCGACTCGAGCGGTGGCTCTGTGAGTTGGTGAGGATCCCAGGGTGGGGAAGGCTCGGGTAGGGCTGATGCAGGCGGTGTGGCGGTGCCGAGCAGCCAGGCATCGAAGGCGCCGTGGTGGGCGAAGAGGGCTGCTGTCAGGGTGAGCGTCAGCAGCACGCCGACCACGAGCCATGGCAGCAGGTGGAAGTGCCGGCGTTCGGGGATCACGGGCGGCCCGAACTCGCGGAGCCTGACCCGTTGTTTCATCTCAAGCATGGCCTGGCCGCCTCATCACCTGGAGGATGGGACGGAGGCCGGACAGATCGACCGCGCCGTGTTCATGGACCGAGAAGCCGAGGCGCTCGCCGAGGCGCTTGGTGCGCGCGGGCATCGGCGACAGCCACACCAGCCTCCCACCGGGGACGAGCACCCGCGCGGCACGCTCGAGCACGGCCTCCAGAAGCTCGCCGAGCGAGCCGTCGCGGTTGACGCGGGAGCCGAGGGGAGGATTGGTGACGATGCCGGTGACGCGGTCGGGCCCTTCCGTGCGCGCGTCGCCCAGCCGAAGCTCGAGGTGCTCGACCGCCGCGGCGGCGGCGTTGGTGCGGGCGGCCTCGAGGGCCAAAGGATCGCGATCGGTGCCGAGTAGGGCGCGATACGGACCGAGCTTGGCGCGCTCGACCAGCTCGAGGCCACTTCCCACGAAAGGATCCCAGATCACGTCATCTTCCTGTACCCCGAGCAGGTGAGCGAGGGCCGCGGCTACCGTAGGGTGGGACGCGAAGGGTAGCTCCGCTTTTCGGTATGCGAACCTTGGATCGTCAAACCCACGCGGGATGAGCCAGAGGGCCTCGAGACGCTCACGCCCCACCAGCGTGACCTCGAAGGTGGCCTGCTCGGGATCTACCAGCAGGCGCGGCGCGGCTCCCTCGAGTGCTTGGCTGAGTGCCCACATCAGACGCCGTTGGTGACCGCCGGCCTGCACGGCGAAGCGCAGGCGTGGCGTGCCGGCGGTGAGCGCCGTGAGGAGGGCTAGGGTGCGCGGTGCGAGCAGGCGGGTGGCGACCGCCGTCGCCACCGCCTCGGGTTCGGGACCCGAAGCCTCGAGTTCGAGCACCACGCCGAAACCGAGCAGCGAGCGTGCGGCGAGCAGCCTTTTGGCGGGGCCGGTGAAGCCATCGACGAAGAGGCGATCTTGCCCCGCTCGCCGTACTTTTGCGAGCCCGGCGAGCTGCTCTTCCACCACGAAGGCCAGCCCATCACGGGCAAAGAGCACCACGCGCTCTGGCGAGGGCCAACACACCTCCAGCTCCACACGGCCGGCTTCGGTCGTGCGGCGGCAACGCCGCGTCAGCAAGAGCTGAGCCTTTCGACGGAGCTCACTCTCGGTGGGTGAGGAAAAATGGGTCTGTTCTAGCAGCGTGAGTGCCTCGGTCCCGCCGACCTTGCCCAGGGTCTCGATCAACGCTCGGAGCTCTGGGCCTTGCTCTTCGCGGAAACGCGCCACGAGCAGCGCCTGATGCTCGGGCGAAACCTCCCGGAGTTTTCCGAGAGCGACGATGGCCGCGCGCCGTACCCGGGGCTCCGGCGACCCGAGCTCGGAGGCGAGGGCTTCGGGGAGCCAGGGCTCCGCGTGGGCTTGGGCGAGGCGACCGAGCAAGACCAAGAGCGGCGACCGCGCCGCAGGCGGCGTTCGGGCGAGGCGCTCGAGCGCGGCCTGCCCTGCAGGGAGCCCCGCCCGCAGAAGGGCGCGGAGGGCGAGGCGGGAGAGCTTCTCGTCTGGCTCGAGCAGGTACCCGAGCACGGTCTGGAGATCGGCGCGCTTCGGGGTGTAGCCAGGATCCTCGAGGAGCGCGGGCTCAACACTGCTCGGGAGTGGTTCCACAGCGCCCGAGCTTAGCCCTGTTTTTTCGCGACCGCCAGCATCGCGCCAGCATCACCTGGATGATGAGAAACAGGTGATAGCAGCGAAGCCCGCTCTTTTCGTCAGCGTAGACGGCACGCACCGGAACCTCGGTCACGCGGTGGCCCCCGTTTCCGAGCAGCGCCAAGAGATCATTCGGGTAGCCGTAGCGCGGATAGAGGTCCTCGAGGGCGAGCCCGAGGGCGGCCTTCTTCGAGAGCGCGGTGTAACCGCACTGGGTGTCGTCCACGGAGAGCCCGGTGAGGCGACGGGTGAGCCACGACAAGACACGACCGGCCACGCGCCGCAAGAGCGGCATGGACCGAAAGCTCGGGTGAACAAAGCGGTTGCCTTTCACGTAATCGGCGCGCCCCTCGCAAAGGGGCGCGAGCAGCGCGGGGAGATCATTCGGATCCATCTGGTCGTCGCCGGCCATCACCACCAAGATGTCGTGGTCTCGGGCCAGGGCCTCGCGGTACCCCGAGACGATGGCCGCGCCCACCCCGCGATTCTCGGGGTGGGAGAGCAAGACCAGCCGGGGCTCGTTGAGGGCACGCACCACCGCTTCTGTCTGATCCTGGCTGTGGTCGTCGACCACGATCACTTGGTCGACGAAATCGGGAACCCGCCGCAGCATGCGAGCAATGAGGCGCGCTTCGTCATGACAGGGGACGATGACGGCGATGCGAAAGCCTTGCCACACGGGGGCGGGAGCTAGCCGATGTAGCGTGGTCACGCAAGCGAGCTCATCAAACGGGCCCGTTCCCGGGGGTCAGAGCCGAAGCAGCCGAGCGTTCCCGCGCCGCTGTGACCATGGGCAAGGCAGAGCATGCGGCGCGTCGTGGGCGGCGTCCGGGGGCGAACGGGTCGCAGGTTTTGTGGTAGCGTCGGGCGTGCGCAAGAAGACCATCCTCATCCTTCTGTGTGCCATCGCCGCGGTCCCGGTCGGCTTCTTCGCGGTGGCCTGGCTGCGCTACCCGAGCGACAAAACCGTGGAGGGTGCCTACCTGCGGGTGGTAAAAGCCGTGATCCGCGACGACCCGAAGCTCGCCTTCCCCTACCTCGAGACCCCGGCGCAGCACGCCTGCTACACCGTCCGTGACATGCGCCGGCGCTCGGTCGAGCTTGTCCGTGCCCACTATCCGGAGCCCGAGAAGCAGAGGCTGCTCGAGCTGTACGGACGGTACGCGAGCGCTCCCGATGGGGCGGATGTCTTCGCTCTGTACGCGAGGCAAGAGGGCTGGGTCAAGGAGCTGCGCCGCGATATGTCCGGAGTGAAGAGCACCGAGGTGCGCGGTGAGCGAGGGACGGTCACCACCATGCTTGGGACCAGGTACGCCTTCCGGCGCCGCGAGAACGGGATCTGGGGCATGACCATGTTCACGGCCAAGCTGCTTTCGGAGAGCGAACGGGCCAGCCGCGATGCAACGGTCATCGAGCAGGCGGCGGGGGACTACGCGCGTGTGAAGAACTGAGATGCTCGGGGTTGGCCGTTTTGCCTCAGAGTCGAGGCAATCCCGCGAAAACGGGTGCTAAGCTGTGAAAGTCGGCTATGGTGCGCCCTCGAAAGGCGCCCCTTCTTCGGCTGTCATGGACGACCAAAAAGACCCTGATCCTTCTGCGCTGGATGCTGGATGGGAGCTTCTGCCCGTCACCAAGGCTGCCAGTGTGGATGAGGCCGAGCTGGTGGACGCGGGTTGGGATGAACCCGTCGTCGCCTCTCCGCTCAGTCTGCGTCCGGTGTTGACGAAGCCCTCGGTTGCGCCTCCGGCTCCCATTTCTGACGAAATCGACGAGGGGTGGGACGCGGAACTCCCAGGGCAGCTCGAGGAATCGACCGAAGGTGACAGCACCTCTCTGCGGCGGCGCAAGCTCACCAAGAAGGAGCGCCGCACGCTCCTGAGGCAGCGCCGCGCTCACGCAGAGAAGAAGCGTCGGGAGCAGAAGCAGAGTCGGCGCGAGGTGAAGGTCGAGGCGAAGCCCGTTCAGCCGAAGCCCACCGACCCACCGAAGGCCACCAAGCCGTCCGAGCGGAGCGTGACAGAAGGGCGGGCCGCGAAGCGCGCCAAGAAGAAGGCTACCGACCGGGTTCGTCCGTCGCAGACATCGGGTGAGAGCATGAAGCCGCCGCGGCGGGCAGCGCTCGAAGCGCCGCGAGTCGAGTCTTGCCCCGAAGAGCGGGGCGGTCCCGCCCCCCCTCGGCCGTCGTTCCGGACCCGCGTGACCCTCGGCGCTGGTGCGGTCGTGCTCCTCCTGCTCGCGGCAATGTGGCTGGCTCGGTGAGCCGCGTCGGGTGGTCTCGCCGGCAAGGATGCCGGACATGGGCCCGTTCCCTCCCCACCCAGTGGGCGCAAGTGGCACGGGTGGTTCGGCTCGGCTAGAGGTTTCGGGCTCGTGGCCGCAACGCTCTCCCCCCAGGCTCTCCGCATCTGCCCTCTCGGGGGCCTCGGGGAAATTGGCATGAACTGCATGGCCCTGGAACAGGCCGAGGGCACCCTGCTGGTCGATTGTGGCACCGCCTTTCCGATCGACGATCGGGGGATCGACGTCATCACGCCGGACTTCCGCTATCTCGAGCGTGGCCGAGGGCAGCTCTCAGGGCTGGTGCTCACTCATGGCCACGAGGATCACATTGGGGCTATCCCCTACCTGCTCCGGCGGTTCACGCTGCCCATCTTCGGCCCCAGGCACGCGCTCGCGCTGGTGAAGCGTCGCTTGGCTGAGCATGAGCTGAATGTCGAGCGGCTGGAGCTGATCGAGACCCGAGCAGGGCAGCGGTTCTCGGTCGGCCCCTTCGAGGTCGAGCCGATCCATGTCTCGCACTCGATCGTGGACGCGACGGCGCTCGCCATCCGCACCGCGCAGGGCACCGTGCTGCACACCGGAGACTTCGATTTCGACCCGGAGCCGCTCGATGGCGAACCCACCTCGGAAGAGCGTTTCCTCGAGCTGGGCCTGGAGGGGGTAGAGCTTCTGCTGAGCGACAGCACCAACGTTCATACGCCTGTCCGTTCCACCTCGGAGAAGCGGGTGAGTGAGGCGCTCAAAGAGGCGATCCTCGCGGCCCCAGGGCGCGCCTTCGTCGCGCTCTTCGCCTCCAATCTGCCCCGGCTCCGCGCGCTCGGGGAGATCGCCCATCGGTGCGGGCGCCGCCTCGGGTTGTTGGGTCGCAGCTTGGAGAATCAGGTGGAGGTGGGGCGCGCCCTCGGGATCCTGCGTTGGCCGAGTGATCTGGTGGCGCCTGCCGAGCGCCTGCGCGACGTTCCCGCGCACCAGCTGCTGATCTTGGCTGGTGGCTCCCAAGCCGAGCGGGCCTCCGCCTTGTACCGGCTGGCCAAGGGTGATCATCGGTATGCCGACGTGGAGCCGGGGGACTCGGTGTTCTTTTCGTCGAGGACCATCCCCGGCAATGAGCGCCCCGTGGGCGAGGTGATCTGTGATCTGTTGCGTCGGGGCGCGCGAGTGGTCACGGTCGCAACCGATCCCGAGATCCACGTGAGTGGCCATGCCAGTCGTGAAGAACTCGCGCACATGATCGAGCTGGTGCGCCCGCGGAACCTCGTGCCCATCCACGGCACCCTGCAACATCTGCTCGAGCACGCGGCGCTGGCGCGCTCGCTCGGGGTTCCGTGCGTGCAGGTGATAGAAAACGGAGAGTCCCTGCGCTTGGCAGACTCACTCCGAAGGGATCTGAGCTTCCCCACGGGGCGGATCGCCATCGATCTCGGCGGGCAGCCGCTCGGGGAGACTGAGCTCTCCAGCCGGGGCGAGCTCGGGCGGCACGGGGTGGTGCTGGTGTCCCTGGTGGTGGATCCGAAGTCCATGCTGGTGGTCCCCCCGAGCATCACGCTGCGTGGGGTGCCAAGCGCGTCCGAGGGCGAGTTCTCGGTGAGAGGCCTAACGCTTGCGGCAGCTCGCGCCGCAGCCCACGCGCGCAAGCGCGGGCGTGGAGTCGAGGAGGAGGTGCGTCGTGCGCTACGTCATGCCATCGCGGAGAGTACCGGAAGTCGTCCCACCATCGAGATCCACCTGTGCGAGGTTCCGGGCTGAGTCATCCTTGCGGCTCTTCGCCTGGCTCGGCCTGCTCTTGGTTGGGGTGGTGGCCTGTCGTTCCACCACCGAGCTTGGACAGAAGTCCGAGCCGGTGCAGGAGGCGAAGGCAACCACCGGACTCGAGCCAGAAAAGCGGGCCGAGGGCGGGCAAGAAGCGACGCAGCCGCGCGCGAGTGCCGCAGAATCGAAGGCCGCTGCGCCGACGTCGGTCCCCCCGGCTGCCACTTCGGTCGAGCCGCTGGCTCGCCTAGAAGCTCCGGCGCGCTTGATCGCGATCGGGGACGTGCATGGCGATTGGGACACCACACGGCGCATCCTGCTCGGCGTGCGGGCCATCAACGAGGGCGGGCTGTGGATCGGGGACAAACTCGGGGTTGTTTTCACCGGGGATCTCATCGATCGCGGGGACCAGGATCGCGAAGTTTTGGACAACATCGTCCGTCTGTCCTCGCTGGCGAAGAAGGCGGGAGGTTTGCTCCGGGCGCTGTCCGGGAACCACGAGATCATGAATGTCTCGGGAGATATGCGCTACGTGTCAGACAAGAGCCTGCGTGCCTTCGAGCCCTTCGCGGGGGAGATGCTGGGGGACATGACCGTTCCCGAGCCGCTCAAGGGCCGTATCGCTGCCTTTCGACCCGGTGGACTGTATGCGTTGATGCTGGCAGACTTTCCGCTCATCTTGGCGGTTGGAGACACCTTGTTCGTGCACGGTGGGGTAACGCCGAGCCACCTTCGCTATGGGCTCGAGCGGATGAACCGCGAGCTTTCTGTGTGGATGCGTGAAGGTGGCCAACTGCCCCGTGTACTACTCGACGAAGATGCCCCGCACTGGAATCGCGCCTACGGCTCGCTCGTAAGTGATCCGGACTGTGCGGCGCTGGCTCAGGTGCTAACTGGGGTAGGGGCGCGGCGACTGGTGGTCGGCCACACCCCTCAGAAGGGTGGGATCAGCCAGGCCTGTGAGGGGCGCGTCTATCGCATCGACGTCGGGATGTCCCGCGCCTACGGTAAGAATCCCCCGCAGGTGCTGGAGATCCGAGGCGACAAAGTGACGGTGGTTCAGGTGCCCTGAGCGGCAAGACCGGCCCGCGCCTTCAATCCCAGGGCACCGAAAGCTCATCGAGCTTGTACCACTCGGTGAGCGCAGCAAGGTAGGGCTCCACGTCGGCCACGGCGGCCAGTTCGCGGCAGGAGTGCATGGCCAGCATCGGATTTCCCACGTCGACGCCGCGGATCCCGGTGCGGGCCGTGGTGATGGGGCCGACGGTGGAGCCGCAGGCCACGTCATTGCGTGACACGAAGTGTTGTGGAGTGAAGCCCGCAGCACGGCAGGCGCGGAGGAAGGTTGCCGAGCCTTGGGGGTCGGTCGCGTAGGCCTGGTTGCTGTTGGTCTTCAACACCGGGCCTCGGCCGAGCAACGGTCGGTGCTGCTCCTCGTGCCGGTTCTCGAAGTTTGGATGCACCGCGTGCGCCATGTCCGCCGACAGCAAAAAGGAACGCGAGAAGGCGCGGTGTCGGGCCTGGGGATCTGTGCTCGCTGAGAGGGAACACAGGCGCTCCAGTACATCCAGCAGAAACGGCGAGGCTGCGCCGCTGGCGGAGCGGCTCCCAACCTCCTCGTGGTCGTGCAGGGCCAGCACCCGAGTGGCGTGGCTCGGCGGCTTTTCAGCCAGAAATGCGGCCTGGGCGGCGTGGCAGGAGAGCAAGTTGTCGATGCGACCGGAGGAGAGCAGGCTGGAATCGAGACCCACCAACTCGGCGCGTGCCGCGTCCAAGAACCCAAGTTCCGCGGCGGAGAGTTCGTCGACGCCGATCTCGCGCTCGAGGGTGTGCCCGACCGCGAGGGCGATCTGGCTCATCAAGCTAGCGCCCGAGGGTTCCAAGGCGAGCCCGAGCAACGGCCGGAGATCCTTCTCCGAGTCGATGACCAGGCCCGTCTTGTTGACATCCCGTTGGAGATGGATGGCCAACGAGGAGACGACGGCCACCGGGCGGTTCCAGTGCACCAGCACCGTCTCTCCGCGATTAGTGACCACTTGCCCGGCAAGGCAAAGCCCGCGGTCGAACCAGGTGGAGAACAAGGGGCTGCCGTAGGGCTCGACCACCGCCTGGAGGACGCCCGCCGCGCGCCGCTCGAAGAGTGGCCGGAGCCGCAGGTTCGGTGAGTCCGTGTGCGCGAGCACAATCAGAAAACCACCCTCTTCCGGCGGGACGGTGCCAAGCTCGAAGGCGACCAGGCTCTTACCTGCCCGCACCACGTAGCCCCGGTGGCCCGGGCGGCCCTCCCAGTGCTCGCGCTCGTCGAGGGCCGTGTAGTTTCTGGCCCGCAGCCGTTGCTCGACCTCGCGCCGCGCGTGGCTCGGGCTGGGTGAGGCGTCGAGAAAGGCGAGCAGATCGGTCACGATATCAGAAACGGGCTGCATGCGTGAAAGCCTTACCTGAGGCTCCTTCAGATTCAAGGGGAGGCGAAGGTGAGGCTCGAGTTTGACGCCGACCCTCGACTCGACGCACCATAGCCCAGTTCTCCCATGGTCTTGACCAGCCGTATCCGTTGGCGTCTCGCCTTGGCCATTGCTGCCACCGCGATTCTGCCGCTCTTGGTGGCAGTGGTGGTCGCGCGCAGCATGGTCCGGCAGACCGCGGAGCGCTTCTACATGCCGGAGATCGGCACGCGGCTGGATCAGAGCCTGAGCCTTTATCAAGAGCTGGCTAAATCGATCAAGACGGCGATGCGCCACGCGGCGGACGCGATCGCGACGCGCCCGGCCCTGGTCCGGGCGGCGCGACTGGGCAAGCCGGAGGTTCTGACAGAAGAACTTCTGCGCGTCATCGCGGACTACCAAGGACTGGTCTCGCTCCGCGTGGAGTCGGACCAGGGTCGGCTGCTCGCCGAGGCCAGCCGTGGTGCTCCAGTCGATCCGGCGCGGGAGAAGCAGCTCGAGCTCGAGCGGGCACTGGGCGACGAGGGGCCGATGCTCAGGCTCCTTTTCGTGACCGATCGGGGACGTCTCGACGAGCTCGAAGGCATGAGTCGTTTCATCGACGCCTATCAGCAGATGGAGCAGCGGCGTCTGGGTGACGAGCGAAGCTATGTGCTCGCTTTCGCCGCGCTGCTCGGGATCACCGTGCTCTTATCGATCGGGGTTGGGCTGATTCTGGCGCGTCGTCCCACCGTTCAACTGGTGTCGCTGGCGGCAGCCCTGGAGAGGATGGGCACCGGCGATTTGACGGTGCGCGTGCCCGAGCGGGGTCAAGACGAAATCGGCGATTTGGCGCGGGCCTTCAACCGTATGGTGGAAGAGATCGAGAACAGCCGGGCTCGCATCGAATACCTGCAACGGATCGGGGCCTGGCAGGAGATGGCACGGCGTCTCGCTCACGAGATCAAGAACCCGCTGACGCCGATTCTGCTCGCAGTGCAGGAGGTTCATGAGCGTTGCCCGGAGGACATCCCGGCTTTCGCACGTCTGGTGAGCGAGACCCGAAACATCGTCGAGGACGAGGTGGAGACCTTGCGCCGTTTGGTCTCGGAGTTCTCGGGCTTCGCCCGGATGCCCGAGCCAGAGCTGGTGCTACTCGATCTTCGCGAGTATCTGCTTAGCCGCAGGCGAGGCTTCGAGCTTCTGGATGACACCGAGCTGAGCTCCGAGGAGAACGCTCTGCCTCCGGCCGAGGTCAGCTCGCCGATCACCCTCGAGCTTTCCGTTCCCGAGCAGCCTGTGCTTGCCTACGTCGATCCGCAGCTTTTGAAGCGGGCTATCATCAACCTGGTGAAGAACGCGATTCAGGCGTTGACCGGAGCAGGGCAGAAGGAAGCGCGGGTCCAGATCCGTCTGTTTGCCAGCGACGACTGGTGGGTGTTGGATGTGAGCGACAACGGCCCGGGCATCCCAGAGGAGATGCGAACCCGGGTCTTCGAGCCGTACGTGACGACCAAGGACAGCGGAACTGGCCTGGGGCTCGCCATCACCAAGAAGATTGTGGTCGAGCATGGGGGCACCATCTCGGTGGGCTCGAGCGAGTACGGCGGGGCGCGGATGAGACTTCGCCTGCCGAGGCCCGGGACTCTCCGGGCGCGCGGGCTCGAGAACAATTCGTCGCCGCTCGCCGAATCACAAGCACCGGTTTCGTCTCGGACCAGCGCCGGCGGGGAGGCGTGAAGCTGGCCTCAGCTGCGGGGGGGCTTTGGGGCACTTGTCGGGTGTTTTGTCGGCAGCCTGCGCTCCGCCCGCGCCGCGTCACGCTTCAGCTGACGCGCATGCTCACGGGCTGACGCGGTGATCCGCGCGCCACCGAGCATCCGGGCCAGCTCGTCCTCCTGCTCGGCGGACGAGAGGCGCCTCACCAAGGTGGTGGTCCGTCCTTGCTCGGTCTGCTTGGTGACCATCAGGTGTGCGTCCGCGAAGGCGGCGACCTGCGGCAGGTGGGTGATGCACAACACTTGACTGGTCTCGGCGGCTCGGGCCAGCCGCTCCCCGATCCGTTCTGCTACGGCGCCGCCCACTCCCGCGTCCACCTCGTCGAACACGTAGGTGGCGGTCAAGCCGGCGCTCTTCACCACGCCGCGAAAGGCGAGGAGGAGTCGTGACAGCTCGCCACCGGAGGCCACGCGACTGAGGGGCAAGAGCGGCTCCCCTGGGTTTGCCGAGAACAGGAACTCCACCCGATCCAGCCCGCGGGCGCCCAGTTGATCGGGCAAGAGGGACTCGATCCGCGCCTCGAAGCGCGCACCGCGGAGCGAGAGAGTTTCAAGCTCGGCCTCCAGCGCCGTCGACAGCTTCTTCTCCGACTTGCGACGGCTCGCGCGCAGGCGCTCCGCGAGCTCGACGGCGCGGAGGCGCACCGCCTCGCGCTCTCGGGTGAGCGTCGCCAGCCGTTCTTCGGCGTTCTCGAGCTCGGCGAGTTGGGCCTTCAAGACAGCGAGTCGCTCGGAGAGGTCGTCCAGCTCGGTGCCGTGCTTGCGGCGTAGGGTCGACAGCTCGGAGAGCCGCCGCTCCACCTCCTCCAGCTCACCCGGCTCGACCTCGAGTTCGGAGACGAAGCGTGCGAGGTGCATCACGACCTCGCCCAACGCCGATTCGGCGACCCCGAGGGCCTCGGTCATCGCGAGCAGGTGTGGGGAGTCATGCTGGCCTCGGCACGCGAGTTCGATGAGCTGCCCGAGCCGGGATCGCACCGACGCCTCCCCGTTTTCCAGCAGTTGGTCGGCGAGGTTGGCGAACTCGAGCCAGCGCTGGGACTCGCGCAGCAACCCGAAGCGCGCCCGGAGGCGTTCGTACTCTCCGGGCTCGGGCGCGATCCGCTCCAGCTCGGCGATCTGGTAGCGTAGAAAATCTGCCTGCTGGAGCGAGGCCTGCGCTGAGCGCTCCAGCTGCTCGGCGGCGCGACAGAGCTCGCGGTAGCGCGTGTACTCCTCACTGTATCGTTCGAGTTTCTCAGCAAGGCCCGCGAAATCATCCAAGAGTTCGAGATGACGAGCGGTGGAGGTCAACGAGTGGTGTTCGTGCTGACTGCAGATGTCGATCAAGCGTGTCCCAAGCTCCGCGAGCACCTCGCGCGTGGTGAGCTGACCGTTGATGAACACCCGCCCGCGGCCGTTCCGGGGGACGGTTCGGTTGAGGAGCAGCAGGTGAGGGTCGGAGCCCTGTTCGATGCCGTGCTCGGCGAGCAGGGCCGCTGCTTGTTGTGCCGTCTCAGGACAAAGCTCGAACTGTGCGTCGACGATGGCCGTGTCACAACCATTGCGCACGATCTCGGGTCGGACTCGCGCGCCACGCAACATGGTCAGGGCGTCGACGATCATCGATTTTCCCGCGCCGGTTTCGCCGGAGAGGATGTTCAGGTGAGGATCGAACTCGAGGGTCAGATCCTCGATCAGGGCGAGACCTCGGATACGCAGGTAGCTCAACATGGCAAAATGCCTCAAAGGCACATCGACCGACCAGCGATCCAGTTGCGTCGACGGGCGCTAGCATAGCAAAAAACACTTGGCGGTCCGGGCCGGGGGGGGGATTGTAGATCCGCGCGCGAAACGGTAGAACCGCACGATGGTAGCGTCCAGTCTCGAGGCGATGGCCCTCGGTGCTCTGCAGGGGGTGACCGAGTTTCTGCCCGTCTCGAGCGATGGCCACTTGGCCTTGGCCACCCTCTTGTTCGACATCGAAGACGGCGGCCTGGCGTTCAACACCATGTTGCACCTCGGTACGCTGCTGGCCACGGTGATCGTGTTCTCGGGTCCGGTGCGCGAGCTCGGTCTGGCCGGACTCCGGGGGATCGGTGCACCGAGTCGTCTCAGGCAAACGCCTGCCGGACGTGATCTGCTCCAAATCTTGGTCATCTCCATTCCTACTGCCGCTATCGGCCTTCTGCTCGAGCCCTGGGTCGACGGCTGGACCCGCGAACCGCTGGTGATCGGCCTTGGGTTCCTCCTCACCGCGGTGGCGTTGATGGCCACCGGGTGGGCCAAAGAGCGCGACCGCTCGGAGCTGTCTTGGCCGCTTTCTCTCCTCGTGGGCGCGATTCAGGGCGTGGCGGTCTTGCCGGGGGTCTCGCGGAGTGGCCTCACCATCGCCACTCTGTTGCTCTTGGGCATGCGAGGATCGCGCGCTTTTCAGTTGTCGATGTTGATGTCGTTGCCAGTGGTCGCGGGTGCCGTCATGTTGGAGCTGCCGAAGGCGCGGCAGGCCTCGACCGTGATCATGCCGAGCGTGCTCGGCACCGTGACAGCGAGCCTGGTGGGGCTCTTGGCGCTGCTCCTGCTCGGACGGGTGGTGGCTCGTCGCAGGTTCGGTTGGTTCGCGCTCTGGGTGGCCCCGCTCGCCCTCGCTACCCTTGCGTTTGCCAAGGCCTGGCCGGGCCGCTGAGCGACCAGGGCGGAGTTCTTGCGCGAGCCGCCATCCGCGGCAAGAGTAACGTAGTCTCGACCGGGTTCGAGCAGAAACGCTGTGACCCTCCTCCGTTGCCTCCCTTTTCGATTCATCCTCGCTGCGAGCCTGGTGCTCTGCTCGTGCAGCCTCTCCCAGGAGCGTGAGTGCCGTAGGTTCGTGGTGCGGATGAATGAGCGCTTGACCGAAATCGATCGCTTGGTGGCTGAAGGAACCAGCACCAGCCAGGCGGCTTCGGCCAAGATGCGACGGATCGCGGAGCGCTACGCCGACCTGGCGAGAGAAGTCAACCGGGCTCGCTTCTCCGAGCCAGAGATGCGCCGTCTGCGGGACGAGTACCGGACCATGTTGCTCGAGGTGTCGCGGCTCGCCCTCCAAACCGCGGAGGCGTTGGAGCGCAACGACGCGGCCGAGGCGGCTCGCGCAGAGGCTGCGTTCAGCGAAGTGGTGAGGCGCGAAGACAGGCTGGTCGCCAGCATCAACCAGCGTTGCCGTGTCCAGTGAGGACGGGGTTTAGAAAGAGGTGGGCTGGTGTCGCTCCGGCCCCGCCGAAAAACCAGCTCAGTCCCCCGCCGAACCGCGTGGGGAGCGACGGCCGCTGCTGCGAGGCGTTGATTTGGTCCCTCGCGTGTCTCGCTTTTTGCTCGTCTTCTTGGCGCCTGGTTCTGGCGCGGAGCCCGAGGCGCTCCGGTCACGGACCGCGGCGGAGCCGAGGTCATGTTCGACGTTTCTCGGGTCGAGAGGCTCACCGCGTTTCAACCGATTGAGCTGATCACGCAAGAGCGCGGCAGTCTCGAACTCCAGGTTTTCGGCGGCGGTGAACATCTGCTGACGGAGCAGTTCGATATGCTCCAAGCGCGCCTCGTCGAGCGCCTCGGCCATGGCACTCGCTGCGGGCGAGAGGGTGCTTGGGTTTGGGTCGGGTGCTTTTGGTGGTGCCGCGCTGCCGCGACCGCGCAGCGCGGCACGTGCCTCGGGTGGCTTTGCCAGCTTATCGCGAGCCTCGCCCGGCTGAGCTCGCGTCGCCGACTGTTTGGACACCGCGAAGTAGTCGGTGTTGCCCGAGGCGGGATTGATGTCGAGGATGGCGCGTTTGATGGTTTCCGGGGTGATACCGTGCTTCTGGTTGTACTCGAGCTGTCGGTCACGGCGGCGGTTGGTCTCACCGATCGCGGTCTCCATGGCCGCGGTAATCCGATCGGCGTACATGATGACCTGCCCGCCGGCGTTGCGCGCCGCCCGCCCGATGGTCTGAATCAGCGAGCGTGCGCTGCGCAGAAAACCCTCCTTGTCGGCGTCCAAGATGGCCACCAAGCTGACCTCGGGCAAATCCAAGCCTTCACGCAAGAGGTTGATCCCAACCAACACGTCGTACTCGTGAGCGCGGAGCGCGCGCAAGAGCTCAATCCTGTCCAAGGTCTCGACGTCCGAGTGTAGGTAGCGCACCCGTACCTTGAGCTCGGCGTAGTACTCGGTGAGCTCCTCAGCCATGCGCTTGGTCAGGGTGGTGACGAGAACCCGCTCGTCACGGGCCACGCGACCCCGGATCTCCCCGAGCAGATCGTCGATCTGTCCCGCGACGGGGCGCACCAGAATCTCGGGATCGAGCAGCCCGGTGGGACGGATCACCTGCTCGATGATGCGCCCTGTTGACTTCTCGAGCTCGTAATCACCGGGGGTAGCCGAGACGAACACCACCCGTCGCATGTAGCGCTCGAACTCCTCGAAGCGGAGCGGACGGTTGTCCATCGCGCTCGGCAAACGAAACCCATACTCGACCAGGGTCTCTTTGCGTGAGCGATCCCCGCGGTACATGCTGGCAAGCTGAGGGATGGTCTGGTGAGACTCATCGAGCACCAGCAAGAAATCCTCGGGGAAGTAGTCGATGAGGGTCGGTGGGGGCTCGCCCGTAGCACGGTCCGAGAGGTGCCGAGAGTAGTTCTCGATGCCCTGGACGAAGCCCATTTGCTCCAGCATCTCGAGGTCATACGAGGTGCGCTGGGCCAGGCGCTGCTTCTCGAGGAAGCGCCCTTGTTCGTCGTAGTAGCTCAACCGGTCGCGCAGCTCGGTTCGGATCGACTCGATGGCATGGCGCATCTGAGCTTGGGGCGTCACGTAGTGGGAGCCGGGATACACCGAGTACTTCTCCAGGGTGCCGAGCACGCGGCCGCGCAGCGGATCGATCTCACAGAGCTGCTCCACCTCGTCCCCGAAGAACTCGACGCGGATAGCCAGGCTCTGCTCATAGACCGGGAAGATCTCCACCACGTCGCCGCGGACCCGGAAGGTACCGCGGTGGAAGTCGATGTCGTTGCGCTCGTACTGGATGTCGACCAAGCGCCGGAGCAGCTCGTCACGCGGGAAGCTCTCGCCGCGCACGATCTCGATCAGAAGGCCACGATACGACTCAGCCGAGCCGATACCGTAGATGCAGCTCACGCTGGCCACGATGATCACGTCGTCGCGTGACAGGAGCGCCTGGGTCGCCGCGTGCCGCATCCGATCGATCTGATCGTTGATGATGGCATCCTTCTCGATGAAGGTGTCGGTGTTCGGGAGGTACGCCTCAGGCTGGTAGTAGTCGTAGTAGCTGACGAAGTAGGCGACCGCGTTGTCCGGGAACAGGTCGCGCATCTCACCGTACAGCTGAGCGGCGAGGGTCTTGTTGGGGGCGATGATCAGCGTCGGGCGCCCCACGTGCTGGATCAGGTGGGCGATGGTGAAGGTCTTGCCGCTGCCGGTGATCCCGAGCAGCGTCTGCGGTGAGGCTCCCCGATCCACGTTCTCGCACAGGCGAGCGATCGCCTGGGGCTGATCACCCTTCGGCGAGAAGTCACTCGCGAGCCGGAAGCGCGAAGGCATGGACGCTCACTATACCAAGAAGGTGGAGGGTGGGGCCCCTGGGCGAGCAACTCGCCTGGGGACCACAAAAAGCCTTTGGGCGGGAGCTGTTCGACCCCGCCCAAAGCATCGAGGCGCACATGCCTCGGGATTTCGTCGCGAACTCTAGCGCTTGCTGAACTGGAAGCGCTTGCGTGCCGCGGGCTGCCCCGGCTTCTTGCGCTCCTTCTGTCGTGCGTCGCGGGTGATGTAGCCTGCGCGCTTCAGCACGCGGCGCTGCTCGGGATCCTGCGCGGACAGCGCGCGGGCGATACCGTGACGGATCGCCTCGGCCTGAGCGCTCTTTCCGCCTCCGCTGACCGTGGCCTGAATATCATACTTGTCGGTCAGCTCGAGGATCTCGAGCGACTGCCGCATGATCATGCGGGAGGTTTCACGCTCGAAGTACTCGTCAGCAGCCTTCTTGTTCACGAGGATTTGGCCGGTGCCGGGCTTCAAGAAAACCCTGGCGACTGCCGTCTTGCGCTTGCCGGATGCGTATTGCGTTTCGGTCATGGCTCAGCTGTTCCTAGAAAAATCAGCCACGGAAGGGCTCGGGTTTCTGCGCCTCGTGAGGGTGACGGTCGGAACCGTAAACCTTGAGTTTGGTGATGATCTGCCGGCCGAGGACGTTCTTCGGCAACATGCCGCGCACCGCCTTCTCGATCGGCATCTCCGGGACGGTTTCGATCGCTTCGGCGAAGCCGACCGAATGGAGCCCACCGGCATAACCGCTGTGGCGGTAGTAGCGCTTGGTGGTGGACTTCTTTCCGGTCAAACGAACCTTCGCCGCGTTGATCACGACGACGAAGTCGCCCGTGTCCACGTGGGGGGTGAAGATCGCCTTGTGCTTGCCGCGCAGCAACGTCGCGACACGGCTGGCGACCCGCCCAAGCGGCTGGTTGTTGGCATCGATCAGCCACCATTTTCGGGTAGCTTGGACGGATGCTGGTGTGGCGACGAAGGTGCGCATCGGAATTCCTCTCGACCGTGGGCAATGGTGCAACGGAAGGGCGCGTTTACTAGCTTCTGTCTGGGGTAACGTCAAGGTCAACGGGCGGACAATGGACCGAACCCCTTGAAGGCGGGAGAAGCCTCGTCTCCGAAGACAATCCATCCGGCCAGCCTAGCTCGGAAGCGTTGCTCCATCCCCTACTATTAATAGTGGGGGATGGTTCGGGTTTGGGTCGGTTGATTGGTCAGAAGATCATTTCGGTGACCTTCGGTCGAGTTCCGATTGCGGGAGGGGGCGGCCTTCGGAATGATTCTCATTGCGAATGCAGCCCACCGGCAACCTGCGCCTTCTCGACCGCCTCCTCGAGCAGGGGCTCATCTCGTCCGAACAGCGTGAGGCTGCTTTGAACTCGGTGAACAGCTTCGGGGAACGTGTCGAGGAGGTGCTGCTCGACATGAACGCCATCGACGAGGCGGCGCTGCTCAAGTTCATCGCCGGCGAGCACAAGACCCAGTTCGTATCCACCGAGAAGCTCGCCAAGGCCGACATCGATCGGAGTACCTTGGAGCGGCTCCCGCATAAGTTGGCGGAGCAACGCAACGTCTTCCCGGTTTTGTACCAGGCCTCCACCAGCACCCTCAGCGTGGTGACGCCGGATCTCGATGATCCTGGTCTGCTCCAAGAGATCCAGCTGGTGGCAGGTGTGAAGACGGTGCGAGCCTTCGCGGGGCGGCCGCGCGCGGTCCGTGCGGCGATTGCCAAGGGTTACGGTGGTGATATCCACGCTTTTGCGACCTTGGATCGCGCCGCTCACGAGCAGTTCACGACCATGCTCAACGTCTACGAGCGGAATCTGGTCTCCGAGGAGACCATGACTGACTCGCTGGCGCGCGAAGCGGTGGGACGAGAGCGCGTCCTCTCCTCCGAGGAGCTCGATACCACCCGTGGTGACCAGGAGTTTCTGGTCAGCAAGGGCGTGCACCTCGAGGGCTACACCGAGACCTTGAACATTCTGATCAGCGTGATTGAAAACAATCGCGCGGATCTGCGCGGGCACAGCGCTCACGTGGCTCGGCTCTGCCGAAAGCTCGCCGAGCGGATTGGGCTCTCCGAGCTGCAGCGGGCCGCCCTGGTGATCGCAGCGTACCTGCACGATCTCGGGAAGATGGGGACGTACCACCTGACCGCTCTCAACGTGTCGGAGTACGATGGACACCGCACCTCGGCCAAGAAAACCCTCATGGCGCCGCTCCGGCTCATGGAGTCCGCTCACTTGCCAAGAGACACGGTGCTGGCGGTCAAGGCGATGTATGAGCGCTTCGATGGCCAGGGGATCCCGGAGGGTTCGCGAGCCAAAGACATCCCGCTCGGGGCGCGGATCCTCGCCATCGCCGACACCTACGCGGATCTCACCCAGAACCCGAAGAATCCTTTCCGGCAGGCCCTCACTCCCGCCAAGGCCTGTGATGTCTTGAAGAAGCTCGCAGGCAAGACCTTCGATCCGAATCTGGTCGATCTCTTCCGGATCGTGGTAAGCGGAGAGGATCTGAAGGCGCGTCTGCTCGCCAACCGCTATCGGATCTTGCTGGTCGATCCAGATCCGGAAGAGACCACCGTGCTCGAGTTGCGCTTGGTGGAGCAGGGCTTCGAGGTGCGACAATCGCGGACCGCGGAGCAGGCGCTGAAGGCCTTGTCGAGTGGTGACTTCGAACTGGTGGTAAGCGAGCTGGATCTCGAGCAGGGCGATGGCCTCTCGTTGTTGGTGGAGGCTCGGAAGCAGCCCTGGGGGAGGAACCTTCCGTGGGTTTTCGTGACCGGACGGACCGGGGGAACCGACGCGAAGAAGGCGTTTGAGGCGGGGGCCACCGATTACCTCAACAAGCCCGTCGCGGCCGATCTGTTCGTGGCCAAGGTCAAGCAGCTCCTCGAGCGAACGGCTGGGACCTCGGGGCACCGTGGCGTCTCCGGTTCGCTGAGCGAGATGGGCCTCCCGGAGATGGTGCAGATCCTCTGGCACGGAAGGAAGACCGGCCGGGTCCGGGTGCGCGCGGGCTCGGATTCGGGGGAGATCCACTTCGTGAACGGGATGATCTACAACGCCCTCTGGGCCGCGCTCCGGGGGGAAGAGGCCTTCTACGCCATGCTCTCCCTCGTCGAAGGAGAGTTCGCTCTCGAGCCTGGCTTCGAGGCTCCGCAACGTCTGATCCAGCTCAGCCCCGAGGGGCTGCTCCTCGAAGGCATGCGCCGTTACGACGAGGCGAACCGCTAGATCGGGGCCGCCCTTCGGGCCGCGCCGCCTGTGCCTGGCGGACATTCTGCCAAAGATTTGGCAGCTCCTGTGGTATCCTGTGTCGTCTCTCTCCCCACTCCTTTCGCTCTCGTGACCTCACTTCCCCCACCTTTGCTCGGTTACAACAACAACGTCCAGTACCAAGGGCGTGTGTTTCACATACAGACCGAGGACTCTGGGGTGCGGTACGGGCGGGTCGTTACCCATCTCTTCGCGGATGGCGGGAGGATCGTGCGCAGTGTGCGCAGCGACTACGCAGACGTGGTGGGCAAGCCAGAGATGGCCGAGACGGTCAAGCAGCTGATGAAAGCCCAGCACCGGGCCATGGCGCAGGCGCTGCGCTCCGGTGAGCTCGACGAGGTGATCGAGAGGATCCCTGGCCTGCCTCCCCGGGTGTTCACCACCCCGGTGCCCCTGTCCGATCCTACCCTCAATTCTTCGCTCTTTCCCGGTCCGCCTTCGACCGCGCGGCCCCTTTCGGAGCCCGGGGGGAGACAGCTCCGCGCTGAATCCGTGAAGCCGGCGACGCGCTCCGCGGTCGAGGTTGCGGTCGAGCCCGCCGCTTCCTCTTCTGTCACGCCGCTTCCGCGTCGCACCACCCCCAATCGACCACGAAAGGCCCGAGCTGGCTCGGCACAGCGCACCCCAAAACCCGCGCCGGTCGGACCCGCGCCGAAGTCGGATGGGGGGAGGCGCCCGAGCCTGGTTGGCCACCGGCCGAAGGCTTCACCCTTGCCCGAAGCGGGTTCCGCACCGTCCCTCTTCCACGACGGTTCGATCGAGGATCAGACCCTGGACGAGGTGATTCTCAGCTACTTGCGTGAGGATTTGGACGAGCGCTAGGCCGAAAGCGTCGCCGAAGGCTCTCGAGGGGCTTGCCATCGGCGGTGTCACATGGCAGCTTCCCGCGGCCTTGCTCCTTTCGGCGCGAGGCTCTGGCGAGGTAGCCAAGTGGTTTGGCAACGGTTTGCAAAACCGTACGACGTCGGTTCGAATCCGATCCTCGCCTCCAGGCAGCGATGAGGGTATGGGTTGGGGGCAGAGTCGCTGAACTAGCGGCTGCTCTGCGCGAGGAGTTCCACCATGACCGCTTCGCCCGTCGACTTCAGCGTGGCCCGTCTCGGGGATGCCACGCACCCTTCGCCGCTGGATCTCTCCACACGTCCCGACGACATGCGCTCAGATTACGTGAGCGACGAGCAGCGTGTGCTCTATCGCATCGTGCTTGGGTCGAACCAATCCAGTCGCTCCCTCGAAGACTGTGGCCTGCTCGAGAAGGCGGGACCGCGCGCGAAGACCTTCTTCGTGCCTGGTGAGGTGACGGCCGCCATCCTCACTGCTGGGGGACTCTGTCCGGGACTCAACGACGTGATTCGCTCGGTGGTGATGACGCTCTGGTACCGCTACGGCGCGCGGAAGATCTTCGGACTGCGCCACGGTTATCGCGGACTTGCGGCTTTTGACGAACACCCGCCGCTCCTGCTCCAACCGGACACCATTCGCGACATTCACCTGCAGGGTGGGACCATCCTCGGCTCGTCGCGGGGTGGTGGGGAACAGACCGCGAAGATGGTCGATGAGCTGGTTTCGCACCGCATCGACATCTTGTTCGCGATCGGCGGCGACGGGACACAGAAGGGAGCGCTGGCGCTCTCGCGGGAGATCGCTAAGCGGAGCCTGCCGATCGCCGTGGTTGGCATCCCAAAGACCATCGACAACGACCTCAGCTTCGTCGAGCGCTCCTTCGGGTTCGAGACGGCTGTCGCGGAGGCAGTACGGGCGGTTACTGCCGCGCACGTCGAGGCGCGGGATGCGCTCCGTGGCGTGGGGCTGGTGAAGGTGATGGGACGAGAGTCAGGCTTCATCGCCGCGCACACTGCCTTGGCTCGCAACGACGTGAACTACGTCCTGCTTCCCGAGGTGCCCTTCGAGCTCGACGGCGAGCGCGGGCTCCTCGCGCATCTGGCGGACCGCCTGAAGCGCCGCAACCACGCGGTGATCCTGGTCGCCGAGGGGGCCGGGCAACGTCTGCTCGAGGCACACGCGGGGACCGATGCCTCCGGCAATCGGCGTTTGGGTGATATTGGCCTTTACTTGAAGGAGCGGATCGTCCAGCACTTCGAGCGCCTCCAGAACCCCGTGAATCTGAAGTACATCGATCCGAGCTACATCATCCGAGCTACCCCCGCCAACCCGAGCGATGCGATCTACTGCGCGCGCCTCGGCGCGAACGCGGTGCACGCGGCCATGTCAGGGCGCACCGCTTGCTTGGTTGGACTGGTCAACAACCGCTACGTCCATGTGCCCATGGCACTCGCCGTGGGCCAACGGAACCACGTGGATCCCGAGGGAGCGCTCTGGCGCGACGTGGTGGAGGCCACCGGGCAACCGCCACTGTTCCTCTGAGTCAGCGGCGCGCCGGTGATCTCAGCGACAGGCCTGCAGGCACGCGGTCAGCGCGGAGCGGCAGGTGGTCTGTTTGGTGGTGTCCGTGCGGGCGGCCACCATGCAGGTGCTGAACGTGGTGGTGCAAGTCGCCCGACAGGTCACCGCGTTCACGGCGGCCGAGGTGACCGCGGCAGGGGTGGCGCTGGTCGCTGCGGAGGCACTCGGCTTGGTGGTCGCGCTGGTCGCCGCGGAAGCGGTGGTGTTCGGTTTCGGAGTGGTGCTGGCGGCGGTCGTCGGAACCTTGGGCGCCACGGCGGAGGCGACGGCGCTCGCCGTGTCTACCGGCGGCACCTCACTTGCCACTGGGGCAGCCGGTGCGGTATCGACCGGTGGAGTCACCGAGATCACGGGGGCGAAGCTGGGTGGTGGAGGCGGCGCCACCACCTCTGGTACCGGCTCGACCTTCTCCGAGGGACAGCCCGTGAGGCACGACGCGCCCAGAAGCACGAGACCCCAACCTGTGAGATGGACCTTCGAGAAGAGACCGTGATTCATGGACCGAGGCATACCCGACCTTGGGACCCGCTGCCAAGAGGGAACCGCTGTCTCGCTCGATTGAGCCGACTCATCGCTCAGAAGGCGTAGTGGCCGCCGATCACGTCCCAGCGGAAGTGCCCCTCTTCGACGCCGGGCAGCGAGGTGCCACCGAAGGCCGTGTACAGGGTAAACCGCTCGTCCCGATCGAGGTACCAACCGAGGCGGACTGCCGCACCGCCCACCACACCGTTCTTGCCCAAGGCTTCGGGGGAATAGCTGGATTCATTCACGAAATCCGGATCCTCACGGAACCAGTAGCCGAGCTTCAGCTCGGGTACCACAAGGTAGAAGGGCCCGAAGGGTCCGACGATCAGGCCGCCCTCCAGCATCAGCTCGGTGGTGGTGGTCTTCGCCTCGGTGTCCCAATTCGTGCAGTCGATCTGGGCGGTGTCGATGTCATAGCCCCAACCGGTGCACAGGGCGTAGCTGGTGGAAAACAGGCCCACCCCAGCCCGCACCTCGAAGCCGAGCTTCTTTTGCACATGCGTCCGCACTCCGGCAAAGAGCCGCGGACCCATGTCGACCAATTGCCAGATGTCCGTTTCTGTGATGCCCAGGCTGAACTCCGCGCCTACGAAGGGTCGGAGGCGTCGTCGCAAGGTGTCCTGCCGTACGACCTCCTTTCGACGGGCTTCGATGGCCGCTTCCATCCGAGGATCGAGCAAAAAGCCGGGAGGTGGCGGGCCGAGGAACACGCACTCGCGCTCCGCGGTGCAACGCTGGCCAGGATCACAGGGGGGATTGCAGCTCGAAACGCAGCGGCCCTCGACGCACTCGAAGCCAGTGCGGCACTCAGGAATGCAGGCCGCGGAGGCTCCGAGTTCTGTCGCGAGGGTGGTGGTGGGAGGTACATCGGCGGGTGGGGTTGCGGCCGATGTGCCTGGGCTGGTGGCATCCGCTGGGACGCTGGTGGTCTCGATCGGTGCTGAGGGTTCTGCCGTCGCCACGCTCACCCAGCCAAGGGCAACCAGACCGAGGAGGACTGAACGTTTCATGGGATCTGCCCAAAGGCTGGGGAGACGGCGCTGTGCACATCGAAGCCGATGATCGTCATCGAGAGCTCACCGGTGAGCTCCCAGCCCGTACCAACCTCCATTTTCTGCACATCGGTGAGGTCGAGGTAGGTGTTTCTGCTGCCCAGGCGGCAGTTCGGCATACCGGCAGGACCAGTGAGCCAAAGCTCGCTGACGTCGAAGGTGACGTCGCCGGCGTCAACGGAAGACACGTCCACTCGGAAACTGCAGCCTGCGCTGGTGCTGTCCTTCAGCTCGAGGTTGAGCTCGGCGGGAAGCGAGGTCAGATGAAGCGCCGCAAATTGTATCGTGATCCCTGACACAGATGAAAAATCGCGTTCGGTGGCGTCAAGCTCGATGCCTACTCCCGCGGATGCTTGCTCCGACTCGTCAAGCACCTCGAGGGATAGCTCCTCGATGGTCAAGGGATCCTGGGTGTAGTTTGCGCGCGCTCCCGTTCCCGCGTAGGTCCATGCGTAGGGATAGGTGCAGCGGGACGCGAGCGCCTCGCTTGGTATGCCAGCCTGGCTCAGGGTCGGCCCGGCCACGTCGCTCTGGGAGAACTCTATGTCAGTGAGGGAGAGATCCAGGTAGAAGCCTGCGCCCCAACCGCCGGTGCCGATGCTGATGGCGTTGGTTCGCGCTCGCTCGAATCGGCAGTTGGTGGGATAGCAGAGGTTGGGCACGGTGTTCAGATCGAGCACGTAGGTGCCCTCTCCCATTCCCTCCATCAACCAGTTGCAGCCCTCGCCGGTCGTGGTGTCGGTGAGTGATACCGCGAACACCGTGCCGACTGGGACCGAGCCGGTGAAGGTGATGGTGTCGTTGACACCGAAACCGAGCGGCGCGCCGTCGTAATTGGCGATGCTGATCCCGGCGGTGCTGTTGTCACCCGCCGAGGCATATGCTGCCAGTCCCTCCTCGGAGGGGCTGACCGTGAATTGAGAACTCCCGTTCTCGTTCTCGGTGTAGGTGCGGTAGCAAAGGCCGTTCGGGCCGAGCTGGCAGGTGTCGGCGCGAGCTGGGCTGTTTACCACGAACTCGTCGACCAAGATCGTCGAGAGGGTCTCGGTGAGCGCCCAGGTGCAGACGCCGGGGAGACCGCTCGAGAGCCTGGTGTCCGTGCCCGAGGCCACCGTGAGGCCATCGATCTGCGCAGCCAGGGTCGTCCCCTCCGCCGAAAGGCTCACCACCGACGGCACGCCTGCGGCAAGCGGTGTCGAGCAGGTGGAGATAAGGCTCATGGTGCCATCGGCTGCCAGGTGGAAGATCCCACAGATCTCGTTGGTTTCCTCGCCGACCAAGAAGAGGTAAGCTCCCTCGTCATTGTGGCGCACCATGACCGCCCCGACGGCGCCGGTGTCGAGGGTGACGAGCGCGGTAGACCGCATGTCGAACAGGGGTCCGGTGCCAGGGAGCGGCATGGTCGGACAGACATACTGGTTGAGCTCGGTTCCAGGATTGTCGATGACCAAGCCGTAGTACCCGTCGGTGACGACGAGACCAAGGTACACCCCGCTGGTCTCGTCGAGGTAATCGGCCGTGAGCCAGCCACGTCTGTTGTCCTCGAAGCCCTCCACGAGATTGCAGAGTTGTTCGTCGACGCAGGCACCTGTCTCCACCACTAGCCCGTCCGAACAGGTGACAGGGACCGTGCCTTGCATGCACACGCCACAGCGGGCCGTGCCCTCGGTTTCGTCGGTGCAGCTGCAGGCACCCCAGGCGCAGGTGTCATCACACACCTGGGTGCCGATCCCTCCGCAGATCCGTTCGGTGTTGGGCTCACAGAGCCCCGTCACTGCAATCGTGCACTCGGACCACGGTGACCATACGCCGTCGTCGCAGGTGCGCTCGCGGTAGCCACTGTCGCAGGGACCACAGGCTTCGATTGGTTCCCCTTCGCATTCGATCCCCGTGCCACCTCCTGCCACCGACGTGCCACCGGCCTCTCCGCTTCCGGAGACACCACTTCCTGCCTCGCCGGTCGAGCCGCCCGCCTCGGTCCCCGCTTCACCACCGGCTCCCGCGACCGTGCTCTGCCCACCTGCCGGATCCGCTCCGCCCTCCCCGTTGGTCCGACCAGCTTCTCCGGTTCCACCGGAGTCGCCGGCCTCGCCTCCGTTGGTGGTGCCGCCCCGGTTGGTGCGCCCGCCCTCGCTGGCTGCTCCGCCTCGATCCTGCGAGCCGCCCTGGTCGCCGGTGTCGCCGCCGTCGTCGGAGCCGCCCTGGTCGCCGGTGTCACCGCCGTCGTCGGAGCCGCCCTGGTCGCCGGTGTCACCGCCGTCGTCGGAGCCGCCCGAGCCATCGGACCCACCTTCTTCTTCCCCGAAGTCTGCGCTGGTCTCGAGGTCGTCGAGGCCGAGCACCGTGCTGCAGCCCGTCGCGGCCCCGAGGAGCAGAAGCGCACTGAGAAAAGTGAACGGACCAGGTTGGATGCGTGCCATCAGAAGGACCCTCCGAAGGTGGCCATGGCTCCGGTCTTGTGTTGCTCATCCGGGAAGCCGAAATAGCTGATGCCGACCGCGAGCCCGCCGAGGCCCGCCGCGGCAAAGCCAATGGTCGAGATGGTGGCCATCAAGCGCGCTGAGTCCAGGTCGTCTTGGGCTGAGGTGGGACACTCGCCGTCGTCACAGACATCATCCAGTTTGGATTTCTTGTTCATGGCCAGAAGCCCGGTGATGCCGCCCGTCAGGAGCCCGGCGCCGGCCAGCCCCACACCTCCGTAGCGCAGGATGTCACGCAGGGGATTCGGTTGCGACTCCGCCTCGTCCGCAGGCCGGGGAGGCACGGGCTGGGTTAGTGGCAGTGGCGCCGAGAGCACTGAGAAATCGAAGCGTACGCGGGTCACCGTGCCCTCCGGAAGCGCGACGTCACTCACCAGTTCCTGTCCGAGGTTGTTGCGGGCAACGATCCGGCAGGGCCCGGGATCGATGAAGATGGTGTCGCCGATCAGCTCGGCAGGATTCGAGCAGGCGACCAGTGAGGACAGGCTCTGGCCGGGAGGCAACACCAGATCGATCCCGACCTTGGCCAAGCGTTGCTCGATGGCCGGCAAGAGCACGCTCCCGCGGGAGCGGGCGTCGATCGACGACGGGCCCTCGAGGGGGCTCACCGGCAGCGCGCGGAGCTGCTCCAAGTGCTTCTTCGCGTCGACCAACTTGCCGAGCCGGATCTCGGTCTCGGCGGTGCTGATGAGAAGCACGGGTGTCGTCAGGTACAAGCACGCGAAGCGGAAATGCTGGAGCGCTGCGGCGTCGTTACCTCCCTCGACGGCGGCGAGGCCGAGCTCGAATTCGCGCTCCGCGTTCTTCCGCTGAGCCTCGGTGGGTGCGCCTGGCGTCACCGCGCCTGGCGTCACCGCGCCTGGCGTCACCGCGCCTGGCGTCACCGCGCCTGGCG
>CAYNEY010000030.1:27754-36430 GCA_964396375.1 uncultured Polyangiaceae bacterium | reverse complement strand
TCACCGCGCCCGGTGTTGCTGCGGGTGGCATGGTGGCAGGTGGCATGGTGGCGGGTGGCGCCGCGGGCGGCGTCGCGCTCGGGGGCGCCATTTGGGCGAGAGTGAGCGGAGCCGTCAAGGCTACGCAAAGACCGAGCGAGAGCGACAGGGTGCGGATCATCATCGAGCCTCGAGAGGTGAAGGACCAGATCAGTAGATGGAGGTGGGACGCCTCTTCGCGGTGGTGGCGGGGGGCGTGCTGCTCGCGGTGGGCTTCGGGGCGGTCACTGGTGAAGGACGCACCTGTGGCCGGGCGACCACCGGGAGTCTTGGTGCGGTGCTGCTGCCGATTGCTGCGCTCGAGGTGCCCGCATCCGGCGCCGCGCTCGGGACTACGGTGGGAGGGATGACGCTGGCCACCTGCACCACATTCGGCTCGGTGTGCGCAGAGACGGCCGGCGAGGCCACCGGGAGCGGGAAGGAGGGCGGGGTGGCTGGCGAGGCCACACTGGTGGTGATGCTTTCTGGTTCAGGGGGCTGGCGCAACAAAAAGTAGGCAAGGCCTCCGCCGAGCGCGAGCAAGGGCGCGCCGATCAAGGTCGCGACGAGCGCGAGTGGCACCCGCCGTGTGGCGCTGCCGGTCACCGCATTGGCCTGGTTGCCTTCGGTGAAGGTCACGACGCCGAGCCCGCCGGTGGTCATCATGTCCGGGCTCGAGTCTCCCCAACGCCCCGATCCCATGCGTCCATCGGGGGGTGCGCCGAGGGGCATCCCGTGACCCGAGCACACCTGTCGGAGCGCGTGGGCCTGATCCTTGGCACTCGCGAAACGCTCTTCGGGGTTGCGAGCGGTGGCGCGGGCGAACCACTCGTCGAAGCCGGTCGGCACCACAGCGATTGTCGATGGCACCACGATGGGACGGGCACAAATCGCCATGATGATCCCCCCGAGGGTCTCCCCGTCGAAGGGACGACTGCCCGTGAGGCACTCGAAGGCGATCACTCCGAGGCTCCAGAGATCCGTGCGGTGGTCGATCTGGCGGGAGCCCTCGGTCTGCTCGGGGCTCATGTAGTACGGAGTGCCAAGGATGGCCCCGGTGCGGGTCGCGCCGAGCCCGTCGGTGGTGGCAAGGCCGAGGGGAGTTCCCTTGGCGATGCCAAAATCAAGCACCTTGGCCACCTCTTCATCGTCGTTTTGGACGAGGAAGATGTTGTCCGGCTTGAGATCCCGATGCACGATCCCCGCCTCGTGGGCCCGACCGATGGCGCGCGCCACGTGCCCGAGGATCCGCGCCGTGGCCTCGGGGGAGAGACGCCGCTCCCGCTCCAGCCGCTGACCGAGGCTCTCCCCGTGCAGAAGCTCCATGGCGATGAAGGGCACCCCGCCGTCCACCCCGTAGTCGAGGACCTGCACCACATGCGGGCTGCGCAGCGCCGCCGAGGCCTGGGCCTCACGCATGAATCGCCCCAGCGCCTCAGGGCTCTCAGCGATGGCCGGATCGATCAGCTTGACCGCCACCTCCGACTTCAAAGTGAGGTGTTCTGCGATCCACACCGAACCCATGCCACCGCGTCCGAGCTGCCGGAGCAGTCGGTATCGATTGCTGAGGATGGTCCCAACGTCGGTCACCCTGTGACAGCCCTCCAACGGACAGCCCACGGTATCATCCTCCCTCACTTACTTCAAATGCTGCGGTAATCCTCCGACCGGGCGGTGAGGTGCGGTCGCGGGGCCGGTATTGTGACCTGGTGGGTTTCGTGAAGCTTCCATGGTGGGGGCGGCCTCTGCTAGGGAAAACCATGATCTGGCTCGGCATTGTGGGACTTCTTCTCACCACGACGCTCACGGTGTTTGGCTGCGGGGGTGCGCGCATGCACGAAGGTGTCGGCACCCCTCCGGCACGAACTCTCCGAAGTCCACCCGAATTGGATGGGCCGCCCCCCCCGATGGTCGAGCGTTGGTTGGCACCGAGCTGGACCGGCAGTGCTGGCCGTTTTCGCGTGGGTGAAGGGTGCGCGGGGCGCGTGTCCGAGCTGCTCGGACGGATGACCCTGGATGAGAAGCTCGGGCAGCTGATTCAGCCTGATCGGAGCGCGCTCCGCAATCCCGAGGAAATCCGAGCATTCTTTCTCGGCTCGGTGCTGTCCGGAGGCGGCTCGGGCCCGCAGCGCAACGAACCGCTGGCATGGCGCGCGATGGTCGAGGGTTATGAGCAGATGGCGCGCCGCACCCCGCGGGGCATCCCGCTTCTTTACGGCATCGACGCCGTGCACGGCCACAACAACGTGAAAGGCGCCACTATCTTCCCGCACCCGATCGGGCTCGGCTGCAGCCGCGATCCGGCGCTGGTCGAGGCGATCGGAGCTGCGACCGCCGCCGAGGTGGCTGCGACCGGGATCCGCTGGTCGTTCGCACCGGTGGTGGCAGCAGCGCGGGATCTTCGATGGGGACGTACCTATGAAGCGTTCGGTGAATCGAGCGAGCTCGCTGAGTTGCTCGGCCCCGCGCTGATCCGAGGTTTGCAGGGGGCGCGCCTCGGCCAACGGCCGACCTCGGTGCTGGCCTGTGCCAAGCACTTCGTGGGCGACGGCGGGACGCACGGTGGGCGCGATCGCGGCAACACGGTGGTCACGGCCGAGCAGCTCCTCTTGCACCACCTCCGGCAGTATCAGGCGGCGATCGACGCGGGGGTGGGGAGCGTGATGGCCTCTTACAGCAGCGTGAACGGCGTGATGATGCACGAGCACCGCGCGCTCCTCACCGACATGCTGCGCACCCAGATGGGCTTCTCCGGCATCCTGGTCTCCGATTACGCAGCCCTGGAGCGTCTCCCAGGCAACTACGCCGAGCAGGTGGAGCGGGCGCTTCTCGCAGGGATCGATATGGTGATGGGCCCCAACGACTTCCGCGCTCTTGCGCGGACGCTCCGGCGGCTGGCTGGGGATAGGATCCCCATGTCTCGCATTGACGAGGCGGTGTCGCGCGTGCTTTCGGTCAAGTGCGAGCTCGGGCTGTTCGAGAGCGCCCGTCCCACGGTGCCGCTCTCGGTCCTAGGCTCGGGAGAGCACCGGGCGCTTGCGCGGCGCGCGGTGGCGGCCTCCGCTGTCCTGCTCAAGAACGACAACGCGCTGCTCCCCCTCGCCAAGTCTAGCGGGCATCTGCTGGTGCTCGGCAAGAGCGCCGACGATCTTGGGCGCCAATGCGGCGGCTGGACCATCGAGTGGCAGGGTGCCGAAGGACCGATCACCGAAGGGACGACCATCCTCCAGGGGATCCGGCGCGCGCTTGGTCCCGGCGCGCGACTGTCGGTCGGGAGCGCCAAGGACGCCGACGTGGCGGTGGTCGTGATCGGTGAGCGTCCTTACGCGGAAGCGGCGGGGGACAACCCGAACCCCGTGATCGACCCGGCCGATCTGGCGCTGGTCGAGGCCGCCCGCGCGACCAGTCGCCGGGTGGTGGTGGTCTTGGTCACGGGGCGCCCGCTGGTGCTCGGGCGGGTGAAGGATCTCGCTGACGCGCTCCTGGTCGTGTGGCTCCCGGGCAGTGAAGGCCAAGGGGTCGCCGATGTGCTGTTTGGCGATGTCCCTCCGGGTGGCAAGCTCTCGCACACCTGGCCGAAGGATGTGGGACAGCTCCCCTTCGATCCTCAGAATACCGCCAAGATACCAGAATATCCCTATGGAATGGGCCTCGCGATGGGACCAATGGAGCAAGTGAGCCCACCGGTCGACCAGTCCAAAGTTGACCCGTAGCTGATTTTTGTCACAGAATGGAGGCCTCTCGGGGACGCTCCATGCGATTGGGAATCGACTTCGGCACGACGCGAACGGTGGTAGCCGCGGTGGGGCATGGGCGCTACCCGGTGGCGACCTTCGACACTCCCCGCGGTTTCGTCGACTTCCTTCCAGGGATCGCCTTCTCCGGTCGCGACCACTTGGAGTTTGGCTGGGACACCGCGCCGCTCGAACTCGAGCGGGCCGCGATCCGCTCGATCAAGCGCGTGATCAGCAACCTGTCGCCCGAAGATCCGGTGCCCGAACTCACCACGGGTCACGCAGCGCTGGATCTGGTCACCGATTACCTGCGCTTCGTTCGCTACATGCTGATCGAGCGCAGCAACCTGAACCTCGACGCTGATGAGCCGCTGGAGGCGATGGTAGCGGTGCCGGCCAACGCCAACACCGGGCAGCGCTACTTGACCCTCGAGGCCTTCACCCGCGCTGGGTTCCGCGTGGTCGGCATGCTGAACGAGCCGACCGCGGCCGCCATCGAGTTCGCCCACGAGACCATCGGAGCCTCGCGGCGCTCGCCCAAGCGGTACGTGGTGGTCTACGATCTTGGCGGAGGTACCTTTGACACCTCGGCGGTGTCCCTGGTCGACCGGCGCTTCGAGTTGCTGCGCACCGAGGGGATCGGCGCGCTCGGTGGCGATGATTTCGACCAGGTGATCCTCGAGCTGGCGCTGGCGCATCTTGGTATCGACCCGGCCGGTCTCGACCGCAGCACGCGCGCACGGCTGCTCGAGACCTGTCGTGAGGCCAAGGAAGGGCTCACCGCCTCGAGTCGGAGGCTTTTGGTCGACCTCACCCGCAGCCTCCCCGAGACCGAGCCGGTGGTGCTCGATGTCGCGTTGATCTACGACCGGTGCCAGCCGCTCGTGGATCGCACCACCGACCTCCTGGAGAAGGTCTTCGGCAGCCTCGAGGCGTTCGGCATCGATCCCAACAACCCGAGGGAACTTGGGGCCGTGTACCTGGTGGGCGGCGCGACGGCCTTCCCTGGGGTCACGCGGGCGCTCCGGCGTTTGTACGGAAGGAAGATCCAGATGGCACCGCAGCCGCATGCGGCCACGGCGGTTGGGTTGGCCATCGCCGCCGATCAGGACGCTGGGGTCTTCGTCCGAGAGTCGGTGACGCGCAACTTCGGGGTGTGGCGTGAGGGCGAGGGGGGCCGTGCGAAGGTTTTCGATCCGATCCTGCTCAAGGACACCCGCGGCGAGAAAAATGCCCCGATCGTGGTATCGCGCAGCTATCGGCCCATGCATGCGGTCGGGCATCTTCGGTTCGTCGAGTGCACGGAGCTCGATCACGAGGGTCAACCCGCCGGTGATCTCACCCCCTGGGTGGACATTCGGTTCCCGTACGATCCGAGCCTGGCCGCCGAGGAAGATCTGACCCAAGTGCCCGTGTGCCGCTCGGAGCGCTTCGACAGCGAAGACATCATTGAAACCTACGCTTACGGCGCCGATGGCAGCCTCACCATCAGCATCGAGAATCGGACCCGCGGCTACCTTCGGCGCTTCATCGTGCCGTGGCACGGGTGAGGTTCGACCTTGGCGCTTCAGGCTCGGCGAGGTAGGCTCAACGGCGAGGAAAGGGTCGGTTACCATGCACCAGGTTCACCTGCGCACCCCAGCGGTGAGCGGTCGCTTCTACCCGCGTGACGAAGGGGAGCAGCGGGCGGAGCTGGAGGCGATGATCGGTGAGCGACCGAAGCCTCGTGCTGCATTGGGGGTGGTGACGCCCCATGCGGGATGGCAGTACTCGGGAGCGGTCGCGGGACGTACGCTCGGCTCGGTGATTGTCCCCGAACAGGTGGTGGTGATGTGTCCAAACCACACAGGCCGCGGTGCACCCCTCGCGGTCAGTGCGGCCTCGGCCTACGGTTGCGGCTCGTATGCCGTGCCGGTGGAGCATCGCCTCGCGCAGCAACTGGCCTCGGCGGAGGGCTTCGAACTCGATGACGTGGCGCACGCCCGCGAGCACGCGATCGAGGTGCTGTTGCCAATTTTACGTTTCTTTCAGCCCGAGGTCCGCGTGGTGCCGGTCTGCACCTCGACCCTGCCGCTGCAGCTCTGTGAACGGGTGGGGGAAATCCTGGCTCGGACCGTGGAGGCGGAGCGCGCCGCGGGGCGGGCGGTCTTGATCTGTGCGAGCAGCGACATGTCGCACTATCTTCCCGCTGCCGAGGCGGCGGGGCTCGACGAGCGGGCGCTTTCTGCCATCCTCGCCGTCGATCCAGCGCGCCTGTACCGCACGGTCCACGACCATCGGATCACCATGTGCGGCCTGGTTCCGGTGACGGTCCTGCTCTTTGCTGCGCGGTTTCTGGGTCAGACGCGGGCCGAGCTGATCGAATACCGGCACTCGGGGATGGTCACCGGTGACCACAGCAGCGTGGTCGGCTACGCAGGCCTCGTGATCGGCTGAGCCGTGGGACGGGATTGCGGTGACCGATGGTCGTTGCTACCTTGCTTGCTGTGACCTCCGCGCTCGCCCCCGGTCTTCTGGTCGCGGCTCCGCCGCTCGGTGACCCCAATTTCGACCGTGCGGTGGTGTTGCTCGCCTCCCACGGTCCGGAGGGTGCCTTTGGGTGGGTGATCAACGGCCGTGAGATCATGCCGCTCGGTGAGCTCTTGGTGCGTGCCGAGGTCAGTACCAGCGCGCCCGACATTCCAGGGGTGGTGCGGACGGGAGGCCCCGTCTCGCAGGAACAAGTCTGGTTGATGTACCCAACCAGCTCCGCCTTCGACGGTTTGGAGGGCCAATTCGAGGTTGGACCGGACATCATGGCTACGGCCTCGCGCCGGGTGCTCGAGGCGATCGGCGAGGGACGGCCAGCGCTCGGTGTGGTGGGCTTGGCGGGCTACGCCGGCTGGGGTCCTGGGCAGCTCGAAGAGGAGATCCGGCACGGCGCTTGGCTCCCGACCGATCTCGACGCAGAGCTGGTCCTTCGGATACCGCGCTCTCGGGTCTGGGAGAGCGGCTATGCTCGCGTCGGGCTCTCACCCATCGCCTTCGCGTCGCGGACCGTCGGCTCGGCATGAGGCGCATGAGTCCGAGCCCAAGGCGAATCGTCCAGAAGCCGAAACGCCGAGGCCAAGGTGTCTTCGGATGGCAGACCTGGTTCGCCTGCTTGTTCTGGGCGGCGTCGGCCGCGGCCAGCCCGTGTCCGCACGATATGGTCGACACTGGCGTAAGCTGCGTCGATCGCTTCGAGATCTCGCTTGTCGATGCGGGGAGCGCCGAGCCCCTCTCACCGTACTATCCCCCGGTACCGGCGGTGCTCGCGCGCGTGCTTTCCATCTGGCAGGTGGAGCGGGGCCTCTGGGGAGATGAGCGCGCGCGTCAGTTTCCGTTGCCGGAACTCTCCGTGCTGCAGAGAAGCCAGGCGTTTCGCCCACGGGCGCAGAGCCGGCCTCATGTGGTCCCGCAGGGCTATCTGTCCCGCGAGACCGCTCGCCTCAGCTGTGAACGCGCAGGCAAACGGCTGTGCCGTCTCGATGAGTGGAAGCGCGCCTGCCGCGGCGAACGCGATCACAAGTTCCCGTATGGCATGGAGTACCGAAAGAATGTCTGTAACGTCGCGCGTCAGCTCCACCCAGCGGCTGTGTTGCATGGCAACTCCTCACTCGGACACCTCGATCCCCGCCTGAATCTGGTGGCGGAGGGAGAGAGTCCGCTGCTCGTTTTGACCGGCGCGCTCCCCGCGTGCGCGAGTCGCTGGGGTCGCGATCGGCTCTTTGACATGGTGGGCAACCTCGATGAGTGGGTGGATGACGACGCGGGGATCTTCGTTGGTGGTTTCTATGCCCGGGGCACCACCCAGGGCTGTGAGGCCAAGATCTCGTCGCACGCTCCCTCGTACTTCGATTACTCGACGGGCGCGCGGTGCTGTCGGGATCGTGAGTGAAGCTCGCGCGGTGCTGTCGGGGTCGTGAGTGAAGCGCACGCGGTGCTGTCGGGATCGTGAGTGAAGCTCGCGCGGTGCTGTCGGGATCGTGAGTGAAGCTCGCGCGGTGCTGTCGGGGTCGTGAGTGAAGCGCACGCGGTGCTGTCGGGGTCGTGAGTGAAGCTCGCGCGGTGCTGCGGCTCAGGCCTGACCGCGCGCCGTCAAGCGTTGCTCGAGGCGCGTGAGGGCACGCTCGAAGTGCCCGAGCCAGGCTGGATCGAAGGCTTGGTCGTCCCAACGCGACCAGCAGAGGGCGGCCAGGCGCTCCTGGTTGGAGTGAAGGGCCGGAAAAGTCCTAAGGACCAAGCATGACGCTTGATTCTCCCAGCCAACTGCCAGATCCCGCCCCGGGACGTGCGCCAAGACCGGTCCCTCGATGATGCGGTGCGCGCCGAGCCGAAGCACACAGCGACTCCCCACCTCGCCGATCTCGCCCTCTTCGGTGAGCCAGGCGGCGAGCCCACGTCGGTCGGTGAAGTAGTAGTGACACAGAAGGGCACTGGCCGGGAGCGGTCGCATCAGCCAGCGAGCCCGCCGGGGACGGGCTGGGTAGCACGAGAGTGCATATCCGAGCAGCGCGAGGGAGATCTGCCAGGCCGATGCCATCCCCTGCTCTTCGTCTTCGGTTCGCAGACCCTCGTGGCTGAGCACGAGCGCTTGCTCCTCGACCGTAAGGGTGAGCGTGGTTCCACCAGCACCAAACACGATCCTTTGCTTCGGGTGCACCTCGAGCACCCGAAGCGCGAGCCCGAGCCCGAGCTCCGGCCAGGATAAGGTCACTTCCGAGTCGACTGCGAGCGTTCCGTGCACCTCGTCGGCCTGCCAGAGCTCGAGGCCTTCCTGGCTCGCGCAGGCCTCCCAGAGTGCGTCCCGCGTTGCCGGGATTGGCTGTCGTAATCGGACGCGACGTGACACGACTGACCTCGTCCTAGACGATGACCCGACGGGCTGGTGGAGCAGAGGGGG
>CAYNEY010000030.1:4693-27744 GCA_964396375.1 uncultured Polyangiaceae bacterium | reverse complement strand
AACCCCTGACCTCCGCATTGCGAACGCGGCGCTCTCCCGGCTGAGCTACTGCCCCATGGGGATGCCGGAAGGTAGCTTCACCGGGGTGCCTGTCAACCGAAACCGCTCCGAGAAAATCCGATCGGTGTGCCATTGACCGGGGAGGTCGCGTGCTTAACTTCGGGGTTGCGCCCCGTGCCGGCCGACTCACCGAGCGAGTCGCCGCGAGCCGGGACGGTAATTTCAGGAGAACCGCAGTCATGGGTAAGATCATCGGTATCGATCTTGGGACGACCAACAGCGTCGTGGCCATCATGGAAGGCAAAGAGCCGAAGGTCCTCGTCAACGAGGAAGGCGCTCGGCTGACCCCCTCCGTCGTGGCCTGGGATGACAAGAACGAGGTTCTGGTCGGGCAGATCGCCAAGCGTCAGGCGGTCACCAACCCCGAAAATACCGTTTATTCGTCCAAGCGCTTCGTCGGTCGGCGGTTCGATGAGATAAACCAGGAGACTTCACGCGTTCCCTACGCGGTGGTCGAGGGCAAAAACGGGGACGCCTGGATCCGCGTGCGGGGTCGGGACATGGCACCGCCTGAGGTTTCCGCCAAGGTCCTGATGAAGCTGAAGAAGGCGGCGGAAGACTACCTCGGGGAGAAAGTGACCGAGGCTGTCATCACCGTTCCAGCTTACTTCAACGACTCCCAGCGGCAGGCCACCAAGGATGCTGGTCGGATCGCGGGTCTCGAGGTGCGGCGGATCATCAACGAGCCTACCGCTGCGGCACTCGCCTACGGCCTCGATCGTAAGAAAAATGAGGTAATAGCCGTCTACGACTTCGGCGGTGGCACCTTTGATATCTCGATCCTGGAGGTCGGTGACAACGTGGTTCAGGTGATCGCCACCAACGGCGATACTCATCTGGGCGGCGACGACATCGACGTGCTGGTGATGGACTGGCTGATCGCCGAGTTCCGCAAGGACACCGGGATCGACGTCTCGAAGGACAAGATGGTGATCCAGCGGCTCAAGGACGCCGCGGAGCAGGCCAAGATCGAGCTTTCCAGTAAGCAGGAGAGCACTATCAACCTGCCATTTTTGACCGCCGACGCGAGCGGTCCTAAGCACCTCCAGAAGTCGCTGACGCGCTCCAAGTTCGAGCAGATGGTAGGTGAGTTGGTCAATCGCACCATGGAGCCCGTGCGTCGGGCGCTCGATGACTCGAAGAAGCGACCAAGCGAGATCGACGAGATCGTGCTGGTGGGTGGTTCCACGCGGATCCCCCTGGTGCAAGAGACCGTCACCAAGTTCTTCGGCAAGGAGCCGCACAAGGGTGTGAACCCGGATGAGGTGGTGGCCGTTGGCGCCGCCGTCCAGGGTGGTGTTCTGGCCGGTGACGTGCAGGACGTGGTCCTGCTCGACGTGACCCCGCTCTCGCTCGGGGTCGAGACGCTGGGTGGAGTGATGACGGTGATGATCCCGCGTAACACCACCATCCCGCACCAGAAGAAGGAAGTGTACTCGACCGCCGCCGACAGCCAGACCAGCGTGGAGATCCACGTCTTGCAGGGTGAGCGCGCCGAGGCGCGCTACAACCGCACCCTCGGCAAGTTCCACCTGGAGGGTCTCCCCCCGGCGCCCCGTGGCGTGCCAAAGATCGAGGTCACCTTCGACATAGACGCCAACGGGATCTTGTCTGTGACCGCCAAGGACACCGCCACCGGGCGCGATCAGCGGATCACCATCACCGCCAGCAGCGGCATCAACAAGGATGACATCGAGAAGATGGTGCGGGACGCGGCGGCCAATGAGGAAGAGGATCGCCGGCGTCGCGAGGAAGTGGAGCGCCGAAATCGCCTGGATAACATGTGCTACGCCCTCGAAAAGCAGATCGCCGAGAACAAGGAGAAGCTCCCGGCCGAAGCGGTTTCGAGTCTCGAACAGCTGATCCGTGAGGGACGCGAGGCGGTGGAGAAGCGCGACGACGCCAAGGTCACTGACGTGCTCGGGCGGCTCGAGAAGGAGGCGCATCAGATGGCCTCGAAGCTCTATGAGAACGCGGGGGGCGCCGGTGCCGCCCCGCCTCCGCCTGCCGGCGCGCCCGGACCCGAAGCGGGTGCAGGCGGCAAGAAGGGCGGCGTGATTGACGCGGAGTTCGAGGACGCGCCCTGAGATCGTTCACGAGGGAGTTCCAAAAATCCGGTGGCGGCGGTAGAGTCGCCACCATGCTCCTTCTCCGCCGTCTCGGTCTCCTCGGTTCCGTGTCGTCGATCTTGTTCGTGGGTTGCGCCCCGAAAGCCGAGGCCCCACCCCGTACCGCGGTGGTGGAGCGGTCGTCGACCGTGGTCGCGCCGCCGGTCGAGCCGGAGCTTACTCTGGTCGAGGCCCCGCCCGGCGTACTCGCCCTGGCTCGGATCGCCCATCCGGAGTTGGTGCTGAAAGAGGTTGGCGGCTGGGTCGGTCTTCCACTCAGCGTCACCATGCTGGATGCCCTGGAGCCGGGGGTGGCCGTGTTGCTGGAGCCGGAAGCATCCCTGGATGCGATCCTGGCGGTGGACGAGAAGTCGAGCCAGCCCGTGGCTCCGCCCCTCGGAGTGGTAAGCGTCGGGATCGCCGATCCGGTGGGGGCGCGCAAGATGTTCGAGAGCAAGACCGGTCAGACCTTGCTCGAACTCGGCGATGGCCACTTCCAGTCTCCCGAGGCGGCCACGCCACACTGCGCTCTTTCGCGAGCGCGCGGACGCGCCGCGCACCGTTTGGTCTGTGGCACCTCGAAGTCGGCGGTGGATCAGCTCCTGCCCTATGCGGTGCGGGGTCTGCCGGAACGTGATCTCGGGGCCTCGGATCTGGTGGTCGAGCTGTACGCCCCTCCGGTCGAGAAGAGCTATCTCGGGTTGATCCGCGCCGGTAAGGCCATGGCGGTGCCGGAGCTCATCTCCGCCCTCGAGCTCAGGGGAACACCCATCGAGCGCCCTCTCGCCGATCTCGCCCATGCCTTCGGTGACGAGCTCGTGGATGTGGTCGCCGATCTGGAGCGGGTGCAAATCACCGCCTCGCTGGTGCGTGAACAACAATCCCTCGAGCTTACCGTGAGCGGGCAGTTCGCCGAGACCCGCAGCTTCATGGGTCAGGCGTTTGCCACCCTCGGTTCGCTCGCCGTCCCGGCGCCTCCCGCCTACAACCAGCTACCCGCCGAACTCGCCGCCGCCTCGTACTCGGTCTCGCTTCCCAAGGCCAACACCACCCGACCGCGAGAGTTGCTGAGCGCGCTCGCCGACGCGGTTTTGGTGCAGGCCAAATCTCCCCTCCGAGCTGACGCCAAGCGGCTGATCGACACCTGGTTCGGGATGTCTGGCGTCGAGGTCGCTGCCTCTGGTCCGCTGCCGGAGGGTGCCAAAGAGCGCGGTGCCAAGCCTCTCTCCCCGTTCGCCGAGATGATGGGATGGTTCGCGATGCGCGTGGAGGCACCGAGTAGCACCGTGGTAGACATGCTCGACACCCTGGGGCGTCTTGGCGCCGATCCGGGCGTGGCGCGCCTGTTCCGGGACGGCGTGGCCCCCGCTGACAAGAAGGCGGCGGCCGCCAAGAAGGGCGTGAAGAGCTCCTCGCGTCCCCTGTATTCCTTGCGCCGGATCACCGTACCCAAGCTCGACCGCAGTATCGTGGTAAGTGAACTCGAGCTGCCCGGTGAGCTGCTCGAGGACATGATGGTCGAGTTCGAGCCGCCCCAGAAGCCGGGTGCCAAGGACAAGGCGGGCCCGCGGCGCGCCGAGACACTCACTATCGCGGTCGTGCCGAGTGGAGAGCAAACCATCCTCCTCGTTACCCCCGAGCGCGCTCTTCTGGAGTCGGAGATCGCCATGCTCACGCGCCCTTCGGGTGCCACCTTGGGGTCTCGGGTCGAGCTTGTGCCGCTGCGTGACCGTCCCGCGATCAGCGCGGGCTTTACCACTCTTCTGTCGGCGCGGGGAGCACTCTCGAGTCTGGCACGGGCTGCAGGCAAACCGAAGAGCTTGGTGGATTCGCTTTACAACACCGTCCCGCACCATGGGACGACACCGGTCCTGCAAAGTGTGTCGGTGAGCGGGCCCCGCACTGCCCCGGTGGTGACGGTGCATGTGGTCGTTCCGCGGCAGGTGGTCGACGACATCACGGCTGCCATCCCCACCATCATCACCCTTCGGGATTGAGTCGAAGCGCTTCGAAATCCCCGTGCCTCGGGTTTCAGAAGAGGTAGACCAAACCAGGGCGGCCGAATGGCCCGCTCGAGTGTTGTGCCATAATTTGGATGGACCGCCGCGATTGGTGTAACCAGAACACCTACATGCGGCTCCCGCACGCTCTCCGCCAGCTCCTCGTGCTCGTTGCGCTGCTCTTCGCACCGAGCGTGGCGTTCGGCTGGGTCGAGTCCACCTTCACGGCGGACGCGGTCACCATCGAGGTCGACCGTTCGGGTTTTGCCACTGTCCGCCACGAGCTGGCGGTCCGGGTGCGCGGCGGACCGCTCCGCACCTTCACGCTGCCCGGCATCGCCCCCGATGCCGAGCCGCTCACCGATGGCACCCTCACACGCGAACGTCCGAGCCAGAAACAATCCGATGTCGAGCCCTTGATCCTCACGCGCGGTGAGGACGGCGATCTGCGGATCGAGGTCGCCAGCGATAAGGGTCTGCGCACCGGCTCCTATCTCCTCAGGCTCGGCTACCGCACCTCGCTCTCCAAGCGGGGCCTGGTGCGCAAAGAGGGTTCTTGGCTGCATCTCTCCTGGCTTGGACCGCGCTACCCGAGCGGCCTCGACGCGGCACGCGTGACCTTTCGGCTCCCCGCCGGCAGCCCCACGCCGCGGTTGCCTGAGTTGCTCACGGAGAGTGAAGCGGACAGCACCGGCATCCTCGACTCCGAGGGATTTCTGTCGAACTATCGAAGCGCGGGAACCATCGACGAGTTGACCTTGGTAAGGCCACGGGTCGCTCGTCACGAACCGGTGCTCTGGCGGCTCTGGGCCAGTCCGAACATCCTCGAGCTTCCCGCCGAGCGCTCCTCGGTTGCGGCTTTGGAGCAGCGCCCACCGGTGCGGGAGCCGGCCTTCGGAAGCCGTCTCTTGCCGATCTTCTTTGGTATCTTGGGGTTTTTTGCGAGCGCACTCGTGCTGTTCGCGAAGCAGCGGGTGATCGACCGCACCGAGCTGGCCCACGGGGTGCGGATCAGACCGGTGCTGCCGCTGCCGATCATGGTGCGCGCGCCGCTGGTCGGTGTGGCGATGGGTGCTGCGCTGCTTTGGATAGCGCGGGGTGAACAGCCCACCTTGGTCGGCGTGCTGATCGCTTCTACGCTGCTCGGGCTCGCCTTCCGTGTACCCGTCGCAAAGCGCCAACTGCGAGGACCTGGACGCTGGTTGTGTCTTCGCGCCGACGAAGGCTTGGCAGCTCCCATGACCTCGCTGGACGGTGCACTGCTCGATGCGGCATGCCTTCGCGGTAAGCTCATGCTCCTGGTCAGCGTGCTCACGCTGGTCGGGATCGGGGTGCTGGTGTCTACCCGCGACCCCTATCGCGGTCTTCTGGTGCTGTTGCTGGTGGCCGTCCCGTTCCCCCTGTTCCTCACCGGATCGCGCTTCGGCCTCGCTGTGACCCGAAAGGCCAAGGCCAGACGATTCCTTCGGCGTGTCCAGGCACGGCTCAGTGGAATATCCAGCGTAAAAACTCGGGTAGTGGCGCGATTCCCCGAGGGGTCGGGGTGTCCCGATGAGGTGCGTCTGCGCCTCGAGAGCCGTGTCTCGGGGCTCGGGCGGGTCAACTACGAGGTGGGATGCACCTCGGACGAACAGGTTGCGGGCTTCTTCCTTCTGCGTACCCTGGAAGCGAGCCGCGCCTATCAGCTCCTTCAGTCCCACCTGCGTTTCGGACTCGGTCGTACTCCCGAAGAGCGAGTGGCCAAGATTGAGCTTGGCTCCGGCCACCCGCTGGAGGTACAGGAGAAGCTGCGCGAACTCGAAGAGTTTCTGGCTTCAGGCAGCCGCACTCAGTCGAGCTCTGCCAAGAGCAGGGCGAGATCTTGGCACAGCGGCACGGTCACGTCGAACCCCGGCAGCTCCTCGTTCCCCGGGAAGCGGAGGCCCGAGGCGTGGAGCGCGTGCCGTCCCGGGGGCAACACCGGTGTAGGCGGCGCGCCGTAGAGCACGTCGTTCACGAGCGGGTGGCCGATAGCGGCGAAATGAACCCGGATCTGGTGCCGCCGCGCCTTCTTCAAACGGACGCGCACGAGGGCGAGGTTCCTTTGGGTACGCGTCTGCACCTCGTAGTCCGTGCGCGCTGGGAAGCACTGAGAAGACGCGCGGTTGGTCATGAACCGGCGGCGGCTCGGGTCAAGAGGAGTGTGCTCGGGGCACACCACCAGGGCACGGGTTGGATCCTTGGGGTGCTGGCCGATCTCAAGCGCGATCGTTCCCCGATCCGGCAAGTTTTCGCCGTCTACCAGAAGATGGTAGGTCTTCTCGAGGGAGAGTTCGCGGAGCGCTCGGGAGAGGCCTGCATATGCGGCGTCGTTGCGAGCGGCCAGGAGCAGCCCGGAGGTGCCGTTGTCCAAGCGATGGATCAGCGCGGGGTCGGAGGCACGCTCCCCGACCGAGGCAAGCTCGGGATAGCGGCCGATCAGCGCGTTGATGAGCGTCCCGCGATCGTCCCGGTGACGCACGGTGCTGGGCTGGAGCGGAGGCTTGTCCACGACCACGATGTCTCGGGTCACGAGCACCACGTTGAGCGCGGCCTCGGGCTCACCCAGCACCGAGAGAGGCTCGAGAGCCACCTCGAGCAGGCTCCCTTTGGCCGGACGGCAACCCTTCGGCGCGCATCTGCCATCGACGCGCACCTGACCGGCAGTGCACAGGCGTGCCGCGGCTCTTCGCGAGAGCTCTCCGATCAGCATGCCGAGGAGCTCATCGAGGCGCCGTCCTTCAGCGTGCTTTGGCACCACCACCGTGAGGGAGCGTCGGCGTGAGCCCGGATCCGCCCCGTTTTCCACTCAGAGGAGGCCTCGAACGCCCACCAGCATGCCGGAGGCCGGCATCCCTGTCCCGCTCGCTCCCCATGGGATGACGAAGGGATGAAGGGCGGCTGAGTTGCCCCGGTCCGAGCGCGCGTGCGCGAGGTTCTGCGTCAGCGCCCAGCCGACGGCGACCCCTGCCATGCTGCCGAGCCCGATGCTTCCCAACCACAAGCGCTGGCGCGTGGTGGAGATGGTCTCGTTGGTGTCGACGAACAGAAGTGGACTAGCCGCCGCCGCGGCGGTGAGCGCTCCGAGACTCCCAGCCAGATCGATGAACAGCACGCGGGAGGGGGAGAGTTCGACGAACCTGGCGGCGATCCCCGCCGAGAGCACGCCCACTGCCGCCCCGTAACCCATCCCGAGTCGCGGCAAAAAGTCCGTCCTCCCACGGCTGGCCATCTGTGCCAGCCCACCCAAAAACGTGCCGTACGCACCGCCAGAGTGGGTGAGCAGCGCCCCGCCTTCGGACATGTCCCCGTAGGCCAGGCTCACCGAGACCAGCGTCATGCCGGTCACCGTTCCCAGCATCCCGTACACGTAGCGATCGGTCGAGGGCGTGACGCGATAGCCCCCCGCCAACCAATAGCCGCTGGTGGTTGGCCAAAGCGCTCCCGCGGCCAGATACCAGGCATCGCCGGTTCCAAGATCCCACTCCTCTGCGGCGATCACCGCAGAACCGAGGCCAACGCCGGCTCCGAGGGCGATCAGAGGGTAGGTGAGCCGGGGATCGTCAGAGCCGCTGGCCCGTTGCAGCGAGTAGCCCACACCGGCGCCGATCAACGCACTGGTCAGAGCCAAGACGCCCCGTCCTTCCGAGCGCGAAGGAGTGGTTGGATCGAGCGGACTCTCTTCGGGCTCGTCCGACGGTGCTCGCGTGCTTGACCGGACGCTCTGGGCGCTCACCAACTCGGTGAGCATCACGCCGATCCGCATCTCGAGCTCGGACTCCGTCATGAGCTGGCTTCGTGTGAGCATCACCCGGGAACCCGGGGCCACCGCCACCAGCGTCAGGCGCAGGCCGCGCTCGACCCGGGTCGCACGTGGCGCGATCACCCAGTGATCGGTGGCAAGCTCGGTCAGCGCATCTTCGTTGCGTGTGGCCTGCTCTGCCATCGATGCCGCGTTCGCGGTGGTGCTGAGCTCGACCGAAAGTCCAAGATCTTGCGCGGCATCCTGGACCAGCTCGTCGATCTGGGAAAAAAGAGGCCCATTTTCGACCGGAGGGTGGTGGGGAGCGCCTGGATCCTTGGGAGGGTGGAGAACCACGGTGGGCAGGATCAGCGCTCGACCCCCAAGGATGGTGGTCGGATCGGGCGCAGCCGCGGCTTCCGTCGGAAGAGAAAGACTCCCGAGGCCGAGCGCCGCCAAAAAAACCATGGGTGCGAGCCCTTGGATGCGCCGAGCCCGCATGCGCGACCTAGAACATGACGGTGGCGTTGATCCACCCGTCGAAGTCGAAGGCATCGTCGACCAGGAACCGTCGGCCGATGGCGTTGATACTGGAACGATAGTTTGGGTTTGGCACGCCGGTGACAGCGTATCCCTCGACGGTGGTGGTGGTGTCCTTCCGGCACGGCCCGGACTTGGTGGCGTCACTGGTGAGGCTGGCGTTGCAGGCTTGGTCGTGCGTGATGGTGTGGGATTGCACGCTCGCGAACCCCGTGCCGAGGGAGAACCGCATGTACTTCGCGGCCTGCCAGGTTGCCTCGACCGTGACCCGGTTGATGATGTGCTGCTGCACGTCGGTCAGGCCATTGACGTACACGCGTTGCGACGACAAATCGACCACGCTGGTGCCGTCAGGCCCTTCGCGATACTCCGCCCAGGTTGGGTTCCGCAGGCTGCTGGCCGAACTCGAGCCGAGGGCATCGAAGAGCTCGGAGTAGTCACGGCCTTCCGAGCGGTAGGTGCTGGTGAAACGCAGATCGATGCCGACACGCTGATGGGCACTCCGCACCTCGTAAGGTACCACGACCAACCCCGCGATCAGCGTGCCCTCGAGGGGGGGCGCGTTGACCAAGGAGGTCTCGAGATCGGTCAAGTTGTAATCACTCGAGGGTGTCGGGATCTCCGCCAACATGCGGAACCCACCGTAGGGTTCGATGAGCCTGATGCGCTTCGAGAGGTAGGTGTGAAACTCGAGCCCGGTTACGCCCCGGCTCACCCCAGGCTTGCGGGCGGCGGCGGCCCTCGAGCTCTCCAGATTGACGCTGCCGGTCGCATCAACCAGCTCCGGGTCGTATCGACCGTTTCGGTTGATGTCACTGGGATGCGCGCACTTCACCTGGCCGGGCGCCGGATCATCGGTGCAAGCGTGCATCGGCTCCGCCAGGTTCAATCGCACCTCGAACCCCGTCACCCAAGTGGGCTTGGTGCGGTCGCGGTACTGATTCATCAGGCCAAAATCGAGGCCGAGGGCCAGATATTCGACGCCACTCCGCGAGGGTGAGTGAAACGGCAGCGCAAAGAGTGGCGTGGTGCCGTCGGCCGGGGTTCCGGCGGTGGCGGAGGGATTCGGGTCGCTGGGGCGCGAGAGTTCACGCTCGTTCGAGAGGATGATCGGCATGCGCACCAGAAACGCGATGTCGCGATAGAGCCCGATCTCGATGCGCGGCGTCAGGCGCTGGGTGGTCTCGGAGTAGTCGGCGACCTTGAGCGAGCCACGGGTGTAGCCGCCGCTGCTGTAGCGGGCCGAGGCCTCGCTGGTTTCACGGAGGATACTCGCCGAGTGACGGCTGAACGAGTAGCCGATGGAGAGATGGGCGTCGAAGACATCGCCGTCGTCGAAGGCATCCACCACTTGCGTGATCTCAGCGGGTTCGGCGAGCAGGTGAGGCTCGTTCACCGTGCGCGGCTCCTCGGCGAAGCTGGTCCCAGAGACCACGATCACGGTGGCTGTCACAGCCGTACCGAGACCGCGGGCGATTGCACGTTCTGCGACGTTCCTTCTCAATTTCATCGGGAGCTGCCTAGGCGGACGCTAGCCAAAGGGGTGGGAAGGTGTCAATCGAACCCACCGCGGGGTCGGGCCGGTCACAGCCTCCAACCCGCGCCGGAAGCACCCTGCTCTGCGGGCCGGCTGTCCTGACCAGGCCAATCTCAGCGTGGAAGAGGGGCACGAGCTGGACACGGTTCCCCCGGCCTGGGTGCCATCACCCCGCCCAGAAAAGCTCCTTCAACTGGGTCGCCCGCGTGTCGAAAACGGTGGAGCGCTGCAGGGAATGCGCGAGGGGCGCTCCTCGAGGACCTCGAAGATCTCCGCCGTCACGTCCTCCGCCAGCAGCTCTTCGCGGGCGCGCTCGAGCTTCTCACTGGTGGCTTCCAGGCGGTCCGCCAGCACGCTCAAGAACTGCCACAGCAGCTTCACCGACAACTGCGACTCGGCTCGAAGGATCTCGAAGAAGTCGGTGCGTCGGATCACCATCAATTCACTGTCGAGCTCGCTTACTACGGTTGCCGAGCGCGGTTGGCTCCGGATCAGCGCCATCTCTCCGAAGTGATCGCCAGGCTTGAGCGTGGCAAGCGGTGTCTCCCCGTGCATCACCTTCACGCTGCCGGTGAGCACGATGAAGAGCTCCTCTCCCCGGTCACCTTCGCGGATCACCACCTCTTCGTCCTGATAGGGCACCACGTCCACCACCTGAAGGAGCCGGAGGATCTCCCGGTCGGTCAGGGTGCGAAAGAGTGGCATGCGTGCCAGGATCTCGCGCTTGAGCTGGAGGCGGCGGACCATCTGCTCGTCGCGCGCCTCCGCCGAACCGACCGTGAGCAGGATGGCGGTGATGTTGTCTTTGCCACCGCGTTCGTTGGCGACGGCGACCATGGTCTCGACCGCCCCCGTCTCCTCGGACAGACCCATCAGGGTGCCGAGCTGATCCATGTCCTCTTCGAAGTACCCGGAGAGCCCATCCGAGCAGAGGAGGAAGCGATCGCCCTGGAGCAGATCCACCACCAGGCTGTCGGGCTCGGTGTGCTCGTACACGCCGATGGCTCGGGTGATGGCGTTGCGCTGGGGGAGCTTCTCCACTTCCTCGCGCGTCATCTTTTTGCGCTTGAGGAGCTCGTTGTACACGTTGTGATCTTCGGTGAGCTGCTCGAGGATTCCATCCCGCAACAGGTAAACCCGGCTGTCGCCGACGTACACGACGAAGGCCTGCTGGCCGATGACCAGCACCGTGACCAGGGTGGTCCCCATCCCGCGCTTGGCCGGATCCTTCTGAGCCTCGGCATGCACGCGACTCGAGGCACGGTCGATGGCGTTCTCGAGGACGCGGATCACCTGGCGGCGCGCGGCCTTACTGGGAGAGCCGGTGGTGTCGGCGTAGTTTTCGATGACATCCACGCTTTTTTTCAGCTCTTCGTGGAAGATGCGCACCGCGAGCGCGCTCGCCACCTCGCCCGCGGCATGACCGCCCATCCCGTCGCAGACCACGAACAACCCGAGCTTCTTGTCGACCAAGAAGTTGTCCTCGTTGTGGTCGCGTTCCCGGCCCACATCGGTCAAAACCGCGTACTTGACGTCGCTCTTGGTCATCGTCGAGAGCCAGTCTATCCCAGAGTCGGGTCCGAGCACCACGCCTTGCTGTAAAGGGGGGGAATTTGGCGTGTAGGAAGGGGACCCTGCCGGGCCAAATCTCGACAAAGCGCGGCACGCGATCAGCGCCGGTGCTCGACCTCGAGGACCCCGAGCTCGCCCAGCGAGCAGGCACCTCCCTGGGCGACGATCACATGGTCGAGCAGATGGAGGCCTACGGCATGGCAGGCGCGGGCGACCGCACGGGTCATCTGGATGTCTTCGTCGCTGGGCGTGGTGTCCCCGCTCGGATGGTTGTGGACCAGCACGATAGCGCTCGCCCCATCGCGCAGGGCAGGGCGGAGCACGTCGTGCGTGCAGAGCGCGCAGCCGTGGAGACCACCGCGAGCGATACAGCGCGCCGTGCGCAGTTGATTTCTGCCATCGACGGAGAGAAGCCAGACCTCTTCGTGATCGAGTCCGATCAGCCGCGGCTCGGCCCAAGCGGCCACATCCTCGCGGGTGGAGAGGCGACGCGGCAAGCGGCGTGCGGTCAGCCCACGGCGACCGATCTCGAAGGCGGCGGCGAGGCGCAACGCACGAGTCTTCCCCAGCCCCGTGCGTTCGGCCACCAACTCTGTTCCGAGACGAGAGAGCTCCGAAAGACCGCCCGCGAACTCGAGGAGCTGGTCGGCAGAGGTGGCGGTGTGACGCGGATTGGGACCAAGGATGAGGGTGAGCAGCTCTCGGTCGGAGAGGCGTTCCAGGGCGGGTGTGGGCATGCTGCGGGAGCCTTTCACGCCGCGTGCCCGGGCCGGGGCCACGCGAAAACGCCGTTTTGGTCGAGTTCTGCGGCTGGCCATGGCTGGCGAAGGAGGTGGCCGCTTGCCCGGCCCCGGACGGCGCTCTAGCGTACCGACGTGGATCTGAGGACGCGCACCTCGTTGTTCTGCGGCGCGGTCGCCCTGGCGATCGGGATCTCGATCCTGCTCCGGGGACGGATTCGGCGGCCGCAGGCCCTCGGCGCGGGCTTCTCGATCGACATGGGGCTTTGGTATTTGGCGCAATGGCTGTACCAATGGAACAGCCACGAGATCTGGGCGAAGTCGACCGCGGTGTTGGCGCTCTTGCTCCCGCAGTTTGCTCTGCATCTCTTCGAATCTTTGTTGCCTCGGGTCGGCAAGCGGAGTGTGCTTCTGCGGGTCGCAGGCTCGCTGCTGGTCCCGCTCTTGGTCCTCTCCCTCTCCCCTTTCGGGCGGGAGTCCTGGGCTCGTGCGCTGATCTTCATCTACGTCTTCGGCCTGCTCAGCGCGGGCCTCGGCAGCCTGTACCGCCGCGGTGAGCGCAGTGGCTCGCGTGCCACCCAGAAGCGCATCCGCTTTCTGGTCTTGATTGGCGCGTTGGCCGCGCTCTTGGTGGTGGCTGATTTTCTTTGGTTCATCGGTGCACCGCTGCCCCCCATCGGTGCGGTGTTGACGGTGGTCTTCTTGTACGTGCTCGTGCAGTCGTTGAATCGCGAGCGCCTGGTCGACCTCTATGATCTGTTCGGACACCTGGTCTTGAACGCGCTTCTGGCCTTCTGCCTGGCGGGGATCTTTTATGTGTTCGTGGTCTTGTTTGGTGGTTTCGAGACCATGTACCTCGGTGCCATCCTGGCCGCGATTGTGATTCTGGTGCTGTTCGAGCCGCTCCGACAGAAAATGGAGTTGACCATCCAGACCGTGTTCTCGAGTGAGCGGGTGGACCTGGAGCGGGCGGTGGCTCGGGTGCGGGTGCGTCTGGTCCATGTGCTCGAGGTCGCGGAGATGGTGCGGGTGGTTTGCGAAGAGCTCGAGCAGTCCCGGAGAGCCACCGGTGCCGCGCTCTATTTGCGCGATCCGCTCGGGGTCGATTTCCCTTTGGCCAAGAGCTTCGGGCCGCCGCCGCCGCTCCGCCTGGAGGCCGCGACCGCGCGTTCGCTACTCGATCACCTGAGTCAGCATGGGCGGGTGGTGTTGGAACGCGTCGCGGTCGAGGCCGACGACAGCCGGCGCCGCGGTCACACCCACAAAGCGGAAGTCGATGAACGCCTGCTCGGTGCGGCGGAAGCCCTCGGTCCTCACCGGCTCGGGGTGTGCCTGGGGATTCGCAGCGACGACGGCTCGCTGCTCGGGCTCCTCGCGCTCTCGGATGATCGCGTGACCGACGCGTTCTCTTCTGATGAGGTGGCCCTGCTCGAGTCGATGGCGGTGCAGATGGGTGTGGTGATCGACAACTCCCGCCAGTATCGGCACATGCAAGAGCGAGACCGTCTGGCAGCCCTCGGTCAAATGGCGGCGGGCCTCGCCCACGAGATCAAAAACCCGCTTGGAGCCATCAAGGGGGCGGCTCAGCTGCTCGGCGAAGAGCACCCAGGTACCCGGCTCGATCCGAGCTCACGGGAGTTCATCGATATCATCCTCGAGGAGGTCGAGCGCCTGGACGGTGTGGTGGGCAGCGTCCTCGATTACGCCCGGCCGTCCCAAGGAAATCCCGGGCAGGTCGAGGTCAATGGGGTGGTGTCTCGGACGCTTCAGCTCCTGTCGAAAGAGTGCAAGGAGAATCTCAGCTTCGAGACCGACCTGGCCGAAACCCGCCTTCTGGTGCGAGCCGACCCCGAGCAGCTCCGCCAGGTATTGATCAACCTGGTTCGCAACGCCATGCAGGCCATGAACCACCGCGGGAAGGTCTTGGTGCGCACCCTCGAGCGGCACGGCTATCGCCCGGGTTGGAGCAGCCGTGACAAGCAGAGTGATTGGGTGGAAATCGCGGTTTTGGACCAGGGCCCCGGGATGAACCAGAGCATCCTCGATAGCCTGTTCGTCCCCTTTTTCACCACCAAGCAGAAGGGAACCGGCCTCGGGTTGGCGATCAGTCAACGGCTCACGACCGCGATGGGGGGACGAATTCTGGTCGCCTCCGAGCCCGGCGTGGGTTCGACCTTCAGCATTGTGCTTCCAGCCGCCGTCGAGCCCTGAGGCAGACAAAAAAGCGCGACCGCCGAGGCCTGATGCTGCCCCCGGCGGTCGCACGCCGCATCGCGGATCTATTCGCAGCGACAGGCCGAGCCGAGCCCGGTCAGGATGGCGTTGATCAGGTTCGAGCTGTCACTCGAGAGTTCGACCACGCTGCCGCGCCCCAGGGTCGAGACCAACGCTTCGTAGCTCGGGGTGACGGCGGAACCGCCCGCAACCAGGAACACCGGCGTGATGTCCGAAGCCTCGAGGGCTGCCAGCACCTGAGCCTGCGAGGGATAGTCCTCGAGGGGATTGAGCACGCCGTTGCCGTCGTTCGCCCCCGCGGTGCAGGTGCCGAGGCCGCAGTCCCCGGCAACGTGGAACGGTGCGTCCGTCGCCACTACCACGAAGCGCTGGGAATCGGTGCGGAAGCCCGCCGCAGCGTCGTAGGCGAGGAGCTGGAGCGCCTCGATCTGGCTCTCCGAGTAGTCGTTGCCGGACCTGACGATCAGCCCCTGCACCGCCGTGACGAAGGCGCTGGTGTCGGTGGTGAGCGGGAGATCGAGCTGGTAGACGTAGTCACCCACCGAACCGAACGGGGAGAACGGCTTGTCCACGAAGGAGGCCACGCCAAGCTCGAGGCCAGCGCTGGCCGAAAACAGGGTGCTGGCGAGGGTGGGGGCGAGGTCGTCCATCACTCGCTTGTCGTCGCCAAATGAGCCTGACATATCTTGAAGGATCATCACGTCGAGATCTCCTGCGCAGACGGGGCTGGTTCCTGGAAAGCAACCCTCGGCGGGGATCCCTGAGCAGACGTCGGCGTCGTCGATCTCGCCGTCGCAGTCGTTGTCGATGTCGTCCCCGCACACCTCGTCGACCGGCAGTGCTCCCTCCGCAGCGTAGAACATGAAGTCCAAGCTGGTGTGGGAGTCGTTCGGGTAACCGGCGTCGCTGAGCCAGTCCTCGATGCGCTGGAACTCGGTGCCGGTGTGCAGAAGATCGTAGACATTGACCGTGAGTTCGACCTTACCCGCCGCTTGCGCGATGTAGCTCACGCACTGAGTGACCGAGCCGTCCGCGTTCTTCTCCTGGCTCACCACCGACGGACCGACCACTGCCGGGCCGGAGGTGACGATCCACTCGAACTCCAGCGGATCGCTCTCCGGATCCTGGGCCGTGGCGCAGATGGTCTGAAGCTCGCAGCTCTCCACGAACTTCGAGCCAGGGTAGCTCACATCCAAGAGGACCGGCGGATGGTTGACCGCCGCCACCGTGTCGATGGCACCAGGATCCGAGCCGTCGCACTGGTTGATCAGGAAGACCTCGGTGGTCTCACCCTCGTTCACGACCACACTCTTCTCGGTAGCCGCGTGGCAAATGAGATCGGTGGTAAGCGGGGTGGTGGTGACGTCGTAGCAGCCGGGCTCGACGGTCACGAAGTAGTCGGCGAAGGCATGGGAGGACTCCTTGTCGAGGGGGTTGTCCTCGAGGGTGTCGATCCCACCAGGGATCCGGACGTCTTCCAAATCCTTCTCGATCACGATCGGGGCCACGTCCGCGAGCGGTGTTCCCTCTTCGCAGTCGACCGCGACGATCTCGTAGCGGATCCCGTCGACGCCCGTCTCGGCGCCCACCTCGAGGGTGAGCTGCAGGCCGCTCTGGGACAGCGATTGCTCGTTGCCCTCGGTGGATGCGCAGGCAACGAAGCCGGAAATGGCGGCCACGGACAGGGCGAACTGGGTGAATCGGAACTTGGTCATGATGTATCTGTCTCCTCTTCTTGATTCGTTGGATGGACCATGGGCGATCTCGCCCAGCTGGTTGGGGCGAGAGGGGGCGGGGCTCGTGCCTCGCGGGCAGACGAATCCCTAACCGGGACAGCCGCGACCGAAGTCGAAGGCTCTCCCATTTCAATAGGGGGCGCACCCGCGCCGTTTCGCGATGAAACAGCGCGACCACACCCCCGAACTCATGCAGCCTCCGCGGAGCCCGATCGACTCAGCGGTGATTTGCGGACGACGACCACGACGCGTGCCGAAGCTGCGCCATGACCGGACGGAACACCAGAATCCTGCCGAGAAGCCTCACTAGGTGAGTTCTTGAGCGGACTCCCTCACACGGCGGGGAACATGGCAAACGAGCGGTAGTAAGTCAACCTACAAAACGCACATGAGCTCACAATGGCGGCGTGGTGACGTCACCGCACCGGCTCGGTGACAGCCCTTCCTAAACACCAATTCAGCATGAAACATGGCACAATCGCAACATCGAGGCGACAGTGAGAGACACAGAAGAGTGTCCTCAGCCGAACGGCAGGAGGCGATTTCAGATCATTTCAACCCCCGGTTCTGCGTGTGTGTCACGGTTCCGAGACTCCGTCATCACACTGTGAACACTGATGTTGGTGTGTGTGTCCCCCGGCGCTCCTCCCGCTCGGGTGGGCCTGGTCGAGCTTGTCTAGGCCTCCGGCCCGTCCCATGCTTGGGCCATGCATCATCGTTTTCTTGCTGGTTTCTGTGCCCTGTCCGCGCTCTCTGGCCTCGCCATCCCGGCCCGGGCCGATCTCGTCGTCGACCACTCGGTGGGGGTGAAGCTTCTGGCCGGTGCCGACATCTGGACCACCCCCGAGGGCTTGGCCGACGGTGACGACGGACTCGGCTTCCGGGGCAACGGCGGGGGGATGTCCTACGGGGCCCTCGCCTACTACGACCTCCGATTGATCAAGCTGATAGGGCTCGAGGCGGGCCTCAACTATCAGCTCGGCAACATGCACCGCAACGTCTCGGTGAACGGCGTCGACATCACCGAGGAGCTCGAGATCAAGAGTCTTCGGTTGCCGCTGCTGGCCAAGCTCAATGTGCCGCTCGGCCTCGGGCGCCTGTGGTTTGGCCTCGGACCGGAGTTCACTCTCTCCCAATCCGCGGAGGGCCACGCCGAGGGCGGTGGGCAGGATCCGGACTACACGATCCGCGAGGTCAAGCCCACGTTCCTCACGTTCGGCACCGGGTTGGTGATCGACGTGCCTGGGGTGGGCCTCGAGATCCCGGTCGAGTTCCGTGGCTCGAAGAACCTCGATCAACCCGGGGACTACCTCGATCGGGCGGAGGGTGAGCGGCTCCGCGCGGAGAGCTCCTGGGTGCTGCGCCTGGGCGCGGGGCTGGGTGTGAGTTTCTAGTCGACGCCGAGAGGGCTAGTCTGCGCTCGGTGCACAGGCGATCTCGTTCTTGGAGTCCACGACGGTCCAGGAATCATCGATGGACGGGATCGCCTGAAGGAATCGGCATGCCTCCTGGTCTCCAAGAAGCTTCCATCGGAACCATGGGATCAGAAGCTCGTTGCCATCCTCATTGATCGTGGTCAGGTGGTTGGCCCCATCTTTGGCCCAGAAGTACGACTCGCTCGCCTCATTCACGGTATCGAACGCCTGCTGCACCCATGATTGGGATACCATGGTGTCGGTGCCGAGCCCGCTGAACAAGAGAGTCGGTGAGGAGATGCTTCGGTAGACAGTTTGCCAACCCTCGGAGGGCGTAGAACCAAACCCGCTCGCCGGTTCCATGGCGAGTGCCGCATAGACACCGAGCTCACCCCAAGTGTCTTCGGCGTATCCGAGCGTGACCAGGGAGGCCATCCCTCCCTGCGAGTGTCCGGTCGAACCGAAGCGAAGGGTGACCAAGTCAGGGTATTCGGTGAGCGCGGTTTCGAATGCTTGCAGTCCATACTGACCCGCGCCCGTGTTGGGGTCCTCGTAACAGAGAGCGAGAAAACCATGGCTCGCTAGTCGCGTCAGCATCGATCGGTAGAAGGTGCACGTCGCACTGGTCCCATTGGCGTAGTGAACCATAGGGATCTTGCAGCCCGCGGGAACGTCTGGGATCCACATTTTCACGGAGCCGGAGGTAGTCATCCTGGTGTCGAAAGGCCCGTCGTCCTGATAGGCGGTGATGCCGTCGAGGCAGCTCATGGACTCGTCTCCGCCTGCACCACCTTGACCGGGAGCACCGCCTTGACCGGGAGCACCACCTTGACCGGGAGCACCGCCTTGACCGGGAGCACCGCCTTGACCTGGTGCACCGCCTTGACCTGGTGCACCGCCTTGACCTGGTGCACCGCCTTGACCGGGAGCACCGCCTTGACCGGGAGCACCGCCTTGACCGGGAGCACCGCCTTGACTGGGAGCACCGCCTTGACCTGGTGCACCGCCTTGACCTGGTGCACCACCTTGACCGGGAGCACCGCCTTGACCGGGAGCACCGCCTTGACTGGGAGCACCGCCTTGACCGGGAGCGTCGTCTGTCCCCGTGCCGGAGGAGCCGTCAGACGGAGCTGGGCCTTGAGCGGAATCGCCGCAGCCGAGATGCAGCGCCGCAGTACCAAGGAGCAGAGCAAGAGTGGGCCATGGTTGCCGGAACGTCATGTGGGTTCTCCCTCGTTTGGCGGGCTCTCGCCGGTGAGACTCGAGTCACACGCCAACTTCGATGTCTCCGTTCGGTATCTCACACCCTCCTGCCTCCGGGTGTTGACATTGGGGCTCAAAATCGTCACCCCAAAGCTCTGTCGGTTCCCACGCTCGATTTGAGCCACCGAGCCAATTCGTGTACGCTTTCTCGCGTGCCGAAGAAACCGACGGCCAAACCCACCCAGTCCATCAGGGTCGTATGGGCCTTTCTCCGGTACCTGGCGACGCACCCTCGAGGCGCTTCACTCACCAAGTCCGCTCCGGCGGACGCCTGTCTCGCCGATCCGAACCTCCGAGTGTCCCTCGAGGACGCTCTCGGCATGCTCGACGGTGCCGTCCAGGCGACTGGTGACCAGGCGATCGGCCTCCATGCAGCCCCGTACTTCGAGGCCAAGGATCGTGATCCTCTGGAGGAGGCCGCCCGCAACTGCCCAACGGTTGGAGCTGCCCTAGAGTGCACGATCCGGTACATACGTCTACTGAGTGAGGAGGCCACTTTCTCGCTCGAGCATGAGGGCGGTGACGTGCTCTTCGTTCGCCGTTCCCGGGCGAGTGGGACCGCCCTTCGCGTGGCCTCGGATTTCGCCATGGCCGACATCGTGCAGTTTCTGCGTCGCAACTCCTCTCTCGACGAGACCGAGCTCTCTCTCGAGTTCGCTCACCCGGCCCCCGACTATCTCGGGGAGTATGGACGAGCTTTTCGCTGCCGGGTGCGCTTCGACGCGGGACGTACTGCCCTTCGTCTACGGCGCGAACACCTCGACGCACCCATGAACGTTTCGTGCGAACCCCTGGGGGCTGCGTCGTCGGCGCGAGCCGAGCAACTTATCTCTCAACTCGAGTCGCAGCAGAGCTTGAGTGCCAGGGTGGTTCAGCTGCTCTCGGCATACCTCAGCTCCGGTCAGGTCAGCATCGCGTGGGTGGGGCGGCGTCTTGGGGTGAGTCCCCCTACTCTGCGGCGCCACCTGTCGGCGGAGGGCGTGACGTTCTCTGAGCTGGTCGAGAAGACCCGACGTGAGCTGGCCGAGCATGAACTCCGTGGTCAAGGCACCATTGGGGAGATCGCCTTCCGACTCGGTTTCGGAAGCCTTGGCGCTTTCGACCGCGCGTTCAGGCGGTGGCATGGCGTCTTGCCGCGTGAGTACCGCGCAGCACAACTCGGTCGGTGACCGTCCCGCCCGCGAGATGCGCGTGACCATCGACTGGCGGAGTCGCTCACTCGCCGGGCTGGGTCGCGGTCAGGCGATAACCTTGTGCGGTGTTGGTGGGAGAATCCGCCCGCACGCACAACTCGGCTTCGCCTCCTGAGATCCGTACCGTGATCTGGCGCACGTCGCGGTGGGCGAAGAAGCAGCTGTCGCCGACAGCCAGGCCGACACTGATCTTGGCATCTGCCTCGGCCTCGAGGGAAAGGCTGTGTCGTCCGGGGGCCAGAGAGACGCGGAAGAAATCTCGATCCCCTATCGAGAGAGCGCCGCAGAAGGCGGTGGCCCCCGAAGTTGCTGCAGCCAGCGTGTCATTGCCTTCAGTCTCCGGAGCGCAGGCCTCGGTGGGTTCGGGTTCCACCGTTGCGCTCGGCTCCTCTTGTTCCACGAATATGGGGTGCAAGGTGAGCTGCTGGTCGATCCACGAGGCCAACAGATCGACTCGAGCCATCACCTGGATCTCACTGCCGGCACCCGAGCTCACGGCCACGATCTGGTGGCTATCACCAGCGTAGACCGGGCCGCCCGAGTCGCCGCGCTGCGTGACCACCGGCGAGACGTAGTCATAGGGAAAGCCGATGCTGGCGGCGGAGCTCACCTGGGTCGTGGTCTGATGAAGCTCGGAGGTGATGCGCCCGTCCAGCACGCGCCCCACGCAGGTCACCGGGCTCTGATCGGGCAAGGGCGCGAGCGCCAGCGTCGGGTACTGGTCGAGCACGATCGGGGTCTCGAAGAACAAGAGCCCAATGTCATGGTGCTCGGGGTTGACCTTGTTCGAGCCGTTCTCGTACCAATCGAAGACCACCGCGTCGGTGGTGCGCCGGAACTCGCCGCCCACGTGGATCTCGAAGCTGGTGTGCCCATCCAGGCAGTGCCCCGCGGTGAGCACGGCGTTCGGGGCGATCAGCGCGCCCGAGCAGACCTTCATTCCTTCGGGGCCTGGATCGATGTTGACCAGCGCGGCTTCCGGATAGTCACTGGCCGGAAGTCCGTCGGTGATGGCGGCGAGCGAGACTGAGAGCTCGCCGTCCGAGGCCGGGTCGGGGGTGGCGCATCCGAACGCGAAAAGCCCAGCGATGAGGATCGCCGAACGCAGGATGACGGACATGGGTGTGCCTTTCGGTAGCCCAGCCAGCTCAGAGAGCCCCGATGGCTTTGCGTCCCCGCCTCGCGACGGGTTTGCCGTTTCGTTGGAACCAAATCCGAGATCCTCGAACGCGGGATCTCAAGCTCTTGGAACGTCAGGTCGCGCCGAACCTTGAGAGAAAAATCACCGCAGCGAAATCACGGTGATCTCTGGGGGATGCGCGCGGAGGGGCGGGCCGAAGAAGGAGAGTCCACCGCTCACAATCACGTTCATGGCGCCATCGCGGGAGGCGCCGGTAGGATAGGGGAACACACCGTCGATGAGTCCCGTGTAGGGAAAGAACTGACCGCCGTGGGTGTGGCCGACCAGGGCCAAATCGACTCCGAGATCTCGCGCCGCGACTACGCTCTTCGGTTGGTGGGCGAGCAGCACGCGCAGGGCAGGCTCGGGTGCATGGGCGAAGGCGCGCCGCGGATCGGAATCCTGAGTGGCCAGCTCATCCCGCGACCGCGATCGTTTGCCCCCATGCCATCCGCTGCTGGGATTGGTTACCCCCGCCAGCACGAGCGGCACTGAGAGTCCTTGGACCTCGAGTACGCGGTGCTCGTTCAGCAGCACGGTGACACCAAGGTCGCGGAGGTGTTGGGTCAAGAGCTCGGCGCCAGCGTACAGGTCATGGTTGCCGAGCACGGCGTAGACGTTCTTCTTGGCAGTGAGCGCCGAGAGCGGCTCGAGCAGGCGCCTTGGACTCTTCACCGCCCCGTCCAAGATGTCGCCCGTGATGACTACCAGATCGGCGTCCAGGGTCTGGGTGGCGCGCACCACTTCCAAGAGCCGCGGGCGATCCTCGAGCCCCCGCAGGTGCAGATCGCTCAGTTGGGCTATGGTCAGTCGGGACGAGTGCCGCTCCGGCAGCGTCACCTCATGCCACACCGCCTCCGGTGCCCTCGTGGCCTGTGCAGCCTGATAGAGCGTGAGCGCGAGTGCTCCGAGACTGGTCGCGTGAATGACGGGAGCGCGCCTCACCCTGTGAGGCCAAAGCCTGCCGAGTACCCACAGCAGCGCTTCGGCGATGAGCCAGGCCGGCACCGCGATGAGCAAGAACCCAAGCAGAGCGAAGCCCGGCACCAAGAGCACGGCGAGCTCGGCGTGGTCGGCCTCGCTCCAGAACATCAGCGTGAGTGCCATCCAGAGGTAGGGCACCACCAACCAGGCACGGGCGCGGCGGCTCCGAAATCCGGGCAGGCTCCACGCCGCGACCACGAGCAAGAGCGCCGGCAGCAGGAACGTGACCGGCGCGTGGGCGAGGGCGTGGCGAAGCTCAGTCATCGGCGAGGGCTCGGGAAGTACAGCTCAGTCATAATCCATCTGCCGCGGAATGGTGTGGCAGGGTGGAAGGTCGAGAAGAACCTGAGGATTTGCTGATCGCCGGGATGCCCTCGTGCATTAACGCCGGAACCCGTCGAACTCTTCGAACGCGCCGCCGGAGTAGCCCATGACCATTTCCTATCGCAAGACAGTCCCGACCACCCTCCTTGGCACCCTCGCCGCCCTTCTGGCCCTCGCCGCCTGTTCCGGAGAAGATCAGAAAGCCACGGACGTGATCCAGGTTGGGGGCGGTGCGGGGAGCCCCACCACCAGCGGTGGCTCGAGCTCGACGGGTCTCGGATCGGGGGGTGCAGCCTCGACTCAGGGCGGCGCTCCGGCTGGCCAAGGCGGTGCTCCGGCTGGCCAAGGTGGTGCTCCGGCTGGCCAAGGTGGTGCTCCGGCTGGCCAAGGTGGTGCTCCGGCTG
>CAYNEY010000030.1:2552-4593 GCA_964396375.1 uncultured Polyangiaceae bacterium | reverse complement strand
GCCAAGGTGGCACCCCGGTCGGTCAGGGAGGTACCCCCGTTGGTCAGGGAGGTACCCCCGTTGGTCAGGGAGGTGCCCCCGTTGGTCAGGGAGGTACCCCGGTCGGCGAAGGCGGCGCTCCCGTCGGTGAGGGCGGCGCTCCTGTCGGTGAGGGCGGTGCCCCGGGCCAAGGCGGCGCGACCGCCACCGTGGACTGCTCGGCGATCGAGACCGCAGGCTGGGATTTGTGTGAAAGCGGCGCTGATTTCTGTACGGCGGTCTTCACCGATGGGGCTGGCTGCACGCAGGTGTGTGCCGCTGCGGGGCTCACCTGTGTCACGGCCTACGAAGACGTGTCCGGCGAATGCGCGGCTGACGCCGACCGTCCCGCCATCGACTGCGATTCGGGACACAGCTCCGATTTCTGTCAGTGTGGCGGTACGCTGGTGGGGGTTGGCGGTGCGACGGGTCAAGGTGGAGCACCCGGCGAGGGTGGAGCACCTGGCGAGGGTGGTGCGCCTGGTGAGGGTGGTGCGCCTGGTGAGGGTGGAGCGCCCGGCGAAGGTGGAGCGCCCGGCGAAGGTGGAGCGCCCGGCGAAGGTGGAGCGCCCGGCACTGGCGGTTGGACGGGTGGTTGCGATCAGCCGCCGCCCCAACCCACGCCGATCGGCTGGGTGACGGAAGCGGGAGGGATCACGGGCGGAGGCAACGCCACGCCGCAGACGGTGACGAGCTTCTCCCAGTTGCAGAGCGCCGTGTCCAACGATACCCCCGCGGTGATTTGGGTCACCGGCGATCTTGGCAAGGGTGACATCGACGTGGGTTCGAACAAGACCATCGTCGGGATCTGCGGCGCCTCCTTCGGGGGACACATGGGGATCAGCGGCTCGTCGAACATCATCGTCCGCAACATCACCTTCGTCGGCTACGGAGAGGGGGATTGTGCCCTCGATCCGGACTACGACTCGAGTGAAGGTTGCTCGTCGGGGGCGGATGGGATCTCGGTTCAGAACGACGCCCACCACATCTGGTTCGATCACTGCGATATCTCGGACGGTACCGACGGCAACCTCGACATCACCAAGGGTGCCGACTACATCACTGTCTCCTGGACCAAGTTCCACTACACGCCCCGTACCGACAACGAGGGTGATGACTCGACGGGCGCCGCCGGCCACCGCTACTCGAACCTGGTGGGTGGCGATGATTCGGAAGACTCGGCGGGGAACCTGAACATCACCTGGCACCACAACTGGTGGGCGGACAACGTGGTGGAACGTCAGCCGCGGGTGCGCTTCGGCAAGAACCACCTGTTCAACAACTACTACTCGTCGAGTGCCACCAACTACGCCGTCCGTGCTGGGTACGACGCCCACCTCTTCGTCGAGAACAACTACTTCACCCACGGCGATCCCCACGAGTTCAACAGCGACTCGAACGAAGAGACGGCCAATATCTCGGCGACCGGCAACGTTTATGACGGTGATGCCGCGAGTGGCGAGCAGTCTACCGGCGGAGGCGGCGCGGTGTTCAACGACCCGCCCTACTCCTACACTGCCGATCCGGCCCAGAACGTCCCGAGCATCGTCGAGAGCGGAGCCGGTCCCCAGTAGTCACATCACGGGCGGATTTTTTGCGTGCACTTTGAAGGGTTCGGGGTCTCCTCGGGCCCTTCACCTTTTCTGTCCGCAGAACACATCGATTTGTGGGCGGCTCGGACCAAACTGGCAACTACCCTCCTGGTAGAACCAAGTTTGCGTTCGGAACCCCATGAAACACCTGTCTTCCCTCTCCGCATGTCTTATCTTTTCCCTGATCCACGTTGCCTGTGGTGGCAACAGCACGGATGGTGAGCCAGCCACCACCGGCACTGGGGGTGGGACCCTGGCTCAAGGTGGAGGCACGATGGCGGCGAGTGGCGGCAACGCTGGCACCAGCGGCGCGGTGGGTCAGGGCGGAGCTGTAGTGGGCCAAGGCGGGGCCGTAGTGGGTCAAGGCGGGGCCGTGGTGGGTCAAGGCGGGGCCGTGGTGGGTCAAGGCGGGGCCGTGGTGGGTCAAGGCG
>CAYNEY010000030.1:0-2452 GCA_964396375.1 uncultured Polyangiaceae bacterium | reverse complement strand
GAGCTGTAGTGGGTCAAGGTGGCGCCACCGGTGAGTCCACCTGCGTGCGCGGCGTCGACACTGGCGACGCCTGCATTCCCGCCGTGGATGTCGCGCCGTGCGTGCGCACCACGCGCACCTGCACCTGCGATCCTGGCTCGGCGCTCTGGACCTGCGTCGCCAATCAAGGTGAGGGCGGCGCGCCTGGGCAGGGTGGGGCTCCTGGTCAAGGTGGTGCGGTCGAAGGTGAGGGCGGCGCGGTTTTCGGTGAAGGTGGAACCCCTGGTCAAGGTGGGGCGGTTGAAGGCCAGGGTGGCAGGCCCGGCGAGGGTGGTGCTCCCGGCGAGGGTGGTGCTCCCGGCGAGGGTGGTGCTCCCGGCGAGGGTGGTGCGGCGCCGACGGGCAATGCCTTCGCCGAGTGCCGGTTCCACTTCGGTACCATCGATTCCATCGCTCGAAATGGTGGCGACCAGCTCATCTCCCAGCTCGATTTCTACACCCCAGGCTGGATGCTCGGTTCCTCCTTCGATCAGGAATACGTCTGCGACGAGGGCAATCCGGGGGGAGAGCTCGAGGGGCTCACTCCGGTGGTCGTCACCTATGTGGCGGCCGGCAACGTGAAGCGCGATCACAACCTCTGCGATTGCAACGTCTCGGGTTGCAGTGGGGGCGATCTCTGCACCTACGGGGCCCAATACATCGCCGCGGACTGGTCGCGGATCCTCGACATCTACCGCAGCTACTCGGCGGGCTACGCCAACTGCTGGGGCACCGAGCGCCCCATCATTTTCGAACTCGAGCCTGATTGGTACCAGTACACCTACGACAGCCAGACTGCGGCCTGGACGGCGGCTCAGGCGGCCTCGCGCGTGGCCGAGATCGTGGGGGCGCTCCGGAGTAGCCTGCCCAACGCCTTCTTCTCGATCGACGCCTCGCCTTGGGTCGGACCCGAGAATGGCGGCGACAACGGCGCTTGGTGGTACGGACACTTCGACATGTCCCTCTTTACCTTCGTCCACACCTCGGGGGGCGGCACCAACGCCAACACGGAGGTGATCCGTTCCAGCAACGACATGACCTGGGCGGGGCTCTCTCAGGTCACCGGCAAGCCCATCCTCGCCGACACCGGCTACGGAGCGAACGGCTCGTCTGCGGGCCACGATGCTGCCTGGGACGTCCCAGGCAGCATCAACGACCGGATCGCCGACGGTGTGATCTCGCTCGCGCAGTACAACCCCAACTCCAATTGGGGCAACACCATCGCCAGCATCCGCGGGCAACTCGACACCCCGCGGGTCTGCCCGTAGCGCATGGAGCTGGTGAGAGCTCTCACCGTGGCGGGCCTTCTGCTCGCCGGTTGTCGGGGCGCGCCGTCCGCAGAGGCTGAGCGTGCCTCCTTGCGCCTGCGTTTCTCCGAAGACCCGGTCGAACTTGGGGCTCTGGCCAAGGACCAGTTGGCGACACGTGAGCTCATCCTCGAGAACCCGACCCGCGTGCCGCTCTCGGTAGAGCGGATCGAAGCGAGCCGGTTCTGCCGTCTTCAGCTGGCATCTCTTTCCCTCGAGCCGGCAGCCTCGGCCAAAGTGAAGCTCGAGTGTCGCTCCGATCTGCCCGGGCCGCTCTCGGAGAAGCTCCGCGTCTTTTTCCGCGGCCGCAGGGAGCCGCTGGTGCTCTCGGTGCGCGGACGGATCGAGCCCCGGCTCGGATTCTCTCCCGACTATCTCGAGGCAACCCTACCCTTCGGCGAGTCGCGCAGGCTCACCGCCAAGCTCACGGGCACCGAGTTGGGGCGAGCCAAGCCGGTCCTCGTGCCTGTGACGGAACCCGAGGTGGAGGTGCGGTGGCTCGGACAGGAGTCACTGCTCGAGGTGGTGTGCCGCGCGACGAGCGTGGGGTCGCACACGGGGAGCGTGAAGCTCGAGACTGGGCTGACCGAGCCTTCTTCTCTCACGCTCTCCTATGGCTGTCGCGTCGTGGGCACGCTCCGCATCGAGCCGAGTAATCCGCTCATCAACCTGAAAGGCCGCGGCAAGAAGCAGGTGCGCGTCTCCGTCGACAGTAGCGCGCCCGACTTCGAGGTGAGCTCCGTCACGATCACCGATGGTCCCTTCCGCGCAGAGTTGCTCCCACGGGGCCCGGGGACACGCCGCGAAATCCTGGTCGAACTCCTGCCGAAGCGGGTCATCTTGGGCACGCGCGGCGTGAAAGGGACGCTCGAACTGTGGAGCAACGATCCGGGCGAGCCCAGGCGCGAGATCCCGCTTGTCGGCCTTGGGCAGTTCACCGATTCCACCGAGCCCTCTGCCTCGTCCTTCGGGGTGCACCCAAGCCATCCTTGATGGTCCTATCTTCGCGGGAACGCCTGGGCGCGCCGCTCCGGACTTCTCGGCTCCCGCCGCCTCTGCTAGGTTCCGGGCGGCATGTGGGGCAGGCTGGTAATCCTTGCGACTCCCGACGGACACTTCCGGTTCGC
>CAYNEY010000029.1:0-73573 GCA_964396375.1 uncultured Polyangiaceae bacterium | reverse complement strand
GGTGGAGAGTTCTCTCCGGTTTCCGCCCAGTCTGCGGGCCTCTACCCCGGCTTCAATGGGGCCACCGCGCGAACGCGGTGGAGAGCGGTGGGCACCTACCCATGACGGCCGTGAGACACGCCGCTTCAATGGGGCCACCGCGCGAACGCGGTGGAGAGCCGCCTCGGGCCCACCCAGCTGTGCTGGCTTGACGGCCGCTTCAATGGGGCCACCGCGCGAACGCGGTGGAGAGCGCCGGATCGCGTGAAGGCGTTTCGAGCCAATCGCCAGCTTCAATGGGGCCACCGCGCGAACGCGGTGGAGAGGCGCCGAGTCGGAGCGCGCCCAGGCGCAGCGGCATCTTTCTGCTTCAATGGGGCCACCGCGCGAACGCGGTGGAGAGATGTCCACGGCACGCACTGCTCTTTGGGTAACCATGCTTCAATGGGGCCACCGCGCGAACGCGGTGGAGAGCGCTGGCAAGGCCGGGACCATCTTCAGGGCTCACGTCGCTTCAATGGGGCCACCGCGCGAACGCGGTGGAGAGGTGGATCGTTGTGGAGAAAGCCGAGGGTACGACGGATGCTTCAATGGGGCCACCGCGCGAACGCGGTGGAGAGTCGTCCCTGGGAGCCCGAATGATCTCGGGTACCTGGGAGGGGATTTGCGAGCGGTTCCGATTTCGAGACTGTTGTCATGTCGTTCAGAGTGACTTCTGGCAGGTGGCTTAGCTGGCTTTCTTTGGATTATCAAGGAGCTGGAGCCTCTGCGAGCGGGTACGGGGGTTTGGCGTTCACCGAGCCGCTCGCAACGCTGCGGATGGATCTTAGTATAGTCGAGGGCGCAGCGTTCCGTCAACATGGCTCAAACCACGATCGCTGTGCGCTCGATGTCAATGTACGGACGTCCAAGAGCGGAGATGCTCTTGTCGCCGCGGCCGTCGACAGGGCCTACGTCCACGAAGAGAACTTGATCCTCGTCGTGGTGGATGAGCTCACCGAGAGCGTGTCGCAGATCGACTAGCTCCCGGGCGTTGAGCTCGCACTCGAAGACTGAAAGCTGGAGATGTTCCCCGTAGCCGAGCATCATCCGGTAGACTTGCCGGAGACGCTTCGGATCGCACACGTCATAGGTGACGATGTAGACATGCCGCATGGATCACCTCACGCGAAACTCCGGGTAGGAGTCGAGTTCACCAAGCAGCATGCGGGAGAGAAGTCGTGCCTGCACCTCGAGAACCCGACGGTAGCTGACGCGATAGTCGAAGATGGGGTGGGTCACGAGCTGGTCCATACGGCGTTCAAAGGCCAAGATGAGCCGCTTTCGGGCCGGTGCCGTGAGGCTCACCGAGCCGGCAGCACGCACGAAATCGTCGCTTTGGACGACGTTGGTGTTGAGGGCGCTGATGACCACGGAGTCGGCGATAATGGGCCGGAACTCTTCCATCAGATCCAGCGCCAGGGCGTGACGACCGAAATGGGGTTGATGGTAGAACCCCAACATCGAGTCTAGGCCAACGGTGGTCGTGGCAATCAGGAGTTCCTTCGCGAGCAGCGAGTAACAGAAGGAGAGCAGGGCGTTCACCGGGTCACGGGGTGGGCGACGGTTTCTGCCTTCCAGATCGAAATCCGTGGACGCCTCGCCCTTCAGCATGCCGGCGAACTCTGCGAAGTAGATGCGTGCGGCGGTGCCTTCGATACCGAGCAGGCTGTCAGCGCGCTCAGCGTCCCGGGCCTTCCGGGCCAGCTGCTTCAATTCAGAAAGGGCGGTCTCGGAGACTTCAGGGTTGTTGCGGCGAAGGAGCGTGCGACAATTGAGGATCTTCGAGGCCACGAAGCCCCGGGCAAGACCGAGGCAGAGAGCGGGGTTCTGAGTGGTCCGATACTGGGCGAGGCGCAGCTCGACGTTCTTCGAGTCCGAGCCGACCAGGCGCCCTCGGTACCAGCCTCCGTAGGTGAAAAATAGGGTCGGAATGTTGCGATCGAGGAGAGCTCGCAGGGTCGGGGTGGTGACGTGGACGTTGCCGTAGAGGGCAACGTGCGAGGTGTTGGCGAGACGGGCGGGTGAGCTTCCGCCATCCCGCTGGGAGATGACGAGGCGCTCACCGTCGAGGCGCAATGAAGCGCCTTGCTCTTGAACGTAGACCGGCATCACGTCGTCCCGGGCCGGATAGAGTCGGCGGATGTATTTCTCGGGTTCAGGTCCGGCCAGGCCCCAGGGATCGTCACCCACGTCCAGGTACTCCTCGGGCGGGGGTTCCGCCGAAGCCAGCGTGCTCACCTCGTCGGGGAGGCAGATCCCCACCAGCGAGCATCCATGGCATTTCGGGCTATCGACAAGCGGTGGTGGCGTCTTCCCTCGCTCCGCCAAGACTCGGATGCGCTCGACCGCGACACGCACCTCCATGATCAAGGCATCGTCGATGTCCACGCGATGCCGCTTGCGATCCTTCGCGTAGTAGATTTCCCCGTACTCACAGGAGAAGCCGTGCTCCCGGAGCAGCAGCACCTGGGCGCAGACCTGAGCACGCTCGGGGAGGTAGGCGCCGGCGGGGATGTCGGGCTTTTTTCCTCGTTTGTACTCGACCGGAACCACCGTGTTGCCCTCGGCATCCACCACGTCGATCTTGGCCGTGATCCCAAGGTGCTCCGAGCTGAGCCAGACCGACCGCGCTTGGTAGGGCAGCGGTTGCCCATCCTCACCGAGAGGCGGCGTCTCGACCAAGGGTTTCTCCGCCTTGTCCGGGCGCTTGTGGACCACCTTCCCGTCACGCGTGTAGTAATTGTCTGCCCACTCGCCCTCCAGCCACTCGAGGCACATGAGCCGTTCGCAGTAAAGGACCTCGTTGATCATCCGGGCGGGGATGAGTCGAGCGCCGGTTGCCTCCGGAGGGTAGGCGACCGACATGGTGGCAGGCTCAGTCACAGGCCTCGAACAATCCCAATCCGAAGTGGCTCGCGTACCCCAATGCGATTGGTCCAGTGATCGGCACCGAGAACTCGAGCTCGACCATGTACCCGCAGTCCACTGGTGGCTGAAGCGATGAGGACGACCGACGCCGGATGAAGTGTCGGCTCCTGCCGATCAGGTCGTTGTCATGGTGTGCCTCGAGAAGCCGCGCCGTCTTGGGTGGGGGCAGCCCCCGCGCTTCCAACTCCGAGGCGAGCTGACCTTCCAGCGAGTTCTTGCCCTGACGCTTCAGGTGCCTTGGGGGAACGAAGGGCGTGAGCGAGCGCCAACGAACGGCACCCGCGACCTCACCCCCGAGCACACGTCGCAGGCGCGCGCCCCAGGGCTCGGGAAGGGACATCATCTCCGATCGAGCACCTGCCGCCGCGAGCGCTACCCTGAGTGCGCTGGTCCCGCCCTTAGTGTAGGTGCGCCGCGTCTCACGGATGGCTTTCTGAGCCTCGGCATCGAGGCCCATGGGCGCCCACACCAGCGCGTGATCGAGATGGTTGTCTCCGTCCAGATCGAGGTGCAGCAGGTGACAGTGACGGTGCCCCGTGTCGTTGCGCAGCGGCGCACCATTCTCGTCCCGCCCGCTGAAGACGGGCGGTACCGTCCCACCGTCACGGCCGCTCTTCGAGAGCAGCGCCCGATGCAGAAGCTCCCCTTGCGGCAGGGCGCGAACAATGGATGGAAGCGCATGCATGTTGCCGCTTTGGGTGGAGAGAGCCAGCAGCACATGCTCAACTGGCATGGCCCACACCGGTCGCGGAAGGGCTCGCGCTCCCATGCTCTCGAGTGAATCACTCCTTCGCCAGTACAGCGCCTTGCGCGACCCTGGTGGCTGGCTCCAGCCCAGCTCATGGAGGACCCCGGTGTCAACCTGAAGGCAGCGGATGAGATCGACCGGGTACATATCGGAGACCTTCTGCCTCTGCTTCTCGCGCGCCTTCGGCGACAGCGGTTTTCCCTTCGCATCCGAAGTGGGCAACGCGCGCAGGTCGCTCTCGAGCTGTTGTCCACGCCACCGTGCAAATTCGACCGGCTCGACGGGCGCAAGCACGGTCACCTGCTCCCAGCCTGGCCCAGGTCGCTCGCGGCCATCGCTCGGACGCACGTCGAACTCGTCCAAGGCTCGCTCCTCCAGCGAGGCTTCCACCCAGCTCTCCGAGCGACCCACATAGCCCAGCATCGAGGCAAGTTCACCGAACACCTCGCGCTCCCGAGGGGAGAGGTCGACATCCCAGTGGATCCCCAACCAGTCGTCGTCAATCTGCGCCCAGGTGTCCAGCACCAGCGTGGTCAACTCTCGACCGTTCGCGAGGCGCCCGAGCGGCATGTAGTGGCGGCTGTGTGTGCCCACGGCACGAGGAAGTCGATAGGAAGGCAGCACAGCCGCGAGCTTCTCGATCAGCGAGCGACCAGGCTCACTTGGCCCACAGGCATCCCATCCGAGCTTGGCATAGCCCGTGGAGAGCAGGGCGCGCATCAGGCGCCATGGTGAGGGGGGCCACTCGAGCTGACCCTCATTGACGTGATGTCCCCAAGGCGTTGCGTGATACCGGCGGCCCGGAAAGCGCAGTACCATAACCTCGCGGGGTCGCGCAGCGCTCGAGACAAATGCAGTTGAGTCCATCATGTGACATTGGCCTCGTCGTCCTCCTCGGAGGAGGAGGATGCCTCTCGCTGTTCTTTGGCGGATCCGAGCTCGTCGTCGAACCGAACCTCGGTCACGGTCATCAGGTCCCTGCAAGCCGCGATGCTCGCCTTGACCGCCTGGCTCAGGGCATCAGCGGTCGGCAGCGCGAAGTCCTTGGGGCGCCGTGCAGCGGCAACACCGGGTTCCTTGACCGTGAGGTCACAGGCGGTTCGGAAGCGCAAGGCCCCATCGAGCAGCGCCCGAACCTTGAAGAGGCCGAGCAGGATCAAGAGCTTCGTAGGAGCCTCGCCGAGGCCAAATCCTCGGAGCTGGGCGAGATCGATATTCACATAGAGGGTTATCCTCTCCGCCGTGTACTCATCACGAGCAAACGGAACGTTGCCGAAGCCATCCTTGGCCTCCCCTTTGGGATTCACGTGATCATTCTTCACGCCTCCGGAGGCCGCCACGCGCACCCCGTCCGCCTCGACGAAGGCGGAGAGCGCTCTCGCAACCCGCAACCGGCCACCAGCCAGCTCTTTTTTGGCTAGAAACGCGCCATGGAGCAACGAGCCAATGTCGTACTTGAGAAGAACTTGCGCGAGCAGGCGTCGATCGATCGGACCCTCATCGAGAGCGCCCAGCTCCTTCTTCAGGAGAGTCATGAAGGACTGGTCAGAGCCCGCCAGGAGATAGGGACTGTTGATCCGGTGAGCTTCGAGCACTGTGTCAGTCAAGAACTTCGGAGTCTTGTCCTTCTGGCGCTCATCCGACTTCTTGCCTTGACCACGCAAGACGCGCACATGGGAGAGGCCTAGCAACTCCTCCCTGAGATCCTGCCGCTGCTCGTCCCAACAGGTCAACTCCAGCCGGTTGGCCATGCTCTGGGCGCTCTCCACTAGAAGACACGCGCCCTGCTCGGTTTGGAAGGTCGCGGCGCCAAGTCCAGGGAAGCCCGTAGGCTGAAAGCGCTGACCTTGAACGGGCACGAGCGGGATTTCGAACAACAGTCTGGGACTTTGGTTGAGCTGGGACAGATCGATGGTCATGGGTTCTCCTTGTGCACACTTGAGTCGAGATGACCGAGCAGTCGCTCGGTCGTGAACTGGTCAATCGGAAAGGCAAGCGCGGCCGCCCAAAGGCGAGCCGTCGCTGGAGGGACTGCGCCCACGCGGAGTCCAGGACGGATCCCGGCCGCGTTCAAGCGACGCAATGCGAGCTCGAGCGCCGAACTCGCGTCACCGGCATCCAGCCGGCGGATCACGGCAGGATCGAGCTTGATGGTCGCTCCGTTCGGCAACGCATAGGGTACCGTGGCGAGTCGCACCACGAGCCATCCGTCATCGGGAAGGTCATTGGTCGGGCACCGTCGCAAAGGACGGGGACGGCGTGCCCACGCGAAGGGATCGACTGCCATCAGTGCTCGACCGAGAGCCACCGTCCTGTCCAGGTCGACGCCGCCGGCCACGAGATGAGCCAGGTCACCGAGCGAAGCGGACGCTCCCCGAGCGGGAACCAGTGGAAGTGCTCCGCGGTCATGGTCTGCGGCCTCGATCTGACGCCGCGCCACCAGGGCGACCGCGTCATCAATGCCACTTCTCCCTTGCAGCACGCAATCAGGCTGCACCCTGAGCCGCTCTTGTTGTCCCACCTTGGAGACATCGTATTTGGCACCATCCAGGCTGAGCCAATGACGCCTCACGCCCGAGCCAGACAAGGCCACACCTGTCTTTCGATGAAACTCCCCGGCCTGCAGCGCGAAAGCAACCGCCAAACGGATGCTGGCGGTCCCGTCGTCCGCGGCGCTGACCCACTCCGGCCTGAGGCGTGGGATCGGACCCGCAGCGTAGCCGCTACCGGTCTTCTGGATCTCTTCGACCTCAGCTAGGCGGAGCAACAGTGTCTGCCAGCGCAGCGCCTCGTCCGGGTGCTGCGTGATGGCGAAGACCGCGTCTGCCACATTGCGCTCGGCGTGCACCAGACGGGCGGGAGCGCCGCGATCTCGGGCTTGCCGACGGAGGCGCACCAGCCAGGTCTCGAGATCATCCAGGCACCCCAGGCGGGATGCGCCCATCTTGGGAACGATGAAGCGACCGAGGGGGACGGCAAGATTCGATTGACCGTTCCTTTCGATGTATCCGAACCTCTGAAACGAATCGATGCCGCGCGCCGCTCCGAGTCGAGCCACGGCCCGGGCCAGATCCGTGGCCTCTCTCGCGCTTCGCCGCCCGAGTTGCGCACGGCCCTCGGCAAGGACCCGGCGCAGTTCGGATAGCGACGCTGGCCGGCCCCAGAGCGGTAGCCATTGCTCGCCACGTGCCGATTCTTCACCAGGCGACGCGCTACAATAACCGGCAGACTGTGCCCCGACCGCGAAGGGCGCGGATGCTCGGCCGCTTCCCACGGACTCCCAGCGACGAGTCGCCCCGGCCGCGAAGAGGACGCTTCCTTCCAGCATGAGGATGAAGTCGACGGGATTCATGCGACTGTCAGCGTCGGGGCCCGGTCCGCTGTTGGCACCACCCGCCCCGCCAGGCTGATACTGGCCGACGGCAATACCCCCAACGAGTGTTCGCGCGGGCTCGCCGAACAGCGCGCCAACCATCCATCGTTCGGCCTCCGGCAGAAAGGCCCCTTGTGCATCTCGGAAGTTGAACACCTCCGCGAGGCGCTGAAAGAAGTTATTCGTGAAGTCCAATCTCCCGTCATTGCCACCGGTTCCGAGCAGCGCGGGAAACTTCGCTTCGCCATCGCCGTCGAGAACCAACGCTGCGTCCATCCACTCGCGATGAGGCCCACGCCAGGAGAGCCGCAAGTTCGGGATCAATGACGCTTTGAGTTCCTTGAACTGTCGCTCGGCGTCTGCCAGGCGCTTCTTGTAGGCCTCCGACTTCCTGAGCGCCTCCCTCTGCGTCTTCGTGAGCCCCTTCTTCTTGGATTCGGCCTTGATGACTCGGACGGCGTCATCGACCACCGACAGCTCGACGAGGCGCTCACGCGCAGCTCGGATCCCCTCACGCATGCGGCCGAACCGAGGCGCGGGCGACGACTCGATAGGCACGAGCACAGGGTCGTTGGCGAAGAATCCCGAGCCCCGATTCCATGGGGACACGAGCGGAGTTGGTTCGTATTTCTCGAGGAAGAACCTCAGCAATTCATCCTTCGTGAGGCAGCACGCCAGCACGAAGCTCTCCGCTTCCCACCATCCACGCGCCTCTGGATCGGCTTGTTCAGCTACGATTCGAAGGATCCCGAGGGCCTTCAGGTAATGTGCAAGAGGCGTTGGGGCACAACCGTGTAGTCGATGAAGATTCATCGCGACTCCCCTCCATTTCGTGACTGCGACTCCCCGCAAACTAGCGGATCCGGCCTGGGTGCGCGCGAGGCTCGGATATCGGCAGCACGGAGCAGGCTCTCCATGTGTGCCAGTTGAAGAGGCGAGTAGAGCTTGAGCAACCCAAGCACCCGATCGGTCCAGGCCCGCCCGGTTACTGGGTTCACCCCAATTCCGGCAGGTGCCAGAGTGAGGGTGAAGTCGGGCAACGGCACCGTGCTCCCATCGGCGGAGGGGAGAGCCGTGCTGGGCATCCGATCCCCCTCGCAGATCCCTCGGATCCGTGGCACCCCGTCCTCTGCTTGCTGATCCGAAGGGGAGGCGTGCCACGCGAAACGCACCTTCCCGTGGTGAGAACAGACAAGATAGGCCACGAGATCGAACTCGGAGGCCGTAAGGGCGATGATCTCCCTCTCGAGTCCGTTTGGCTCCTCCGGTTGACCCGCGTCAGTCCCATTCGAACCCATGGCTTCGAGAAGTTGTCGCCAGGGTCCGAGGAGAGCAGGGTGCTCTGGTGCACAGCGCATCAGCACCGAGAAGAGGCCCAGGGTGCTGGCGAGTTCATGCCGAAAGCCCGCACGCCGGCGGCCCTGACCATCGGGATAGAGGCGGGGAAGGGGCAGCCAGGCGCGGTCTGGTGCCTTGGCCAAATCGTGACGGCGAGGGCGGTCCGGTCCGACGATGGAGTTCTGGAATGCCGGGTGCGCCTTCCCGAGGTCATGCCAACGACCAGCTAGTTCGAGGAGCCGCGCCAGCTCGGGCAGTGTGCGACCAGCGATGTTTTGTGCCTCGTCTCCCACTTGACGGCCGTGGGCCGCGATGGTTTGCCACTCCTCGGCCGGCGTCGCACTCAGATGCTCGTCGTCCTCAGCGCTATCAGCCAGCTCGTCAGCGGTGGACGCAACTGCTGTGACTGGACTCACCCTTGCGCTGGACTTCGGGCTCCAGCCGAGCTCCGGCTCATACCCGCCGCAGTCTGCGGCAACCAGCACCGTCTGGCCCGGATAGAGATCCCGCCGCTCAGCAACACGCCAGTCACCATCCAGCCAATCCCAGATCCATGCGCGCATTCCCTTGGTCAGCCGCGGCGCACGGCTGGTCTTGGATTCCTTGCCGCAGAGCCAGTCACGAGCACCGAGGAAGGGCACCGCACAGAGGGCCTCTCTGGTCGGGCGCAATCGCACATCCGGGGAGTCACCCTTCGGGATTTCGGCCCAGAACACCTGCAGATCTCGCTCTTCTCCGGAGCGAATGAACCGACTGATGTCGGTATCTGCTCCGGTCAGATCGGGAGTCGTGTCGAACAGATCTTCGAGCTCATGGGACAGAAGCAGATGTTTCGGCTGGTACGGATAGAGCGTCTCCATGAGTTCTGGGTGACTCTCTTCGAACACCTCGAGACCCAGGGGGGAACCATCGGCAAGCAGCCGAAGTGCCTCGCGCGCTGCGTCGAGCTCTGCCTTGCCATACGGTGCGGCGGCCTTGTCGTCCTTGGGCGAGAAGTCCGCGACAAGAATCTGGGCCGAGCCTCCCCATCGCGCGGCACGCCCGAGCCGCTGCACCAGACTCGACCACGGGGCCAGCTCAGTGATGAGCACACCCGCAGAGATGTCGACCCCAGCTTCCACCACTTGAGTGGCCACAATGATGCGATTCACCTCAGCCGAACAGGCCTTTCGGTTGAGGAACTCCGAACGCCACGCTGCGCGCTCGGCTGGGCGGAACCGACTGTGAACGAGACGGAACTCGGTACCCTTGAGTGCCTTATCGGCAACAAGTGAACGATAGATCTCGATCGCGGTATCGACGCGGTTGACCACTACCAGGGTTGGGCCCGTTCGTGACTCTGCCGCCCCTCGATGAGCCTCTGCCACACGCTGGGCGAGGTGCTTCGGATCCTTGATGTTCTCAGTCCTGAGCGGCTTGGACACATCCTCCCAGAGGGGACCTTTCCTCGCATCGGCGGGGATCGTGGTCTGCGGAATGCTGGCCGCAATTTCCCTCACTTCAGGGCTCTTCTCGAGCCAGCTACGCTGCAGCGTTGCACTCATCCACCAGCTGTAACTGGGACGCCCCGCCTGGTTGCGGCTGGCATAACTTCGCCGGAATGCCTGGAGTTGTGCAGATGTCGCGAGGCCGACGTCCATCAGCTGCACCTCATCGAGGATCCAGAGTGCATCCTGGTTCACGAGGCCAAAATCCATCGGCCATCGCGCCCGTGCCGCCCCGTAGCCGCGATTGAGGGCCCGTGACAGCAACATATCCTGCGTACCGATGAGCACAGCGGCTTCCTCGGGGAAGAGGTGCCAGTCGCCGCTGTTCGAGCCGCCCATCAAGAGGTGCACGCCCACTTTCCCAAGATGGGAGGCCCTGCCATCCCAGAGGGCCTCGAGTCCGGTGAGCAACCGCACCACCTCCGCTTCTGTCTGCTCGACCAACACCCGCATCGGAAGGCACCACACCAACCGGCGTGGCCAAGTGTCATCGTTGCGGAGTACACGGTGGTACAGCCATGCAGCAAGCACCCCAAGGGTCTTGCCGAAGCCGGTCGGGATTCTCAGCTGACGATCACGACACTCCGCTGCGCCACCGAGAGCCGACTGCCACGGGTGGGGAGCGAACCCCGCCACCTTCAGGAAGAAGTCGGCATACGACAGTTGGGAAAGCTCACTCATCTTGCTCACGGCGCTGTCTCCTCGGTTGACCACATCCTCAGCCACCTCTGCATCTCGTGTTCGACCATCAGCATCCCCATCCCCTCCCCTCTCCCACACCCTCGCCCTCCATTCGCTCCACCAGATGGAGCGCACTGAACACCCTCGCAGCCTCGCGCCGTCACGGCTCGTTCTCCGAGCCGTTTGCCTTGAGGGTGCCCGCCGCCACTTGCCGAACCATCGCGCGCAACTTGTCGCCTTCTGCCACCGCGGCGCCGCCGAGGCCCGCGATGAACCGCGCCACCACCAGCGCGCCGCCACGCGCCACCACGCGGATCCCAGCGCTGCTCGCCTCGGGCTCGACGCTCATCCCCTTCAAGAGGTTGTTCTTCACCCAGACAGACTCCGGGCTCCTCACCCAGAAGGCATGGAGTTCATCGCTGCCGTCGCGGTAGCCATCCACGCTCATGGAAAGGAAGCGGGCCACCTCGTCCGGGGAGCTCGGGCGGGGCGCCTGCTCAGTCTCCATCTCCACGCTTATCATGCTGTCGAGGCGGAACCACCGGAGCTCACGGTTGGTGTGGCAGAAGGCCACCAGGCGCCCATGGGGCTCCAGGCGTTCGGGGGTGATGGTGCGGCTGCTGATGTCCCGGCGGTGAGTGGACAGATAGGTGAGCCTGAGAGCACGCTTGTGGATGATGGCCTGCTCGATGGTGATGGATTTTTGGTGCTCTTCAGCGCCCAGGGTGGTGGGCGCGATGGCTTGATCCAGGCGCTCGACATCGGAATCGAGGGGAGTGGTGGGGGACTGGAGCGAGAGCAGCCGACGGAGCAGTCTCTTGCGGCGGGCGGGATCGGCCACGTGAAGCACGGCGTGGACCAAGACGGCCCAGTCTTCAGCTTCGAAGAGCAGGCCCCCGGCGAGCCAGCCCGGCGGGACGCTCCAACTCGCGTCGTTCTTGTCGACGTTGCCATGGAACGGGAAGTCGGCCTCGGCCAGATCGGTCATCACCGTGCGGATCCGCTTCGGCTCCACGCCGACTTTGCGCGCCAGATCGGCTTGCCGCCAACTGCGCTTCTCAGCGAAGGCTTGAAAAATGCGAGCCAGTGTCTCGTAGCTGTTCCGCGCGCCCATGGTCCGTGCGACAGGCTAGCGGCAATTGCTCGGTTGTGGAACCATAAGTCGTTCCAAAGGGAGCGGCTCGACATGTTCCGGACATGTCCGGCGGACCTTTGCCCAAATCTGCTCCTAGGAGTCGATTCTTTCTTCACCAGCGTCCGGCTTCATGGGGTGGACGAAATCGTCCACTACACACATTGTAGGGGAAGGTGCCGCGCCACAGAGACATCGCGTTGGATAACCATGAGATCGTTATTGGAGAGCATGTGGTTCTGAACCTCACCCCCGGTGATCTCCTCGAGTATCGGGTCAAATGAGGAGGGGGAGGCTGGCTCCGTCGTGTGCCGCCGCACCATACGAGCTTAAGTGGGGAGTTTCTTTGGCCGCAGATCGCTGCATAAAGGACTCACCCATAACGTATGTTGACGGAGACGAGACATGTATGAAGTCAAGGTTGATTCCAAGAAGAACCGCCTCGCCATCACCCTTCGCGGATTCATGGCTGATGAGGAGCTGAAGGCCGCAGCCGACGAAGTCATCAAGCAGGCCTCAGCTCTGGGCTCCGGGTTCGATGTGCTCAACGATATCTCCGAGTTCGAGGCCTCTTCTGCCGAGGGGTTCAAGGAGATTCAAAGAGCCCAAGCCTTTCTCGCCGAACGCAAGCCTCGACGAGTGGTTCGCGTCGTGAAGAAGGCCATCGCTTCGCTGCAACTCCAGCGAGGGAGCAAGAGTTCAGGATACGATGGCACCACGGCCACGAGCCTGGCCGAAGCCGAGGAACTCTTCAGCGCACCGTAGCGGCCACTCGACCCACCTAACCGGAGGTTGTCACCCCCCGTGATCGATCGCTTTGCCGGTGGCGATACGTCTTCGTGGTGCGGTTTCTCCCTCACGGAAAGGTGTGGTCTGTCCATGCAAAGGTTTTCCTCGGCGTTCGGGCTTCTGATCACGGTCTCGGGGCTGCTCGGTTGTGAGAGCGCGGTCGTCCCCGCAGATGAAGCAGGTAGGGGTGAGGCCGGCGCGGAAGGCTCGGGGGACGTTCTCGACGAGGTGGAGTTTGCGAGCAGCGGGGTGTCGAAAGAGGTCTCGCAATTGGATCTGTTGCTCGTGATCGACAACTCCCTCGGCATGGGGCAAAAGCAGCAAATCTTCGCCAATTCGGTGGGAGAGGTGTTGGCGCGGGTGGCCGAGCCCGACTGTGTGGGTGACGACGGTTCTCGCCTGGCCGGGCCGGATTGTCCCGAGGGTATGAGGCTCGAGCACCGGCCGCTCACGGATGTGCACATCGGGGTCATCAGCAGCAGCCTGGGGGACAACGGCGGCAACTACTGCCCCGAGCCCACCGAAGATACCCCGGAGAACATCGCGCAGAACGACCACGCGTGGCTGGTCGGTGCGCTGTCGGAGCTGCGGACCGGCCTCGCCAAGAGCGCCCCGGATTTCGTCGCGCTCGGGGAGGAGGCGCCGGAGCTCTCGGCCTACGTGCTCGGGGCAAGTGAGGTCGGGTGCGGCCTGGAGATGCCGCTCGAGGCCATGTACCGGTTTCTGATCGATCCGGCACCGCCGGTGGCGGTCGATCTCAGGATCGCCGGGGACACGACCAGCAATACTATCCGAAGCTCGGTGCAAGATCCGACGCATGGAGTCGATCGGACGCTGCTCGAAGAGCGCAAGGCGTTTCTTCGGCCAGATTCCTTGGTGGGGATCCTGCTCCTCTCCGATGAGAATGACTGCTCCATGAAGGACAGCGGGATCGCGTTTCTTCCGAGCACGATCGTGGCCATGCGGAGGGGCACCAGCACCTGTGAGACCGAGCCCAACAGTGAGTGCTGTTACAGCTGTTACTTCGATCAGGATGCTTTGAGGCCGATGGGTTGTGAGCCCGATCCGACCTGCCAAGACGGTGGGGTGCTGCCAACCGAAGAGGATTTCGCCGGCTTGCGTTGCTTCGATCAGAAGCGGCGCTTCGGGGTAGATTTCTTGATGCCGGTGGAGCGCTACGTGAACGCGCTGACACGACCCGTGCTGTGCTTGGGCCGTGATGATCTGGCCTGTCCCGAGACCGGGGTAGACACCGAGTTCGGGTTGCTCCCGGTGAAAAACCCGCTATTTTCCTCGGGAGGTCTGCGGGACAACCCGGCCTATGTAGTCCTCGGCGGGATCCTCGGGGTGCCCTGGCAGGATGTGGCCACCCGGGCCTCGCTCGAGGAAGGCGCGGCGCTCGAGCTCCGCCGCGCCTCCGCCCTCGAGTGGAGTCTCTTTGCTCCCACCGACGGCGAATACGGCACCGATCCGTTCATGGAAGAGAGCGCGGTGCCGCGACAGGGGAAGCATCCACTCACGGGTGACGCGCTCACCGACCCCGACGCGACCACCGAGAACGCGATCAATGGCCACGAGCATGAGAGCCCCGGAATACTCCAATACGCCTGCACCTTCAGCCTGGCCGAGCCACTGACGGAGACAGACGAATCTGCCCTGCGCGACTGTTCGGTGGAGTGCGCCGCGGATGGCTCCGACACGCTGTGCGAGCGACGCCTCGCGAGCTGCCCTTGTCTGCGTATGGACGAGCCTCCGACCGCCAAGAGCCCGCTCTGTCAGGACCCTGCCACCGGAGACTACGGCACCACCCAGATGGCGGCGGGCGCCACCCCCTCGCTCCGCCAGCTCGAGCTTCTGTGGCGCTTCTCGAAGCGTCAAGGTGACCACGCCGACAACGCGGTGGTAGGTTCCATCTGCCCGAAGGATCTCGACATCGACGCGCGCTCAACGCCGGGCTACGGCTACACGCCGACCCTGAGCGCCTTTACCAGGCGGCTCGGGGAGCTCTTCACGGACTGAGCATCCTTTGCGGAAGGTGTCGGGCCCTGTGTGCCCGACACCTGATCCTGGCCCAAAGTCCCCGACGAAACCCGGGGGCCTTGCCCCCCGGGGTCCCCTCGGTGATAATTTCGGTTTGGAGGCACCTCCCATGAACGATCATGCCCGCTTGCTTCAGGCCTACCTCAATGAGCTCTGCCGCCGCCGTGAAAGCGGACAGCGGGTACCCTCCTGGTCGGCGTGGAAGGCCGCACAGAGGTTGGTGTGGCCGGTGGTGCTGGGCCTCAGCTTCGCGTCCTGTGCGGGAGATACCGAGGACGAGGCGGCCAGCCCCGAGTGCGCCACAGAGGATTGCGCGACCGTCTGCTCGGATGGGGAGGACAACGACGGCAACGGGGATGCGGATTGCAACGACGCCTCCTGTGCGGATCATGGTGTGTGCAGCGGAACGGCTCTCTACGCGGCGCCCATCGACACCGAGTCGAATTGCACCGATGGCCTGGATGAGGACGGCGACGGGGACATCGACTGCGCCGATGCCGACTGCGAGCTTGCCACCGCCTGCGCGGCCGTGCCCGAGTACGGCATCATCATGGATAGTGAGGTCGATTGCGCCGATGGGGTGGACAACGACGACGATAGCAGCATCGACTGCGCCGATCCGGACTGCGCGGAAGACCAGGCGTGCACGGCTGTGGCACTTTACGCCATCGTGATGGTGGAGCCCGAAGGCGACAAGCTCGCCTGAAGCTCAGCCAGCTCGCGCCGCGAAGGCGAAGCGCCCGGAGAGTGGTCGGCGGTGTGAGCGAGCGTGCTCTTCGACCAGGTGGTCGAGGCAGGCTTCGAGCTCGGCTTCGCTCCTGACCAGCTTGGTGCCCTCAGGCCAATCTTCCGAGATCGCGCTCAGCACCACCGCTTGCCCCGAGGGGCGCAGGGCACGGTACTGAGCGAGCAGTCCAAGGATCCCTGCGTGGAGCGTTTCCTGGTCTTCGACGATCCCGAGCATGTCCAGCTCCACACCCCGACGACGCACCAGCAGCCGGGCCTCGTCGAGGCTCGACACCTGCTCGAGGGCGAGCCCGTCCCGCGAGAGTTCGGCGAGCCTCTCGGACGTGCGCTCCACCCAGAGCAGCGTCAGGCCGCATGAGCGCTCTCCGCTTTGCGCGACGGCCTCGCGTTGTTCTGGCCAGCGGAGGGTGACCGTGGTCCCCTCTCCGAGGCGGCTCGTGATGGAGAGCTCACCGCCGTTGCGGCGCGCCCAATCACGGACGCCAATCAGGCCGAGCCCGGTGCCTCCCTGCTCCTTGGTGGTGAAATAGGGATCGAACAGGCGGGCCAAGGTCTGCTCGGTCATCCCCGCACCCGTGTCCGAGAGTTCGAGAGAGAGCTGCCCTTCGTACTGTGACTCGCGGAACAACCGGAGAGTCAGCGTGCCCGAGCTGCGCATCGCGTCAGCGGCGTTGAGCGCGAGGTTCACGAGCGAGCGGGTGAGTTCCGCCTCATCGACCGAGACCTCCGCATCGTCGACGATCTCGAGCTCGAGGGCGATCCGCCCAGGGAGGATCCGCCGGAGCAGGGCGCAGCCGCGCTTCACCGCCTGCCCGAGGAACACGGTGGTGGGTTTCGGCGGCTTCACGTTGGGGTGAAGGACCCTGAGTTGTCGTGTGGTGGTGGCGGCTTGGCGGATGGCATCACGGGCGGCCGAGAACGCTGACTTCTGCACGGAAGGGCTGCGGCCCGCATGCTCGAGCTCGTCGAGGACCGCCATCAACACCGCCAGCGTGTTGTTGAAATCATGCGCGACGCTGCCCGAGAGGCGCCCCAAGTTCTCGAGCTCGCTCGCCTTGCGGAACGCGGCTTCGCGCAGGGCAAGCTCGGTGGTCAGCCGCTCGCGCTCGGCCTGTTCGCGTTCAGCCTCCCGGAGCGCCTCCACCGCACGCCGCGCCATTCGTTCCGTGCGCCCGAGCAGGTACCCCACCGCGAGCACCAGCGCCCCCACCAGCGCAGCGTAAATCGAGGAGATCCGAAGGGCGTTCTGGTAGCGGTACGGATCGAACATCTGGTAGTCGAGCACGTTCTCCAGCAGGCCCACGTAACTCGCCCACCCGGCCAGAAGCAGCGCCCCGCTCGAGGCCAAGATCCCGACCAGGGCGGCGCGGGTCCCGAGCAGCAACTGAGCGGTGACCACCACCAGCGCAAACGCGAGCACCGTATTGGGGAAGGCACCTCGGATCAGGAGAGCTGCCACCGTGCAGGCAAAGATCCCGGACAGGAGGATGGTGCTCCGCGAGCGCAGCGACCAGGGGAGGCTTGCAGAGAACAACACGAGACCGCCAGCCACGAAGGTGACAGCAGCCAAGAACCAATCGTGCTGGGGACCCGGGAGCACATACCAGACCGTGACCACCAGACAGATCCCGAGGCTGCCCAGCAAGAGGCCGCGGTACAGACGGGCACGCCAGCGCCCGAGCTCTGCATCGACACTTTCCAGGTCCGAGGAGATCCGCCCCACCATGACCTCATAGCGTACGCTCGGTCAGGCCAGGTTCGAAATCGACATCGGCGAGGGGACACGGGTCTTGGGCTCACAGCTCCCTACACCACCCTTTTCTGCCGAGATTCTGGGGCTTTCGAGGCAATGGGTTTCCCGGGCCGCTCCTTTTCGGCTATGGTTTGTGGATGCGGGCACGAAAAAAAGGGGATGGAAACGCGCAGGCACGCGCGCTCCGCGCCTACCTCGAGGAGCTGTGTCGAGCCCCAAGCTCCCGAAGGGGGCATCCCGGGTTCCGAAGCTGGTGCAAGAAACGCGGACTCTTGCTCTCGGCGGTGCTGCTCGTGTCCCAAGCGAGCTGCGGTGGCAAGACGGACTCTGGGGAGGATTGCGACGGCCAAAACTGCGCGGAGCTCTGCACCGATGGCCGCGACAACGATGAGGATGACCTCGTCGATTGTGACGACCCGGAGTGCAGCGGCAACACCGCCTGCGTCGAGAGTTCCGAGTCCAACTGTGAGGATGGCCAGGACGACGACGGCGACAGCCTCATCGACTGCGCCGATCCCGACTGCGCGGGGTACCCCACCTGCACCGAGATTGGGGAGCCCAACTGTGAGGACGGCCGGGACGACGACAGCGACAACCTCATCGACTGCGACGATCCGGACTGCGCGGACACCGTGACCTGCGCCACCGTGCCTCCCTACGGGATCGTGATGCAGTTGGAGATCGACTGCGACAACGGCCTCGACGACGACGGCGATGGCCTCGTCGACTGCGACGATCCGGACTGCGCGAACGAAGTAGTCTGCCCGACGGTGGATCTCTACGGCATCGTGATGGGGGGCGAGCTCGCCTGCGACAACGGCCTCGACGACGAGTGAGCCTCAGGCGTCCTGGCTGCGGAAGGCCTCGGCGGGGCGGAGGCGTGAGGCGTAGAGCGCTGGCCAGATGGTGGCAAAGAGGCACACCAAGAGCGCGAACAGCCCCACCCCGAGGAACTCCGTCGGCTCCATCCGCACCGGCAGGCGCGAGATGAAATAGACGCCCGGATCGAGGGGGAACGGGTAGCGCCGCAGGCCCAGGCACACCAGGTAGCCGAGCAAGAGCCCGGTGCTGGTGCCCAAGAGGCCGATGAAGCTCCCCTGGTACACGAACACCCGCAGGATCGAGAAATCCGTGGCCCCCATGGCCTTGATGACGGCGATCTCCCGCTTCTTCTCCAAGACCACCATGATCAAGGTCGCGATCACGGTGAAGGCCGCCACCACGATGATCAAGGCCAAGACCAGGCTGATCAAGATCTGCTGGATCCGAAGCGCGGTGAAGAGCCCGTGGTTCAGCTCCTCCCAATCCATGGTATGATAAAGGCCGTTGTCGAGCCGCCGCTCGATCTCCTTGGCGATGGGCTTGGCCCGGTTCACATCCGCGAGCTTCATCTCGACGCCGGTCACCGAATCCCCCGAGTCGTAGAAGGACTCGGCCTGGTAGAGATCGGTGTACATGAGCTTGGTGTCGTACTGATCGAAGCCCGCGTCGAAGATGGCGATCACGCGGAACTGTTTGGCCACCGGAGCGCGGATCACGCCTCCCGAGTAGGAGAAGCCCACGGTCGGGGAGGTGACCTGAAGGCAGCTGCCGAGCCTCACCTTCAGGTTGTCGCGCAGCGTCTTGCCGATCACGATCCCGGGGAGCTCGGCCGCCTTCACCGGATCGTCGCAGGGATCGGAGATGAGATCGTCGGGGAGCACGTCGTCGTCGGGGAGCTGGCTCGCGTAGCCACCCTCGGGCTCCACTTCTCCCGCCGGGTGCAGCTTGGCTAGCTCAACCTGCGGCGCGGGCTCGGCGGGGCTCGCGGAGGCGACCGGGGCCTGCCCTGGGATGATCATGCGCGCACCGCCCGAGGCGGGTGGCAGGAAGCTGTCCCCGAAAGGATCGCTCTTGCGAACGGGCGGCTTTGCCCCTTCTCGACGGAGCGAGGCAAGCGAGCCCTCCACGATCTGCCGCGGCAGATCGAGCACCTTGCCGGCGCGCTCGGGATCGATGCCCTTTAGCAGCACGCCGGTCGCGGTGTGCTTGCCGTGGGTCACCATCATCGGATTGATGACGAACGGCGCCACACCGATGACACCCGGGATGGACTCGGCGGTCTTCATCACCTCCCGGTACTCGCGGAAATCCGAGGAGTACTTGAGGACCAGCACATGGGCGTTCACGCCCAACACCTTGTCCTGAAACTCTCGGAGGAAACCACCTGTGACGCTGACCACGGTGGTGAGGGCGGCCACCCCGAGCAGGACGCCCAGGGTCGCGAACAGCGTGCCGATCGAGACAAAGGCACGCTTCTTCGAGCGGATGTTTCGGACCGCGAGCTGGAGAGACAGACCCATGCAGGTCGGGGTCTAGCAGAAAGCCACCCTTCCAACCGGTCGCCGGACCGCGTTTTTTTTTCCGGCGAGGTGGTGGCTACGCAACGAAGTCAGGGTGCCGCACACCGCTGCACAGGCCATGATTGGGCGTTCGGTGATTTTGGCCTAGCGGTGCCGGCTTGGCTCTTGCATCGTAGGGGGCACTCCGATCCTCGCCGGCCCCCCCTTAATTGTTGCCTCGATGCGGTCGTTCGGTCGTTCGGAGGTATGGTCCTAGGACATGCGGATGACCAGCGGTGACAACCAGCAGAAGCCTCTGGGCACAACGACTCAGACACGGCGCAATCCCGAGATGGACTCGGGGATCAAGGCGCCCGTGGAGCAGAGCGCGTCCGAGTCCCTGCCTTCCGTAAAAAAGGAGGAGGACACGTCGGCCGAGAGTCCTCCGCTCCGGTTGGTCAGCGTGCAGCCAGACGCGCCGTCGAATCCCGAGCTCTTGCTCGACCAGACGGTGTTGCCGACACTCCGTCCCCCGCCACCCGATCTCACCGATCCGTACCTCGGATGCGTGATCGACGGCCGCTACCGGGTGGAGTCCGTGCTCGGCGAAGGCGGGATGGGGATCGTCTACGGCTGCAAGCACAAGCACATCGAGAAGCGGATCGCCATCAAGATCCTGCGCGCGGATCTGGCGCGGGATCCCGAGGTGACGAGCCGATTTCTGAATGAAGCGCGCTCCGCCTCCTCGATCGGCAACCCACACATCATCGACATCAGTGATTTCGGGATTCTGCCGGATGGCTCGACCTACTTCGTGATGGAGTACCTGGACGGGCAACCTCTCAGTCAGGTCGTGGCCACCGAGGGCGCCCTGCCGTTACCGCGGCTCCTTCACATCGCACGGCAGCTGGCCGAGGGCCTCTCCGCGGCGCACCATGCCGACATCGTTCACCGGGATCTCAAACCCGACAACATCTTCTTGGTGGCCCACGGTGCGGAGCCAGACTTCGTAAAAATCCTCGATTTTGGTATCGCCAAGGTCTCGACCGCCGAGGGGCGCATCACCCGCGCAGGCACCGTCTTCGGCACGCCCCATTACATGTCGCCCGAGCAGGCCGCGGGCACCCCGGTCGATCTGCGGGGAGACATCTACTCCTTCGGGGTGATCCTCTATGAGTTGGCGAGTGGGCGCTTGCCCTTCGACGCTGACAACTTCATGGGGATCCTGAGCCAGCACATGTACAAGGCGCCGACTCCCTTCGGCTCCTTGGTCCCTCCCCTCGAGGGCCCCATCTCGGCGGGGCTCGAGGCCATCGTGCTAAAGTGCCTCTCGAAGCAGCCCGAGCAGCGCTACGCCTCGGTGGATGCCCTGATCGAGGACTTGGATCGGCTGCGCGACGGACAGACTCCGGTGGCGGTAGCGGAGGTTTCGGCGCGGACCGCTGAATACTCGGTGCCTCTCGACTACTTCAAGCGTGACACCCAGTCCGAGCTCGCACGGCCGCGGAGGCTCTCCCAGCAGCTCATCATGTACCTTGGGGTGTTCGCGATCCTGATCGCGGTCGGGATCGTGTCCGCCTTGATCGCGAAGTCGACATCCAGGGATACGGCACGAGCACCGACGCGGGCAGAGCCAGCGATCGCAGCGGCGAGCATCGCGACGGCCGAGCGCACTGCGCCGGCCGAGACCACGGAGGTCACCGAGACCGAGGTGGTGAGGGACGTGGCGCTCGCGGTGGAACCCATCGAAGCGGAGCTTCTGCTCGACGGAAAGAGCCTGGGAAAGAGCCCGGTCATCGTCAAAGTGGTCGAAGGGGCGCCCCTCGAGCTCACGGCGGTGCTCGCCGGGTACCGCAGCCAGACGGTGAAGCTGGATGGCAGCCTGGCTCGCCTCTCCATACGCCTCACTCCCCTCGCTCCCCCACCCCAGCGCGCCGGAACGCGAGGCACGACGCCTCGCCCACGCCGGACCACGGTCGGTCCTGACATCGCCGATCCCTGGGCGCGCTGACCCTTGGCCCATCGGCCTCGCGAACCGAGGCTTACCTCGGGCCAGTATCGGTCGTTGGAATCGGTAAGCCATGGTCGATCCCCGCCGACTCCTCGCCCTCGGCCACTTCTCCCCGGAGCAGCGGCGGCGCCTCTCCGAGGTGGCGCTGGCTGCCGCGCTCGAACTCCGTATCGAGTCTGAAGCGAGTGAGGCTTCAGCCTTTCTGACCAGCGCCGGACCAGTCGCCGCGCTCTTGCTGAACGTGGATGCCGCGACCGCCGAGAGTTTCACCATCGAACGCCGCGCCGAACCCCACCACGCCTTCGTGCCGATCCTGTCGTGGTCGGAGATGGTAAGTGATCTTCAGTTCGCCGAGGCCTTCGCCAGCGGCGCCGACGATCTGGTCGACGGGCGCAACGACCAAGCACTTCGGACGCGCCTCCGCCAGATCCCAAAGCAGCTCTTTGGCCTCCCCGAGGCCACCCGCGGCAAAGTACTGGTGGCAGATCCCGATCGGGTGCGAAGGATCGTGATCGGGAGGGTGCTGCGCAACGCGGGATACTCGGTGAGCTTCGCGTCGACCAGCGACGATCTGGCAGCCGCCTTGCCAGCACCGGACGTGGACGTGGTGGTCGCCACCTGCTGCCAGCTCAAAGAGCTGCGAGAGACGATCCTCGCCTCGCGACAGGGCGGCGCTGACCCGATGTGGATCATCTCTTCACCACCGCGCAACATGCGCGAGTGTCGCGAGAAGGTCCGAGGCCTGCCGCGGGTCACCACCACCGATGCCTTCGCGCCCGCAGAAAACATCCTGTTCGTGTCCAATGAGATGTCGCGCGCCGGCGACGTCGACAAACGTGCAACACCACGCCTCCTTTATGGGACCACCGTGGCCTTCCGAGGACGCGGCCGTGAACACGACGATTTCGGGTACACGTACAACATCAGCGAAGGCGGCTTGTACGTGCGAACCCTCGCCCCCCCCGACGATGAGCTGGTATGGCTCGAGCTCTGCCCGCCGCGCGCCGATGGGCGGGTCCGCCTGGTGGGGAGAGTGGCGTGGCGGCGCGGCCTCGGCGGGTCGCAGTTCGCCACGGTTCCGGCGGGCTTTGGCGTCGAGATCGTGGACGGTGCGGTGATGGACCGAGAGGCCTGGGCCGAGGGCTATCGAGCATTCCGCGAGCTGGTGGGCTAGTTTCTGGACGAAGATCCCCCGAGACCTTCGACGAGAGGACAACCGCTCGCTAAAGTGCGTGGCATGCGCATCTACACCAGAACCGGCGACACCGGCCAGACCTCCCTCGCCTCGGGGATGCGCGTCCGGAAGAACCAACTCCGGGTCGCGACCTACGGCGATGTCGACGAACTCAACGCCCTGCTTGGTGTGGCAGCCGCGGCGGGGGAGCCCTCGGAACTCACCCGAGTCCTCACCGAGCTCCAGGCCGAGCTGTTCCGGATCGGCGCGGAACTCGCCGACCCCCGAGAGCAGAGCCCACAACTCTCCGAGCTTCGGGTCGGCCCGGCCGAGATCGCCAGGCTGGAGACCGTGATCGACACCTTCGAAGCGGGGCTGCCCCGCCTCGACAGCTTCATCCTGCCGGGCGGGAGCCGACTTGGCGCGGCCCTGCATCACGCGCGCACGGTCTGCCGTCGCGCCGAGCGCTCGGTGGTGTCCCTCGGTGAGACCGAGGCGCTCTCCGAATACGTGCTCGTCTACTTGAACCGCCTGAGCGACCTCTTGTTCGTGCTGGCGCGGAGCGCCAACCACGCCGAAGGACACCCAGAGCTGCGCTGGAGCCGGAAGATGCGAGAGCCCTCTGCCTGAGGTTGGCCTTCCGTCAAAGGGGTTGCACGAACTCCCTCACCTTGGCACATACCCGATCGCGATGGCAGAGTCCGCCAAAAATAAGCCCGGCGCCGATCGCCTGGTGTCCCACAATCGTCGCGCCAGCTTCGAGTACGAGCTGCTCGAGAACTTCGAGGCCGGCATCGTGCTGCTGGGCAGCGAGGTCCGGGTGCTGCGAGAGCGAAGCGTCGATCTCAAGGACGCGTGGGTCGAGGTGGACTCTCGGGGCGAGGCCTGGGTCAAGGGGATGCGCATCCCAGAACTTGCCCACGCAGCCTTCGCACACCAGGAGAAGCGAACACGGAAGCTGCTCTTGCACCGCAAAGAGATCGACGAGCTCCGGACCCGGGTCGAAGCGCAGGGGATGACCATCATCGTCACCAAGTGCTGGCTCAAACACGGCCGAGCCAAGCTCGAGATCGCGCTGGCCAGGGGGCGCAAACACCACGACAAGCGCCAGGTGATTCGGGAGCGCGAGGCCGAGCGCGAGGCACGACAAGCCATGGCACGCGTGGTACGAAACTCGTCCTGACCCCTGCTCGGCCGCTTCGAAGAGACAACCCATGACCACACCGAAACTCCTGTTCTCGGGCTTCGGACAAGCCACCATCGCCGCCAGCGATGGCTCGAGCGTCACGCTGCACGCCGACTTTCCGGCAGCGCCGGGGCGTCCGCTCGAGGGTGTGCTCGAAACCGAAAGGAAATCCGTTTCGATCAAGGTACGCGGGAGCCACCGCCTCGCCCCTCAGCTCTACGCGATCGAAGGACGTTTCGTCAGCCTCACCCGAGAGCTCCGGGAGTTCGTGCTGGCCGCTCTGGCCGCCTCGACCCCATCCGTCCCCGAGGTGTCCGAAAAGATGCCCGCACCACCAAATTCCCCCGAAACGGCGGAGCCGGGGCCCCGATCCGGGCCGTCGTAAATAGTTGATTTTGTTAGCTTTTGACGGTGCCCAACAAAAAAATGCTCATTTTGGTTGAGTCGCACCGTGTGTTTCGGGCATCAATCCACTGTCCCGAGCCCGTCCTAGGGCAAAGGTTCGCTCAGGAGGATCCCCTAAAATGACCATTCGAAACCTGCTCGCTCTCGCCGTTCTTCCCCTCGCCTTCGCCTGTGGTGGCTCGCAGCCCCCGGCCGAGGCCCCCAAGGCGGAAGAGGCTGCTCCTGCTGAAGCTGCTCCTGCCGAGGCTGCCCCCGCCGACGCTGAGGCCGCTCCTGCCGAGGGAGAGGCGAAGGCTGAAGAGGCGGCTGCTGCGCCCGCCGCCGAGTAATCCGGCGCAAGCGAAAGACCGAGCGGCCGAAGCCGGGGGATCCCTCCGGTTTCGGCCGTCGGCTTTTTGTGGCCGCAGATGGGGACGAACGCGCCCCGGCAGCCGCAACGCAGATGGGGACGAACGCGCCCCGGCAGCCGCAACACAGATGGGGACGAACGCGCCCCGGCAGCCGCAACACCGTGCGCCGCTAGGCGGCCGTGACTTCGCCTTGGCCCAGATCGACGACCAGTCGGGTTCGCCCAACCAAGAGCTCGTCGTTGTGGAGCAGCTCCTGCGAGCCGCGGATCCGCACGAACACACCCGTGCGCGAGCCGAGATCGGAGACCAAGACGGTGCCAGCCTGCTCCTCGATCACGCAGTGCTGATCGGCCACCAAAGGATCATCGGGGAAGAGCAGCTCACCCAACGCAGCACCCACCTGCAGAGTGTTGCCTCGTGCCACCAAACACGCACCGAGCGAGCCGCCCTCGAACACCTGAACGATCCGAAACGAGGAGGGCCACTTTGGCGACGAGTAGAAGTACGTCGGATCCGGATCGGGGCCATCGTTCGGAAAGGGGTTGGTTTCGATGCGCAGCAGCTGATCCCCCACCACGAACTCGTCCCCGGGTGACAGCTCGACCGGGGTGCGGATGCGGAGGAAAACGCCGTTGCCACCCTCCAAGTCCTCCAGCCAGAGCCGGCCATCTTCGAAGGTGAGCTCGGCCTCTTCCGGATGGCAGAAGGGCTCCCCAGGCAGGGAGACTGCACCCCGAGCACCGATGGCCGTCCGCGACTCCTTCACATGATAGTGGTCAGGCCCCCCCCCAAGGCACCGCAGCACCCGCAGGCGATAGCCGCTCTCTTCGACCGACGCTGGCCTGAGCGAAGCCGCTGGGGGCACACGCGAAGGGACCGAACCCTCGGCTCCAATCACCCCCGCGGCGGCCGCCGCCTGCGCCCCGGCCTCTGCGCGCTCCTTTTTCTTGCTCGCCAGCTTGCGAATGTCCACGTTCGGAGGCTCTTCGAGCAGCACCATGCCGCCCACCTCGCGTCCGGCCAACACCGCATCGAACCGGCCCTCACGCAACATCGCGACCATCTCGAGATGCTGCGCCTTCATCAACGCCCGGACGAACTCAGCGATGTCTGCCCGACCAAGATGGCTGCCATACAGACGCTTGTGGCTCTTGATGACCCGTCCGCCGTCAGCAAAGAGGTGGGTGATGATGTGGGGCTGATCGAGCCCTGAGTCCTCGGTCTGAACGTGGAAGACCTGACCTTGGAACTTGATGTTGTTGTTGAACCCCATCTGAGCGCGCCGAAACGTCGGACGCCGCATCTCAGTTTCGAGACGGGTCAACTCCGCCAGGCCATAGGCGGCGATCACCTGCTCTAGCTCGGTATGCTCGCCAACGATGCCTTCCATGCGCTCGAAGGCGAGCTGGGCCACCCGGGCGGAGGGGTCGATCCGAAGTGCCTCGGCCAGCAGGGCCTGCCCTTCGGCGTCATTCCCTCCCGCCGCGGCGAACGCGACCAAGAGCTTCACCGCCTCATCGGGTCGGTCCTTCTCGAGCAGCCACTTGGCTACACGAGCCGCGGTGCTGCGAGCCTCTGAGACACTGGGGGGCATGCGCTACCGGCGATTCTTCCCGGAAAGCTCGAGGCCATGCAAGCACTTTGCTCGGAGGGGCGAGTCAGGCGGGGCTTTCGGACCAGAAGCCAGCACAAGCGCTCGATCTCAGCTGCTTGCACCACCGAGCGCACTCGTGCCGCCCTCGCCCACCGCACCGGCCTGACCGGCCTCGCCGGCCTCGCCACCCGCGCCGCCTTCGCCAGATGTGCCACCGGTGCCACCCGCGCCGCCTTCGCCAGATGCGCCACCGGTACCATCGCTCGCGCAGTCACGGGGGCAGAAGATAGTCTCGCCGAGTTCACAACGACCGTCGCCACAACGCGCCACCACGCAATCGGCGAAGCACCCGAGCACCGTCTCGCTGCTCTGACAGACCCCGTCGCCGCACTCCGGGCAATCCCTCGGGCAGTTGCCTACCTCGGCATGGCTGCACACCCCGTCGCCGCAGACCGGGCAATCCTCGGGGCAGGTGCCGAGCTCGGAACTGCCGCAGACAGCATCCCCACACTCCCCGCAGTCGACCTCGCAGCTCTCGAGATCCTCATTCGGTGCGCACAGATCATCACCGCAGAAACCGCAATCCGAAAGGCAGCTCACCTGGTCCTCGCCGACCGAGCAGATCTCGTCTCCGCAGACCACGCAGTCGATCACGCAGTTGTCGAGGGTCTCGGTACCGGTGCACACCCCATCCCCGCACACCGAGCAGTCCGCGGCGCAAGAGAGGGCGGTCTCCGTCCCCGAGCAGTATCCATCCCCGCAGCGAGCGGGACAATCCAACGCGCAGGAGAGGGGGGTTTCACCGCTGGAGCACACCCCATCGCCACAGACGACGGTGATCGGACAGTCCACGACACAGTTGGTCGGACTCTCGCTCTCGCCGCAGATCCCATCGCCGCACACCCCGCAATCGAGGTTGCAGCCGAGGGCGTCCTCGTCGTTACCGCACACGCCGTCACCACACCATCCACAGTCGGGGTTGCAGTTGCTGGGGTTCTCCCCCAGGGTGCAGAGCCCATCACCGCAGACCGCCGCCGAAGAGCAGTCGACCGGGCAGCTGTCGGTCTCGAGTGGCCCGCAGATCCCGTTGCCACAGAGATCACAGTCCGAAGGACAGGTGAAGATACCCTCGGTGGTCTCACAGAGTCCGTTGCCGCACACGGCCGGGCAGTCCGAGAGGCAGTTTGCCGTGGTCTCCCCTGAATCGCAGGTTCCGTTGCCGCAGGTCAGGCAGTCCACCGGGCAATTTGCGAAATGCTCGTTTGGTTCACAGACGGCGTTGCCGCACACTTCTCCGCGGCAGTCGAGGGGACAGGTCGCGCTGGTCTCGCCGTCGCGACACAACCCATCGCCGCAACCACCGCAATCCAGAGGACAGCTCTCGACCTCGAGCTCGTCGTCCGAGCACAGCTCATCGCCACACCATCCGCCGCAGTCGCGGGCGCAGCTCTCCCGGGTCTCGAGCCCGCTCGTGCACAGGCCATCACCACAAGTAGCGGTGAGGGGGCAGTCCACTGGACAGCTCAGAATGGTCTCGGAACCGGAACAGAACCCATCACCACAGCGCCCGCAGTCGTCGAGGCAACTGGTGGGTGTCTCGTCGGGGCCGCACACGCCATCCGGACAGGCGCTGCAATCTACGGTGCAGCTCCAGGGATCCTCGCCATCGCCGCAGATCCCATCACCGCAGATCGAGGAGACACAGTCGACCGGACAACTCTCTTGAGTCTCGAGCGGCCCACACACGGCGTTGCCACAGCGGTCGCAGTCGACCGGACAGCTCTGGACACCTTCCCCGGTGCTGCACAGGCCATCGCCGCAGCTCACCGGACAGTCCGACGCGCAGGTGTTCGGGGTTTCGTTCTGGTCACAGATGCCATCTCCACAGCGACCGCAATCGACCACGCAGCTCTCCCGAGTCTCGAGCGCCGAGCAGATCCGGTCGCCGCACACCAAGGAGCAGTCGATGGCACAGCTCTCGGCCGTCTCGAGCGGGCCGCACAGGGTATCACCGCAGAGTGGGCAGTCCGTTCGGCACGAGTCAGAACTCTCCGGGGCGGTGCAGCGCCCGTCCCCGCACCACTCGCTCTCTGGACAGTCGATGGGGCAGGTGGCGTGGGACTCGAGGGGACCGCAGTAGGCGTCCCCACAGGGCGAGAGCACACCACAGTCGATGGCACAGCTCTCCCGAGTCTCGGGGGGACTGCAGGTCTGGTCGCCACACACCGCGACCGCCGGGCAGTCGATGGGACACGAGGCGCTGTCCTCACGCTCGGTGCAGAAACCGTCTCCGCAGCGGGTGCAATCCCACGGACAGTTCTCGGCGTTCTCGCCGGCATCACACCAGCCGTTTCCGCAGTTCGGACAGTCGCTCGGGCATCGGTTGGCCTCGTCGGGCCCGCACAGCCCGTCACCGCAACCGCTGCAGTCGACGGGACAGGTGGTGGCGTTCTCGATACCAGCGCAGAGCCCATCGCCACAGATCGAGACCACTCCGCAGTCCGAGGGACAGGTCACCACCTCACCTTCGTCACAGACACCATTGCCGCACAACGCGAAGGCGCAATCCTCCGGACAGAACCAGCCCTCGTTTACCTCGCAGATCCGGTTGCCGCAACCGGGGTAGCAATCCGACGGACAGGTCACGGCCTCATTGCCTTCACACAGGCCGTTGCCGCACACCAAGGTGCTGCAGTCCCAGGGGCAGCTGTCCTGCTCGCCGGTCGCGCAGAAACGGTCACCGCAGAAGCTCCCTCCGCAATCTACGGCGCAGGAGATGACCTCACCGGAGCTGGCGCTGCACACCCCGTCGCCACACACCACCCACAGGCAATCATTCGGGCAGAGTTGGGTCTCGCCGATCTGACACAGGCCGTCCCCGCAGACACTGGCGTAGCAGTCGCTCGGGCAGGAGAGTTCGTCGAGTGGTTCACAAAGGCCATTTCCGCAAGTGCCCCCGGTGCAGTCGTTCGGACACCAGTTGATCTCGTCGTACTCGCACACGAAATTGCCACACCAGCCGGTACCGCAATCCGCGGCGCACCAGGTCTGCTCATCGTAGCGGCACATGCCGTCGCCGCAGAAACCGTAGCTGCAGTCCGCCGGGCACCACGACTGCTCACCGGTGGCGCAGAGGCCATCGCCGCACACGCCCCGGTAACAATCCACGTCACACCAGGACTCCTCCCCGAGCTCGCAGGTACCATTGCCGCAGACTTGGCAGTCTGCGCCGCACCAGCTTTCCTCGCCGACCGCGCACACCCCGTCGCCGCACACCGGCCCGCAGTCAGAGGTGCACCAGGAAGCCTCACTCGGCGTGCACCAGCCGTCGCCGCACACGCCACAATCGCTCTGACACCATGACTCCTCGTCCCCGCGGCACCAGCCGTCGCCGCACATCCCCTGATCACAGTCGTTGGAACACCAGCTCAGCTCGTCAGAGGAGCAAATGCCGTCTCCACACAGCAGCGACTGACAATCCGATGGGCACGAGAACGGCTCTCCGAGTTCGCAGACGTAGTTACCACAGCTGGTGGTTCCGCAGTCACTACGGCACCAGAAGAGCTCGTCCGGCGCGCACACGCCATCACCACACGATGCCCCCTGGCAATCCCTCGGACAGGTTACCTGGCTTTCACCGAGGTCAGCGTCGCACAATCCATCGCCGCAGATCCCCAGCTGCCCACAGTCGCTGGGACAACTCCCCTCATCCTCCACGATCGGATCACAGTACCCATCGCCGCAACCCGCCTGGCAGTCGATGCTGCAGCTCTGATCGGTCTCGGTCGGATCACATTGGCCGTCGCCGCAGTAAGCGCCACAGTCCTTCGGGCACGATTCGAGGGTCTCCTCGGCATCGCAGAACGAGTCACCGCAGGTCACCGTGCAGTCGGCGGGGCACGACTCGTGGTTCTCCTCCAGGTCACAGACGCTATCTCCGCAGAAGCTGTCGGCACCTGAGCTCCCCTTCGAGAGTTCCGCGCGTCCACACGCCACACCCAGCCACAGCACCACCCACCCGCAGACAAGAAGAGAGCGACCCATCGTACACCTCGCCGAATGATGCCCGCCGCCCCGAGCAGCCACGGGCCCGACCCGCGGAGTCTGGCCCTGTTTGGGGGGCCAAGCCAACTTCCTGAGTCGGAGGGCCGCTCACACCGGCACCCAAGGCCCTTGCCCTCCCCGGGCGGCTACTGAACTTCGGATCAGCGGTGCCCTCAAGGAAGTCAGCGCCCACTTGCCCTGACGGGGCTCAGCTCTTCACCTTTTTGCCCGCACCGAGCAGGATCACGTTGGTCGACGAGCGGCTCTCGCCGGCACAGGTCACATACACCGCCGGCTTGTCCACCACCGGGCAGGCCTTCTCGCAGGAACCGCAGCCGATGCACAAGGTGGGGTCGATGTGCGGACGCTTCACCGTGATCTGTTGCATCTCCGGCTCGCCCCCGTCGGCGCTCGGTGTGGAGGCACGGCGGGGCACCGTGACCTCCTCCACCCAGATCGCCTTCGGCGAGGTCGGGCAGAACTCTTCGCAGACGATGCACGGCGTGGCCATGGCCCAAGGCAGACACCGGCCGAAGTCGTACATCGCCGTCCCGAGCCGGATCGGCGGCTGGCCGATGCCGAGCTTCTCCCGCTCGGTGATGGGGCGGATCGCGCCGGTTGGGCACACCTGACTGCAGAGCACACAAGAGTGCTCGCAGTAGCCGATCCGGGGGATCAAGATGGGTGTCCAGAGCCCTTCCCAACCCGCCTCGAACAGCGCCGGGTGCAAGGCGTTGTTGGGGCAAACCTTCATGCACTCCCCACAGCGGATGCACCGCTCGAGGAACTCTCGCTCCGGCAGCGACCCGGGTGGTCGGATCATCCGCTCGTTGTAGGCGCGATCCGGCCAGTTGCCGATGCGGAGCGCCGGCACTGCCGCCGCACCAGCGAGCGAACACAGGACGGCACGCCTTCGCTCGAGGCCCGCTCGAGGCTCAACGGAGCGTCGGTTCGGTAAGAACTTCCAGCGGATCACCCCCTCCGGACAGCTCGCCTCGCAGTTCAGGCACACGTGGCACTCGGCCTGTCGGTGCTTCTTGCCCCCCTCGGGGCTGTCGGCGCCTTGACAGTGCAGCACGCAGCGATCGCAGTCCGTGCACTTCTCGTGGGCCTTCTCCATGCCAAAGAGGGCATAGCGGGAGATTGTGCCAAGCAGCGCGCCGAGCGGGCACAAGAACCTGCAGAAGAAGCGGGGCACGAGCAGGTTGGTGAGCAGGATGCCAAAGAAGAGCGACACCAACACCCAGCCGTGGTGGGTGTACGCGAGGTTGGGGGTGAACACCTCGCCGGCCAACCACAGGTCAGCACCATCCAAGGCACGCCCCAACTCCCGCCCACCGAGCCCAGAGAGAGCCTCCGTGCCACGCTGAGTCGCGTAGTGTAAGAGAGGGAAGACACCGAGCCCGATCGACCGTACGGCGATGCAGATGGGATCGAGCATGCCGAAGAGCACGCTGCCAAACAGGGCTGAGCCGAGACCGGCAAGCAGCACATAGTACTTGATGGTCTGGGCGCGGCCGCTGCGGTTCACGGCGATGCGACGGCTCTTGTCATGCCGGCCGAGGTACGCAAAATGACCGATCAGGTGATTTAGCGTGCCGAGCGGACACACCCAGCCACAGAACACCCGTCCAAAAACCACTGTCACGGCGATGGTCAGAAGCGACCAGAGCAACCCCACCGGCAGGGCATGGGCGCTCAAGCCCGTAAGCAGTGCGGCGTAGGGATCGAGGAAGAGGAAGAACTCGACCGGATGAGCGATCCGAATCGGGTGTCCGGCATCGTTGGAAAAATGCCCACGGAAGGTGGTGGCGGTGAGCAACCACAAAAAACACAGGAGCGTCAGGGCCTGCACACACCGTCGCACCACCACCAGCACGCGGATCACGCGCCGCCTGGGCGTTTCGGTCGGTGCGGGGCTGGCACTTTCGAGCGGAGGGGAGGACACGTGAATCATACCTCGCGGGGTGAAAGAACCGAGGGGTCGCGGTGGCCGAGCCCGCGGGCCTCGCCGAGCAGAAGGTAGCGGACTCGGCTCGGATCGACGCCGATCAGGGTGCAGGCATAAGCGTCGATCGCCACCTCGTCGAGACCGGCGATCACCTGGTGACGGTCCTCGGCGTCCTCGATGTTGCCACCGGTAGGTCCGTTTCGCACCAGCACCCGCGTCGCATCCATCACCGTCAAGGTCGGGCGCATGAAGGCGGCGAGATCAGCGATCGACAGATCGATGTCCTGATGCAACCGGTTGCGCCGGCCACCCAAGATCCCATACCAGTTCTTCATCGCACCCGTGAACTGCGCGAGGTTGTGGTGCTTGGCCACAGGCACGTTGATCACCTTGTCGGCCTCGATCAGCGGCGTGTAGATAGGCCAGAGATCGAGCATCTCTCCCTTCAGGCTCATGGTGCGAAAATGGGTCTCACTCGGGATGATTACAGTCCCTCCCACCGCATGGGCAGCCCGCCAGATCCCCGAGCGCTGAAAGGCGCGGTTCGGCTCGTTGCAGGAATAATCGGTGACCACCACCCGCTTGGCACCGGCCTCCAAGCACAGTTTCACCAACTCAGCTACCACCTCTGGGTTGGTGTTGGCGGCGTGGACCGGCAAACGATCCCAACCGATGTTGGGTTTGATGGCGACGATATCGCCCCGCGACACGAAACGCCGCATCCCGCCCAGCCCCTCGAGCGCACGCCGGACCAACTCGCGCGGAACGGTGGTGCTCTTCGCGATCACCAGCTTTGGCAGATCCGGTTTGGCTTCGGGTACTCGAAAGTCCTCGCCGGGCATCTTGGTTTCTCCCACCTCCCGCACACGCTGCCCTCGCCACACCAGGGCCGCGCCGAGCAGCCCACTGCCCGCGACCACGCAACCCGCCGCCCCGAGGCGAAGAAGAAGCTCGCGACGCGAGAGGGGCTCTTCCATCCGGGAGAGCGTTCTAGCGTTCTTGGTGTGAGTCAAGCCAGGCCGTCCAACCGTTTTTGACCAAGGAGGTTCTGGTGAGCGGCGCCCCTAGGCATCCGGCCCCACCCTTCCCCAGTTTTGGAACATTCGTTCAGGTTTCTCTGGGGAAGATAACGGGCTGTCACCCTCCGAGACTTGCTCGGCCGCGGTGGGCACGCTAGGGTCGCGCTCCCGAAACGGACCCCACCGCGAGAGCTGGACCATGAAAGACGGCATCCACCCCAAGTACGACGTCATCACCGTAAGCTGCGCTTGCGGGAGCACGTTCCAGATCCGCTCGACCCGCACCGAGCTGTCCGTCGACATCTGCAATCAGTGTCATCCCTTCTATACTGGGAAGCACCGGCTCGTGGACACCGCGGGTCGCATCGATCGCTTCCGGCGCAAGTACGGACAGGTCGCGAAGTAGTCGGGCCGGTAGCACCTCGGCGGTCGCCGCTGGTCACGCTTCCCGCGCGGGACGGCGAGTGGTGGTTTGGTCGAGCGGGGTGGAAGGCAGCGTGCCGTGGCCGTGATTCCCGTCGACAGACTGCGTAGTATCGACCGGCGCTTGGCCGAGGTCGAAGCTTTGCTTTGTGATCCGAACGTGGTCACCGATCCGAAGCGCCTGCGTGATTTGGGTCGAGAGCGCAGTCAACTGGAGCCGGTGGTGGTGGCGTTCCGCCGCTGGGAAGCGATAGCTCAGCAGCGCAAGGACGCCGAGGTGCTGCTCGCCGATCCGGAGCTCGGCGCCTTGGCAACCGAGGAGCTGCCGGCGCTCCAGGCCGAAAGCGAAGAGCTCGAGAAGGAGCTAGCGCTCCTCTTGCTCCCCCAGGATCCGAACGACGGCAAAAATACCGTGCTCGAGATCCGTGGCGGAACCGGCGGTGAGGAGGCCGCGCTGTTTGCCGCGGATCTGTTCCGCATGTACATGCGCTTCGCCGAGCGAAGGGGTTGGCGGGTGGAGGTGCTGAGCGAGAGCCCGGCCGCCGCCGGCGGCCTCAAGGAGGTGATCGCCCTGGTCACCGGGGACCGAGTCTTCTCGGTGCTAAAGTATGAGGCTGGGGTGCACCGGGTGCAGCGCGTGCCCGTCACGGAAGCCCAGGGACGCATCCACACCTCGACCGCCACGGTCGCGGTGCTGCCGGAGGCGGACGAGGTCGACGTGTTCATCGACGATAAGGACCTCCGCTTCGACATCGCGGCAGCGGGAGGTCCAGGTGGTCAGGGCGTCAACACCACCAACAGCGCCGTGCAGGTTACCCACCTGCCCACCGGCATGATCGTCAAGTGCCAAGATGAGCGCAGCCAGCTCAAGAACAAAGCCCGCGCCCTCAAGATCCTGCGTTCACGGCTGCTCGAGCTCGCTCAACAGAGGCAGGCGGACAGCGAACGCGACGAGCGCCGGTCCATGGTCGGAGCCGGAGAGCGCTCGGAGAAGGTGCGCACCTACAACTTTCCCCAGAATCGCCTCACCGACCACCGCATCGGCCTCACCCTCTACGAGCTAGACCGGGTCATGGAAGGTGAACTCGGCCATGTGCTCGAGCCACTCTTCACCTACTATCAGGCGAAGCGGCTCGAAGAGGCCAACCAGGAGGGGAAGGTTGGGGCGGTGTGATCGAGCCTGCGCCCGAGCCCGATCCCGACGCCTTGCTCGCGGCCCTGGTTTTGGCGCCCGAACTCTACGCAAGGAATCGCTTCTTCGAGCTGTTCCAAAAGGACCTTTGCCGTCGAGTCCGCCGCCGCGCCAGCGTGGTACGCGGTGTGATCCGTCAGCTGATCGGCGTTGAGCACCGGGGTGCCGAGGTGAAAGGTGAGCAGGTGCAGCGGAGCGGGCGGGTGCTCCTCTGCTACGTGGTGCCCAGCCTCGGCTACACACGCACGGTCGCGCTCACGGAGTTGGAGGATGCGCTGGTGCGCTTCGCGGTGGCCCGCGCGACGCAGAAGCCCGTGCCAGAAGCCGCGCGCGGGCGTATCGAAGAGTCCCTTCGTAAGCTCTATCCGGGACTCCCAGAACCGCCGCTACCCTGAACCAGAGGCTCAGCGCGGCTGCCAGATGGAGCGGGTGGTGATGCCCTCACCACTGGTCGTGTTCAACCGGAGCTGAGCCGCTTGCCGGCAGGTCTGAAAGGTCTGGACGGTTCCAGCACCGTCATTGAGCTCGAGATCGGTGGGACCCGCGCTGTAGGTGCCCTCTCCAGAAGTCAGCTCGACCAGCGCAGCATCACAGTGGCACACCGGAGCCTGAAGGACACACGAGGCCTCGGTGAAACCAAGGCGAGGCAGCTCGGAGGCAACCAGTGCGCAGATCGCCACGGTGAGCTCACTCGAGATCCCGCTCATCGCGCGCCAGCAGGTCGGATCGACCGAGAGTTCGGTCGTGACCCGGCGCAGGAGCTCGACTTGCGCGGTGCCGTCATCTCGCAAACTGAGCTCACCTCGACCTTGGACTCGGAGCTCGCTCATCACCTCACGACAAGCCGAAGGCACGTTCTGGTCGAGCGCCTCCTCGAGACCCTCCACACACAGCGAAGCGAGGGCAAAATCGCCGATCAACTCTCCCCCACAAGCCGCGAACGGACAGGGGCCGAGGGTCCCCTCGACCAGACCGGGTTCTGCCTCGGAGCTTCCTCCGGCTCCAGAGGCCCCAGCACCACCCCTCGCCGTCGGATCGGCCGACACCTCCTCGGTGTTCGGCTCCCCGAAACAGCCAAGCGCCATCACCCCTCCGATCGCAAGCACCCAAAGCTTCAAAGCAAGTTGTGTCATAGGAGCGTTCGTCGAGCCTCGCTTTTTCACTACGGCGCGGGACGGCGCGAACAATAGCCCCCGCCGCCTCGCCGCCGTAGCGCCCCCAAGCTCTTACTCCATCTTCAGTACCTTACCGTAGTCATCGCAGAGGGCCTTGTACTTCTCGCCGTCCGCCTGGTTTCCAATGGCCTTGAGCTGCAGACCGCAGACCGTGGTAGCGCCGTCCATCAGGCTCTTGCCGAGCGCCTCCTGGCTTGCCTGGTTGATCTGGAACCCGCGAGCGTCTTTGATGGGCTCGAGCTTGGCGGCCAGAGCAGCCTTCTTGTTATCGAAGACCTGCTTGGCTTGATCGGCCGACGCAGCCTCACCCAGCTCCTTGACCAACGCGTCGTTTTCCTTGACGAACTCCGCCACCTCGGTGTTTTTGCTGCAGCCAAGCAAGAAAACGAACGACAAAGACCACCCAAACAGCCTGGTTTTCGACATAGCTATCTCCAATTCTCCGTCTTGGCTCCTCACACGGCCTCCCTCCCGGGGGGCATGTTCCACGTCCGGCCCGACGTGAGCCCGCACCACGCGGAACCCTCCACCAGCCAGACACGAGAAACCCTCTCGACCCTACGGCAGATTCACCGCCCGGTTAAGTCAGGGAGAGAGCAGCTTTGCGATCGCGTAGGTCTCCTTGGCGGAGAGCAGCTGGAACTGCAAGCCGAAGCCCTCGTCCTTGGTCCAGCGCACGATCCCCTGGAGCGCGACCTCCCCCGAAGTCGGTGAGCTGAACCGCATGGTCACCCGGGAGCCAAAGGCCGGTACCTCAGTCGTGCACACAAACGCACCACCGATGCTGAGATCTCGCGTGCGGCCATGGATGGTCGCGCCACCCTCGGTGGTGCAAACCACCGGGAGGGTCAATTCGTTTCTGGCGTGGGCGCGCTTCTCGTGCAAGGCAGAGCCCAGGCTAGCAGAGGCGGCGGCGGCTTTGTCTGTCAATCCGTCGCGCCAAGGAATATCCTCAGCGGTCATGAGCGGAGAAGCTTTGCCTCCCGCCGAGCCAGCCAGTCTGGCGGGCCCAAGACTCCCCTGGTGGTCGCCGCGCCGGCTCTTCGTCGGCGGGACGCTCCTTCTCCCCTCGGTCGGCGTGGCCACGGTAGCAGCCGCTCTCGCGCTCCCTCAGCCAGTCTTGATGTCACGGATCCCCCGCCCGGTCATCGATGTGGCACAGCTCTCGGGGGCTCTCACCGAGAACGCCGCACGGGCCCAAACGGTGAAGAAATCTCCCCTTTCCCACACGGTCCGGACCCTGGGTGAGGAGCTGCGGCAATTCGGTCGGAGAACCTACGAGGATTCCAAGGCCAGCACCGAGAGCAGCCGGGGACGCCTCCGCGCCCACGTCACCCGGGTGCGAAAGAGCGAGGGAGATCACCCTCTTCTCGTTTTGCGTGCCATCCAAGCCGAGCTGTTCGTGGCCGCACTCGGCAGGTTCGAGAAGACCCAGAAGGTTGACGCCGAGCTGATCGAGCTCGGCGGGGACTTCCTCCGCCATGCCAAGGCGGAAGGCTGGCTTCTCGGTCATCGGTTCACGGCCAACGAACAGGAACGGACAGCCCTCTTCCTCGTGCGCTTCACCGATCTGACGGGCTTACGCCAAACTTTGCCCTTCGCCCTCCCCCCCGCGATTGAACTCACCGCCCTCCGTTATGCGCTCACCCACTCGCGCTCACACCGTGTGAACCCTGGAGCCAGTCTGCACACGGTAGAGCGGATCGCCAGCCTCGATCGGAGTTACCCGCTCGACCTGGCAAAAGGGATCCTGGAACTCAAGGCCCATCAGCTCGAGCCCGCCCGCTCCACCCTCGCTCGCTTCGTCAGCCAAAACAGCCAGGGGACCTATCACCTGTGGGCAAAAAATGCCTGGCTTTACGCCGCGAGTGGCGAGACGGCAGTCAAAGAGCCGTACGCATCCCTCGATCCGTAGCCCATGTGCGAGTCCCCGTCCGAATCTGAGCTTCTTCCCTTCCTCGAGCTCGCTGCCCGCGTCGCTCCTCAGCTGCTTCTCCCGTTCGACCAACTCCTTCGGAGTGGGCCCCGCGCCGGCGAGGGGCTCGAACTCAGCGAACTCGCCGGTTCAGCCGGCGTACGCTTCGCGGTCGAGCTGGCGCTCGCCGAACAACGAACGCTCGCGCTGGTGTGCGCCGACCCAACGACGGCGGCTGCGGCCGAAGACGATGCGGAGTTCTTCGCTGCCACCAGCCCGAACCGCGGAAGCCTGGCCGAGGACGAGCCTTTCGCGTTCCAGCTGCTCGTGCCAGAAGATCCGCCCTGGCGCCCCGTCCACCCCGAGCGACGCGCCCAGCTCACCCTGCTCGCAGGACTGGCGCGTCTGGTCCAGCCGCGCCGCCCAGGGCTCGCCATCATCCCAGCACACGCGCTCCTCACCCGCGTCTGTACTCCTGCTCTGGTCGCCCAACACACCTTCGCGCTCTGTCCCGGCGCCGAAATCGATCGCGACGCTCTCGCAACCCGCCTGGTCGCGTCCGGCTACCTCCGCGTACCGTTGGTGGAAGATCGGGGCACCTTCGCGCTGCGCGGTGGGCTCATCGATGTCTGGTCGCCGGCAGAGCCTGAACCGATGCGACTGGTCCTCTCCGGCGACGAGCTGACCGAACTCTTCTCGTTCGATCCGGACACCCAGCGCTCGGTTGCACCGCGCACCCGCGTCACCATCACCCTTTCGCATCTGGCCTTCCTCGACGAGGCGACACGGCGCGCCGCGGAGACTCGGCTGCGCGAGTGCGTGGATGCCATCGACTTCCCCTCGCTCCGTGCCCGGCCGCTGATCGACGACGTGGTGGCGGGGCGGTCGTTTCCTGGTGCGGCCGCCTACCTCCCCGCCTTTGGTGAGCTCTGCTCGTTGTTGGACTACTTCCCCGAGGATACGCCGATCCTGTTCGAGGATACGGTGAAGATCGAGCGCGCACAGAAGGCGGCCGAAGAGGAGCTTTGCCAGAGTGAGGCCGCTGCGCCACCCCTTCCGCGTTTTCGTCGCTCGAGCCTGGTGGTCGAGCGCGAAGAGCTGGCGGCGATGTTGGCGCGCCGACCGCTGATCGGGATGGTCCGCACCACGCAGCACGGAGCGCCGGAGTCCACCTCCACCGCCCTCTTGGCACACCCAATGCGCCGGGCCTCGCTGGGAGCCGTCGAGTTACCTTCACCTGCACGCGCCGAGCTGGCCACCACGGGCGCACACGCACGGCGCACGCACCCCGCACAGCCCACGGAGCATGGGGGGACACCCTCCTCTTCGCTCACCGCCGAACTCACGCGCATCAAAGCCTGTCAGAGCTCCGGCCTCGCCACCACCGTCATCTGCCGAACCACCGTACAGCGGGAGCGTTTGGCCAGCCTGCTCAGAGATCGCGGCTTTGCCCTCTCCCTCGCCGAGCAACCCCAGCTCAGTCCAAGTAGTCCACCGCGACTCGTCCTCACCTGCGGTAGCCTGGCACGGGGGGTCGTGCTGCCCGAGCAGGGCTTCGCGCTGTTCACCGACCAGGAGCTGCTGGGGCCGCGTCGGCCACAATCCGAACGTCGGCGCCCGCCGAGTCGCGCCGCGTTCACCGACATCGCGGAGCTTCGACCAGGCGACGCGGTGGTGCACGTGGTGCATGGCATCGGTCGCTACCTCGGGCTCGAGCGGAAGGCTGCCGGCTCGAACATCCTCGAGTGCCTGGCCATCGATTACCTGGGCGGACGCCTGTACCTGCCGGTGACGCGCCTGAACCAGATCTCGAAGCACGCCGGGTCCGACGCACCCGTCAAGCTCGATCGACTCGGGGGTGTGTCGTTTGCAAAGACCCGGGAGCGAGTCAAGGTAAGGCTCCGCGAGCTCGCCGAGTCCCTGCTCCAACTGTACGCCGAGCGACTCCACCTCACCCGCCCCGGTCTCCCCCCTGCCGATCACGATTTCACCGCGTTCGAGGCCAGCTTCCCTTTCGAGGAAACCCCCGATCAGGCGGCGGCCATTCTGGATGTGATGCGCGACCTCGAGTCTACCGAGGTCATGGACCGCTTGGTGTGCGGCGACGTGGGTTTTGGCAAGACCGAGGTGGCGATGCGTGCCGCCTTTCGGATGGCCATCGCACACCGACAGGTGGCCATTTTGGTGCCCACCACCGTGCTCTGTCAACAGCACCTCGCCACCTTTCGCGCTCGGCTCGAACCCTTCGGGATCGAGGTGCGAGCCCTCTCGCGCTTCACCTCGCAGACCGAACAGCGCGAGGTGCTGCGTGGCCTAATCCGGGGCACGGTGGATGTGGTGGTGGGAACGCACCGCTTGCTCTCCAAGGATGTGGCGTTCCACCAACTCGGCCTCTTGGTGATCGACGAAGAGCAGCGCTTTGGTGTGTCCCACAAGGAGCGCATCAAGCAGCTCCGCGCCACGGTCGATGTGCTCACGTTGAGTGCAACACCAATCCCAAGGACCCTACAACTCGCGACCAGCGGGCTCCGAGACCTCTCCATGATCGCCACCCCGCCTGCGGACCGCAAGGCAATCCGCACGCTGCTCGGTCACCTGGAGCCCCGTCTGATCACCGAGGCTATCTCACGCGAGCTGGCCCGCGGCGGGCAGGTTTATTACGTGAGTCCAAGGATCGAAGGCCTGGCGGAGCGCGCCGCCCAGATACAGGCCTCCCTTCCCGAGGCACGGGTCACGCTCGGGCACGGCAAGCTCCCCGCCGCCCAGCTCGAGCGGGCCTGGCTCGATTTCTCGAGCGGTCGCAAGAATGTCCTCGTCTCCACCGCCATCATCGAGAACGGCCTCGACGTGCCACGCGCGAACACCATGGTGATCGAGCACGCCGACCGCTTCGGGCTCTCTCAGCTGTACCAGCTTCGGGGGCGGATCGGACGCTCGAAGGACCGGGCTTACTGCTACCTCCTCGTGCCTTCGCTCGCCGATCTCAGCGCCGAAAGCACGACGCGCCTCGAAACGTTGGAGCGTTTCACCGAGCTCGGCTCCGGATTTCGAGTGGCCGCGCTCGACCTCGAGCTGCGCGGTGCCGGAGATGTGCTGGGCGCCGAGCAGAGCGGCTTCATCGCCGAGGTTGGCTTCGAGCTGTTCGCCGAGATGCTGCGGGAGGCCGCCGACGAACTCCGCGGACTCTCCCATCCTCGCCCGGTCGAGCCCGAGCTCGGCTTCGACGTCCCGGCCTTCCTTCCCGACGACTACATCCCCGAGATCCCGCTTCGGCTCACCTGGTACAAGAGTCTGGCACAGGCACCCACGCCCGAAGCCGGCGATGAACTCGCAATCGCGCTCGAGGAGCGCTTCGGCCCACCGCCGCCCGAGGCCCACAATCTGCTCAGGATCATGCGCAACAAACCGCGGCTGATCGCGCTCTCGGTCTTGGTGTGCGATGCCGCGCGAGCGCGGGTGTCCTTGCACATTGGTGAGCAGACTCCCCTCGACGGCAGCGCGCTGGCAGCACGGGCAGCAAGCTCAGACGGTCGCCTCCGCCTCACCCCCGACGGCCGCGTGGAGCGCCGCGCCGGGCCAAGCGAGGTGTTCCGCGACGGGATCAGTCACCTGGAGCAGCTCCTGACCGAACTCGAGCAACCCTCCGTCACTTGATCGAGCCGCCGCACTGACCGCGGTGTCGCAGCCACTGATCGGCGAGCACCAACGCCACCATCGCCTCACCGATCGGTCCAAACCTGAGCACCAGGCAGGGGTCGTGGCGTCCCAGGGTGCGCAGCTCGCTCGCCTCGAATTGGGCGTTCACCGTCTGCTGCGGGCGGGGCAGGCTGCTGGTCGGCTTGATCGCCGCGCGAAGCACGATCGGCCGCCCCGAAGAGATCCCACCTAGAATGCCCCCGTGGCGGTTGGTGGTGGTGGTTGCCCCAGGTGGATCCGTGGCAGCCGGAACGAACAGGTCGTTGTGCTGACTGCCGCGCATCCGCGCGGCGGCGAAGCCCGAACCGAGCTCGACGCCGACCACCGCCGGAATACTCATCAGCGCCATCGCCAGCTCGGCCTTCAGCTTGCCAAACACTGGTTCCCCAAGACCAGCCGGCACGTTGCGAGCGACCAACTCGGAGACTCCGCCGATCGAGTCTTGGTCGCGCCGAACCTGATCGACCAAGTCCACCATCGCCCGCGCCGCTACCGGATCAGGACAGCGGACGAGGTTCGGACTCTGATCAGGGAGTTGGTCGATCAGGTCCCGGGTCAGCCGTTCTGGGTCCGGAGGCTCGGCTACGATGTCACCGATCTGCCGCGTGTAGCCCAGCACTTCACCCCCAAACTCGGTCCAAATCAGCTTCTTTGCCACGGCACCCGCGGCGACCCGCGCCACGGTCTCGCGTGCACTGGCACGGCCCCCACCGCGGTGGTCACGCCGCCCATACTTCCGATCGTAGGTGAAATCTGCGTGACCGGGACGGTACTGCTCGCGAAGCGCCGAATAGTCGTGGCTCCGCTGGTCGGAGTTTCGAATCAGGATCGCGATACTCTGACCGGTGGTAATTCCCTCGAAGACACCGCTCAGGATCTCCGGGGTGTCGTCCTCGCGCCGCTGAGTCACCAGAAGGTTCTGGCCGGGTCGGCGGCGCGCCAGATCGGGGAGCAGATCTTCTTCGGACAAGGGGAGCCCGGGTGGGCAACCATCGATGATCACGAGGTTGCCCGGACCGTGGGACTCGCCGGCGGTCGTGATCACGAAACTCTGCCCGAAACTGTTGCCTGCCATGCCAGCCTCCCATACCCGCACCGCGTGCTACCCGCAACGAACAACCCGCCGCCCGAAAACCAGCGGCACCACCACCTGGAAAAACGCTAACTCAGGTGCTCTGCACGCGACGCTCTTCGGGAACTCGCGCCTGCATCAGCTCGTCGATCACGAGGACCAGCGGCTCGATGTCACCATGCTTCTCGACCCAGGCATGCACCAGGGTCTCGGGGAACGCCTCGACCGAATCCCGCCGACGCCCCGAGATGACCACCCGCAGGGTCTCGGGAGCCACACTCTCGACCACGCGCAACAGCTCGATCCCGTTTTTGTGGGGCATCTCGTAGTCGGTCACCACCACGTCGAAGTGGTGTTCCTTGATTTGGAGCTCGGCCTCGCGGGAATCGATGAAACCAAGGACCTGCCAGTGTGCCCGGCGACTCGCCACATACCGCCTGATGCTGCGCACCATGAGCGGATCGTCGTCAACCACCAGCACCCGCAAGAGTGGCGTCATGATCCGCATCTGCGAGGGAGGGTTGCTCTTCCTTGTCATGAGGGGAGTTGCGGTTGCGCCAGATATGCGAAGATTCAAACCCCATCTTGCCCCTACCACAAGACGGATCTAGCCCCACGGTAGCAAAAATCCGCGTGGGCAGGGAGGCGATTCGCGCGGCCCGGTCCCTTCTACCCCCCAACGTCACCAAATCCTTGATCTGGTTTAGGATCCCGCGGAGCCAGCCAAGAGCAACCTGCTGGCCGTTCTGATTCATCAGGGAGTCCTTCGGCCCTCATTGATGCCCGATCCTGCTATCCGACCGTGGCCGTGATCGCTCTCATCGTTGGCTCGCTGCTCTCCTTGCTCTGCCTGCTCCCGGTGGTGGTGCCCCTGGTCACCTCGGCCGAGCCACCTCGGACTCCGGGCGCGCCCGAGCCCGGAACCTCGCTGCTCGGCATAAGCGATTCGTAGCGCGCGCTCAGCGCACCGGCTCGCGGGCGATACAGAGCGGGTGTGGAGTGATGAGGACGTGGACGAGCGCGCGCTCAGCGCACCGGCTCGCGGGCGATACAGAGCGGGTGTGGAGTGATGAGGACGTGGACGAGCGCGCGCTCAGCGCACCGGCTCGCGGGCTATGCGCAGCACCTTTGGCATCCCCTGATGGTGGAGTTCGAGAACCACGTCCGACCGCTCGGCGCCAGACAGAAGCCGCTCGGCTCCCGCGATGCTTTCGGGCACCACACCGTCGATGCTGATGAGCCGATCTCCCGCCATCACGCCGGCGCCTTCGGCGGTGCTGCCCGCCACGACGTCGCGCACCACCAAGTGCTCACCCTCCTTCGCCAACGCGAGCGCGAGACTCCCGCGCACTCGGCCGTCTGTATCCGTGCCGCGCTCGAGCACGATCTCGAGCTCATCGTGGGTACGACCGGCGATCACCCTCACCGGCTCCGAACGCCCGTCGACGAAACCTGGCGCCCTTGCCATGAGCACGACCTCGCCCTCGGCGAGGTCGACCAGGGAGAACCGACCATCCCGATCGGTCGTGACCGAACCGTGCGGACGCACACCGAGCGGCACCGGGGCATCACTCAGTGAGGGCCCAACCCGTGCACCTGCAACAGGCTGCCCCTCCCGATCGAGGACGCGACCGGTGACTTCGCCGGCCTCCGACAGATCGAGCTGTCCGATGTCGATCGGTCGGTCAAACTGCCCAGTAGAAGCCACTTTTCTCGTGGTGCGAAGCAGCGCGAGGTTCTCCGCCTCCACCACGAACTCGACGTCCCCGGGGGCGATGCCGCGCAGACTGAAATACCCCTCGGCGTCACACACGGTGCCACGCGTGAGCGCCCCCGCACGCACGGTGACCCGCGCACCAGCGACGGTACGGCGACCCCGCACCGTGGTCACGTGCCCCTCGATGGTCAACCCACGTTCCAAGGTGATCTGCGCCTCGTCCTTCGCGCCAGAGAGGGTCATTCGCGCCGGAAGATAACCCGGGGCCTCGGCGCGCACCGCCAAGCGAAGACCCCGGGCGTCGTCGAAGACCACCTGCCCACTCGCATCCGAAAAGCGGGTCTGCCGCAGCGGCACGTCGAGTTCGAGGGAGGTGAGTTCGACCTCCACATTGGCCAGGGCCTCCCCCCGCACATCCACGACTTCGATGCGCACGGGGTCGCGCTGTTCAGGCAAGACAAGCTCGATCTCTTCGCGCTGCGCCGAGCGGATGGACACACGCCGCTCCAGCACCCAGCGCTCGGGGTGCTGAGGGCGAGCCACCCGAAGCTCGATGGTCGGGGGCAAGGCTGCGAAAACGAAGGTACCGTCGCTGGCCGTGGTACCGGTGCGCCGAAGCGTGCTCTCGGGCGCCGTAACCTCGACCAGCGCACCACCGATCGGGCGATCCCGAGCATCTACCAGGCGTCCCTCGAGCAGTCCGCCACCGCGCAGCACGACCACCACCTCGGAACTTTTTTCCCCCGGCATCAGCGTCACGAAGGAACTCTGAGCCTCCACGTAATCGGGATGCCGCGCCAGCACCGCCACCCGACCAGGGGTGACGGGATGTGCGGAAAACCTCCCGCCATCCCCGCTCACCCAACTCGAGATGAGCGCGGTACCAGCGAGGATGATGGGGGGATTTCTGGTGCTCTCACTCGACATCAGATAGCCCTGGGACATCGCTTGTCCGATCGGAGGAACGGGACCCTTCGTCACCCCGAGTTCCCCCATTGGCATGAGTTCCCCAGGGAACCCGAGCGCCCAAGCAAAATGGGCACGGCGCCGCGACTCCGCCCGTGAGGAGAGCAGCAGAGGTTGACCCCGAAGATCAGTCCCCACCACCTCGATCGTGGCGCCCTCGATGGGATGCCCAGCCTCGTCCTCCACACGTCCAAGGAGCGTGCCTCCCCGGAGGAGCGGCACCTGAATTGGTTCGCTCAGGGGTTCGGGAAGTGGAAGCGACATGGTCCCCACAAAACCCTCCGCCGATGCAGAGACCGTGGCCGGCCCGGGCTCGAGAGGCCCCAGCCTCACCATTGCATCGGCACCGCTCCGCCCCCGCAACGGGAAGCTGCTGAGGCCGGACTCCGCCACCACCACATCCGCACCGGCCACCCCCTCGGCGTGGTCACCTTCACCATCGGTGACCCGCACGAGCACGCTCCGCGCCGGTTCGAGCACCAAGGACAAGCGCCGCTCTTGCCCTCGCTCGATCAGGACGTCTTTCTCGGTTCGACTGAGGTTGGTACCGAGGGTCACCCGAACATCGAACGTTCCGGCCAGAAAACCGTGAATGGTGGCCTGTCCGGCTTCGTCGAGGGCGACCGTGCGCGGCGGCCACAGGCTCGCCCCACCGATGGCGACGAGTGCCCCACGAGCAGGCCTCTGATCGGGCATCTTGGCCTCCACGATCAGAGTCGCGAGCCGAGTCAGGACCACCGACAGCATTTCCCCACTGGTTCGGCCCGCGTAGGATTCGAAGCCGCGGGCGTGGATCCGCACCCCAAAGGGCGGCGCACCGAGGCCTTCCAGCGTAGCTTTGCCTTGAGGGTCGGTGAGAGCGCCGCGCGGCAAAGGATCGGAAGCTTGCGCTAGCACCGTGGCCTCTGCCAGGGGCTGACTCTGCTCATCGGTGACCGAAACCGAGAGCGCCCGCCCGGGTTCGAGGCACATGGCGAGCTCACGACTTGAGCCGTCGAGGACGAGTTGGCTCGAGGCGCGAGCTCGACCTTCGAGTTCAGCGAGCACAAAGAGGCTACCGCGCGGAAGCTGCCCGAACTCCGCGTGGCCCCTCTGATCGGTCCGCGCCTGTCCCACCAGGTGATAGCTGTGTTCACGCTCGAGGAACACGCGCAGCTCGGCTCCCTCCCCAGGAACACCGCGGGGAGGCTGGCCGCAGTCGGGCTCCCCGAGCCCGACTGTCACCGAAAGAGCGGCATTCCAATCCAGATCCCGAGGCACCACCTGATGGCGAGGCGGCGGCGCATCGACGCGCCGCCGCTCGGGACGCAGCGTGGTGAGAAAGAGCAAACACACCACCGCCGCTATCACGGTTGCGAGCCGCAGCAGAGGCGAGCGTTCCGGCACCGCGCCAGGGTAGCGTACCTTGCCGGCTCACGCCGGCTTGGCTCACGGAGTGGTCGGTGCGGGTGCAGCGACCGGTGCGGGTGCAGCGACCGGTGCGGGTGCAGCGACCGGTGCCGGTGTCGCCGCAGGCGGTTGGGCCACGTCAGCCGCACCCGGCGCTGTCGCAGGCACCGTGGCGGCTGGTGCTGAGGCCGCATCCGCGGGTGGTGGTGCCACGGCGGCCGGCTCGGCAGGAGCTGGGCTAGGCACCGCTTCGGGCTCTGGGATAGGCGCGGGCGGAGCAGGCTCCTCTACCGGCGGCGCGGGTGCCTCGACCGGCGCCGGCGGGGGCACCGCGTCCGAGTAGGTGTAGATGAGGTTCAAGGTGGTCGCGGTGTCGAGCTCCTCCTTGCCAGGCAGCGGCTTGTGATCGTACCGCGCCGTGAAGCCCACCCCGAAAGCCACCCCACCGATGATCTTGGCTGCAAACACCGCGTCATAATTGAGGCGATAGCGGGTGGTGTTGGTAAAGCTCTGGAGGTACTCGAGGCCCGTCGAGAGGGTAACCTCCGAGTTGAAGGCGTGGCGGAAACCGACGTAGAGACGGGAGGAGTGATCGTCCGCCGTCTTGTCGATCATCATCACGTCGCCGTCCGCGTCGAGCACCGGGTTGCCGTCCCCATCGAGCACGATACGCGCGCCGTCACGCCGGATGTCGTGCTGGTAGTCGTAGCCAATTTCACCCCAGAGGGCCAGGGTTGGCTGATTGATGACCAGGTACTTGATACCAGGGTCGATGTTCAGCCGAAACAGCAGGCCCTGAAACTTGTCGACGCGACCCGTGCCGATCAGAAATCCCGACAAGGAATCGGTGAGAAAACGGTCGTAGCGGAGCCGAAGCTGGAGGTTGTTGGCATTCTCCTCCATGTCTTCACCGGGAACTCCGGCGCGGCCGTAGTTGCCGAGAGCCGAGGCACCGACCGCATTGTAGCCACGACGCAGATCGAACGTGCCGTTGGCGGTCGCGGCCAACATCCGGGAGTTTCCGGTGGCGAGCTGACCACCCGCCGAGACCGTGGCAGAGGTCGAGTCCATCGAGGGCTTCTCGATGGTGGGTGGTGCCGCACCTTCTCCTGGACCGGCCACCAACGCGGCCGCGTCTGGCGGCGGCGCGGCTCGGAGCTCGTTTTCCGGTTCTTGCGCCAACGCGGTACCAGCAAGTCCGAGCGAGAGCGTCGCGAACGACAGGGAATGGGTGCAAATTCTGTTGATATTTCGCATCTTCAACTCCTCGAGAATACACCACCCGTCATCCAACCTGGGGCCCACCCCAGAGCGTGTCGATCGATATGGGGCGCCACTATAGCAACTTTTCAGCCAGCCAGGCCAAGTTGTCGGCAAACCGCTCGATGGTGGCGCATGCCTCGCGATCACTCTCGACTTCCCCGGGTTCCCGCGCCAAAGCCACGTTCCAGTAGCTCGAGCCAGGCACGATCATATCATTTATCATGTACCAGAAGAGTAGCTGGGCGAAGGTGAAGTTGTGCCCGGCGCGGCGCGCGACCGCCAACGGTCCCCCGATTTTTCGCGACAAGGCATGGCCACTCGCCCGCGACACGTAGCCCGCGCGATCGAGCAACGCCATCAGCTCCGGGGTGGCCGAGCCGAAGTACACGGGGGAACCAACCACGATGATCTGTGCGGCGAGCATCTTCTCGTACACCGCGGCAAATCCATCGTCGGTGATGCCGGGACAGGTGTTGTCGCGGGTCGCGCTGCAGGCGGCGCAGGCGTTGCAGCCACGCATCGGTGTGTCGAAGACCTGCACCAGCTCGGACTCGATCCCGTGCCCCGCCAGTCGATCTCCGCAGCGCTCGAGCAGGGCTCGGGTGTTTCCCTTGGGCCTCGGACTTCCTGAAATGAGTAAGGCGCGCGTCTTCATGGCCGAGCAGTCTAGGCGCTGGTGTTCGGGAAGGGAAGGCCACCGGCCCACGCGTTTGGGGTTTTGTCGAGGGATTTCGCCCATGAGATCGCAGATTCGTGCAGTTGGGGGAAGGGATGCTAAGCGGTCGCCCCCACATGCCTGCCTCTTCCTTCGCCGACCTGGTCGGCCCACAGCTTGGCCAAGCCCTTACGGAGCTCGGCTTCGTCGAGCTCACCGCCGTTCAGCACGCCGTCCTCGAACCCAAGGTCGCCGATTTCGATCTGCGCATCACCTCCCAGACCGGCTCGGGCAAGACCGTCGCGATCGGCCTGCTCCTGCGGGATCTGCTCGGAGTCGAGACTCCAGTCGCGGCGCCTTCACTCCCCGCTCGACCATTGGGCCTGCTCTTGGTGCCAACCCGCGAGCTCGCCAAGCAGGTGCGCCGAGAACTCTCGGCTCTATACCACCCCTTCGGCGTACGGATCGGCTGCACCACCGGTGGGACCAGCTACCGCGACGAGCGGCGCTCGCTCTCCCAAGCGCCAAAGCTGGTGGTGGGCACCCCGGGACGCCTGCTGGATCACCTGCGAGAAGGAACCATCGATCCTAGCTTGGTCCACTCCATCGTGCTCGATGAGGCCGACCGCATGCTCGATCTCGGCTTCTCTGAGGATCTCGAGGCCATCTTCGCGCTGGTGCCCGATCGGAAGCGCACCCACATGGCCTCGGCCACTCTGGAGGGAGCGGTGCTTCGCCTCGCGGACCGCTACCAGACCCAACCCCGTCAGCTCCGCGGTACCATGGCGGGACGCGCCAATCTCGACATCGAGCACGTGGCGCATGTGGTGGCGCCCGCGCGCCGCCTCGACGCGCTGGTCAATCTGCTGCTCTGTGCCCGAGAAGAGCGGACCTTGGTCTTCGTCCGCACCAGAAAGGACGTGGTCATGCTCACCGACGAGCTCACCGCGGCCGGGTTCGCGGTGCGTGGCCTCTCCGGCGACATGGAGCAGCGCGAGCGCGATCGTGCACTCGCAGATTTTCGCGACGGTCGGAGCTTCGTCATGGTCGCCACCGACGTGGCGGCGCGAGGGATCGACGTGCACGACACCACTCGCGTCATCCACTACGATCCGCCGACGGATCCCGATGGCTACACCCACCGCAGTGGCCGTACGGGGCGGGCTGGGAAGAAGGGCACCAGCATCATCTTGATCGCTCCGGGGCGCGAGCGAGCGCTCATGCAGCTGCTCACGCGCGCCACCATCCGGGCGCGTTTCGACAAACTGCCAGGGCGCGCCGAGGTGCTCGCCTTGCTCGAACAGCGCGAGCTCGAGCGCTGGACGACCACGCTGGCTGCCGACACCGAAAGCCCCTCGCGCTCGCTGGCTGAACGCCTGCTTTCCGGACGCGATCCGGTGGCGCTGGTCAGTCGCCTGCTCGATGTGACCCGCCGCGGCGAACCACATCCCCGCGACTTCGTCCCCTTCGAGCACCGCCCCCTGGAGCGTCGGCCCACCCGGGAGCGTGGTGCGCCTTACCGCCCAAGCGACCAGAGCGGCCCCCCGCGCCGGTCCAATGGCCCCCGCGCCTCGGAGCGCTGGCTCCCCGAGCGCCAAGCTTCGGGCCCCCAGAAATCCTTCGGTTCTGAGCGCGCGCGGCCCTTCGCTCCCCGCGAGAGCTGGCCCGCCCCCCCGCCACCGCAGGCCAAGGATGGCAAACGCGCCATCGGCTTTGCTCCCGCGCGGGAGCGACGGCCGCGGCCCAACTGAGCTGGACCGCGCAGGGCCAAGAGCCCTTGCCCTCGGTTCGGTTTCATTGAAGACTGCGCCGCATCATCATGTTGAAGATCGCGTTCGTCGGCTGGAGAGGCATGGTAGGTTCGGTCCTTTTGGATCGGATGCGCGCAGAGAAGGATTTCGACGGCGTCGATGTGACCTTCTTCTCGACGTCCAATGTCGGCGGCACCGGTCCAGACATCGGGCAGGGTGCGCGCCCTCTCGGCGACGCCAAGAGCGTCGAGGCCCTCGAGAAATTCGACGTGATCCTGTCGTGTCAGGGCGGTGATTACACGCAAGCGATCTACCCGGAGCTCCGCCGCCGCGGCTACACCGGTTACTTCATCGATGCGGCCTCCACGCTGCGCATGAGCGACGACGCGGTGCTGATCCTCGATCCGGTGAACCTGGCGGTGATCAAAAACGGACTCCAATCGGGGGTGCGCACCTATGTGGGTCCCAACTGCACGGTGAGCCTGATGCTGATGGCCCTGGGCGGACTGTTTCACCAAAATCTGGTGGAGTGGCTGAGCAGTATGACCTACCAGGCTGCCTCCGGCGCCGGAGCCGCCAACATGCAGGAGCTGGCACGCCAGATGTTGACCCTGGGCCAGCTCTCCCAACCGATCCTCGACGATGCGGGCAAGAGCGCGCTCGAACTCGAGCGCGTGGTCACCGAGGCCCTCCGCTCCTCCAGCTTTCCCACGCAGGCCTTCGGCGTGCCGCTGGCCGGCAGCTTGATCCCGTGGATCGACAAACCTGTCGAGGACGGGCAGACCCGTGAGGAATGGAAAGGTATCGCCGAGACCAACAAGATCCTCGGTACGGCTGCCCCCATTCCGGTGGATGGCCTGTGTGTTCGGGTGGGGGCGATGCGCTGCCACTCCCAAGGGCTCACCATCAAGCTCAAGCGAGATGTCCCCCTCCCCGAACTCGAGGGCATGATCCGCGAAGGGAACCCCTGGGTGCGGCTCATCCCGAACGACCGGGCGTCGACCATCACCGAACTTACGCCGACGGCCGTTTCCGGCAAGCTCGAGGTGCCCATCGGCAGGCTGCGCAAGATGAAGCTCGGCCCGGAGTATTTGGCTGCCTTCACGGTCGGCGACCAACTGCTCTGGGGCGCCGCCGAACCGCTCCGTCGCATGGTGCGGATCATCCGCGAGCACCTCGGAGAGTAGCCGCTAGTTTCGCAGCGCGCGGCTCACGTGCAAAAAGGCACGCTCGTACAGCTGCCGCACGCCGCCTATCCCGTGCCCGCCGCCGCGCACCGTCCACAGCGTGGCGCGACCTCGGGCACAGGTGTCCATCACCTGAATCGTGGTCTCCTCCCGAGAGAGCTCCCGAAGCAAATCGAAAGGCGGGAGACTGCGCGGCGGCGCTTCGCAACCGAGGCGCCTTCCCCAATCGAGCAAGGTACGCTCGGCACTGTCATAGGTCACCCCCACACGATCGAAGAGCGTACCCCCCGCATAGCTGACAGTATGATCGGCGTCACCGTGGATCTCGAGCACCTCGAGCTGCGGTGGTGTGACACAGGAGAGTTCGGCGGCGGGACCAGCCCCAGCCACGCTCACGATCCCAGCCAGGCGTTGGCCGAGGACACAGCCAAGACGGTGCGCCATGAAGCCACCGTTCGAGAAGCCCATCACATACACGTGCGACGCGTCGATCGGGTACTTCGAGATTTCTTCCTGGAGCAGCTCGGCGATGGCCGCGGTGTGGTCGATGCCTTGCCCCTCGAAATCGCAGCATGCCGGATGGGCGTTGTAGAACGCTCGCCCAAACCTGTCCCGAGCGCCGGTCGGCGCGATGACGAAGCTCTGGTGCCGCTCGCCGAAAGCGGCCAACTCCAGCTCCTCGAAAGCGGCGCGTCCCGAACCACCGAGGCCGTGCAAAAATACGATGAGCGGCCGCTGTTGCCGTGGGGCTGCATTCGGTGGAACATATCGCTCGAGCGGCGCCGAGAAGGCACGCTGCCGCTCGGCCACCGAGAGCGGCCGCATGACGTACGGCGCCGCGGAGGAATGCGCCTTAGGCGCAGCGGCGGCCGGCACCGCGGAGCTCGGGCTCTCTCGAGGGTTGCTCCGGTCGTCGACCCGCCGGCAGCCCACGTTCGCGGCCAGACCAAACAGGAGCAGAGGCAAAAGAGCCCGGTTCATCGGACCACCTTAGCAAATCCGCTCAATTGGGTGGTGGGGAGGCGCCCCCGAAAGTTTTCGGCCAAGACGACCGTAGATCCGTTCAGCAAATGTTTGCCCGAAGGTTCGGGGGAGGGTCAAGCCCATCCCCATCCCCATCAAAAAAACACCCGAGGTTTGCACCTCGTCGCCTCGTCACCTACCGTAAACCATCATTGCTTGGAGGTCGTATGCGCTTCTTCGCTGCCATCCCGTTCGTGTTCGCTGCCTGGGTCGTCGCCTGCGACGACGGCGGTCAGTCCCAAGACAACCCCTGCCCCAACGGCACCCAACTGTGCAGCGACGGAAGCTGTCAGCTCGCCTGCAACGAAGGGGTGGGAGGCTCCGTGATCACACCGGTCGATCCAGGTCCGATCAGCTCGCCTGATTGCACGGACTCGTCGATCTCCTCCGGCAAGCTGACCCAACAGTACGGGGGTGCCACCATCAGCACCCAAGCCGGCGGCAAATCGTACTACCTGCACTCGAACTGGTGGTATGAGTTCGATGGACAGACCATCGATTACAATGGTCTGTCCTTCACCGTAACCGACACCGCAGGCGCTGCAGTCTCCGTGACGGACGGTAACCCCCTCGGCTATCCCTCACTCTTCATCGGCAGCTACACCGGCCACGCCACGACCGGCAGCAAGCTCCCGGTCGCGGTGAGCGCGATCACCTCGGTGCCGACCGTGTTCTCCACCAACGCCGCCGATCAGAACATGGCCCACCACAACGCCGCCTACGACGTGTGGCTCACCGCCCAGAGCACCGCGCTCGGCGTCTCCGACTACACACCGGGGCCGGGTGGTGCCTACCTGATGGTGTGGATGTTCGATCCCACCAACCGTCAGCCCCGGGGTTCGCGGGTGGCCAGCCGAGCCGTGGTCGACGGTGTGGAAGGCACCTGGGACATCTGGGTGGACCGCACCGATCCGGCCTGCATCTCCTACGTGAGCAGCACCCCGCGCAACGGCCTCGCCTTCGATCTCAACCACTTCATCCGTGAGTCGGTCGACAACGCTCGCGGCATCACCGACAGCATGTATCTGTCGATCATCTTCGCCGGCTTCGAGATCTGGGGTGGTGGCAACGGGCTCTCGGTCAAGAACTTCTGCGCCTCGGTCAACCCGTAACCCTCACCCGAGCTCGAGTCGCCCGCGGGCTTCGAGTTCGGCAAAGCTCAAGGTCGAGAGCACGTCCAAGAACGCCAGCTGAAGGCTCCCGGGCCCCGTGGCGTGTTCGCGGGCGAGTTCGCCTGCGACCCCCATCATCAACATGGCATGGCTGGCCGCCTCGAAGATCGCGGGGTTGACAGCCAAACACGCACCGGTGAGAGCGCTCGCCGTGCAGCCAAGCCCGGTCACGCGGGTCATCATCGGATCCCCGTTGTGCACGCGCGCCAGCCGCTCCCCCATCACGATCAGATCGGTCTTGCCGCTCATCGAGACCACACAGCCGTACTTCTGGGAGAGAGCGCGCGCCGCGTCCAAGGTAGCCTCCGAAGACTCGGTACTGTCTACACCCTTGGTGCTACCCGAGCCCTCGGCCAGCGCACGGATTTCGGAGGCGTTGCCGCGCACCACCGCCGGAGTGCACTCGCGGAGCAGCCCGACCGCCGTCTCGGTGCGAAGCCGGGTGGCGCCCGCGCCCACCGGATCGAGCACCATCGGGATCCCGCGCGCTTTCGCCGCGTTTCCCGCCCTAGTCATGGAACGGATCCACGGTTCGCTCAAAGTGCCGATGTTGATGACCAGCGCACCGGCGATCCCCACCATCTCCTCGACCTCCTCCTCGGCATGCGCCATCACCGGGGAGGCACCCAGGGCGAGCAGGGCATTGGCGGTGGTGTTCATCACCACGTAATTGGTGATGTTGTGAACAAGGGGAGCCTTCTCACGGATGGCAGCGAGATCTCGAGCAGCAGCGTTCATGGTGATGGTCCTTCGGTCTCCTCCGTTGTTTAGTCCACACCTCGGCCCATCGGAAGCAAAGTTCACCAAAAAACCAGAGATAATCCCCAGCTTAGGCTGACTGGTCGGGGTTTTCGGGCGCGCTTTGGCTACCCCAACCGAGATCGTGCTATGAGGGGCCGGTCATGGCGGATAGCCCCACCCCCGGTTCCACTTCCTCAGGTTCACGCTCGATCCCGCCGGAAGGCGGCGCGCTCGAAGGCGTCCGGGTGGTCCCCGCCGACTACGGCGCGTCAGGCTCGAAGGGCATGAGGAGCCCGCTCCGCCCGCTGATCTGGTTGATCGTGCCCTTCGTGTTCTGCGTCGTCTACGGCCTCATGACGCGCTAGCTCACGGCAGAACCGTGCCGACTCGGTTCCGGAATCAGGCCTGAGGGGCCCACAGCGCCAGCCGGATGGGCCGCTCACCCACCGAGAAACCTGCGGCGCTCGGCTTCGGGGAGGTACGGAGCCTGGAGTCGTACCGGGTCGCCGAAGTCCTTGTACAGCAAATCACCGGAGCCAGTGAGCTGCTCGGCGCCGCTCCGCCCGAGCATCATGCGCGATTCAATCGCGCTCTGGAGCAAGAGGGCCACGCGGCACGGGAGATTGGTGGCGATCGGCGCCGTGACCGTGGCGCGGTTCGGCAGCTGCGTGGCAAGCACGAGGTGGATCCCCGAGGCCCTCGCCTTGGCGCCGAGCAGACCGACGGCGAGCTCGAGCTCCTGCTTCTCCTGCTTTCCGACCGCCATCAGCGCGAAGTATTCGTCGCAGAGTACCAAGATGCGCGGCAGAGGGCGCTCGGTCTTCTTCACGTACTCTGTCAGGTTGTCGACGCCCACACTGCGCGCCGCCTGGTACCGCCGCTCCATTTCCTCGATCAACCGGTGGAAGAGTTCGACGGCCGAGTGCTCGCCTCCGGGGATCCAGAAGGAGTCGCTGGAAAGGAGAAAACGGCTCTGTTCCAGCTCCGCAAAGGCGGAGAGCTTCGGATCGAAGGTCACCAGGCGCAGGGTCTCCGGCGTATTTTGGGCGATCAAGCCGGCCGTTGCCATGCGCAGCCACTCGGTCTTGCCGCTGCCGGTGGTTCCTGCCACGAGCACATGGGAACGCCCGGCGCTCGCGAGATCGGCAAATCTGAGCTGGCCCGCCGGATCGACGCCGATCGGTAGGAGCGCGCTCCCGCTCCGGGGCTCGCTCTTCGGAAGCTGCGGGAGGATGCTCGAGAAGGGGACCATGCACGGATCGGGGCGCGCCACATCGACATACAGCCGCCCGCCGTCGCGCACCAGCTGCGGCTCCACACAGAGCTCGAGGCGATGAGCGATCTCCGGCGCGGCCCGGCGCACCGCCTCGATCTTGGTACCAGGTTCGAGGCGGAGCGCGTAGCGTAAGAAGCGTGGTCCGCACTCTGGCTCGGTCGGGAGCTTCACACGGAGTCCCTGCTCCGCGTAGGCGCGCTGGAGGCCTCGCCCCAAGTCACGGTAGCGCTCGAGCGGCCCCTCCGCGCGAGGCGGCACACACTCGGACACCACGACCTCGGGCTTCGGTTGTGGGACCACGCCCGCCAATTCGCCGATCAGATCCAGCAACTTCACCTGCGCATCAGCGATTCTGTCGGCGGCCACCAGCATCTCGAGGGGGGCAGGAGAGAAGCGCACGACCGCCAAGGATGAGGCTTCGAGCTCTTTCTCCTCGGACAGCATCAGGTGATAGAGCGCAGCCTGAGCCAGATCCGCGCTCGGAGCTCCTCGGCCCAACTTGAGCTCAACCGCGCAGAATTTCGCCCCCTGGCCGGGCGTGATGATGGCATCGGCGATGCCGGTGAGAAGCACTGGCTCCGTCCATCCTGGTCGCCGAAGCAGACGACTGAGCGGCACCTCCGAGCGGATCGAAGCCGTGAGCAACTCCCATTGACCGGTGGCCTCGGGACGGCACGCTACCAACTCGCGCACCAGGTGCACCAGCCAGCGCGACAGGGCCTTGACAGCGGACCAGAGCACCACGACCTCGGCGCCTGACTCGCGCAAGACCGCAGCGTGGTTGAGGAGTCGCGGCCCGAGCAGCCGTTGCCAGGTGAAAGCGAGCAGCTCAGCGGAGGTCGCGTCCTCGTCAGCACCGCTCTCGACGATCAACCGAAGCCCGCTGCGCCGCGGATCGGTCCCCACCAGATCGGCGAACACCTCATGAAAGATCCGCCCGCCCACCAGGTTCGCGCCGCAGCCTTCGCCCGGAGTCGACCCGGCGGCGTGGGAGAGAAGCGCGCGTCGCACCTCGTGGACCGAGAGTTCCACCGTCATCTCACGCCTCCCATTCTGGGCTGAGGCCCGAGAGATCCACGAGACAGGGCTCCGCCCCCTCGAGGAGCAGATAGCGGTGAGGTTCTGCCCGCACCAGGCTGAGTATCGCTGGCTCCGAACGCTCCAGGGCCGTGGCCACGTCCCTGAGCGGTATCACGTGCTCGGTCGAAAGGAGCCGTGCCAGATCTTCAGTGTCACCGAGACTCGAGGGGCTTGGCTCTTGTTCGGTGAGCGCCTCGACCAGCTCCCGCACCGGCTCCGCCACGGAGTCCCGACCGAGGCCCTTCAGCCACGCGACCACGCTCTCTTCCGACAGCGACTCACCCTCGACGGCCAAATCACCCGACTTGGCCTCGGCCAGCAGCAGATTCAGGGCGTCGAGCGCGGCCAGGGCCTCAGCCGAGGGATGCACCACCACCGCGCCGCGCGCCTCGAGTTCGCTCAGCATCTCACGAGTCCGCACCGCCGTTTTGGCGATCGTGAGCCGGGGATCACGCACCACGACCACGCGTTTCTGGTCTTTGCGCGGCGTTTTCGCGAGCAACGCGCGGACCCGTGGCCCGAGGCTTCGCCCATCCGCTTCATTGCGCACCGACACCGCCGCCGGCCTTGGACCGAGCAGCACGAGATCCGCACCCTCCTCGTCTTGATCCGAGACCTCGATGTCCGCGACGGCTCGAAGCACCTGGGCCGACCGCAACAGGATCCGCGAGCAATCCGCCGGACCAAGCTGGTTCTGCCGCTCGAGCCTGCGTTGCTCCGCGCGCTCCGAGAGGTATGCCTCGGGCGCGGTGCGCGGTCGCGCGACACCGGTCCGGAGCTCATCGAAGCTGCGTGCACACTCCGCGAGCACCCGCCTCGCCACGCAGTTGCGCGGTGAGGAAGCGAGGCTGGCCAGAAGCTGGTCCGAGAGCGGGTACACGGGCCGTTCAGGGTGTGCGGCGCGGGCTTCCTGCAACTCCAAGACCCGTTCGAGGCGTGCCGCGACCAGCGCCACCATCTGCTCCGGCGCGAGGGGCGACAACACCGCGTGGCGTTTCGCGATCCGATCTTGGTCAGCCTGCCGCACCGAATTCTTGAAAAATTCGAGGCAAGCGCTCTGGAGGCAGGTGATGAGAAAAACGTTCGGATCAGAGTCGTGGAGGGCCGCACCCACCTGACCGAACCGGAACAGGGCCTCGGCATCGTTGGGATTGCGCTGCAGCGCCTCGACCTGATCGAAGCAAAACACGAGCGGCAAGGACTCCCCCGCCAGCCTGCAGAGGGCCAACACCAACTCCGCGGCAACCTGCTCGCGATCTTCGCTCAGGTCAGGTCCAAGCCCGAGCAGGGACAGTTCCTCTTCGGACAGGTACTCGCCAGACAACCAGCGCGAGGCATGGCAAACTTGCCGATTGGTGATCAGGTGCTCTAGCACCAGGCTGAGTTCCCAGGGCAGACTCAGATCGGCGGAAGCCTCACGAAACTGCGCGATGAGCTCCTCGGAGTCGGCATGGCTGAGCACCCGCATCCGGAGCACCGCCGCACGCGGAGACTCCCCCCGCCGGGCCGCAATTTGATGGGCCACCAGGCGCTGCAGTTGTGTGAGCCCCTGATCCCTGCGCATCAGATCCGTGCACAGCCTGCGGCGCACATGCTGCCAGAGCAGAAGCGGGCTGGTTTGCAGTCGGACGAACACGAACACGCAGCGCAGAACCGAGTCGGGGGCCAGGCGGGCGGTCAGGGCGAGATGGCGCTGGAGACGCGTCAGCAGATGAGTCTTGCCGGCCCCCGCCGATCCATAGACCAGCAGCGAGTCCGGCACGCCACGACCCGCCGAATCGATACCGCGCAGGCAGGCCCGAAACACCTCATCATGAATCGTGGGAACGTCGATCGGCTCTTGCCACGCGTCACGCACCACGTTGTCGGAGAAGGGATTCGGCACGGCGGAGAGATCGATCATGGCTCTCCCTTCCCGACGATCCCGACGTAGAAGTGGCCCTGCTCATCCTGCACCAGTGCAGCCCGCTCCGGTTCGGAAAGCGACTCTGGATAGTCGTGGAAATGGAGCGCCACCCGCCCCTGCTTCGCGAGGTTGAGCACCGTCCGATCGAAGAGGGTTTTGTCGAGCGCGACCCGTGCTCGCAGGTTCTTCACCAGCAAGAGCGCCCCCGGCGGATTCCTTCTCTCCTCTTCGGCAAGCGCTCGCAGCACCAGGGCTCCTGGCTCGGGCCCCACCGGCCCCGCCCGCTCGACCAAAGCCTGGGTCTTCCCGCCCAAGACTTCCCAGAGAACGGCAAGTACTCGGGCGCGTTCGACATCCAGCCGCGCGAGAACGGCGGCCGACTTCTCGAAGGCCTTCACCACCGACGCGAGCGCGCCGCGCAAATCAGGCTCGCTCGCCAGCTTCCGGGTCTTCTTCGGGGTAACGTGCAAGAAAATCACCCGACGCGCGAGCGCGCTCTTCTTCCACTCGGAAAACAGGCTCGCGAGCTGCGGCGAGGTGCGCTTCACCGCGCTCTTTAGCTCACGCTCCGGGAGCGGCTCGTCTTTGAGGAGCGCCACGGCGACCTGGTCGAGCCTCTCCATGGGCTCAGAAGCAAAGTAGAGTTCCGTCTTCCCCTTCACCACCCGGAACACCCGCCCCCGCTCGGCGAGCGCCCGCGCGCATTCGACGGCGAGCGCTGGTGCCTTGGGCGCGAGCTTCTTCAGCCCCACGAGGTTCAGCCCAAACTCTCGCTCGAGTGCGCGCTCGACGAGAGCGGTGAGCTCCTCACGACTTGGGCCCGGTGCGGCAGGTTTGATGATGCGGCGAGCGGCCATGGCAAGGGCGAGGATAGGGCAAGGGCGATCGAGGACCCAAGCGGGAATTTCTGGTTGAGCGATCCACCAGAAATCCCCGGCATGCGGAGCTCGGGGCAGACGGGGGCCCCGCCGGCTCTTGTTTCTCGCCCCTCGAGCCGGGTGTCGAGAGCCCACTGCTCCACCTCTCCTTCGCTCTCATGTCGGGCGACGGCCGGAAGCGAAGCGTGACGAGGTTCGCGGTGCTGCCCTTTGCCGCCGTTCACCTACAGAAACACGCAAGTATCAAGGAAGAGTCTGGTCGTGGTGATCCGCAAACTCATGCTTGAACTCCTCCCAGTCGGGGAGCGCGACATGGGGCAAGCTGAGGAAGCTCTGAGCCGCGCGGGACCTTCGAGTTCGACCCGTGTCGACCAGATCCTGGGCTCGTCCGGCCTCTCTCATGAGATCAGCGACCGACGAACCACGCTTGCGGGCAACCCTTTCGAGCCGCTCGAACTCCTTTGGCTCCACGAGCACCTGCACGCGCTCGGTCTTGGCCATAGAAGAAGTATGCACATGCTCACGGACACGTCTCAACCATCTCGCTCACCCTGGGGCGGCCGCTCGGCAGCAATTCCCCTATTCGCCACCACTCTTGTCTACCTCGGTTTCCGGAACTCTCCCGGGAAGGAATGCGGCAATCAACTCCTTGCGAGCTCGGTAGCCTCCTTCGGCAGCAGCGAGTAGCCCACGCCCAACGAGCTCCTTCAGATCGCGATGCAAGGTCTTGTCGGACTTCTTGCCGTAGCACCGCATCACCTTCACGCTGAGTTCCGGGATCTTCTCGCGCGGTACGGGCTTGGATTGACGCGACAGGTCCAACACCAGACGCCTGTGACGACGGTCGCGTTCTGTGCCTGCCTCACCGAACGCACCGTAGACGTAGTTCCTCCAAGCTACGTCTAGCTGTTCTTCCCTCACGATCCCGATCTGTTCCCGGAGACTCTCCACGAATCCCGTGAGTGCGTACCGGACGAATGGCACGACGTTGCCCCCGGATTCGCTCGCCGCCTGAAGCTGCAGATAATAATGCATCCTGGTGTCGTTGTAGAAGTTCGAGAGCAAGTGTGCCGCAACCGTCGGGACGCGCCCTCTGAGTAGCAGCGCGAACTCGAGGAGGCGTGCCGTGCGTCCATTGCCATCCCCAAATGGGTGAATCCAAGCCAAGTAGAGGTGACCGATGACGGCAGCAAGGATTGCCGACGGCGTTCCACTCAACCATGGCTCGGACAGCGAGGTAATATCGTTCAGCATCTCGCACATTCGCTCGAGCAAGTACTCGCAATCCTCTGGCGGCGCGCCGCGATATCTCCCCACGCCGACAACGTGCCGACGGATCTCGCCTGGATGCACTTCTGGTGGCAACTCCAGGCCGTCCAGAAGCATCTGGTTGAATTGCTTCAGATCGGCGACCGTCAGTGGAGAGCTGGGCACCGCACACGACCGCTGGAACAGCGTTTGGTACGCGCGAAGCACGTTGTCGATTTCCCGACCCAGGTATTCCTTGGACTGAGGCAGGCTCAACTTGCCCTCGATGCGCTTCTCCACCTCCTCGAGGGACAGCGTGTTCCCCTCGATGGCAGCCGTCCCGAGCGCCCCCTTCGCCAAGTAGGTGGCGTGAAGCATGGCAGCGGTCTTCGGGCGGAGCGGCACACCTGCGAGGTGCTCGCACTTCGATGTAGTCTCACCAACCAGCATCCAGACATCAGCCGGGAGCTGGTTGAGGTCCAACCGGAAACTGAGCCAAGGATGAGTCCTCTCGTATGTCCTCATATATGTCCCCGATTTATCACATAATTATATGTATTTAACCTGCAGTATAGTGAACTCGTGTCTCATTTTTTGTGAATGATATTCGTAGTTCTTGGGAGTCGTCAAGGGGGCAGACATGCCGATTAGCCGACCCATTCCGAGCTCTGGCTGGGACGTATCGTGCTGTGTGTCGGTGCTTCCGTGGCCAAGCCGGCCGGTACGTGAATCAATCCCGGCTCGGCCCCGGCAGGCGACCGAAGGTCTTCTCCGCCAGCTCCACCAGCTCCGGACAGCCACTCCGCGTGAGATCGAAGAGCTCTTTGGGATCCCGCTCCAGATCCCAACACCGCCAGTCGCCGTCCCACTCCCGGGCCTCCACCTTCATGAATCCATCCAAGATCCCCCAGTTCTCGAAGGCGCAGCTCCACACCCCGGTGCAGTTCGAGATGGGTACCGGCTCCCGCGCAGCCGGGGGCCGCACCAGGCTGTGGCCGAACATGTGGGCTCGGAACGGCCCGAGTCCGGGCTCGTCCCACAACCCCAGCAGATCGAGGATGGTCACCGGCAGATCGAGCTGGGTCACCGGGAGGTTCTTGTGCGCCCTGAGCGCCTCCTCTTGCTCGGGTCCGAGGTGCCCGTCAGGCACCACGATCCACGCCGGCACATGGATCTCTTCATCCATCACGCTGAAGGTGTGCCCACCGGTGCCATGCTCCTGGAAGGATTCCGCGTGGTCGCTGGTGCTGACGACAATGGTCCGCTCTCCCTTCGGGGAGGCCATCAGGTGCCGAAGGAAGCGGGCCAGGTGCAGATCTTGTTGGTGCACCGCATTCAGGTAGTGGTTGAAGAACTGACGTCGATCCTTCTGGGCTCGAGACAGATCGGCGGGTTGAAAGGGCTGGGGCAGGCTCCGATCGACGTAGTACGGGAAGTGGACGTTGGAGAGCTGCACCACCATGAGGAATGGCTCGGGGAGCCGGTCGAGCTCCTCGATCAACCGAGTGGCGACCAGGTTCTCTCGCGCTCCGAGATCGAGATCACAGTCCGGATCGACGTCGGTGGCGGAGAACGTCCGATCGACTCCCAGGTTCTTCACCCAGAGCCGCGCGTTGCCGAACAGCAGGTTCTGCGCGGTGAAATAGGCGGTGCGGTAGCCCGCTGCCCGGGCATAGTCGAAGAGCAACGGCTGGGTGTGGAGCTGATCGCGGGTCGCGGTGACCGAGAGGCCACCCCAGAGGGCGGCGGAGGCCATGGCGGTGGTCGAGGCGATGCTGCGCAGTTGGTTCAGCGGGAAACGCTTGGGGAACAGCGCATTGGTCGCCGGGGTGTGCCGGCAATCCGGGTGGTACTCGTTGCACACGGCGTCGAAGCGCACGCTCTCGAGTTGGATCAAGATCACGTTGTCACGGTGAGCAGCCCGCGGAGTGAGGGGCGGCACCGGCCGTGACTCCCGCGCCCGCGGCCGGAGCTGACCCGCCTGCTCGGTGAGCCCGAGGTGTGTCTTCAGCAACCCACCGAGGGCGTTCAGGTAAAGGACATCCGGCGTGCTGGCCTGGATCTGCCGGTGCTGGGTGGGAATGAAGAAGCTCAGAAGGAGCGGTACCGCCGCCAGGCGGAGCACCCATGTCGCGACGCGCGGCTCCGGACACATCACCCGGCGCACCAAGAGCAAGAAAGCGAGCCCGAAGCCTAGGGCAGGCAGGTTGGTCCGAAGATAGTTGGGGAGATCGGCCAGAAACTGGCTTACCACGCTCTCCATCAGGTTGGAGGCGAAGACCGAGACGTCCGTGTTGAGATACGCGTTGTACTGCTCGAAGAAGTAGGCCTGCCCGCCCAAGGTGAGCATGAACATCAGCAGAAACAAGGCTGCGTAGACCAGCGAGGCTCGGTGGCGGACACAGCCCGCCGCCAAGAGCAGGCTCCCGAACACGAAAAGGCTCTCCACGACGGCCGCGCCGTAGGTGAGCCAATGCACCCCCGAGAAGCCGAGCAGCCGCTCCGAACGGCGCCCGACGTCGAAGAGAACCTGGGTCAGCGTGGGCAACGCACAGAGCCCGAGAGCACCCAAAAGGCGGTGCCGTTCCCAGAGCCTCCGCAGCTTCTTTGCGAAGGGGCGAGCAGGACGGGGCTCGTCGAGCGGCAGGGAAGCACTCTGATCTGACATCGTGGAACGCCGCGCGCGGCCAGGGAACCCTAGTTCCGGAGAGCGCCGGCGCAAGCCGAAACGAATGATCTCAGTTTGCCCAGTCGACGCGGAGGCTCTGGCGGAGATCGACGCGGCGTCTGGTGGACTCGACCACGCGCTTCAGATACTCGGCACGGGAGACCTCGAAGCAGCCCAGCGAGGCGAGGTGCGGCGTCGAGAACTGAACGTCGAACAGCGTGACCCCCGCGCGAAACAGCGAGCGCACCGCCGTGACCACGGCGATCTTCGAGAAGTCACAGCGCCGGTGGAACATGCTCTCGGCGGCAAACAGTCCACCGATGTGCACACCGTACAGTCCCCCCCCCAGCACCTCACCGTCCCACACCTCGAAACTGTGCGCGTGCCCTTCAGCGTGGAGCGCCTCATAGGCCTCCAACATCTCGGAGGTGATCCAGGTCCCCTCGCTGCGCTCCGCGCAACCGCGCACCACCTCGGAGAACGCTCGATCGACGGTGAGCCGAAAGCGCCCTCGGCGCAAGGTGCGGGCCAGGCTACGCGAGACATGCAGGGACTCACTCGAGAGCAGCGCGCGAGGCTCCGGCGACCACCAGAGGATGGGGTTGTCCCCGTCGTACCAAGGAAAGATCCCGGAGCGGTAGGCGAGCAGCAACCGATCGACGGAGAGATCGGCACCGACCATGAGCAGCCCCGAGTGCCCGCGCTCCCGCCGCGGATCGGGGAAGACGAGCGGCCCCCGCGGTTTCATGAACCAGGGGATGGGAGGATCGACGCGGAGTCGGGTCATCGGAGCGTGCAGCACCTTGGTCGAACGGTACGGCGGGGTCCAGTCGAGCATAATGCCGAAAGGAGATAAATGCGGCACATTTGCCAGAAACTGGCCGCCCCGAGCCGGCGGTTTTCGGACCTCTGCTATAGTGATCCCCAAGGTTTCCTTCCTGTGAGGTCCATCATGTCCCGTCTTTCTCCCACCAAGTCCGCGAAGAGTTCAGTTTTTTTCCTGATTTTGGTCGTGTGCAGCGCGGAAACGGCCCTGGGCCAGGTGACGGAGCCCGACGGCACATTGGTGCCGGCCTTCCGCTCCAACGACTACTGGGACACAGCGCGGTTCACCGAGGGCACCCTCAGCCTGCAGAACCTGTTCAATCAGTGGGAGGGGCTGGGCGTGATGGACATGCGCACCGATGCCAGCGCCACCAACGTGACCTTTGCCCCGCTCTGCGGTCTGAACGGGGCGATGATCCTGCGCGGCGGCTCCTGCCAGGTCGATTTCGGCTGGTACTGCACCGACGATCCGGAAGGCTCGGAGGTGATCCACCCCCTGGTCACCGCCGCCGACGTGGTGACCTACCACGACACCATGTTGCCAGCCCTCGACCGCGAGGGAGAGCCACCGGCGGCCGCCCTCGTCAACGACTGGGCGCAGCTGCAGAACAACGACAAGGGCTTCGTCCCCACCATCCAGTCTGGCTTCCTCGCCCCGGTCCAGGGCAGCCAGAGCCTGGTCAATGTTCGGGAGGATCCGGACTACGCGAACTGTCCGAGCGGCAAGATCGGCTTCGCCTTCCGAGGGGTGGCGGCCTCCTACTGTCCCCAGTCCAAGTTCTCCGAGCCGCACCGAAACCTGATGAGCAGCTATGGCTCACCCTGGATCAACGTGCTCGTGTACCAGTCCAAGGTCTCCCCCGGCACCTACTACATCGCCTTCGAAGATCTGCCGATGAGCGCGGGAAACTTTGCAGCTCCTCTCAATGAGCTCCAGGCCATGTACCCGCAGATGCCCACGCCTTCCTGGACCTGGACCGGCAACGACGGGGACTTCAACGACTTCGTGTACGTGGTCCAGGGCATCACCTGCGAGGGCGGCGGCCAGCCCTGCACCGCGGTCAACCCGGACACCAATCAGCCCTATCTCGGGGCCTGCGGCATCGGGGTCACCGCCTGTTCCACGGTGCCCGGAGAGACCGGCGCTTGCCAGCCCCGGGTGGGTCCAGTGCCCGAGGTCTGTGACAACATCGACAACGACTGCGATGGCCTGGCCGACGACACCGACGAGGGACCGCTCTGCCCCACCGGGCAGGTGTGCCTGGAGGGCCAGTGCATCGAGGGCTGCCAGAGCGGAGAGTTTCCCTGTGATCCGGGCTTCAATTGCATCATGGAAGGCGACTTGCTCGGTTACTGTGTGGAGGAGGCCTGTGCAGGTGTGGTCTGCCCGGCGAATGAGCGCTGCGTGGGCGGCGTCTGCCTCGGAGCCTGCACCAACAAGGTGTGCCCCGCCGGCAGCGAGTGCATCGCGGGAGCCTGCGTCGATCTGTGCGCGGGGGTATCCTGCCCTGAGACCTACGTCTGCGAGCGCGGGGCCTGCATCCCCGACTGCATGTGCCTGCCCTGCACCGATCCGGTGAAGACGGTCTGCGGCAGCGACGGCCATTGCATCGATCCGCTCTGCGCCGAGGTGACCTGCCCCGAGTATCAGGCCTGCCAAGCCGGAAATTGCGTCGATCCTTGTCTCGGCGTCAACTGCGGCACCGGCATCGATTGCGTGGCCACCATCGATGGGCATGCCACCTGTCCCGGCGGCGCGATCCCAGTCGATGGCGCTGGGGGCTCGATGATCAACCTCGAGGGTCAGGGAGGGGACTTCGTGACAGGCTCGGCGGGGACCAGCAGCTCCGTGGAGAGTGGCGGCATCGCCCCGGCGCCCGACGACGGCTGCAACTGCCGCGTGGCAGGCACACAGCGCAGGATGGGCTGGTTTGGGCTGTTGGGTCTGATGGTGCTGCCCTGGCTGCGCCGCCGCCCGAGCGCGCAGCACTGATTGAAGCTTTACTCCCCAGCTTCCCGATCGTAAAAAAGGCGAGTGCGCCGCGCTCTCACCTTTCTGATGGCCCTGCTCTGTGCCTGTTCGGCCGCCAGGGCCCGACAAAGGGCCGATCTGAGCTGGGCCATCGAGTGCAACTCAGAGAAGGTGTGTCAGGAGCGCGCCACACGCATCTGTGGCGACGAGGGTTATGAGCTGATCGGCGGGCGCCACACCGAGAAGGTGATGGGCACCCCCGGCAACGAAGTGATTACGGGAAAAAATGAGATCTACGTGCGCTGCAACGCGGATCGACCGGCAGATGCTCCGGAGCCCGGAGCCGGGAGTTGGATCTTGCAGCGCCCCAAAGGAGGTGCACCATGAATCCTTTCGACGATCCGCGCTTCGACGGGGAGATGCTGAAGGAGTACGGCTTCGATGCCGAGCGCTTCGCCCGCGAGCAGGCTGAAGTGAAGAGGGGTCCAGAGGTCTTCGAACAGGGCCGGATCACCGGGACCATCGAGCCTGTCACCGGTTTGCCCAAGCTTCATGCCGATGGGCGCCCGAGTGAAGAACAGTGGGCTGAGCTCGGCCGCCGCGCCCTGGCCCGAGGAGAGGTTGCCTGCTTGATCCTAAATGGTGGCCTCGCCACCCGCTTCGGCGGCGGCGTGAAGGGTGTGGTGCCGGTCCTCGAGCAGCGCAGCTTCCTCGGCCTGAAGCTCGAAGACGTGCACCGCGCCACCCAGACCTTCGGGCGGTCGATCCCAATCCTTTTGCTGAGCAGCTTCGCGACCCGCCACGATACCGAGCGCCATCTGGAAGAAAACCAGTATTTTGGCCTAGTTTCTGACCAAGTGGTGGATCTTCTGCAAACCATCTCGATCCGCCTCGACGAGCAGGGCGAGCCCTTCTTCGATCGCACGGGCACGCCCCACTACTACGCCCCGGGCCATGGAGAGTTCTTCGAGCGCCTCCACGATCACCACCACTTCGACTGGCTTTTGGCTCAGGGGATCCGGTACCTGGTCTTCAGCAATGGAGACAACCTCGGTGCCACCCTGGAGCCGGTCGTGCTCGGTCACCATGTGCAGTCGGGCGCAGACCTCACCATCGAGGTCACCGAGAAGCGCCGCGATGCGAACGGCGCCTGGGATGTCGGGGGGTCACCAGCGCGGATCGACGGTGAGGTGCGGGCGGTGGAGGGCTTCCGCTTCCCGGTCGGGTTCTGCCAAGACATCCTGCCGTACCTTCAGGCCAACAATCTCGTCTTCTCTCTGCCAGCGCTCGGGGAGCCGCTCTCCTTGCCCCGCTACCCGGTGAAGAAGACCATCGACGGTCTCACCTGCCTCGGCTTCGAGGCGGTAACCTGCGAGGCTACCAGCGTGCTTCTTGCCGATGGTCGACCACGGCTCCGCTCCAACCTGGTGGAGGTGCCGCGCGATGGCCTCTACGGACGCTTCCTCCCGGTCAAGAGCCGCGACGATCTCGACCGGATCCGCCCCGCCCTCCGGGAACGCCTCGAGGCCGGCTGGCGGCGTCGCGACGGTCGCGGTTGACGGGAGCAGCTCCCTCCGGCTCCCCGCGCGCAACGGCGAAGGCTGAAAGCTGCGCTCGACGCTCTTCCGGGGTTCGGCGGTCGAGCGGCTGCGGGTGCTTCGGGCTGGGCTTGTAGAACACGAACAGGTGCCCGAAGCCCCGCAAGAAGTAGTTGTGTTCGACCGCCGCGGTGTGAAAGTGATTGCGGAGCAGGGTGCGGTTGTTGCGAACAACCGCGAGCACGTCCACCGGCACAAGGCCGGCCTGCTCGTACAGCGCGAAGAGCCGGTACCCGATGGGCACGAAGCCGCGCCCCTTCTCGTAGGTGTCGTGGACGTAGAGCGCCGTGTAGCGCTCGGGGCGGAGGATCCGGACGATTTGCCCGATCACCTGAGCCATGGAAGGGAAATACTCGGGGCCCCAGGCCGAGAGCTCCCCGATACAGCCAGGCTTGCCCGAGTAGCGGAGGTGATCCGAATACGGCGGATCGACGAAGACGAAGTCGGCCTTCTCGTCCTCCAGGGGAAGACGGCGAGCGTCGGCGCGAAACACGTCCGGGTGGGCAGGCTCGAGATCGTAGCCCAGCGCCCGGCGCCCGAGTTCGCGTGCCACCACCACCGTGGTGCCGCTGCCGCACATCGGATCCACCACCAGCTCCTTCGGTCGCGTGTAGCGCTCGAGCAGGTTCCAAAGAATGTAGTCAGGAGTGGCGCCGCGGTAGGTCTGGTGTTGCCGCTCGTGACGCTCCGTGTAGTGCTGGGACGGGTAGGAGAAGAGGGTGGTGGTCTGCAGGCGGAGCTCGGCCTTGGCCATGCCCGAGCCTAGCGCTTTTTGCCGCCGGGCGCGGCCCTCGGCGCGGTGCTAGAGCCGGCGCATGGTCGAGTTCAGCTTCCAGCCGATGTTCCCCCTCGCGCACGATGACACGCCCTTTCGCCTTCTGACCCGCGAAGGGCTCGGGAGCTTCACCGCCCAGGGTCGCAAGTTCTTGACGATCGAGCCGGAGATTTTGACGCGGCTCGCCCGAGAAGCGATGCGTGACATCGCCTTCTTGCTCAGGCCCTCGCACCTCCGGCAGCTCCGCGCCATCCTCGACGATCCGGAGGCCAGCCCCAACGACAAGTTCGTTGCCCTCGATCTGTTGCGCAACGCGGTGATCGCGGCAGAAGGTAAGTTGCCCCAGTGCCAAGACACCGGCACCGCGCTGGTGATGGCCGAGAAGGGCCAGCTGGTCTACACCGGAGGTGACGACGAGGCCGCCCTCTCCCGCGGGATCTTCGAGGTGTACACGGGCCAGGCGCTCCGCTACTCCCAGATGGCGCCCCTCGACATGTATGAAGAGGTGAACACCGGCACCAACCTCCCGGCACAGATCGAGATCCACGCCAACCCCTCGGATGAATACCATTTCGCCTTCATCGCCAAGGGCGGGGGCAGCGCCAACAAGACCTATCTCTTCCAAGAGACCCGGGCGCTGCTCGAAGAGAGCACCCTGCTCGCGTTCCTCGATCAGAAGATCCGGGCCCTCGGGACCGCCGCCTGTCCCCCCTACCACCTCGGGATCGCTATCGGGGGCACCTCGGCCGAGCTCGCGCTCAAGACCTCCAAGATGGCCTCGGCGCGCTTCCTCGACTCTCTGCCCACCCGCGGCAACCGTCTCGGGCACGCCATCCGCGCCGTCGAGCTCGAAGAGAAGGTCCTCGAGCTTACCCGCAAAAACGGGATCGGCGCCCAGTTTGGCGGAAAGTACTTCTGCCACGACGTGCGGGTGATCCGCCTGCCACGCCACGGCGCCTCCTGCTTCGTCGGGCTCTCGGTCTCCTGCTCCGCCGATCGACAGATCCTCGGAAAGATCACCCACGAGGGGGTGTTCCTGGAGGAACTGGAGAAAAACCCCGCCCAGTACCTGCCCGAAGTGGACGAGAGCCGACTCGGAGGTGAGGTGGTCAAGGTCGATCTCGGCCGACCCATGAGCGAGATCCGCGCCCAGCTCTCGAAGTACCCGGTCAGAACCCGGCTCTCCCTCAACGGCACCTTGGTGGTGGCCCGCGACATCGCCCACGCGAAACTGAAGGAGCGGCTCGATCGCGGTGAGGGGCTTCCGCAGTATCTGCGCGATCACATCGTGTACTACGCGGGCCCCGCCAAGACCCCCGAGGGCTATCAGAGCGGCTCCTTCGGTCCCACCACCGCGGGACGCATGGACAGCTACGTCGAGCTCTTCCAATCCCAAGGTGCGAGCCTGGTGATGTTGGCCAAGGGCAACCGCAGCCCGGCGGTCACCGAGGCCTGCCAGAAGCACGGCGGGTTTTACCTCGGCAGCATCGGTGGCCCGGCGGCGCGCCTCGCCAAAGATTGCATCAAGAAGGTGGAGGTCCTCGAGTTCCCGGAGCTCGGCATGGAAGCCGTCTGGAAGATCGACGTGGTCGATTTCCCCGCGTTCATCATCGTGGACGACAAGGGCAACGACTTCTTCGTCGAGATCGCCCGGCGGTCGCTGCCGGTGGCTCGCCAGTGACCAGCTAGGTAGGGGGCGGCCTCACCGCGCCTCGCGAAAGGCACTCGGAGCGGCCCCACAATCGCCACGGCAAGTGTGGTAGGTTCGTGAGGCACGGAGGACGCGATTCGGACCCCTCGGTCTCGCCATGGCCGCCTCGATCATCCCCACGCGACGAGGGAAGAATCGCGCTACCAAGCTCGTTCTCCCGCGCGATGCCGACTCGAGAGCATTCCTCGAGGAGGTTGGCTTCACCGTTCTGTTCGATGGAGGTGAACCGCGCCCCGGCACTCTCGACCTGCGTCAGATGACCGCACTCCACGCGTCCTACACCCAGCAGGTCGTCGATCTTCTGGCAGACCGGGTGCCTGGCGCAATCACATCGGAGAACGGCTACCCGATTCAGCTTTGCCTCAACGAGCTCCTCCAGAACGTCTTCGAATGGTCATTGTCACCGCCCCGTTTCGCGGCACCGCCATCGAGATCGATATCCGGCCAGCTGACCCGTACCCGCCACCCTCTGACGTCGAGGCATACTTCTGATGATGCGGATCAACGTCCCCGAGACATGCGCTGGAGCCACGGTAACTCGCGATGACGGGAAGGCCCTTCGCGGTGCCATTTTGCGCTGCTTGGACGATGAAGGGACGCTGGAGCTAGATTTCGGAGGCCAACGCGTGGCCTCGGCATCTTTCTTCGACGAAAGCTTGGGCAGCCTGGCCGAGAGTCTTGGTGTGGAGGTGGTCCGGACTCGAATCAGCGTCGTCGGCATCGAGCCCGGTGATCGAGACCTTCTTAACCGGATCATCCGCGCAAGGGTAGCCCGGTCGTCTACCTAGTACGAGCGGGCAACGCGAGAGGGCTCATGAAGCGCCAAGAGCTCGACGTCGACGTGGTTCATGCGCTCTCACCCTCTTCCAGCAGCGCCACGTCGGCCAAGTCCTTGGGTCGACCGGAAGCCCGCTTGTTGGCGAGCAGCGCCTCACGTCCCAGAAACGGGATCGCTCGGTCCCCGACGGTCACTGTGACCCGCCCTGCCCAGGCGGACGAGAAGTCGACCCCGTCGATGCTGGTCATGATGTCGATCCGAAGCGGAGGTCGCCCGAGGGTCGCCATCTTGTCGGGCGAGGCGAACTCAGCCACGGCCGACGCCAGTCCCGGAAAGCCAAACTCGCCCAGCGCCCTGCAGAGGCGCTCCGCGTTCTTTCGCGTGGGCTCGACCCAGAAGTCGATGTCTTGGGTAGCGCGCGGCCTACCGCTCGCCGCCATCGCGTGTGCCCCCACCACCAGGTAGCGCACCTGATGGTCGCCGAGACAACGTATAAACTCGCTCCAATCGGGGGGTAGCTCCATCGTAGATCCCCAGGGTTCTTCGCCTCAGCACTTCGACCAGCGACACCCTCTCCTCCACCGAGAGCGACCGGTAGTAGGCCACCTCCTCTCGGATGGCCTCCTCAGGCGTGGTCCACGCAAACACTCGCTCCACCCCGATTCCTTACCGCAGGCGGCGGGCGGCCGCCATCCAGCCACGCTCAGAGCCTGCCTTTGTGCAGTCCTCGGCGAGTTCCTCTTCGGCGTCGCAGGCGTCTTGGCTCGAAAACTCACCTTCGGTCGTGCAGGTGCTCTCCTCACTGAGACAGGTGAAGAACGCCCCGAGCACGTCCAGACAGCCGTAGCCCTGGGCAGCCTCGATCTGCTCTTCTAGCTCTTCCAAGCAGGCGTCCACCGTCGCCTCGTCCCCACCCGCACAGTCGGGGAAGGCCTCACAGAAGGACTGCGCGAGGGCGCGCAGCTCGGCGGCGGAGACGCTGGCCTGCGCGGTGTCTTAGTCACCGTCACGAGATCCGCGCCCAGCTTTCGAAGCATCCGGTGCGTACCCGCCTCTCCCTCAACGGCACCTTGGCGGGGCGGTCTCACCGCGCCTCGTCTAGGGCACCTGAAAGGTGCTAGAGTTCGGCCCTGATGCCTCGGCACCTCCACGAACTCGCCGATCGTCGCAGCCTCGTTTTGCACGAGCGGGTCGCCGAGCGTCTGCTCACAGATCCCGAAGTACTCGAGCGGGCACGACGAACCGTCTCGAAGTGGAGGCAGAGCTCGAGTGTCTCTTCGGTGTACGTGGAAGCGTGGGCCCGAATCCTGACACTCACCCAAACCGCGATTCTGGATGTGCTTCGGGACCGAGGCGAGACCGCCACCATGTTGCGACAGGTCTCGCCGTTCGCAGGCGCACTCCCCCCGCGGGAGCGCTGGATGCACCTCAAACACGAACGCTTGACCCGAGACGGCTGATGAAGCGCCAAGAGCTCGAGCACATCATTCGCGCGGCCACGACCATTGCTGACGATCACGAACTCATCGTCGTGGGCAGTCAGGCCGTCCTCGGTCAATACCCCGACGCACCAGACGATTTGTGCATTTCCAACGAAGCCGATGTGTATCCGCGCAACTTCCCGGAGCGATGGGAGCTCGTGGATGGGTCGATTGGAGAGTTGTCACCGTTTCACGAGACGTTTGGGTACTACGCCCAGGGCGTCGAACCCGAGACGGCCATTTTGCCGATCGGGTGGCAGGCGCGCCTAGTTCCCATTCGTGGTCCCTCGACGCTCGAGCGCACGGGATGGTGTCTCGAGCTCCACGACCTCCTGGTCAGCAAGTACGTGGCAAACCGCGAGAAAGACCGAAGGTTCGCCAGGGCTGCGATTCGGCACCGCATGGTCGACCGTCACACGCTTCTCGAGCGACTCGAGGTCACAGAACTCGAGCCGGAGCGGCGCGCCCTGCTTCGCTCTCTGGTCGCGCTCGATTTCGAAGGGGAAGCTTCTGACACCGCGCCACGGTGACTCGACCGGCTGCGTATGCACCGAGCAACGTATTCAGCCGGGGGTGAATGATTCGCCACGCCGAGACAACGTATAAACTCGCTCCAATCGGGGGGGTGCTCCATCGTAGATCCCCAGGGTTCTTCGCCTCAGCACTTCGACCAGCGACACCCTCTCCTCCACCGAGAGCGACCGGTAGTAGGCCACCTCCTCTCGGATGGCCTCCTCAGGCGTGGTCCACGCAAACACTCGCTCCACCCCGATTCCTTACCGCAGGCGGCGGGCGGCCGCCATCCAGCCACGCTCAGAGCCTGCCTTTGTGCAGTCCTCGGCGAGTTCCTCTTCGGCGTCGCAGGCGTCTTGGCTCGAAAACTCACCTTCGGTCGTGCAGGTGCTCTCCTCACTGAGACAGGTGAAGAACGCCCCGAGCACGTCCAGA
>CAYNEY010000028.1:48235-78507 GCA_964396375.1 uncultured Polyangiaceae bacterium | reverse complement strand
TGTCGACCGCCCGCCTCCTCGCCAAATCGCGAAGGAAGTCACCTTGAAAGGGCTGACTCAGGAGCCTCGCCTCCCTCGGGTGGAAGGTATTCGGCCGGCGTGATCTTGGTGAGCAGATCGTTCGGATCGTGCCGCACCAGATTGCCCGTCCGCAGCTCGATCGTGCCGTTGTCACAATTGAGCAACCACGGGTCAGCATCGAGCTCGCCCGGCAGCACCGGGATTCCGGCTTCCGATTGCGCCATTTCGAGCATTGCGGCGATGCGAGGAGCACGCTCTGATGCGATGGCGTGTTTGGAAAGGGCCTTGCGTTTCTCGAGGTCATCACAGGCCGTGGCTTCATCGTAGATCGTGCGGACCGTTGCCTTGGCGAGTTCCACCACGCGTCCAGTCTCATCCCACACCCACCGCGTGCCCGACCAAACCAGCCACTTGCGCTTGGGCGGACAGTACCGCACGATCCGGCCGTGATCTCGCACGAACCGCTTGCCGTTTCCGACGTCCGTCAAGGCGAATTCTTCGGCGATTCCCGGGTCGGACTCGTCGTCGACTGGCACCGATCGAAGGTTTCGGATCGCCTCTACGCCACCCGTGACGAGCAGCTCGTCGAGGTCTTTGGGTTGTTTTGCGTTCATGCTGCCACCCGCGCGATCTCGACACTGCATCGCGCTCCGATGCTCTGCCGCACGTCGTCGACCAGCCGTTGCCCGGCCTGGTCGCGGTCGGGATAAACAATCACCCGCGCCCCATCGGGAATCCGCTCCCCAGCCTCATCAGGCCAGGCCGTCGCCGAGGTCACACCCAGCACCGGATCGCCGGGCCATGCGGACGCCAGCGCCAGCGTGCTCGGCTCGCCCTCGCAGATCCGCACCACGACCGGCTCGCCGCAGTCGACCAGATATTCGGGCACGCGCAGCAGCAGCACCCCACGGTGATTAGCCAGAACCAGGCCCGAGACACGCTTGCCAGCAGGTGCCAACCGCTTGGGCAGGTCTCCATCGGCGATGGTCCGCCACGCTCGGATGCTCCGCGCCACCCCGTGATGGTCGTAGGCGCCGCACACCAGGCGATACCCGGCGGCATGCCAGTCGCGCCCACGGATGCGGGCCCACGCTGGCAGTCGGAGACCCGCCGGCAGCTCCCTCACTACGTCGATCTCGCGCAACGTCTGGACGTCGAATCCGCGCCCTGTGAGGTAGGACTCAACCTCGATGGAATACTCTCCCGCCGGACACGAGAGCCACATCGAGGCCACTTCGTTGGAAGAGGGGTATGGCGTCGGTGGTTCGGGCGGAGCAGGCTTGTGGTGGGTTTGGTCGGCCTCGGTGAGGTCGACGCCCAGGATCTCAGCCGCTCGCCGCGCCACGTCACCAAACCTGTCGATTCCCTCGATGGCGCCGACCAGCGAGATCACGTCCCCACCCCATCCGCACGAATGGCAGGACCCAACCAGTGTCCCGCCCCGAATATCGAAGCTGAATGACGACGGATTTTTCCCGCCGTGGACGGGGCATGCTCCGCGGCCACCCCGCCCAAGGCGAAACCCTAGGCGCTCTGCGACCGCGACGGGGCCCAGGGCGACGGCGGCATGGTGTAGGGGCGCGACGTCGATCACTTGACCCCCCGTCGCGCGACGAGCGCGCCGGAACGCAACATGGCTTCGAGCGGGTCCTCTTCGTCGACAGCCAGCCCGCACTTGCGGGGGCAGGGCGGCACTGGTGCGGACGCGAGAGCCTGGTCGACATCTGCGAGCCGGTACAGTCGGCAGCGCCGTGCACCGCGACCGACGGCCGCGACATGGCCTCGGAGCCATCCCCCTGACACGCCAGGGCGTCGAGCGATGATCGCCGACTCCGGGAGGAGGGCATCGTTGGACGTGTCAGGGGTGGGCTCGGTGACGAGCGTCGCGGCTAGCTCGGCGAGGCGGGCGGCAGTCGCCAGTATTTCGGCGACTGTAGAACGGTGTGTGCTATGCTTGGACAGAGCGTTTCTCCAAATGGGGCTCTCCAGTTTGCGACTGGCGGGCCCCTCGCCTTTTTCGGCGGGGAGCCTCGGGCCCCAGTTAATCAGGCCATTTTCTGGGGCAAAGTGGCCATCGCGAGTGTCCGCGGGTCGATTCCGAGCCTCTCGAGTGCTCGAAGGATTCGAGTCAACGAGATCGGTTTTAGCGGCAAACCACGCCGAAAACGTGCGGCGGTGGTGAGCGAAATCTCCGCGGCCGAGGCCAACTGCATGTCGGTGAGTCGTCGCATGACCCGTCGATTGTGGGTCGATCATGGGCTCGGAGTCCCGTGCTGTATGCCTTTTCGGAAAAGGCAAACGGTCCGCGTGCGCGGGTGTAGCGCTAGTCTTTCAGGGCGCTGGATATCCAGTTGTTCGCCTTGGTGCGCTCAATGCCCATGAACTGCAACACTTTCGAAGCGTACACGTGAGCGCGCTCCGGTTTGTTGCTTCGGTGCCACCGGTCTTGGATCCATTCCTCGAGGTCGGCCATGTACGGGTCGCCGTCAGGTGCCAATCCGAGCCGAGAAGCCGACACGGCAAGCGCGAGCGACTCCCCGCGGAGCCAATGTGAATCATTGACGCGGGTTGGTAGTTGTCGGCGAAACTCCTCGCAGCGCTCCAAGAGAATCCGGCAGCCCTTCGTACGTTCGGGCCCTTTCCGCGCCGGTAGAGGGAATCGGGCCACCATGTCACCTGGGTGACCTGACAGCTCCCCCTCTTTCTCAAGCGCCATTCGCACGCATTCGGCAGCCTCGCGAATAAGTGGGTCCGGGCTCTCATTTGCTATCAGTTCTGTGCGGTAGCTCCGATATGCGTTGATGAGTGACAGCGTGCGCTCACCAGGATAGACCCCGCGGTCACGCTTCGGGACATCCTCATTTTGCTTCGGGACGGTTCGCTTCGCCACGCTCCGGACGCTACTGCCCTTCACCACCCGCAGTCGAGGGTTGAGGAAATCCAGCCGAATCAATGGGGCGTTCATGGTGCACCCCCGGCCGAATTGGCGCTGCTGGTCGACCCGGTCCACAATTGACTGGCTATGCCTCCTACGGCTCCCAAGCTCGACCCCCTGGTTCTCTCTTTGATCAACGCCCCCGTTGACGACGAGCCCACCACGGCTGAGGACCTCGAGGCTATCGCCCGGGCCGACGAGGATATACGGCAGGGTCGAGTCCTCACGACCGAAGAGCTTCGTCGAGAACTCGGGTTGTGACGTGGTCGCTGGTTTGGTCGGATGAGGCGAGGCGGGACCTCCGTGCCATCGATCGCACGGTTGCTCGTCGCGTGGTTGACGTCGTCGAACGCTACGCCGAGACCGGGCATGGTGACGTCCAGCGCATGCAAGGCACCAAGGGCCAATATCGCCTTCGGGTTGGTGACTATCGGGTCATCTTCGAGTTGGACGAAGCCACCCTGTTGGTGAAGCGCATTGCCCACCGTCGCGAAGTCTACAGGTCGTAGGGCGTTCATCCGGCACCATCCCGGCCGCAATTGCACAGCATCCCGACCGTAGCCGACTTGTCCGAGCATCCGAGGCCTTCGAGGCAGGCCCGAAGAACCCTGTCCCCATCGCTCGGCATATGCTTCGCCCGCACCGCGCAAGCGCTCGGGCAGCACACCTCCCTGACCTCACTGGTGAAGCACATCGGCACCGGTGGCAGGTCGAACAGTGCGGCAATCAACAACGTGGGAATCATGGCGTGCCTCCCTGCAAGTCTGGCTCGAAGCCTTCGAAGAGTTCAACTTGATGCATCCCGCGCGGGGTTTCTGACGGGATGGCCTTGGGTTCGGGAACTGGCTCGCCACCTTCGGCGTGCCATGGCGCTGGGGTCTTCTTCGTCATGGCCTGGTTCTCCTGTAGATTGGGCGTCGACAATCGCACCGGCAGGGCTCGCACCGATGCTGATGGTGAGTGGTTGGGTGGTGGTGTCTCCAGCACCGTTCGACGACTGGCGTTTCGGTTGTCGTGTAGAAGCGGCACGCCCCGAGGAGCGTTGCGAACGCAAGCATCGAAAGGACCTTCATCGAGGCTTCCTCCTGAGCTCGCGTTGCAGCCCCTCGAGAACGGGGATTGTCAGTTTCAGAGCTGCCGTGACGGCCTTGCTCTGCTCGATGCTCGCGGAGCCGTCTCCGAGCTTCTCGAGTTGCAGAGCGAGGTTCGACACCAACAACCTGGCTGTGGTCACAATCTCAGCGCGGGTGAGCTTGGTCATGCTCTCACCGTCCTTTCCGTTCGATCACTCTTCGGTGGCCTGGCTTCGAACCCGAACAGCTCGGCAACGTCGACCCGAAGCGTCCCCACGACGGCGTTGCACGCGCAGCACCGGGCGGGCCCTTCGAGGGTCAGATCGTCGGCCTCGTGGGAGTCGTCGCACCGCACCCGCCAGGGCTTGGCTCCGCATTCGGGACACGGCGGCACCATCGGACAGGCAAGCACCGCGCAGCCAAGCAACGGCGGACAGTCCCGCTGGCACCCCTGGCACTTGGTCGTCCCGACAACGACGAAGCGGGCTCCCTTGTAGGGAATGAAGCAAGCCACCGGGGGGCGGCCTGGCTGGTGAAGCCTGATAGCGTTCATGGCTCCACCCATCCTTCGTGCGAGTCAATTCCAACGACCTGGGCATGAATCCGGGTTGCGGCCTTCGCTGCAACAGCCTTGGCAATGGCCATCCCGAAGTCCGAGGGGATGGTTGATGCCCCCCGGCCGCGGGTTGGCGGTCTCAGCTCACAACCGAGGGCCACCACCTCGGTCACCTCGACCAGGTGGGGACGGTTCTCGAGGTTCAGCGCCAGGCGGTAGCAGCGCCATTGCCGGCGGCCCACCTCAACAATGAGGAGGGTTTCATCATGAGACGAGCACCGAAGGGCTACTTCGGCAAGCATGTCGATCGCGTTCATTCTGTTGGTCTTTCTGCGGTTCAGATCCCGCATCCTGCCGGCGAACCCATGCTCGTCGGCAGACTGCGAGATCCAACCGCTACTCGTCGACCCGCACGATCACCGCCCGCATGTTGGCACTGGCGATGGGTGCGTTGATGAGGATGACGATCGCGGTGTAGTGGCTCACCGTCTCGCCTTCGTTGTCGTTGTCGGCTGTCTCCGAGATCCGAGAAACTCTCTGGAGTTCAACCGTTACTGACTCAGGCTTCGCCAGGGCTTCAATGGCTTCTGCGGCTTCATCCCAGGCCATGAAGGCAGCTTCGCTTGGTGCGGCCCGCTCTTCGAAATCCCACCTCGACCAGCGAGCGGACCCCATCCTGTCTACCTCCCCGCAGAGGTCACCGGCCAGGCTCTCAGCCAAGAACTTGAGGACCGCGTTGGTGACCGCGTAGCCCTCCTTGGCTGCTCGGCTCAGGGCCTGGTCGTCCTGCTGTTCCGCCCAGGCCTTGATCTCGGCGACTGCCTTCTCTTCGACCGCCTTCTTCTCGGCTTCTGCAACGGCCCTTGCCTCCTTCTCGGCCTCACGTTGGGCATCCCGCTCCGCCACCTGCCGGGCATGCTCGGCTACGCGTCGGTCCAGCTCGGGGCGGAGCTCCTCGAGGCGAGCCTTGATTCGGTGGTCCCGGTCGTCGGCAAACGGGATGTAGAATCCGGGCTGCCCGTAGCTGAAGGTGAACCACCGGTCCACCGAGGCAGCCAGAGCGTTCTGGACAGCTTCCTCCCGGGCTTCCAGCTCCTTCCGGCGGTCCCTGCGGATGGCATCGAGCACCGCGGGCCAGGACACGGTGGGCGACTCGATGATGAACGAGAATCCCAGCTTCGTGTCGAGCCAGGCCCGCTCTTCTGGGGTGAGGTCCTCGAGTTGGGTGCTCGATGGCTGGTAGGTGGTGTTCCCAAATTCGCGGATAGCGGCGAGGAGCGCAACCTTGCGCGGTACTTCGATCTTGATGGTGAGTTGTTCCATTTCGCGGACTGCTTTCCGCGGCGCCTTCGGGACCTTCCCGGGTGATGCGCCGCCGTCTGCTCGCGACCGTCGGCAGTCACGGGCAGAAGGCGGAGCGCCACCTAGGAGCGGCTCCCCTTCGTTCGGCGTTTCCTCTCATCCTCGAGACGAGGAACCCCATCACGAGCCAGCCTTCGGGCTTGCAGCTCCGCCCCGATCTGGGTTACGATGTCCCACCGACCCGCCGTTGTTGCGGCATCCAGCGCACGGGCCAAGGCACCTTCGACGGGGTCGTCGAACCGATCGTTTCGAATCGATCGGCTACCAGCAATCGCATACTTAGCTTCGTTATCCGATGACTTTTCGGAGCTGTCGGCCTGACGATTCAGCGTAAAACATGCTGAATCGGTTTCCGGGCCAGATTCGATTCCCGGCGCCTCCACCTCTGAGTCACATTGGTGACTCCTTTGCTGGCTCATCGTCTCTCCTAGAATCTTCCACTCCGTGGATGATTCTAGGAGAGAGCGATTCCCGGCGCCTCCACCTCTGAGCTGCATATCGCAGCTCCATTGCGCCTCTCATCTGTCGATCCTGGAAAGCTACATCGTACTGTACCTTTCCAGGATCGAGCGATTCCCGGCGCCTCCACCTCTGAGCTGCGAATTGCAGCTCCATTGCGCCTCTCATCTGACTTCGCTGCAAAGCTCCAGCACCCTGTCACCCAAACCCGCCGGATTGCCACCGAACCGGAGCGTCGGCCGTCGCCTTATCCGCCCACGCCCCGCGAATTGCCTTTGCAACCCGGCTGAGCGGGCGCATAGAGCCGTCATGGACATCGAACCGTGCCGGATCTGCGGGGGTGACGGACGTGTGAGCAATTCCTTCGGGGGTAGCTCCACCAGCTGCCCCTCGTGCCATGGCACCGGGCGGCGGGTGGAAGAGCCCCTGTTTCGCGACGTGACCAAGACCAAACCTTCCCACCACAGTCAAGGGAACAAGTCTGCGGCACCCGCGAAATCCTCCACGCCGACCACGGCCGCTGGAATGCAGCTCGGGCGTGAGATAGAAGGCTCGAAGCTGCCCGACCAGCTGAAAGCCAAGCTGATCCGCGAGATCGCGGAGTATGAGCAGAGCCACGGCCGGTGCACGGACACTTTCTGCAAGAAGATCAGAAAGCAGCTGCGCGTCACCTGAGCTACGCGTGACCTGACAGCTACAGGCGTTCGTAGAACGTGATGGAGACTGTTGCCACGCAACCTACTTGATGGACCGATGTACAGCCTGAGTGATGGGCTTTGCTGGGATGGCAGTGGTGCGCCACAAACGGTGATGGGGATGATGTTGCGGGTTCCGCGCTCGGTCGCCCCTACCGACAGCAAGTCGCTGAGGGTCACGGTTTCCGTGAACACGCTGTCTCCAGCGGTTCCGGTGGCGGTGGAGCACTCCCAGAGCTGATCGGGCACACCCTCCGGATCGGTAACGACCAGGCGAGATGTCGGGACTGACACCTCCGAGATTTCGGTGACTTCGAGAGTGATCTGGGCGTTGTCTTCATCGACCGTGCGCGTTCCGACGAAGGTGCCGGTGTTCAGCCACGCCAGCGGGCTCGACGTAGCCACGTCGAAGTCGAAGACCACACGACCGCTCCCCTCGCCGCTCGGCAGAAGGCCGCAGCTTCGCACGTAGATCAGCGTCTGGTCGCTGGCGCGCAGCACATTCCGCCCTTCTGGCTCGAACGTGCCGTTCTCGAGCGCGAGCACTAGCTCGAGGCCTCCCTCGAGCAACGAGCCCCCGCGTCTTCCCACTCCTCGCTACAAAGTCCGAGTCCGGGTGAAGCGAACGAGCAAGATGGCCCCGAGGGGCAAACCGAGCGCCAGGCTCATCTGCACCAACAGCAACGGGCCGAGCTCGGTGTAGTTGGCCTGCTCGAGGATCGCGCCGGAGACAGGATCTTTGACCTCGCGGGTGACGACGAACAGCTGATTCAGGTACTTGGTGCCGAGCTGAGAGAGCGAGAGCGCCAGGTTCATGAAGGAGGCCATGACGGCGAAGTACGTGGCCTTCAAATTCTTCGGCGCGCTGTTGGCGATCCAGGCCAGCATCGGCACCATGGCGATCTGCCCGAGGGGAGACTCGAGGGCGGTGTCGACCAAGGCAATGAAGCGCGCATCCACCACACCACCGGTGTGCGCGGCTGTCCACTCATGGAGGCCGTAAAACATCCCGACGATCGGAGCGCCGAGCAGGAGCCCACACACCGTCAAGAAGCCCACCACGTAGGTGATGGAGCGCTCGGCCATGAAGCGCCGGAAGAGGAAGAGACCAGCCAGGGTGAGCGAGCTTCCGATCAGGGAAAGGACCGAGAAGAAGCCCTGGTCGAAGCCAAGCTCATCGATCATCCACCAACTGGTGCCGGGGCCCGACCCCGGCGTCGCTCTGAAGGCGATGATCACCAAGGCGGTCCCCACCAGGGTCGCGCGGGCCGCAGGCTCGAGCTCGCGCATCAGCCGAAACACGAGGAAGAGCAGGATTCCAAGCGAGCCGAGGAAGACGATTTCTTGGCTGAAGGGGATCTGGGCCAGCCCCACCGTGCTCGCGAAGATCACGAACACCAAGCTCCCGAGGAGGATCCACCAGTTTGGGGTGGTTGCTTCCACCTCGCCATCCAGCATCGCCCCGATCTGGTCGGGGGCGTGACCCTGGCTCACCAGACGCCGACGCTCCTTCGCCCGAAGCACGCGAGCGAAGAGGACGCCTGCCACCGAGACCAGCGGGATGACGAGGGCGAGGAGGTAGACTTTGCGATACAGCGCGGCCAGGCGCTCGGCACCCAGGCCGTCGGTCCCCGAGAAGACCACCAGGTTGATCAACGCCACCAGCACCGAGCCACCGATGATGGCCACGCGCCCGAGCGTCTGCACGGTGGTGTGCATGAGCTTGATCGCCGCCGGATCGAGGGGTTGACCGTCGGCGTCGTGGCGAGGCACAGCCTCCACCGTCATCGCGTCCGCGACCCCATCCTGGATCACGTAGCCGGTGGGCGCGAGCAAGGTGCTGGTCACGTACCAGGCCTCGGCGGACATGACCGCTGTCATGGCCTCACGATGCATGAGCAGCCCGACCATGATGAGCAGGCTGCTGGTGATGAGCGTGGCCCCCAAGTAGACAAGTAGGCTCTTGTGGCGCCAGATCAGATCCACCAAGTGCCCGATCGGCATTTTGAGCGCCCAGGGGATCCCCGCCCAGAACCCGACGGCCGCCAGTGTGCTCGCCGAGAGGCCTAGGTAGTCTTTGACGAAGAAGGTCCCGACGATCGACGTGATGCCGGAGATCCCAGCCGCGGCATAGACCATCAGCGGCGGCAGGTAGCTGAAGCGCATCTCACGCCCGAGGGCGAAGATGTTCTGGTCGAACCAGCTTTGGATGGATTTCCGGGTGGCGCGGGACACGAAGCTCCTCAGGGGGGGCACGCGTAACACAAGGAGAGCGATGCGGACAGCCGGGAGCGGTTGGCATCGGGGCTTCGGCGGAGGAAAGTCGACCACCTCAGCAACCCTGGGGAGGCCGGCTCACTCCCAAGCTCCCGCTCGAAGTCCCGGTGCGGCTCAGGGACCGAGCTGCGCTGCCCGGCCGACCACTCCAAGTCGCACCTCCGTCCCGAACCCTTTGGCGCCAAGCCTCGCTCTCATGCAACGAGAACATTGATCATGAACATCGGAGTCATCGTCGGGATCATCGCTGTGTTGGCCCTAGGCTGGTTCGTATTTAGCGGAGCTCAGGCGGCCAAGAGTAGGATCGACGGACCTTCGGCTCGAGCCCTCGTGAAGGGCGGCGCGCGCCTCGTCGACGTACGCACCCCCGGCGAGTTTGCCGCTGGGCATATAGAGGGGGCGGTCAACGTTCCCCTTCAGCAGCTCTCGGAGCGGCTCGGTGAGCTGCCCCGCGACCGCGACCTCGTCCTTTACTGTCGGAGCGGGCACCGCAGTCATCTTGCCCGAAAGACTCTCGAGCAGGCGGGTTTCACCAAGCTCCACGATCTCGGCCCGAAGTCGGCTTGGTAGTAGCCCTCCCTACCGGCATTCGAACGCGCCGAGATCAGGGGCCGCTCCCTGGTAGGCGATCCCCACGTCGGTCCCTGCGTCAACCAGGTTGCTGCCATCCTCGAGCTCGAAGAGCCCCGTCTTCGGCAGCGAGCCGTCGGGGTTTCTTGCCACCTTCGCCTGCTCCAGATCGAGGGAAATGAAGTCATTGGCGTCGACCCCAATCGAGTTCCAACTGTTGTGGTCGGCCTCGGCACCCAAGAAGACATCCGCATTGTCCCCGTCCAAAGACACGTTGTTGCGAAAGACGTGGTGCTCCCCCGAGTTCAGGGTCGAGTCAAAATCGTAGTTGCGACCGTTCTGGTAGCCAAGGTTGTTGTACATGGTCTGACCAGCCACGTTGCTGTTGAGATCGAAGCCATTGGCAGGATTGCCGAAGGCAATCGAGTTCGTGACCCGGTTCTTCTGGGCCGCGTTGCTCCCTCCGAGCTTGAAGCCATTTCCGTTGCCCTTGAAGGTCGCCCCGACACTCTCCCAGAACGCACTGCCCCAGATGTCGATACCGTTGGCAAAGGCCCAACTGTACTCGATGTTGACCGCGTTGGAATTGGCGAAGGTGTCGAAGCCGTCGTCGGAGTTTCCCCAGGCACGGCACCCGAAGAACGCGTTGCCGGCTCCCTGTTCCTCTTTCGCGGCGAACCCATCGGCCATACCACCCATGGTGCCATCGTCCCGCAACTTGAAATCGTAGTTCTCGTAGCTGTCGGTGTTGATGACGGTGTTGTAGGCCCCGCCCTTGTTGATCTCGAGCCCGGTGTTCCGGTTGTTGAAGAACCGGCAGTTCTCGATGGTGTTGTGCTGACCCTTCGTCGGATCGGCGGTCTCGCCTCCGATATAGATCCCGTGGTACCCGGCGTTGGTGACGTCCAAATTCTTCAAGTACCAGTAGTTGCCAGTGAGCTGGAACCCGAAGCTCTTCCCGTCACCGCTCTGCCACTCGTCGGCCGGGTAGGAGAAGTCGAAGAGTGCGCGTCCGCAGTTCGCGGCCACCAGGGTGATCGGCGCGTCCGCGCTGCCAGATTTGGACAGAACGATGGTGTTGCGCTGGGAGTCGCTCACCACCGGGACGGTGTAGGTCCCGGGCTGCAAGAGGACCATCTCTCCCGCGTTCACGGCAGCAAGCGCAGCCGTGAGGCTCATACCAGAAGCGAAACTGCTGCCGTCGCCCGAGCCGTTCGGGGTCACGTAGTAGATCCGACTCGCCGAAAGACCGCTGGTCTCTCCCTCACAACTGCTCATCTGCGGAACGCGGATCGCATCGGTGGTGGTGGCCCCTCCCACCCCGGTTTCACCACCGACGCCCGGTTCCCCACCGACGCCCGGTTCCCCACCGACGCCCGGTTCCCCACCGACACCCGGTTCACCACCGACACCCGGTTCACCACCGACGCCCGGTTCACCACCGACACCCGGTTCGCCACCGCCGCCGGGTTCACCACCGACGCCGGGTTCACCACCGACGCCCGTTTGCCCGCCAACGCCCGGCTGCCCGCCGACGCCCGTTTGCCCGCCAACGCCCGGCTGCCCGCCAACGCCCGTTTGCCCGCCAACGCCCGGTTGACCGCCGACACTCACGGACCCTCCTTCACCCAGAGCTCCCCCCACCGCCAAGGCCCCTGCGGCCCCCGCCTGCCCACCGACGCTGGCCTGCCCACCCAGCCCAACGGTGCCACCTACACCCATCCCACCTCCCACACCGAGCTGCCCGCCGACACTCATCGCTCCAGCTTGTCCACCTGAAACGTCGCCTCCGACTCCCGCTCCCCCCGCTCCGCTTGGAGCACCACCGAGAGAGCCTAGCCCGCCGAACGAGCCAGCCGTGCCGCCGGCTGCTTGCCCGACGCTACCCCCACTCCCACCGAGACTCTCGGTGGTCGAGTTGCCACCTGAGGCATCGCTCACGTCCGATGGGCTTTCTTCCGCACTCCCGCAGGCCCACGCGAGCCCCAAGACAAGCAATACAGCGAAGGTATTCGACCGCGGGGCTGAACGATGAGCGTTGATTTGGCAATGCATGATGATTGTCGCTTGGGCTCTTGGCCGGTGCCATCTGAAGGATGGTCTGACGAGATCTCTCTGCCTTTATGCTCGGCTCGGCACATCTGATCAGTTTTTGTGGAGCGAAGCTGTGAAAGACTCTCTGCCATGCGAAGGCTGACCCTCCTTCTGGTCCTTGGGCTCGCGTGGACCGCAGGGTGCGCGCGGCAGGAACAGTCTTCCCACGTCGCCCCCGCGGCAACGAGCGCGCCTTCGCCCAGCTCCGCGTCCTCGAGCAACCCGCGTACCGATGTGAGTGGCCCACGGCGAGTTTCGCTCACGGATCCGTCACCGCAACCGCTCGTGTACTCGAGCGATGGCCGTTGGTCGGCGCTCGCCACCAAACTCGGGGTGCTTCTGCTCGACAGTCAGCGCCTGGTGCCGGTGGCCTTCGCAGCGCTCGCCGGCAAGGGGCACCTCCTCACAACCTTCCGACCTGGCTCGCCCGAGCTCTTCGTGCTCGACGAGGCGGGACTCGCGGTCCTCGCCATCGAAAGTGACAACGGTCGGTTCGCGCTCCGCGTCCGCGAGGCCTGGCCGCTCCACACGACACCGAATCGCCTGGCCCCGGCCTTCGATCGCACCGGCCAGCATCTCGCGGTGTTCGATGCCAAAGGCGCCGTACTCTACGACGTCGACAAGAAGAGCCCACGCGTGCGGCTCATCTCCGAGCACCCCGTCGACACAGGCGGCTTCAGCGGCCAGATCCTCTACTTGGTTGCAGCCTCGACCGCCACGACGCCCCGGCCCCTTTTCAGCGCCTTCAGCCTGGATGGGGTGACGGCGGAGAAACGCAGCGTCGCGTTCGAGCTCCGGCCTCCCCTCTTTCTGCGACAGGGTAAGCTCGTCTGTCCGGGCGGGCTCGTCGATCTCAAGCAGGGACGACGTCTGCTCGCGTTCGACGACTTCTCCGAGGTAAGCTCGGTTTTCCGCCTGAGAGAGCAGAAGGCGAGCCTGCTCCGCGCCCGCACCAAAGACGATGTGGATGAAATCTGGGTACTCACCGACACCGGGAAACGCCGACGCCTCGGTACCCTGCCGAGTTTGGCGGGTGCTCTGGCAGCACGCCCCCAAGATGACTGGGTGGAGGTCGTCGACAGCCTCCCTTCAGGTCCAATCCGCGTGCTGCGCTTCGCCCTCGAGAGCGACCAGCAAAAGACCGTGGAGCTGCCGCGGGAGCTGTGCGTGGAAAACGGTCGAGTGGTCCCGAGCGAGGCCTGTGGCGCATCCGACGAGCGGATGCAGGTATCGTCCTTCCCCAGCGCGGCTCCCTTCACCAGCTCGCTCCCCCAACTTCCGAGCATGGCCCCCACCACTCCCCGCTCGACACCCCCACGAAACAAGCGACTGAAGTGCACCCGCGAAGGGGAGAACGACTGCATCTGGTAGCGGCCTTCTCGGAGCCCCTTGGCTCAGAGTGGTAGCGTGGGCTTGTGCCGAGCGAAGACAGTGAAATAGTCCCCGTTCGGGCTGGTCTGGGTGAAGTAGACGCACTGGTCGTCGACCGCGACGGCATCGAGTCCGGTCCCCTCTTCGGCTCCGCGATTGTTGTAGGTCCACAGCTTCTGGGCCTTCCCGTCGCTCCGCGCCACCCGCCAGAGCGACTCCGTGGGTTGGTAGGGCTCTCCCTGAAACAGGAAGTAGTCGCTGGCATCGTGGGCGAGATCGGAGAAGGGCGTGGTGGGAACGTCAGCAAGCGAAGTGGCTTTCGTTCCGTCCAGAGGCAGCCGTGACAGCCCGCGAGAACTCGAGAAATCAAGGCAACCCTCACCTACCACCAGATCACGCAGGAAGGCGTGACCCGTCACGGGCACGCTGGTGGTTCCATCGACCAGCGAGAAGGCTCGGACCAGGCGCCCCTCCCAATCCGCCACGAAGGCGCGCTCCCCAACCACCACCAGAGCTCGGTAGTCACACCCGCCGTGACCACGGTCGAACTCGACCAGCACCCGCTCCCCGTTACCATCAAGCCGCGTTTCGAGGAGCTGGTCGAGCCGACCCGACTTCGGGCAGCGCAGGCTCAGGATCGCGTCCTTGTGAAACGCCACCGAGCCGCTGGTGCCGGAGATGATTTTGGTCGCCTCGCCGCCGGCGAGCGGCAATCGGTAGGTGTCGCGCTTGTGGGCGAAATAGGCCATGTCGCCAGAAATCCGGAGATGCTCGGCTTCCCCAACCCCGCGCAGTCCGCCGACCACGGCGGGGGTGCCACCTTGGCGTGGAAGCCGCAGGAGTGAGAGCCGCGCCAGGGCGGTGCGCGTGACCAGAAAGAATAGCTGGTCGCCGTGGCTGACCAAGCTAGAGCCGGTAAGCTGCCCGCTGTGGGTCCCGAGGGCGAGCTGCTTCTTCTGTCCGAAGGCCTTGCACGACGCGAGAGTGGGCACCGCGACCGAAGCCGAAGGTGCGCTCACCGCTTCGGGCACGCTGGGCGAAGGTGCTGGGCTGGGCACCGACGCCGCGACCGAAGCGTCACGCCTCGCTTCGGTCGAGCCCCGGCTGCAGCCAGTAGCCGAAAGCAGGAGTCCCAAGCTCGGGCCGAGCAGTCGAGATGAGATGCTTGGAAAGGACATGGGAAGACTCCTGTGAGGCGAGCGCTGTGCTCGCTCGAGGCTACTCCCATCTTCGGCAGATTCACAAGGCGTGGGACAAGCGCCAGCTCGGCCGAGCGCTGGGTCACCGAGCGGAAGATAGCGAGCCGGGTGCTGGCGGTGCGTCGGAGGCTCATCGAGGCGGTTCGAAGGACCACGGCCACAGTCCCGATGCGACCATTCAAGGTGCCGTTGTCCTTGTCCTTGGTCTGGAGAGCGTCTGGGTCGGAGGAGGTTTCTCCACCGCAGGCCACCAAGGCCAGACACGCCACGGTCACGGACAAGAGCCGGGCGCTCGCGCGGGAGGTCACAGAAGTGTCCACCGAGAGCATGATACCACCACGGGCCGCGCGATGGGCGTGGGTGGGGCCTACCACAGGTTGATGCCTCCCCAACCCAGACGCGCACCCGCCGTGATCGCCACGCAATAGCCATCGTAGTACGCCTGCGGGATGGTCTTGAAATTCGTAAAATCACAGATCTGAACTACCCCGTTGATCGATACCTCCCGCCCCTCGGGGATACTTCCACAGTTTCCCCCGGTGGCTCGGAGGTTCTGCAACGAGTAGCATCGAGCCTCGGAGTCCATCCCCAAGGGGAAGTAGCCAGTCTTGATCCGTGGTCGTCGGGCCGAGCTCGGGCCTGCGGTGGCGGCTCCGGATTCGTTGGGCTGAGCGGCGCGACGACGGCGACTTCTGACGGATGCTCGTCCCCTTCCAAGGCGACATCAGTCCCCTGGTGAACAATCTCCACGGCCCAGTGCCGACGAGGCAGCGTCACCCAGTGCTCGGGAGTGAGTCCGTCGGTGGGGAGGCTCGAGAGGAAGGGGTAGATCTGATGGGTGGCCCTCTCGGTCGGTGTCGACTCGAATCACCGTGCGTAGTTGCTGCTAGCCATCGGACGGCATCGAGGCGGTTCGAAGGGGAACGGAGTGGTCGGCGTTGGTCCGCGAGCAGGCTCCACGGGACGGGGCGTGGTGACCATCTTTCGTGCCCTTCTTGCTCTCACAGCGCTGCCACTTGCCGGGTCAACGGCACCGGCCGTTCCCGCGGAGAACCAACCTCAAGAACGGCTCCTGATCCGGCCCGAATATCGAGGGAGGCTGCCCTCCCCCCGCCTAGAAATCGCAGGTTCCGTCGAGACTGGTGCAGCTCTGACTCGGACTCGAGGGGCGAGTCTCGCCCTCGCAGGCCGGATCGGAGTAGTCGACGACGTACTCGCTGCCGTCACACTCGTAGACCACCACGTCGGTATTGGCCGCTTGCACGGTGGCCGAAAGGGGTGAGTCTCCCTCGGGTGTGAACCAGGTGTAGTGGTAGGTATCGGTGGTGGCTCCCGTGATCTCGAGTCGATAACAGGGGTCACCATCCGGCTTCTGGAAGTCCAGCGCCACGGGCTCGCTCATCAACCCGGTCAGCTGCATCTTGACGCCATTGTCGAAGCAGAAATTGATCGCTGTCGTCACCGCCGGCAACGCCGGGAAGAACTGGCAAGAGTCCATCGTGCCGGGCACGCACTCGAGGATCTGAAGGGAGCTCAGGCAGGGTGGCAAAGGACAGCCCGTGCTCGCACCACCTGCCCCCCCTTCAGCACTCTGCCCAGCAGCACCCGCCGCACCACCCTCTTCACCGCTCGAGCCTGCGACGGAGGCCTCGCCCGCCGTGCCACCCGAGTCGCTTCCGCCCAGCCCCGCCTCACCCGAAGAGCCTCCCTCGTCGTTCGTGCCTCCCTGCGATGAAGCGCCTCCCTGGCCAAGGCCTGCTCCCCCCTGGTCCACCTCGCCACCGCTCCCGGCTTCGCCGCTCGCTCCGGCCTCTCCAGCACCACCCAAGCCGACCGTGCCACCACCTGCCGTGGTGCCCGTCCGTCCTCCCTCTCCACTCGAAGTTCCACCATCGGCCGCCCCGCCGTCGCCGGCTGCCCCACCTGATCCGCTCGCCCCACCAGCACCGTCATCACTTTCGGTCACGGCCACCGCGAACAAGGTGAAATGTTCGACATCGCAGGTGATGCGGGTGGAAGTGGAAGAGCAATTGTCGAGCGGCGTCCAGCGCTCTTCCTCTTCGTCGTACCAGACGATGGCCAGGGAGCCCTCCGGGGCCTCCTCGAGCGGTAGCGTCAGTCGAGCCGCGGGCTCGAACACCAACCCATCAGGCGAGAAATCCCACGCCGATGAGATGATGGTAGTCACACCGTCGTCCGGCGGCGTGACCACGGAGATCTCGATGGCCGCAGGTGGACTGATGGAGTTCTCGGGCACCACCAGCCGCACCCCTCCCTCGGCGGTGACGGTGCCGCCCGCATCATCGATCAATTCGGCATTGGGCGCCCCAGCGCCGCCGCCGGGTTCCGTTCCCGCCTGACCAGCCCCGCCGCCCTCAGCTGTCGCTCCCCCGTCGCCCTCGATCGAGGCGCCAGCAGCGCCGCTGCTCCCGGCCAAGCCATCGCCAGACGAGCCATTCGAGTCGTCACTGCAGCCTGCGAGTAGTCCGAGCGCCACGAGGAGATACAGGTGATTGCCGCTGTGTTTCATGAGGGATCTCTCTTTTTTGCTCGGTCATAGAGGCCGAGCCCCTACGGCCTTGGGCTGGCCGCCGGCATCGTCAAGTCCCGCTGCTCGGGGTTGCACCGACCGAACTCAGCGGAGTGCGACCACCCGCCAACCGAGCCCCACCACGCAGGCGTCTCCCCCAGGATTTCTGCAGTACGCCGTCACCTCCGCGACCAGTTGTCGGGTGGGAGGATCCCAGTAGGCCGCCTCCACGCAGGGCACCATCTCCTCGGGTGGATGTCCGTCGAAAGCCATCGGCGCCATGCCCCACCCCGGAACGACCTCGTGGAAGCTGGAGTCCCCGAAAGGCCGCAGGGTGTTCTCGACGAGCTCGGCCGAGAGCTGCGGGCACTCGATCCGTTGCGGATGTTTGCACCAGGTGCGGATCTGCTGAACCGCGCAGGGGAGCATCGTTCGCAACCTGAGCGATGCCAGCCACCGATTGGCCTGGTCGACTCGCTCACGCACCTCCTCGGACAGGCTAGACGATTCGACGCGCGCGCTCTCGTCCGCGTACAGGAGTCGGCTGGCAACATCCTCGTCGAGGACCACCCGCACACTGCGCGGTCGAGCCTCGCCTTGGCCGAGTCGCAACACGGACAGGCCGAGGGACGCCGCGGCCTCCCCGCGCGACCGATCCGCGACCACCACCAGGCCCGAGCCGTACTCCACCGCCGGGAGCCCGCGTACCAAGAAGTCCCACTGAAGGAGTTCCTCGCCGCCATCCACGAAGCTGATGCTCGCCTGTGGGTCAGGTCCCCAGGTGGGACCACGGCACTCGGTTGGCACAGGCGCCCGCAACTGGCACCCCAGGCACAATGCCGCGAATGTCAGGCCGGCACGGCAGCGGGGCCCGAAGAACCAGGCGTTCTTCATCGGGGTCGCGCTCACGGTGGTAAATTCGGCCAGGACCACCAATCTAGCCTACTTCCTTTGGCATGTCAGACTGGACTGCGCGTGTCTGCACTGAAGAACCTCCCCCCCGCTTGGGGCTACCTCGCGCTCGTGACGGCGCTTGGGTGTGATGATACCGCAGTGGTGGGCAGGTGGGAGTGCGCCCAGTCGCCCCCAGGCGAAGTCGCCATGGAAGAAGCGATTCCCACCCCCGTGCCTTGGTCGACCGGCTTCGAGCAGGGCTTCTGCGACTACGCTCCGAAGGAAGGCTTCTGTTACGCACCAGACGCTGCATCCTATGAAGTTGTGACCGCACCGGTCCGGTCCGGACACTACGCGGCGGCGTTCACTGTCAACACCGATCCTGAGGCGCTCGGTACCCAGGCGCGCTGCGTACGCCAGGGCATCCTGCCAGAGAGCGCAACCTACGGTGCTTGGTACTACTTTCCTGAGATGAACACGAGCACCGCCAACTGGAATCTGTTCCACTTCCAGGGCAGCGCGACCCCAAGTGAAGTACAACGTGGACTCTGGGATCTGTCGATCGGGCTCGATGCCGACGGTGGGATGCGACTGGTCGTGCGAGACGGCGTGAGCGGCACCTATCACGAAACCACGGGGATCCCCCCGCTCCCGGTCAACAGGTGGGTCCATCTCGAGTTCTCGCTGCGCCGCGCCGCCGAGCCCACGGGCATGGTCGAGGTTCGCCAGGACGGCGAGCTCGGCCTGCGCCTGTCCGACATCGTGACCGACGACACGGCGTGGGGGCAGTGGTACCTGGGAAACCTCGCGGACGAGCTCGATCCCACCAGCTCCACCGTCTACGTGGATGACGTCACGCTCGAGCGTCTGCCATGAAGCACGGGGTACTCCTTGCCTGCTTGCTCGGTCTCGCGCCAGCGCTCGCTCGAGCCGAGCTCGAGAGCGCGCTCCGCTTGTCCTGGGAGGCCCCCTCCGGCTGTCCGCAGCTCGAGGCCGTCGAGACACGACTCCGCGAACTCACCTCAGCCCTCGCGAACCGTCTGGATCCGAGCGCCCTGGTGGTCGATGGTCGGATCGACCAGGTCGGGGAGTCCTATCGCCTAACCTTGCTGGTGCGTGACGGCAATGCCCTCGGCACGCGGATCATCGCATCGCAGTCCTGCGCCGATCTCGCCGACGCAGCAGCAGTGGCCCTCGGGCTGCTCGTCTCCGCGCGGCACGATTCGTCTGCACCGACCGCGGCGGACAACTTGGCCCAGCCTGACCAACCCAGGCGTGCAGAGCTCCCCTCCCCTCCCTCCACCAGCTCCCCCCCCGAGAGCGAGCGCGAGACGTTCCTCGTAGTTACCGCGCCCAGTCTCACCGGGGAGCTGGGCGCGCTTCCGGCGGGATCGCTCGGAACCAGCCTTGGGCTTGGGGTCGCTCATCGCGGGTGGAGCGGCGGGGCCACCGGACTGCTCTTTCTGCCGACCACCGTCTCCAACCCAGATTTTCCGGGATTTTCCGCCAGGATCACCAGGGCAAGTCTCCGAGCGGCGGCCTGTCGCTCCGTCACAGGTGGCAGCGTTCAGCTCGCACCCTGCCTCAACCTCACCTTGGAGCATGTCTGGGCCGAAGGCCGAGGACCTGGCCTCGACTCTCGTTCGCCACACATCTCCTGGCTCGCGCCGGGATTGAGCCTGCGCATGGGGTGGCTCTGGTCGCCCAAGGTTGGGCTCTCTCTCGACACTGGGCTCCGGTGCGCCCTCACCCGACCACGGTTCTTGGTGGAGGAACTAGGAGAATTGGGCCGGGTCGGCCTTTTGACCGGCTCAGCCTCCGTGTCGGTCGAGTGGTTCCTGTGACGGTTCTCTTGCGCTCGCGCCACTGCATCGAAGAATCCTATTGATGGCGGTAGCGCCTTCCACAGCTTCGGAGCGGACGCCACTTGCATCCACGGGGAGCGCTCGGTCCGAGCAGTCTGTGCCGGAGTTCTCCGAGCTCTACCGGCAGTACCTCGACTTCGTCTGGTCGGCGGCTCGCCGACAAGGCGTTGGTCGTGACGCCATCGATGACTTGGTCCAAGAGGTCTTCGTCGTGATCCACTCCCGCCTCCCCACTCTCGAGCAGCCAGAATCACTACGGAGTTGGATCTACGGGATTGTCCGGCGCACCGTCAGCACCTACCGCCGGGCCCGCCGTGTCCGCGAAGGTCACGCTGATGTAGAGCTGGCCGAAGACCACGAGATCCGAGTTCCGACACCCCTCGATCTCGTGGAGCATCAAGAGGATGTGAGGCTCCTCTCACTTCTCCTCACCTCGCTCGATCCGCCGAAGCGCGAGGTCTTCGTGCTCTCGGAGCTCGAGGAGCTGACCGCGCCGGAGATCGCTACCGTCCTCGAGATCCCAGTCAATACGGCCTATTCGAGACTTCGAGCAGCTCGACAGGACTTCGAGCAGGCCCTTGTCCGCCACAATGCCCGGCGTGGAGGTCGCGCATGTCCGAGCTGAACCCCGAGGCCCAGAGACTACTCGGCTCCGCCAAGAGCGCCTTTCGCCCCAGCGAGGTCGAGCGAGCCCAGCTCCTTGCCAAACTCGAGGCACGATTCGGAGGAGCCGCCGCGCCTGCCCCTCATGCTCCCATCGCCCCCGTCCCACGAGGCCTCTATAGCGCCGTCGCGCCCTACGTCGTGGGTCTGGCCGTCGTGGCCGGCGGCTTGCTGTGGTGGACCAACTCTTCGGACACGACGGAAACCGCACCGGCGGCAAGCGCCGCCCCGCTGGCAATGGTTCCCGCTGAAGCTCCGCCTCTCGAGGAGGAAGCAGTCCCCGCGGCCCCGGAGGCGAGCGCAACCGAGCCCACCCTGACTCCACCGACTGGCTCCTCAGCCCTCCCCTCGCGGACGCGGCGAAGCCGAGACTCTCTCGCCGAAGAAGTGGCGATCCTCGCCCGAGCCGAGAAAGAGTTGCACGGCGGTCGCCCCGCGGACGCCCTCCGCGCCCTCGACGAGCACGACCGAAAATTCGGACAGGGACTTCTCTCGGAGGAGCGCTTAGCCACCCGGGCCCAGGTCTTGTGTCGACTTGGCCGGCATGGGGAAGCCGAGCTCGAGCTCGCCAAGCTGGCCCGTCTCGCGCCCAAATCTCCCCACACCGAGCGAGCCCGGGCCACCTGTCGACAGCCACGCGTGAGGTAGTCACAACCGTCGGTTCTTTTCCCGACGGATCTCCAGGCGTCGAACCACTGCTCACGAGAAGTGACGTTTCATCGAGAGCCGCTCTGGCTTTGGTGCGCCGTCCTCCCGACCTCACATCACACCGTAGCCCCTAGCCCTCGGAGTTCATCCCCTTGGACCTAGAAACCCTGGACACCAGCATGGACCGGGCCTGGCCTGAGTCCCGCGTCGACGGCGGACTGCTGCACCACCAGCCGCCCCCTCTGCAACACCCGGTTCGTTTGTCCGAGCCTGGGGTCACCAGGCTCGAGGTTCACCAGCGCTGGCTGGAGGCGGTCCGTGCAGCGGTGCTGGCCCGGCCGACCGAACCCTTCCGGGTGAGTCTTCTCGCCCGCGAGCATGGCATGAGTCGTAGCCACTTCACCCGCGTCTTTCACGCACGCACGGGCGTGACACCGGCGCGCTTCGTGCTCGAGGTGCGGCTCCGTGAAGCCACCCGCCACATCCTCGAGACACGGCTCCCCCTGACCGAGGTGGCGCGCAAAGTAGGTTTCTCCAGCATCGCCCACTTCGACAAAGTCTTCCGCCGCTTCTACGGCATGAGCCCAGGGGCCTTCCGCCGGTCAGCACTCTAGCACCTCAAGATTCCTCACCGACGGGCGCCTGGTAGACGCACTCGAGGTGCGCCAGCGCATGCCCCAGGTGGGTCAACGCCCCCGCGTGAGGAATCTCACGTCGTCGATGTAGATGTCGTACGGGGTATCCTCGGGATGGACCAAAAAGGCGAGGTCGTGTAGGCGCGCCGGATCCAGGGCGGGACGATCGTAGCCACGCTGCGAGAACTCACCCCAGGTGACGGCGTAGGTGCGAAAACCCGGCACGAGATCGAGCTTCTTGGTGTGGGCGTCGTAGCAATCCTTCTCGCAGGTTCCTCCGAAGGCCAGCTCGATCACGTCCACCTCACGCGGCGCCACGTAGATCCGCCCGGGACCCCGGGCAGAGAATTCGATCCCTGCATACCGCGAGGCATCGTAGCACCCTGACTCGAAGGTGAGCTCGATGGAGGCCCCCCAATCCCTCAGTGCTCCACCCTTCACGTGCAACGCCAAGCGGTTCTTGGGGGAGGCAAGTGGTCTCGGTACGGGGAGGAGAGCGGGCGCGGTTCCCGGCTTGTCGGTGTCGCGGTTCCAGCGCCAGAGACCACCTCGGCCATCTCGCGCCGGTATCGCATCATCGCCGTCTTCGAAGTCGTCGATCAACGGCAGGTTCCCGGACGCGCGCGGCGCAAGCCGACAGGGATCGACGGGCTTTGGCCGAGCCGCGACCGAGCTTGCGGCGGCGCTCGGGGTGACCGCCGCCAAAGGCTCGGGGGCTACCCGAACCTTCTGTGATGGCCAACCGATCGCCACGGCCGCCGCCGCCGCTGCGCCGAGCAGCATCCCGAGACCGAACACCCCATACGATGGCCGCGACCTGCCGGTGTGTTGCGGGGAGGCCTGATCCCGCCGTCGCTCGGCAAGCCCCGACAAGACACGCTCCTTTAGCCCAACCGAAGGGCGCTCGGTCGCCGCAGACGCGAGGAGCTCCGGATCTAGTTCGGGGAGCGAAGAGGACTCGTTGGTCACGGGTGACTCCTTGACTGGCTTGCGCGCCGCACCGCCTGATTGAAAGAGAGACGCGCCCGCCGCTGGCGAGATGCCACGGTGCCAGCCGGGATCTGAAGGATCTCGGCGGCCTCCTCCCGCGTCACCTGCTCGAGTTCGAGCAGCACGAAAACCTCCCGCTCTTCGCTGGGGAGTGTCCCGAGCGCTCGATCGAGCAGGGCTCGTCGCTGCAGTTGCTCCACGGCCTCGTCGGGCCAAACCTGCGTAGCATCCGCCAGCATCGGGTCGAGCGGCTCGGTAACGCGCCGGCGCCAAGCCGACCGCCGACGATCGGCAGCGACATGGAGCGCGGTGGCGAGGAGAAAGGCCCGCTCGGCACGCGGGGGCACGTCGGGGAGACGTTGGGTGAGGATGAAGAACACGTCCTGCGCTCCATCGTCGGCATCGGCTTCGGAGAGCCCCGAACGTCGGAGCACCCGCCACACCCGGTCGAGATGCTGCGCCACAGCCGCCGAGATCCGTGGCTCGACGGGGTCACGCGGGTGCGGGTGCGGGGTTGGGTCGGTCAGCGCGGCCAGGCCTTTCGGCGTTACTCTATCGTCGGCCGGGTTCTGGTCGCAACCACGGGCAGCGGTCGACTGTCGAGAGAGTGGGATGACCAGGGACACTTCCCTCGAGAATGGAGAGAGCGCCGTGGACTGATCGGCCGAAATTCCCGAGAGATTATTTCGATCAAACTCGCCCTCCTCGCCCATCTCCGGAAAGGCGCGCAGGACGCGACGCCGAGGAGACCCACCATGTCACACAAGCCCATTTCACCACTCAGTGTCTCAGCTTCGACCCTGGCCACCGCCATCCTGATCCTTGGTTGCGGGACTGCCACCGGCTCGAGTGCCGCTCCTCCACGCCTGGAGAGCGCGCCGAAGGAAGAGGCCGCCGGCGTCCTACCGCTGCCCCCTCGAGCCACAGGAAACCCCCTGCTCGGCGCCACGCTCTGGACCAATCCGAGATCTCAGGCCGCGGCGGCAGCAGAGCGACTGGCCACGACTGCGCCGGGCGACGCCGAGCTGATCCGAGCGTTGGCTGCGAAACCTCAGGGGCAGTGGCTCGGGGAGTGGAGCGGCAACGTGCGCGCGGCGGTGGCGGGCATCATGGGTGAAGCCCATGACCAGGTGCCGCTCTTCGTCATCTACGACCTTCCCTACCGGGACTGTGGCGGCTACTCGAAGGGTGGACACAACGATCCTGCCAGCTATAAGCAGTGGATCCGCGAGGTCGCTCGGGGTCTCGGAACGGGTCGGGCGGCCCTCGTTCTCGAGCCAGACGCCCTCGGGCTCCTCGACAAGTGCCTGACGGCGGCGCAACAGGCGGAGCGACTGGAGCTCATGCGCGAGGCCGTGTTGGTCCTGCGGCAGAACCCGAACGCGGCAGTGTACCTGGACGCGGGACATGCCCGTTGGGTCCCAGCCCCCGTCATGGCCGAGAGACTGCTGGAAGCGGGGCTCGAGCACGCGCATGGCTTCGCTCTCAACACCTCGAACTACGTCACCACCGAAGAGAACACCGCGTACGGTGAGAAGCTCTCCGAGCTCGCGGGAGGGGCGCACTTCGTCATCGATACCAGCCGCAACGGCAATGGCTCGGCTCCCGGCGATGAGTGGTGCAATCCTCACGGGCGGCGGCTCGGTGCCGCGCCGCGCGTGGCGCCAGGTCATCCCCTGGTCGATGCCTGGTTCTGGACCAAGCCGCCGGGGGAGTCCGACGGCGAGTGCAACGGCGGTCCCAAGGCAGGTGCCTTCTGGGTGGAGATGGCCCTCGAGCTCTCGCGGTCGTGAGCCCACGGCTTCAGAGCGCGGAGCTCTCGTAGCCCCGAGAGCTCCGCGTCGTTCCTCGCAGAAGGTAGCTCAGGGCAAGGTTGGCGTGGTCCAGGTCCGCCAATCCGCGAGGTTGCCGGTTGCGTTGCCCGCTGCGGCGATCCTTCCGGCAGCCGAGCCCGTCTGAGTCAAGAACTTCCGGATATTCTCCCGCAGCGGCTCCGCCCACTCCGGGCGCTGTCCACAGTGACCGCCATCGGCCACCGCCGAGATGTACGAGATGTTGTCGCTGGCCCCGAGCGCCGCGTACACCTCGGCCCCGCCGAGCGCTCCCACATGCGCCGAGCGAGGCCCCAAGTTGGCGATGTGGGGGTTATCCATGATGTAGAGGCCGCGCGGCGCGACCATCGCCACCACCTCGTGGGTGTCGATCGGGAGCCGACCCACACTGCCCGTGAAGCTGCCGAAGGCGTCGCCCAACCAGTACGTCTCTCCATAGGCGCTGCTGGCCGATTGCGCCCCCTCACCGGCGATCCCGCGCCAAATCGGCACGCCACCGGTCCCCGACTCGATCGGCATGGTGAGCGCGATGCGCTGATCGAAGGCACCGATGGTGAAGGCGCCTTTCCCAAACCGCGAGCACCCCGACACGCCGATCGCGTCGGCGCGGAGGATCTCGCCGCCGAAATCCTCAATCACGTCGATGATCCGACTGATGCCCCAAGACCACGCCACCAGCAGCCCGGCGGTGCTGTTGGCCCCATAGATGTCGTAGAAGGCTCCCTGCTTATTGGCGCGGGAGCCAGACTCACTGCCGATCACGTACGGATCGTAGTTGATGACCGCCACTCCTTCCCCCTTCACGATGCCCGTGTCCAGCGGGAACCCGAAGAAGCCGCTGGTGAGTCCGGCAATGGCCGGGTAGGGCGCCGAACCGGTCTGGGGAAGCTCGACGCTCACCGAGAACTGCGTGCTCCGTCCGTTCTCCGACACCTCCACGGTGATGCTGTCGTTGGTCACCGTACCCGTGACGCTGGCAGGCCGCGGCGGCTTGGCTCCATAGATGTAGGTCTCCGCCTGCTTTTTGATCTCGGCACGCCGGCACCGCCAATCGGCGCGGGTGGCGATCCGCTGGCCATCCAAGGAGAGGAAGGGATCGGGCAGCTTGTCGCTGGACGAAAGCGCGTCGGCCGAGGGGAGATCAGCCACCACGCAGTCGGTGCCTTCGTCCTCGACGAAGGTCGAGCCCGAACTGCCGCCCGTCTCTGTCCCGGTGCTCCCACCCGTCTCTGTCCCGGTGCTCCCACCCGTCTCCGTCCCGGTGCTCCCACCCGTCTCCGTTCCAGTTGAACCGCCGCTCGCCTGGGTGCTCCCTCCCAGGCCGCTGCCACCCGAGCCCGTGGCTCCTCCCAGTCCCGAGTCGCCCCCCTCGCCGCCGCTCGCAGTACAAGCCCAGGTGCTCTGACCCGGCTCACACACGCAGGTGCGCGTGCTCCGGACGCAGAGCTCCGTGTCGACGGCGGGATCGCACGCGTCACCGGAATCCACACCAGGAACGCAGCTCGAACCGGGGCTGCCGCCGGCGCCGGACTCGTTGGTCCCGCCGTTGCCGCCGGCGCCGCCCACATCTCCGGCACCTCCGCTCGGGCTGCCCCCGGCCGGCCCCTCGCCGCCCAGGCCCGCGCCGCCCAGGCCAGCCCCGCCGAACCCCGCGCCTCCTCGGCCCATACCGCCTAGGCCGGCGCCACCGGTACTCATGCCGCCAACACCGATACCACCCGTACCACCTCCTCCGAACGAAGCACTCCCTCCGGAACCCGTCGCGCCGCCCACAGCTGGGGTCGCGCCGCCGCTCGCGCTCGCGGCGGCTCCGCCGGTGGCCGAGACCGAGGCGCCACCAGCGCCGGCAGAGGTCTCCGTCTCGGAGGGCGCTCCGTCATCGCTGCTGGAGCAGCCAGCCAGAAGGAGCGGGAGCGTGAGGGTGAGGAACATGGGACGGCTGTTCATCGGATTTTCTCGGGTGATCTCTGGGAGAGGGATGCGGCGGTCCAGCGCGCACCGTGTCGTGCACGGGCCTCGCGTTCGCACATCACACATTCCCACCCGCGCGTGATCGGATCGCCTCATTCGGCAACTATCGCCACGCTTAGCCAGTGAGATTTTTCACACCCTGACTGAGCAGAGGCGCCTCGCCCAAGGTCTCACCATCGACTTCCCACTCGAGCAGCCCCACCGCGTGGCCTTCCCGCGGCACGCAAGTCAGGCGCAGCGCCGTGGTCGTGACCGGCTCCATCGGCAATTCCTGGAAGCGGTCGAGTTCGACCTCAGACAGATCGAGCTCGGTGACCACTCGCCACTCGGAGCCCGACCATGCCGTGAGCACCAGTCGCTGCGGCGGTGCCTCGTGACGCCAGTCGTCTGCAACGAACCAATAGACGCGTGTTCGGGTGACCCGGGCTGGTGCCGCGAATCGGTACTCGATGAAGCTCGACTTGTCCTCTCCAGGCTCGAGCCGCACTCGCTTGTGCGACTCATCGCGTGATGAGCTTGGGACGATCTGGTCGTTGGCGGCGCGTGGACAATCACCACCGGAGATGGAGACTTCGGCTCGCGAGGCCAGGGTCGGCGACGGCCGAACCCAGGCCCACCTCTCGTCGATCGGAAGCCACACCATCATCTCGGACCGGCCTCGGTTCGCCCAAGCGAAATAGGGGATGGCCAGGAACTCCACGGGAACACGGCTCACCTCGCCCTCCGGCTCACGTTGGAGCTTGACCGCGCGACCACACAAGGCGACGACTCCACCGAGCATCTCCTGTCGAAACCCGGACTGAATCGGGGCACTGCGATCCAGAACCAAGTTCAACACCTCCCCTGTGGCTTGGTCCACACCCTCGAGGGCGTACACGATCGGTCCCCGCGTCAGGGCCACCTTCCCGCGGTCCTCGGCAACGCGCGGGTGAGCCGACACCTGTCGGACCGGCATCGGCAGTGTAAGCTCGACGGTGTCGCCCGAGACCCACTCCCGTGCGATGACGGCGTATCCCGACTCGAGCAGGAGCGGTACCGGTTCCCTATTGACCGAGAGCTGCACCTCATCGACACTCTCGTCGTCAAAACGGTACAGATCACTTGGCACGGGCTCTCCACGCGCCCAACCTGGAATGCGCAGCGCGATCTCGACTCGACCACACGCGGGGGCCTCCACCCGAATGCGCACCAAGCCATCCCACGGGTAGTCCGTGGTCTGGGAGAGACGCGCGCATTGCCCATCCCCGAGGGTCAACTCGGCCGTCCCCTCCCCGTAGAGATTGACATACACGCGCTGTCCGTAGACTGCGTAAGCTGCGCCGGGCAGAGCAGCCAGGAAACGAGCCAGGTTCGGCGGGCAGCAGGCGCAGCCAAACCAGGGCCTGCGCTCGTACTCCCCGAACGACTCCAGAGGGTTGGGGTAGAAGAAGCGCGTTCCCGAGAGCGAACAACCCGACAGAATCCCATTGTAGAGCGCCCGCTCGAACACATCCATCGTCGTGCCGTCGCCAGTCATCAAGAACATCCGCTGACAGAACTGAGCGAGACCGATGGCCGCACAGGTCTCATTGTAGGCCGTCAGGTTCGGGAGGTGGTCGCGCGGCCCAAAGGCCTCACCCATGTGCAGCGCCCCCACACCACCCGTGATGTAGAGCTTGTGACTCACGATGTCAGAGAATAGTCGCCTCAGCACCGGTCGGTAGTGGTCACGCTCCAAGGCTACGCACACATCCACCATGCCGCTCAACATGTACACCATCCGCACCGCGTGTCCGAGCGCCTCGGTCTGCATGAGCACCGGCACCTGCGACTGGTTGTACGTCTCCCCGGCGCTCGGCAGCCGCTCCGACGGGCCACGACAATCCAGGAAGAACTCGGCGAGCGCCGCGTAGTCATCGCGGCCGGTCACGCGAGCGAGCAGAACCAGCGCGGCCTCGATGTTCTGGTGTCCAGGGAAGAGCACCCGTCGTCCGGGACCAAAGGTCGCAACCAAGAGATCGGCCGCGCGCACGGCCACCAGCAGCAGCGAGCGCCTTCCTGTGACACAGAAATGCGCGACGGCGGCCTCGAACAGGTGCGCCAGATTGTAGAGTTCATGGCTCAGCTCCGTCTCGCGTTCGAACCGCTCGGAGCCGATCCAAGGGTGCGGCGGCTCGGTGCCGATGGTTCGCGCCGTGAACAGATACCCGTCCGGTTCCTGCGCCCGGGCAATGAGCCCTACCCACTCCTCGATGCGAGCCTCGAGCGCGGGGTCGGGAGCCTGGGCGAGAACCTGCACCGCAGCTTCGATGAGCTTGTAGACGTCGGTGTCGTCGAAGGGATACCCGGGACAAGTCCGATCTGCGACGGAGCGCCCTTCGAGTACCGCGGCGGCACGCTCGAAATTGCCGACCCGACCCGACTCCACTGCGAGGCGCAGGCCATGTGGGATGGTACTGTCCCGGTTCGTCGCGAGGCGCGCCGTCCAGAATCTACCTAGGATGCGTACGGACTCGAGGGGCGGGAGAGTGCGGGGATAGTGGTGCGTCATGCCGGAGGTGTGCCACTACTGGCACATCCCGACGCAAGTTTCGAGAGGAGAAGGGTCGATGCTGTCCATCGCCGGAGAGCAGGTTCCGGTCACGATCAACCGCCTGAGCACCGGAAAAGTGGTACCAATCACCACACCCGCCTGCGTGAGGCAGGCGAGCGGCGGCAGAGACTGGGCGGCATCAGGAATGCGCAACCGCTGGAACCGGACAGGGTCGTAGCCCAGCCCGGACACGGCGTAGTCCTCGGGCGAAAGGCTCGGGTCGTCGGGCGCGAATTCGTAGCCCACCAGCATGCCCGTTCCCGCGCAGAGCGTCCCATCCGAGGCCGACGCTTCCTCGATGCTGGAAACGGTCCCTTGTCCCATGACATCGCGGTAGCTGCACCCGCCACCCTCGTAACCACCCGTCCCCGCGCTGCTCCCGGCCTCCCCGGCCTGACCGCCTTCACCGACTCCGCCTGTGCCTCCTTCACCGGCTCCGCCTGCGCCGCCTTCACCGCAACTCTCCGGATTGGGCTCCACCTCGAACCGTACCCAGATCTCCGAGGTGCACATCATCAACACGCAAGGCAGGCAAGGGTCTTCGCACTCACCGCACACCACGTCGGGACCAGGGCAAGCGGTACCCTCGAGCGCGGTTTCGGCGAGCAGGCACGCGTCGAGGCTCTGACCACCCTGCCCCATCCCCGCTGCGCCTGCGCTGCCACCACCGCCGGACACCTGATCGGAGCGCCCTGCCGTGCCATCGGTGGCTCCCCCTTCCCCCTCGCTGCCCGAGCCACCTCCAAGGGCAAGCTGGTCCGAGCCGGCTGCCCCGCCGCCCCCGGTGTTCTCCCCATTCTCGTGGTCCGAGCCCGCACAGGCGCAGGCCGAAGCGATGCCGAAGGCCAGCCAAAGACTGCGTTGGGATCTCATGACCATGCGCTCCCCTCGTCCGATCGGGTACTCTCTCCTGGCCCGTCCAGCAAGCAGCGTGCCATTTGTCCTTGTGCTTCGCGAGGATGAAAATATCCTTGACGGGCACCGCCAGGAACGAACGTTCGGCATCCTCCATGAGCCCCCCCCTCCGCCACGGCACCCTTCGAACCATCGTGTCCCCTTT
>CAYNEY010000028.1:43660-48225 GCA_964396375.1 uncultured Polyangiaceae bacterium | reverse complement strand
TCGGAAGCTACGTCTATCTCAGATTCCCCGAGCTCTACCGGTTCCGGCTCTACAATGACTGGTCCGCACCCCGGTGGCACGGCGCGGTGGTGACGGTCTTGCTCGTGCTGCACGGGCTGCTCGTGGTTCACCTCATCGCCCGAGCTGCCAGGTTCGAGCGTGCGCGACGACGAACCCTCGCGTTCGTGCTCACGGTGACCCAGCTCGCGCTCACTGTGGTCTCGGCGGTCTTCGTGGCCTGGATCGTCCGCCCGCTTCCCGAGGAGTACGTCGTGGGAGAGACACCCACCGAAATCCACGGCGAGAGCTACCGGGTTCTGCGCATCGAGCCCGGTGACCGCGAGGCTACTCCTCCGAAGCGCACTCAGATCTGGCTCGAGCGAAAGGCGAACGGAAAGACCTCCCAAATCAAGGTGGGGCGGCGTCGATACTGGGCTTCGCAGTGTGCCCCCTATGATCTCTCGATCGCGCGCGCCGAACTCGCCTCCAAGGGAGTGATTGTCCGGCGCGGAACCGAGCGAATCGTCCTGGAAGCCGACCGTCCCCACCGCGAACGCGATCGAACGTTGCGCTGGCGCAGCCGGGGACCGAACGGCTCTCGTAGCTCAGGGCGGGTCCCCACGGCCGAGCTCGAGATCGGCGGTACGGAGACCACGCTTCCCTTCGATCCGGAGTGGGCGGGACAGCATGCCGTGCTCGGTCACGACGAGACTCCGGTGTGCGTGATGCGCGTGCACCGCAACCTGACACTGCCGCTGGCTTTCGGGGCCGCGCTGCACCTCCTTCTGCTCGGGGCCGTGTGGTTGGCCGAGCGACGCGGGCGGGGAGGGGTCTCGTGAAGTGGATGGCCTCGCTCCTGCTACTCGGCCTCGCCGGTTGCGAGTTCGCCGATCTGGAGGGTGATGACGAGGAATCTGGGGGAGCGAGCAGCTCGCGCAACGGCGTCGTCCGCAGCACCGTGGACACCACGCTGGAGCAGCCCGAGCCGCCGCCGCCGCCGCCGGTCACCTTCGTCACGCCCACGCGCAAGGAACCAGTGACGGCACTGCCTCTGCCCACCACGCCTTGCCCAGAGCGCATGCTCGAGGTCAAGGGCCAGTACTGCACCAATGTGGTGCACCGCTGCGTCAAGGGCGGGCGCACCCACCTGAACCAGCCCACCGACGAGCCGATGCCCTTCTATTGCGACGCCTACCAGGAGGGCTACGCCGACTGCGCCGGGAGGGAAGAGCCACGGCACTTCTGCATCGACGAGTACGAGTACCCAAATCAGGACGGAGCGATCGCCGTCGTGATGGTGACCTGGTACGAGGCGCGGCAGCTCTGTGAAGCCCAGAACAAGCGGCTCTGCGGTGACGACGAGTGGACGATGGCCTGTGAGGGACCGGAGCGCAGCCCCTTCACCTACGGCTATGTGCGCGATCGCACCGCGTGCAACATCGATCATCTGTGGCTGGAGCCGAATGATGCCTTGCTCTTTAGCAAGCGTGCCACCGCAAGCGAGAAACAAGCCGAGATCGACCGCCTCTCGAAGCGCGTCCCCTCTGGCTCGATGCCACGCTGTCGCTCCGGTTATGGCGTGATGGACATGGGCGGGAACGTGGACGAGTGGGCCGTGAACGTGACTCGGCTCGGCAAGCCCTTCCAGTCGGTGTTCAAGGGGGGGCACTGGGTGTCGGGAGCTCGGAATCGGTGCCGGCCGGCCACGACCAGTCACGACGAGACCACCGCCTACTACGCCCAGGGATTTCGCTGCTGCTCGAATCCTGGAAAGGCCTAGCGGCTCCCGGCCACAGCACGCCCGGCTGTCGAGCCGCCGTATTCTGCACTCGGCAGCGCTGGCCTTTGACGGGCCACGGCGGAGCGGCTAAGAGCGCCTCTTACGACACTCTGGCCCTCAACCCGAGGGTCTGAAGGAGCGCCGTCATGGACCGCAACCCATCCCAAGCAGCCACCGTCCCCGATCTCAGCTACCTCCTCACCGAGGGCAAGACCAAGCGAGTGTACCGCGACCCCGCTCAGCCCGACCAGGTGATCGTCGTCTCCAAGGATGACATCACCGCTGGTGATGGGGCGAAGCACGACCTCCTTTCCAACAAAGGGGCGCTCGCTACGCGCACCACCTGCAACGTGTTTCGTTTGTTGCTCGAATGCGGGGTCCAGGTGGCATTCTTGGAGCAGCTCGGTGAGACCATCTTCCGAGCCAAGAACTGCCGGATGCTCCCCTACGAAGTGGTGACTCGACGCGAGGCGCATGGCTCCTACCTCAAACGCAACCCACACGTGAAGAAGGGACAGCTCTTCCCCCGATTGATCGTGGAGTACTACCTGAAGACCAGCGGACGCATCTTCAAGGGCCACGAGCTTCCGTGCGACGACCCGCTGATGCGACTCTCCGAGGACGGGCACTCGTTCGAACTCTTCGCCCCGGGAGCTCCCTTCGCGGCGCCGTTCCTCACCCTTCCGGTCGAGGCGGTCTACTCCACGGCCAACGAAGCGGAGCAGTTCCCACGCATGGAGTCGACGGCGCGCCGCTGCTTCTTGGTGCTCGAGAAGGCCTGGCAGCTGGAGGGAAAGCGGCTAGCCGACATGAAGATCGAGTTTGGCCTCGACAGCGCGGGCAACCTCCTCTTGGCCGATGTGATCGACAACGATTCCTGGCGTGTGGTCGAGGACGATCGCTATATCGACAAGCAGCTCTACCGGGATGGGGGGAGCCTTGACGCCGTGGCTTCCACTTACCGCCGCGTGGCCGACTTGACCGCCCAATTTCGCGTACCCAAGCAGCGCATCATCCTCTGGCGTGGCTCTCCAACGGACAACTTCGAACCCTTCGAGAAGGCGCTGGGGCGCTTCAGTGACCTTGCGCTGCAGGTCACCTGCTCGGCACACAAACAACCCATCGCCGCCAGCCTGCGCTTCGCCGAGCTCGTCCAGCAGCATCCCGACAGCGTGGTGGTCGCCTACATCGGTCGCAGCAACGGTGCCGGTCCCATTCTTTCGGCCTCGTCCACGCTCCCCGTGATCACGGTGCCTGCCAGCGCTCAGAGCTTCCCGGACGACGTCTGGTCATGCCTCAGGGCACCGAGCGCCGTGCCGGTCCTCACCGTCCTCGACCCCGCGAACGCCATCTTGGCAGCCCTGCAGATCCTGTCGGCGCGCAACCCTGCCATCTACGCCGAGCTGCGTCTCACCCTCGAGGAGCGCTTCACCAACGTGGTCGTGCTCTAGAGCTCGACCCGCTGCAGAAATCCCAGTCGGCAGAGCCCATCCAGTACCCCGCGTGCAGCGGGGTACTGGCTTCGGATGTGCGGTGGTGCCTGGACATGTGCCACGAGTTCGGGCAGAGCGTTCGAGGGGAGGATCCCAGAGAGCCCAGTTTCGAAAAGTGAGCGATCATTGCCGGAGTCCCCAGCCACGACCGACCGCGCTCTGGGGATCCGAAGGGCCTCCCCCAGGAACACGGCGAGCTCGCCTTTGCCCATCCCGTCCGGCAACACGTCCACGTACCGATTGCTAGACTCGAAAACTCGTGCACGCAACGATTCGGGCAAGCGCTGGCGAAGTCCGTTAAGCGCCTCCGGAGTGCCATCCCAATCGAACCCAGCCAGATGCTCCGGTTGGCCATCAGCGAACAGCTGCCGCCGCATCCCCGCGCCTTCGCCGAGATCGTAGATGGACTCGGGCGAGAAGCCTGACTCGGCGCGACACCGGTAGAACTCGCCGAGTCGGTTCTGCGGATCTGCGGTGTCGAAAAGCTCGGTGCCGACCGAGCTGCCGATGAAGTCGGGCACAGGGAGACGACCTGCGTCGAGTAACGCCATCACCGAGGCGCGAGAGCGACCGGTCACGAGCGCAAGCACGCAGCTTCGGCGGTGAGCCGAGAAGAACTCAGCCAGGGCTTCTTCGCCTTCCGGATCCCCGAGCAAGGTGTGGTCGATATCCGAGACCAGCAGGAACGGCTGCTCGGGAAGAGCGGGCTGGTACTTCTCAGTTGGCACGGGCCGAAGACTACCGCACCGAAGCACGCAGGCCGAGCTTGGCGCGTCGGCGCCGGCCGGTACGGCGCCCGATCCCCAACGCCGACGAAGCCAAGAGGAGCAAAATGGAGGGCACGGCGCCTCGCGACGGACGCTCCGAGCTCACTCGACATCCGCAACCACCCTCGTCTCCGCTCTCTTCGCGAGAAAGCTCTGCGGATCCCCCGGCGGTTCCGGACACGCTGGGAGCACCAGCTCCGCCGTTTCCGGTACCACCACGGGTTGGACTGCTCGAGCCAGCCTGACCTTCGCCTCCGACGGCCGGAGTGCTGGTCGTGCCCGCACTGCCCCCACTGCCCAATGCTCCGCCTTGGCCCTGTGCGCCGCCTTGGCCCTGTGCGCCACCTTGACCTGGTGCGCCGCCTTGGCCTGGTGCGCCGCCTTGGCCTGGTGCGCCGCCTTGGCCAGGGGCACCACCTTCGCTCGGTGCGCCGCCTTCGCTCGGTGCGCCGCCTTCGCTCGGTGCGCCGCCTTCGCTCGGTGCGCCGCCTTGGCCAGGGGCACCACCTTCGCTCGGTGCGCCGC
>CAYNEY010000028.1:0-43560 GCA_964396375.1 uncultured Polyangiaceae bacterium | reverse complement strand
CCTTCGCTCGGTGCGCCGCCTTGGCCAGGGGCACCACCTTCGCTCGGTGCGCCGCCTTCGCTCGGTGCGCCGCCTTCGCCGGTCGCGCCTCCCACACCCTCCGGCACAGGCGTCGGACACTCGACGCTGGTGGCACCGCGGATCAACGCCTCAGCGATCTCGGGGAAATGCCAGCCTACTGGGCGCGCTCGCCTATCGAGGATCCCAAAGCCTGCCTCATCCGTCCCGCCATTGTCCCACCACACCGGAAGAAATCCCCGGCGCCGGGCCTCGGCAGCGTAGAACTCCGCATGAGCCACCCGCGAGCTCAGGTTGTTCGCGTTCACCGTGCCCCACTCCCCGATGATGGCCGTGCCGTTCTTGCTCTGCATCAGGCCAATCTGCCGATCGAGGTTGCGGATGATCGATTGGCGATCTGAATCGCTCCCCCAGGTCGAGGGGCTCCCGTTGAGTGAGAGCCCGTTCGGATCGTAGGTGTGGATCGAGACGATCACACGTTGGTCGCCATTCGGCAGAACCAGCCCGTTCACGGCATCGTCCGAGGGGGTGGCAGCGTGGGTCCCACACATGATGAAGCGCTCGGCGTTGTTGCCGCCGGTACCACGGATCGCGTTCACCGCCGCCAAGTGGTACTCATTCAGGATGGCGCGCGCCTCCGGCGTCCCTCCAGTCCATTCGTCCTCGGATTGCCGCGGTTCGTTGAAGGTCTCAAAAATGAGATAGTCTCCGTAGTCGCGAAAGCGCGTGGCGATCTGAGTCCAGAGCCGCTCCGCCTGCGCTATCCCTGCCTGCTTGCCGGATTCGGTGAGCACCACCCAGTTGTCATGGTGAGTGTTGACGATCGCGTACATGCCGGTCGAAAGCACGTAGTTCGCGATCTCTTCCACCCGATCCAACCAGGCCTCGTCGACGGCGTAATCCGGCGCACGCCCCATGTGCCCGTCCCAGGTTACTGGGATCCGGACCGTGCCAAAGCCCATCGCCCGGACAGCATCCATCATCTCCTGCGTGGTCAGGGGGTTGCCCCACCCAGTCTCACCGCCGGTGGTGGCATCCAAGGTGTTGCCAAGATTCCACCCCACCTTCATATCGCAGACCACCTGGGGCACGGTCAATCCCCGCATCGTGCTCTGGGCTTGGGAGGGAGAGCTGAGAGTGGTCATGAAGGTAAGAAACAAAGGGCCGACGGAGAGACCAAGTGTGCGTTGGAGGGAGAAGAGCATAGAGATCTGCCGATGGGTTGCCGGAGCACTCGGCGAGCGTTCAAGTTTCTGTGAAGGCGGGCACCCAGCTCAGAGACGGAAACGCTTCCGACCCCAAGACTTCCACCCGTTGGTACGCAATTATCCGAGATCTCGCCCACTCGTGCAGGAAACCGCCCGGCGCAGCACGGCCGGGGGGCGGCACCCCGAGCCGTGCCTCCCTCGACCCCGACGCCACTAGGGCACGTAGATCTTGATCTTGCACTGCTCACTGCACTCTTCGGTGATGCTCGGATCGAGGTAGTCGCACTCTTCTTGCGGTTGAGTCACGCCGTCACCACAGTAGGGCCCCATCGAACAGTCGATCGAACAGCCGCCGTAGGAGCCATCGTTGATGCCGTCGTCACACACCTCGTAGGGCTCTCCATTCGGGTCGAGACCGTCGTAGACGACACCATCACCACAGTGCGGACCGATCACGCAGGCTGGAGCGCACTCACCGTAGCCACCGTCGTTGATCCCGTCGTCACACTCCTCAGGGGGGATCACCAAGGCATCGCCGCAGATCCCTTCGTCGCCGCAGACGGCGCTGCACCCGTCGCCAGGCAAGTTGTTGCCGTCGTCGCAGGTCTCGTTGAAGTCGATCTGGAGGAGCCCATCGCCACAACGCGGTCCAGCCGTGCAGTTCAATCCGCAGTTGTTGTAGGTGCCGTCGTTCACGCCGTCGTCGCAGACCTCGCCAGCCTCAGGCTGAATCACTCCATCCCCGCACCAGGCGGCCCGCTGGCACTGCTCGGTACAGCCGCCGTATCGACCGTCGTTGACCTCACCATCGGCACCGCCAGCATCCGTTCCGTCGCCGTAGTCACACTGTTCGCCGAACACGGAATCCACGATGCCATCGCCACAGCGGGCTGGGATCATGCAATTGGGCGCACAGGCATTGTCTACGCCCACGGTGCCATAGCTGCTGTTGTTGAGCCCGTTGTCGCACTGCTCGAAGTCAGGCTGCACCAGACCATCGCCGCAGTACTCACCCCGAGTACAGTCTGGATTACACTCGTTGTAGCCGCCAGGGTTGGTGCCGTTGTCGCACTGTTCACCAGGCGTCAGCACCGCATCCCCACAGATTGGGTGGCAGTCACTGGGCAACGCATTGAACCCACCGAGGGTAAGCTTATAGGTCGAGGCCTCCTTCTTGCGCTCGGCCTGGAAGACCACGATCTCGAAGACCTGGCCTGCGGTAAGCCCAAGATCGACCACCTGGGTGAGCGGCGCGGTGTCTCCCTCAGTCGGGGTGATCACCACGTTGCCACCCGTGTTGGCCAAGGTGATGTTGCCAGTCACAGGTGTGTGGATCCCGCCAAGATCGACCGCCAGCCGGTTGTTGATGAACACCCAAACGTCGTCATCACCCGTGAACTCGAGGACCTCCCCACCATTGAACGTGAAGTAGAAGCGCACCTCGCTCGTGAAGTGGAAATTGTGGAGCGGCTCCCCGGTCTCATTTTCCCAATTACCCAGGTACGCCGGGGGGATCTTCGCGACTCCGTACTCACCGGTCGGTGAGATCCCCTGGCCATCCATGGGGAAAAATACCGGGTTTCCATCCAGAGCCGCCAGCAAGGTGATCCCGTGCCAGGTACCGTTCACGTCCACGCAGCTCGTGAAGTTGACGCACTCGGGCTTCGAGGCTGTAGACCCCTGACACTCGGTCTCCTGGGGGTCCTCACACTCAGGCGTGGTCGGGTCAGCGTCGTAGGGACAGAACGTACAGGGGATGGGGTTACCGTCCGCGTCGTGGTCTTCCTGCCCCACACTCCCACACCAGCAATGGTCGGGCGAAGAGTACTGGAGCCACTGCTCGCCGTTGGCTCCCCAGCGGTTCACGAACCCTCCCTCTCCGTTGTTGTAGAGTGTGAGGGTGGTGGACACAGTTGAGTTCACCCCCACCACATCCCGGTACCATTGACCAAAGCTGGTCGCGCTGGTGATGAAGCCCCCTGCCTCACCTCCCCCGCCAGGACCCACGTAGCTGGGCTTACCCTCAGCATCCAACTGGTTGGAGACGAGACCCACGATGGCATCGAAGGAGCCCGTCGCACTGCCCGGTTCGAAGTCGCCACCGGCGTTGAAGTCCCGGTACACCACCGGCACCACCATCGTTTCGCCGAGCGGTGCTTGCTCACAGACATAGCCCGGCTCCGTCGTACAGGTTGGAGAACACCCATCGCCACTGGCAGCATTGCCGTCGTCGCATTCCTCGCCGACGATGAGCCCATCACCACAAGCGGAGGTGCAGGCCCCCCCGCTACAGGTGGGCTCGAGACGACAAAGTGGGGTGCAGCCATCACCCAGATTCGCGTTGCCGTCATCGCAGGATTCGGCTCCTTCAGCGACACCATCTCCACAGGTGGTGGGGTGGCACGTGTAAGCACCAGGGCTGCCCTCACAGGCAAAGCCCGGCTCCCAGGAGCACTCTGGCGAGCAACCGTCGCCGGCCGTCAGGTTGCCATCGTCGCAAGCCTCATTCAGAAGCAGCACGCCATCGCCACAGAGCGGCACGCAAGGCGCTCCCGGGTAGGGGCAGTCGAAGCCAGCTTCTTTGATGCAATTGGCGCAACCGTCGTTCGGGTAGTCGTAGCTACCGTCGTCACACTGTTCATCCCCGCCGATCTTACCGTCTCCACAGGTGTTGGTGCTGAGGCAGGGCTCCCCGGGCATCGGGCAGAGCCAGCCACCTTCGATGAAGCGGCAATCTGCCGCACAACCATCACCATCCACGTTGTTCGCGTCGTCGCAGGCCTCCCCGAGGGCCACGCTCAGCTTGCCATCTCCGCAGTATTCGGCGGGAACGCAGGCCTTATTCGGGATCTTGCAGCTCCAGCCGGGTTGGATCTGGCAGTCGATGCAGCCACCACTCGGCACTCCCTCTTTGTCCTCAGCGGGCGGACCTTCGTCGCACTGATCCGAGCCATTCACGCGGCCATCCCCACAGGGATAGAGTTCCTCGCAAGGTTGTCCGGGGGTGGGGCAGGTGTAGCTGGCGTTCTGCACAGCGCAATCCGAGCTGCAGCCATCCGTGCCCTCGAGGCCGCCGGCGGTGTTGCCGTCGTCACAGACCTCGCCCGGCTCCTTGATACCATTGCCGCAAACGTAAACGGACGAGCAGACACTTGGGGAGACGCTCGTGTCACACTGCCAGTTCACCTCGACGACGCAGACGCCGTTGCAGCCGTCCCCGGGCTTGGTGTTACCGTCGTCGCAGGCCTCCGGAGGCTCGAGGTTGATGAGACCATCACCACAGGCCGGTGGATTCGAGAAGCACTCGGCGGGAGGGTCGTCCCCGAGACACGGATCACCGGCCTCGCCACCGTCGATAATCACAACCATGTCGCCGCCAGCGTTCGAATTCGCACCCGAGCCGGTGGTTCCCCCGGCTGCGTCCGAGTTCGTACCGCCACCCTCCGTGTCCGTCCCCAGCGCAGACCCCCCGCCACCTCCCGTACCTGAGCATGCAGCGATCAATACGAACGCAGTCAGAAGGCCGGCCGAGGGATGAAGAAGGCTGTGCTGGCTAATCATGGTGTGACTCCGTAAGCTGTCCGTCGAGCGTACCATGAGCCTTCGCACTCCGCCGGGGTTCGACCTTGGATTTTCGCATGAGTCGATAGGGACAGAGTGTTCCCGCCACGGTTCACACCATGTGGGACATCGGAGCTCGTTGCCGGAGATCGGCACCTGGTACCCCACCACTCGGGGGCCGTTGTCATTGGAATGCTTTGGTGAGAGCGTCCGTCGCGGCGGCTCCACACCGGAAATGGCCACCACCGGTGGGGATGCCCCCGACGGGGCAGATCCACGGTGGTGCCAGCTTGACCACAACCGGTGCGCTTTCGTCCCTGCCCGTCATGCCGAGGAAAATCCAACATGCTGAACCGCACGCTGCTCTGGTTGGTGCGGTCGCTGCTCTTTCTGCGGTACTCGGTGCGCGTCCGAGGGTTCTCGGAACTCACCGCCGAAGACGGCCGGCCGCTGCTCTTTCTGCCGAATCACCCAGCCCTCATCGACCCGATCATCGTGCTCTCCGTGATCCTGCGTCGCTTCAAGGTCTCACCGGTCGCCGATCGCCGCCAAATCGATCGCCCGCTGGTGCGGTGGTTGGCGCGGCGGCTCGACACCACGACTCTCGAGGATGCGGCGCATGACCGGAGTGCGCGCGGACAGATCCAGGCTCGGCTCGCCGAGCTCGGACGCTCTCTCGAATCGGGCACGAGCATCCTGCTCTACCCTTCCGGACACATCACCCGGACCGGTATCGAGGAACTGGGCGGCAACAGCGCCGTTTCCACCCTCCTCACGGCTTGCCCCACCACGCGGGTGGTCTTGGTTCGCACCCGCGGGCTCTGGGGAAGCAGTTTCTCTCGCGCCTCCGGACGCGCCCCGGACCTCCGTCGGAGCGTGCTCCGTGGGGCGCTTGGATTGCTGACAAGCTTCGTGTTTTTCGCACCGCGCCGCCGGGTAACCCTCGAGTTCGTCGAACCAACGGACCTCCCCCCACCGGAACAGCGTACCCAGCTGAACCGCACCCTCGAGGAGTTCTTCAACCGGGACCCTGAACGCCCCACTTACATTCCGTATTCGCTCTTCGAGCGAGGCGGGGAGCGACTACTTCCGGAACCCGAACAGCTCGCGCCCGGAGAGGCCACGCTGGCCGTCTCCACAGCCACCCGACAACTCGTCTTCCAGCACCTGACGACGCTGACCGGCCAAGACAAGCTCGAGGATGGGTTGCGCCTCGGGATGGATCTGGGCCTCGACAGTCTGGCTCGCCTCGAACTCGCGTCGTGGGTCGAGCGTGAGTTTGGGTTCGCCCAAGCCGACGGGGACGCGCTCTTCACCGTGGCGGACGTGCTGTTGGCCGCGAGCGGCGTGGGCTCGCGGCACCACAGGATCGAGGTCGCCTCGGTGCCCGACGCCTGGTTCGAAGAGCGTTCTCGGGTGCGCCTCACCTTACCCGAGACCAGCACCATCCTGCATGGCTTCCTCGAAAGCGCACTCCGACGACCTTCATCACCCGCCTGCGCGGATGAGACAAGCAAAGTGGTCTCGTACCGGCAGCTGCTACTCGGCGCGACACTGCTCGCCCGACGGCTAGAAACCGTGCCGGGACGCTACATCGGTGTGATGCTGCCGGCCTCGGTGGCTGCAACCATGGTCACCTTTGCGGTGATGTTGGCCGGACGCGTGCCAGTCATGTTGAACTTCACGACCGGTCCCCGGGGTGTCGAGCATGCGCTCCGTCTGCTCTCCATCGAGTGCGTCGTATCCGCGGAGCGCTTGATGCAGCGCCTCTCCGAGGAAGGCTTCGGGTCGAGGTCACCGCTCACCGACAAGCTCCTCCTTCTCGAGCACTTTCGGGGCCAACTCCGGCTGCGAGACAAGCTGGTCGGTCTGCTCCGCACACGCCTCCTTCCTCGAAGTCTCGGAAAGAGGAGCATCGACCCTACCGCGGTCGTCCTCTTCACCAGTGGCTCTGAGAACATCCCCAAGGCCGTGCCGCTCACGCACGCCAACATCCTCACCAATCTACGCGCCGTGCTGACCGAGGTCACCCTCACGCAGAACGACACCCTTTTGTCGATACTCCCCCCGTTTCACTCCTTCGGGATCACGGTCGATCTGATCCTCCCACTTCTGACAGGCCTTCGCGTGGTCTTCCACAACAATCCCACCGAATCCGGGAAGCTGGCCCTGCTGATCGAGCGGTACCGCCCGACCTTGCTCGTGGGCACGCCTACGTTTCTCGGTGGCATCGCGGGGGCCGCGCGACACGGTCAGCTCCAGAGCCTGCGGTTGTGCGTCACAGGCGCCGAACAATGTCCCGAGCACGTCTTCTCAGCCTTGTCGGAAAAATGCCCAGGCGCGAGGATCATCGAGGGTTACGGGATCACGGAGTGCTCCCCGGTGGTGAGTCTGAATCGGCCTGGTCACGAGGTGCGCGGCAGTATCGGCCATGTCCTGCCAAATCTAGAGTGGGTCATCGTCGATCCAGAGACCCTGCGTGAGGTGCGGGTGGGCGAGCGTGGTCTCTTGTTGGTCCGCGGACCGTCGGTGTTCACCGGCTACCTTGGGGAGACCGCGGACGATCCCTTCGTCATTCATGCCGGCCGGTCCTACTATCGGACTGGTGATCTGGTCCGCGTCGATCCTGACGGAAACCTGATTTTTGTGGGGCGCATGAAGCGTTTCATCAAGCTCGGAGGGGAGATGATCTCACTTCCTGCGATCGAGGAAACCCTCCGACGCTTGGTCAGCACCGAGCCCGAGCAGGGCCCGGTGCTTGCCGTCGCGCACACGGCGACCGAACCTCCGGAATTGGTGCTCTTTTCCACACTGCCACTCGAGCGCCCCTGGCTCAACCAGAAGCTTCGCGACGCAGGTTTCTCGCCGCTCCACAATCTACGAAGAGTGGTCGTGGTGGAGCAGATCCCGGTGCTCGGCACCGGCAAGACTGACTACCGAGCCCTCGCTTCGTGCTTGTCTGAGGCCCCCAATCCGAGCTGATGGGCAGCATTGGCCCGCCCAATCCAGGTCGGGCACACCCGAACACTCCTCCCTTTGGAGATTTTTGGGGTTGCATCCACGGTACCGGTGCCGCTAGCGTCCTCTACGAAGAGGAGCCCCGGCTCAGAAAGGACGGCGAGGCACGATGAAAACAGCAGGCCAATACACCGACTTGATTCTCTCCCACGCACTCGAGATTGGCATCAAGGTCCTGGCGGCAATTGTCTTCTGGGTGGTCGGGCGCTGGCTGATTGGCGTGGCTGTGCGTTTGGTCCAAAACTCGCTCCAGCGGCAGAAGGTCGATCCCACGGTGCTCCGCTACGTCGGGTCGATCATCACCGTCACCCTGAACATCCTGCTGGTCATCGGCATCCTGGGCTACTTCGGGATCCAGACCACCACCTTCGCCGCCTTGATCGCTGCCGCCGGCGTAGCCATCGGCATGGCATGGTCGGGGCTGCTCTCGAATTTTGCCGCAGGGGCCTTCATCATCGTCCTCCGCCCCTTCAAAGTGGGTGACTTCGTCTCGATCGGCGGCGTGACCGGCACCATCATCGAGATCGGCTTGTTCACCACCACCATCAACACCCCCGACAACGTTCACACCATCATCGGCAACGGCAAGGTCTTCGGAGACACCATCCAGAACTTTTCCATCAACCCGTTTCGCCGAGTCGAGCTGAAATGCCAACTGGCTGGGAGCGCTGACCATGTGGCGGCCATGCAGCTCTTGCGGGAGAAGCTCGGTGAAATCCCCAATGTGGTGCAAAGCCCGGCGCCGGATGTCGAGATCCTCGAGTTCAACTTGGTCGGTCCGGTCCTCGCGGTACGACCCTATTGCCATACCGACCACTACTGGCAGGTTTACTTCGATGGCAACCGAGTGATCCGTGAGTCCTTGGCTGCGGCTGGCTTCCCCGCTCCAACACCGGCTCAGTTGGTCATGGTCCAGCAGAAGTAGAGGGGGGGCGCACGAAGCGCACCGGCATTCTTTCGGGAGCGAGCGGACACCTCTCGCTCCCTTGTGCTTGTGTGGTTCATGGTCGTCTTGCGGCACCATCGCGCCCGTGGCGACTCGCTCCCTTGTGCTTGTCGGGCGCGCCCCATGCTGGCAGGATTGGGGGGCAGAGTTCTCTTTCGTACGGAAGGACCAGAAGCCATGCAGTGCCCCTCACAACGCCGTCTCCCCATGACGCTGGCCTTGTCCCTCGTTCTTGTTCTGGGCTGTTCGAGCCACGACGAGTCCTCCCCATCGAGCGAGCATTCGACGGGGGGCGAGTCCGGCGCAACCACAGAAGGAGCTTCGGGAGCCTCCGGGTTCGACGGGGGCTCTTTCCAGACGGCGGGCACGAGTGGCACGGCTGCTGACCTTTGCGGGGGTGACTGCGCCTGCCAAAATGGCCTAGACGACGACGGTGACGGCCTGGTCGACGGGTTCGACCCGGAATGCACCTCCCCTTTCGACAACGACGAAGGCACCTTCGCGACCGGAATTCCGGGGGACAATCGAGACCCCACCTGGCAGGACTGCTTCTTCGACGGCAACTCTGGGGCGGGTGACGATGGCTGCCGCTATCACAGCGAGTGCCTCACCGGCGAGCGTCCCGCCTCCGATGCCTCGTGCACGCTCACCGAGGCATGCATCGAGTTCTGTCAACCGCTCACCACCAACGGTTGTGATTGCTTCGGATGCTGCAGTGTACTCTTGGAAGACGGTACCGAGGTCACCATCTTGACCGGCAGCTCCTGCTCCCTTGCAGATGCGACAGATCCGAGCCGCTGCCTGCCCTGCGAGAAGACCACCCTCTGCGACAACACCTGCGGCGAATGTGAACTGTGCCCAGGAAAAACCCTGGAAGACCTCCCGGCTAGCTGCGGGACAACCCCCAGCTGTGACGACGGCTTAGCCTCCTGCACCACGTCCAACGACTGCCCCGCCGACATGTACTGTTCACTCGGCTGCTGCCTCGCCATCCTGCGGTAGCCCGGGCTCGGCCGAGGAAGTAGCCTCTGCCCTCCCCGGCCGAGCTTCGGCGTGGTCCATTACTCCGGGATCACCCAGTCGCAGGAATTGGTGCACCCGACGCTACCATCGCAATCCTCTCCGTGGTCATCATCGACCCGTCCATCGCCACAATACGGTCCCAGACGACAGAACATGGTGCAGGTGTCCTCGCCGTAGGGGTCGACCTGGTTGTCTTCGCCGAGATCGCACTGCTCGTGACCATTCTTCACGCCATCACCACACCAATCGGCGAGTGTGCAGTCGGGCATACAGCTCCCGTAGCTTCCATCATTGGTACCGTCGTCACACTCCTCGCCAGTCTCCTTTATGCCGTTTCCGCACTTGAGTTGGCACCGCAGATCACAGCCGCTCGAACTGGTACCATTCTCCGGCCCATCATCACATTGTTCACCGGCATTGATGGTACCGTTGCCACAGGTGATCGGCGGATCGTTGTAGTCCGTGCAGGTGCTGTTGCAGGCACCAGGCACGGTGTCGCTGTTCTCGTCGCCATCGTCGCACTCTTCGTGCTCCGGCTGCACCATCCCATCGCCACAGAACGGGCCAGGCACACAACGGGTGGTGCACAGCTCCGAACCGTAACCATCAGCCACATTGTCGGCACCCTGGTCGCACTCTTCGTCGCCATTCGTCTCACCATCACCACAATACGGCGCCAGGCGGCAGTCCGGGTTACAGGTACCGTAGGAGCCGTCATTCAGCCCATCGTCGCACTCTTCATCGCCATTCTTCACGCCGTCGCCACAATACGGTCCAAGTCGGCAATCTGAACTGCAACCTCCGTACCCACCGAGATTGTTCTCGGCGCCTTCATCACACTGCTCTCCGGCCTCCAGTACACCATTGCCACACTTGGGTTGGCAGTTCGTGTCACACGCACTGGCAAGCGTCCCGTTGTCCACCCCATCATCGCAAGCTTCATCGCCGTTTCGGAGCCCGTCCCCACAGAACGGCGCCATCTCACAGGTGAGGAGACAAGCATCCACGCCATAGGCCGCAGACGCATTGTCCTCACCGTTGTCGCACACCTCACCGAAGTCGGTATCGCGTGTTCCATCTCCACAGTACGGGGGCAGCACGCATCCGGGGGCGCAGCCGGCGGTTTCTCCATAGGGCGTCAGGTTCACACCATCGTCACACTCCTCACCCGCAGTCTCGTCCACGATGTCATCGCCACAGAAAGCGGCCAGTGTGCAATCGGGGTTGCATCCACCGTACTCGCCCGTATTGAGTTCCGTACCCAGATCGCATTGCTCGAATCCTGTCACAACCCCATCTCCGCAGATTGGCCCGCAGTCGCTGCGGGTCGCCGAGAAGTTGCTGAGAGTGAGCCGATAGTTGGATTCGACGGTGTGCCGCTCGGCCTGGAAGACCACGATCTCATACACCGAGCCTATGTCGAGACCAAGGTTCACGGTCCTTGGCTCATCGCAGCCCACAGGGTCACGCTCACACACCGTACCGACCCCGGTGGCATTGGAAAGCACCACGTTGCCGGCCTGGGCGCTGTGGACCCCCCCGAGATCGACGGCTAGGCGCTTGTTCACGTACACCCAGACATCGTCGTCACCGACGAACTCCAAGGTTTCCCCGCCCTGATACTCGAACCAATAGCGCACCTCGCTGGTGAAGTGAAAGTTGTGATCGTTGCCCTGGTCCCCGAAGCCCCGGTCGTCCAGAGGAAAGAAGGAGGTGTCACTGAAGACATACTCGCCACTCGCTTGCCTGGTGAAGGTCAAGGTATCGATGATGGTTTGATTGTAGCTGCTGTGGTCCCGATACCAGCTCGCGAAGTAGTCCTCGGACACCAGCTCTCCGTCTTCATAGACGTTACTGGTGAGGTCCATGTTCTCGGCAACGTGAACCGGTTTACCGTCACTGCCCAGCAATGCCTCCGCGATTCCGGGATCGCCGTTGCCCAGGTAAGCCTCGAAGTCCGGGTGCCCCCCAGTGCGGTTCTCTGCACGAAAATCCCGAAGGACGATCGGGAGCCTCAACTGGTCCGGCGTCACCACCACGTCTTCACACTCATATCCCTCCTCGATTCTGCAGGTACTGCTGCAACCGTCACCATCCACCGTGTTCCCGTCGTCACACTCCTGTCCATTCTCCTGGTCGATGGCAAGCAGCATTCCGTCTCCACAGGCGGTGGTGCATGCGCCACCAGCCGGCGGACAACTCGGCTCACGACGGCAGAACGGAGTGCAGCCATCGCCCATGTCATTGTCGCCGTCGTCGCAAGGCTCCGAACCCTCGGGCACACCGTCGCCGCAAGTGGTTCGCGTGCACAGCTCACCGGGCACTCCACACACCCAGCCATCCGCCTCATCATCCGCCGCCGACTCGATCACGCAGAGATCGCTGCAGCCGTCACCGGAGTCGGCATTACCGTCATCACACTGTTCGATGCCACGCAAGAGGCCATCACCGCAGGTGGGCTGACAGCGGACCCCAAGAATCGCACAGGTCCAACCCTCTTCGAGCTGACACTCGGCATCGCAGCCATCCAGCGGGGTCGTGTTGCCGTCGTCGCAGCTCTCACCACCCGCGAGGCGTTTGTCCCCACACACCACCGTGTCGACACAAACCGAGGGACTACCGGTGCAACTGAAGCCAGGCTCCACACGGCACAGCGCCGAACAACCGTCATCGCCTTCCGGCGGATCGCCACCATCATCACAGGTCTCTCCGCGCGTGAAGCTCACCACTCCGTCTCCACAGAAGAGGATGGTCTCGCAGGGTTCCCCTGCATTGGGGCATACGTACCCGGGCTCGATCTCACAAGCCGCCGAGCACCCGTCGCTCGGGCTCCGGTTACCGTCGTCGCACTCCTCGGCACCATCGAGTTCGGCATTGCCACAAGGCTCCTCGGCGATGCGGCAGGGCCCACCCGAGGCCGGACAGGTGTAGCCGCTCTCGACACTCGTACAGTCAGCCGTACACCCGTCATCGCCAGCAGTGTTGCCGTCATCACAAGCCTCACCTCCGGACACGCTCCCATCGCCGCACACCACCGTCGAGCTGCAGCTCTGCCCCACCGCACCAGGCTCGGCGTCGAGGCATACGCAGTTCGGTTCTAGACGACACGTGCCGCTGCAGCAGTCACCCGCCCTGGTGTTTCCGTCGTCGCACGTCTCCCCCTGAGACACGTGGCCATCTCCACAGTATTCGTCCTTGATGCAGGGCTCACCCGCCTCGGGACAGAGAAAGCCACTCTCGAGCTGGCAGCTCCCCGAACAGCCGTCGTTGGCTTCTGCGTTTCCATCATCACAGCTCTCTCCTTGTTCCACGGCTCCGTTGCCACACTCCGGATCCGCCTCGGTCGGAACGCAGGGCTCGCCAATCTCCCAACACTCCCAACCCGGTTCCACGGTACAACTCTCCGAGCACCCGTCTCCACTCTCGGTGTTGCCGTCATCACAAGCCTCGTCGCTTCCCGCCAACCCATCACCGCAGACCAGAGCGCTCACGCACAGCTCACCGGGGGTCTCGCAGATCCACCCCCCTGACTCGATTCGGCAGGTACCGTTGCAACCATCACCGGCTCGCTGATTCCCGTCGTCACACCCCTCCCCTTCATCCAGAACGCCATCGCCACAGGTGGCTGTTTCCGTCCCGGCGCCACCACAATCCTCCCCGCTGCAACCAGCTGCTCCTGCGTCGTTGCCACGTCCTCCGGCGCCGAGATCGATACCCGTGTTGCCTCCGCGCCCGACCGGCTCCTCCCCGCCGTTGCCCGATTCTCCAACCTCTCCGGAAGGACCCTGTCCCGCCGCCGCTTCGTCTTCGGTGCTCGCCTCCGGCACACCTCCGCACGCCACCAGAAGGACCAGAGAAGAGAACAACGCGATCGATGGGCAACGCATCATGGCAAACCTCACGGCGTAACGATAGACAGGAAGAGGCAGCGAACTCGAACGGCGAGCGGCCGCGGCAGTTCAGGGCACAATTGAGGAATTGTAGCTCATCTGACGGGACCGCCGCAATCCCTCGAATGCAGATCCGCGCTCTTTGCCGTTCGGTTCAGGGTTTTTGAATTCCTGAGACAATTCGTTCCGAACCCAGGCGGCTCAACCACGCTCCGCTCTGCTGTAGCGCCTTCTTTTTGTAGGCGTTCTTGCTCTCGCTCAAGCGTTCATTCATCGCCTGCAAGCCTCATCGTCGTTCTGGTTGCGGGAGGTTTCAATCTCGCTCGAACGTTCATCCATCACCTGCGAATCGTCACGGTGTTCTGATGTGGGTGGAATGACACCCGTCATCGCACCACACGCAGCTTGGTGCGGGCCGGATCCAAGCTGCGCCGGGAGATGTCCCGGCATTTCTCGCGACCGTAGCTCCCCGTGCGCCGGATCCATCCAACGGCGCTGTGTCGGGCCGGTGGCCCTGCTGCTTTTTGGTTGTTCTACGAGGGGCCGCTTGACGGAACTCGACCCCGAAAGCAGCATGGCCTCGCCCATGCACGACCCGATCACCGCTCTCGTCCCCGTTTTTAGCGCCACCGTAACCCGGGTTCTCGGTGCTGAGCACGCAGGTGTCGACCCCATGCTCCGGCCATCGAAGCACGCTGACTTCCAGGCGAACCTGGCGATGAGCCTCGGCAAGACCCTTGGCCGAAACCCACGGGAGCTCGCTCAGGCGCTCATCGACGCACTCCCAGCCAACCCTTGGCTCGAGCGCGCTGCAGTGGCGGGGCCAGGTTTCATCAATCTCTGGCTCAGTTCCGAGCGACTTGCTGCGGCTACGTCCGAGCTACTCGGCGGGGATCTCGGTCTCCTTGGCACAGCATCAGAGCGGGTCGTAGTCGACTACTCCTCCCCCAACGTCGCGAAGGAAATGCATGTCGGCCACCTGCGCTCGACCATCATCGGCGACGCGCTGGCTCGGGTCTTCGAGGCCCTCGGACACACGGTAATCCGCCAGAACCACATCGGCGACTGGGGCACTCCCTTCGGCATGTTGATCGAACACCTCCTCGATCTGGGAGAGGAGACTGCTCGCCAATCGGTGAGTGACCTCGGGGCGTTCTACCGCGAGGCCCGTCAGAAGTTCGATGCCGATCCCGCGTTCGCAGAGCGTGCCCGCCGGCGGGTGGTGGCTCTCCAGGGTGGTGATCCGAAGACACTTCGGCTGTGGGAGACTCTGGTCAACCTCTCGAAGAGCTACTTCGAGACCATCTACCACCTGCTCGGTGTGACCCTCACCGAGCAAGACATCGCTGGGGAGAGCTTGTACAACCGCTTCCTGCCTGAGGTAGTGGTAGAACTGGCCGAAAAGGGGCTGGCTCGCGACGACCAGGGGGCTGTCTGCGCCTTTCCGCCGGGATTTCAGGGGCGGGACGAGCAGCCGCTGCCGCTCATCATCAAGAAACAGGATGGCGGTTACGGATACGCCACCACTGATCTTGCGGCGCTCCGCTACCGCGTGCGTGAACTCAAGGCCACACGGGTCTTGTACGTGGTGGGTGCTCCCCAGGCACAACATCTCTCGATGGTGTTCGCGGTGGCGCGCCTCGCGAATTGGCTTCCCGGGGCGATCACGGCCGAACATGTGCCGTTCGGTTCGGTGTTGGGCACCGACGGTAAGATCTTTCGCACTCGCGCAGGCGAGACGGTGCGGCTGGTCGACCTCTTGAACGAGGCGGTGAAGAAGGCCCGTGCCATCGTCGAAGAGAAGAACCCAGAGCTGTCGGACAGCGAAAAGGACGAGGTCGCCCAGAAGGTTGGGATCGGCGCGGTCAAATACGCTGATCTTTCGAGCGACCGAGTCAAGGACTACGTCTTCGATTGGGAGCGAATGCTAGCGTTTCAAGGCAACACCGCACCCTACCTGCAGTACGCATTGGCGCGAATCCGCTCGATTCTGCGTCGTCGCGAGACGCACGACCCAATGTGCCCGCTCGCCTTGACCACCCCTGAAGAGAAAGCGCTGGCTCTTTGCCTGCTCGGCTTCGGGGGCGTGGTGCGAGAGGTCGCAGCCACCCTGAGTCCACACAAACTCTGCAGCTATCTCTTCGAACTCTCAACCACGTACAACGCCTTCTACGACCACTGCCCCGTCCTCAAAGCGGAGACCACCGAGAAGTGTGAGTCTCGGCTCGCTCTATGCCAAGCCACGGCATTGGTGCTAGAGCGCGGTCTTGGGCTGCTTGGGATCGATGCCCCAGCGAGGATGTGAACCTGGGTCAGCGCGCCACCGGCCGCACCACCTGCCCGAGCGGAACGCTCGGTTGATCACGCCGCAGGAGCCGACCGCGCTCTTCGCCGATGTGTCCCACATCCACCAGATCCTGGCCGAGGAATCGGCGCCCATGGAGTTTGAAGACCTGCGGATCGCCCGTGCAAAGGAAGCGCACGCCACCGGGTGAAGGCTCGGCGAAGCTGGGGTGACGTTGAAGCCAATCCACCAGGCGTTCGGCGATGGCCTGGCTTGGGTCGAGAACCGTAACGTGAGGCGGTACCACCGCTTCGAACACCGAGAAGAGCAGCGGGTAGTGCGTGCAGGCCAGAACCAAGGTGTCGATATCGGGAAACCTCGCGACATACTTGGCGACCGCCAGCTTGGCGATCGGCTCGGCATCCCAGCCTTCCTCGACCAGCGGCGCGAGCAACGGCGCGGCAACTCCAGCGACACGACAGCTCGAGAGCTTGGCGATCTCGAGCTCGAAAGTGCGCGAAGCAATGGTGCGACTGGTTCCAATCACCCCGATGTGCCCTCTCGAGCGCTCCACGGCGGCCTGAGCCGCGGGGATCGTCACACCAAGAACACGCCGCGGGCAGTCCAAAGCGGGTACGTACTTCTGCTGCAGGTGACGCAACCCCGTGCAGGACACGGTGTGACAGGCAACCACAATCAGTCGGCACCCCTCCTCGAACAGGCGCTCTACACACTGTTCGGCGTAGTCGAGAATGGTGTCCATGTCCCGTCCACCGTACGGCGCGCGACCGCTGTCACCGAGGTACAGGAACTTCTGTGAAGGGAGGAGCTGCTGCACCGCCCGGAGCACCGTGAGCCCCCCGAATCCTGAATCGTAGATCCCGATCATGCGCGACCTTGGTCGACCAGCCCTAGCTGTCCACGAGACCCCAAGCAAGACCGGTCAATGGGCCAACCCGATTCCACTCTGGCGCTCCCTCGGGGCTGGGGTATCTGTGCCAGCAATCGGATGAACTGCCCCGTCTGCCAGGCCAGATTGACCTTGGATACCGAGCCGCTCGAGGTCCGCGTCGGTGCCACGGTGGTCGAAAGCCGCTCGTGCCCCCACTACCGTTGCCCCACCTGCCAGCGTACCATTCTGGAGCCCGACGCCCGTCGCCTGCTGTCGATCCAGGCCGCCATCATCGTGCTCACGGAGGGCAAACCGGATCGCGAGGCAGCCAACTTCGCGCGAGGGCTGCTCGACCTCTCTCCACTAGAGCTGGGCCGTCGTCTCGAACTGGATGAGGAGAGCATCGTTGGAATCGAAGGTGGCCAGATCCGGCTCTCCACTCAGTACGCGCTCTCCCTCGCTGCCTTGCTCGGAACGGAGGAGCGCCGGCTCCGAGGCCTTCCCCATGGCGGTGCCAGGATTGCTCGGATGGCACCCTCCGACACCTGAACACGGGCGTCCCCGGTGGCGGGCACTCAGGCTCGCCCCACACAGTTAGCCGCCCGCAGTCACGGCAAAGAGGCCAGGCATGCTACCGCACCCCGCCTCCCCTACCTTTCGCTCTTCGGGATCCGATACGATGGCTTCCATGCAAAGCCATGCTCGCGTCTTGCCCCTCGCGGTAGCGCTGTTCACGCTGGTCGGCTGCGGCAGCGACACGGCCCCCGCTCCGTTCGTGGGTTGGCGCGGCCACGCATCGCTCGAACTCGAAGTGTGCCGCCCCGACGGCACCAAGGAGATCAGCCATCTCGGCAAGGCTCGCAGCCTGCTCATTGCCAGTGGTTTCGGTTGTGCCGATTCGAATGGCACCCTCCTGGTCACAGACCAAACCGAGGCACCGCGCTACGTCCTCGACGCTACCCTCTACACAACGTCCTACTTCTCGCTCGGCACGCACGATGTCTTCTGGGGTGAACCCGACCAACCCTATTACGTCGCCTTCGCCGAGCCTACTCGGCCATACTGCATCCGCCCCGTTGCCGTGGGATTCCGCGTCGAGCAAGCACCCGACACCGAGCTGGTCGGCGCCGATTTCGCATCGATCACTGGGCAAGTGACGGTAGATGAGGTGTGGCGCGAGGGACTCCCCAATATCTCCCTTTCCATGGACATCGAGTTCAGGGAACCAATCTCGTGGCCCGGCGCATCGCTTCGCATCAAAGGTACGCTCAGGCATGAGTATGTCGACGAGCGGGACCCGACCGAGCAAGTCAACCTGCCAGAACCAAACCCCGACGCCGTGCCGAGCAGCATTTGGGACAGCCCCGCCTGTCAGGCGTATCTCGCAAACTTGGCGCGTCAGGGCTGCGTGAGCACCGAACTCGATCAGGATTCTGGTGGCGCCGGTGGCAGCGGGCCCGAGGAGAATGGTGGGGTGGACGGTAGAGCCGGAGCAACGAGCCTCCCCGAGGTAGGCGCAGGTGGGAGTTCAGGCGACAGTAGCCAACAGCTGTCGTGATCGCTCCACGGCCACCGGCCGGCATTCAGGAACCGAACAGGAAGACAACTTCCGTTTCCCTCACCAATCCGAGCTCGTCGCGGGCCACACGTTCGACCGCCCTTGGATCACTACGGATCCGCTGGACCTCAGCCCGAAGCTGGGCAATTTCCCGTTGTAGGGCCGCTATTTGCCGGTCGACTCGGCTCTTCTCTTGCTCGAGATGGCGGACTCGCGGCAGGCCAGTGGGTGCCAAGACCAACGCCGGTGCCAACGCGAGCACGAATGTGAGAAGCCCAAGAGGCACGAGGCGTTCGAGATCTAGCCAGCCCTTCATTGTTTGGGCCCCGAGGATGCCATAAGCCGCAACAGAAGGGCCAGAAAATGGCGGTGGGAAGGCAACTGGGTCCCACCAATTTCACCTGGGAGGCCAGATTTGTGGTCTCACCTGCTTCTCGGACACGGTATTGTTCCGCCGGCTTCGGAGTCCCGACGCCCGCGGCCCTCGTCGCATCCTTTGTCTGCCCTCTCGTGTCTTTGCAAGGAATCTCATGGAGATCGCAACGCTTGAAGCCGAACTCGAACGCCTGTTTGACCTCGCCGGTCTGCTCGATGTTTCAGAGAACGTCTTGGGCTTTCCACCCCAGGCCGTCGGAGGCACAGCGACTATCGGCTCCTTCGCGAAATCCTTGATCCAGTATTGTGTCGCGAACGACGGCGTGGAGGCCTTGTGCGAGGCGGTTCGGAGCCTGCGGCCTGATGCCTCAGCCGCCCTCGACGCGGTCCGGGTTCTCGGAATCGCCGAGAACGAAACGCTGCGGCCGAACTCGACACTCGGTGACGTAACGGTCGTGCGCAGCCTGGGCCAAGGTCGCGTGAGCGAGAGTTACCTCGGTCAGTATGCGAATGCGCCGGTGCGGGTCAAACTGCTCCGCCGCGAGGCGATGCGCGATCGACGGGGTCTCCAACGTTTCGCCGCCGTAACACGCCTGGTGGGGAAGCTCTCGCACCCCGGCCTGCCCAGCCAGCTCCTCATTGCGAGCCACGGAGAGCGGGTTTTTTCCCTGCATCGATTCGTGGAGGGCCCGTCGCTGGCGCACCGCGTGGCACGCTCCGGGCCCATCCATGTGAGCGAAGCCAAGCCGCTCATCCTGGCCATCCTCGATGCCCTGGCCGCTCTCCACGAACGACGCATCGTTCACGGTGCCCTCTCCCTCGAAAACGTCATCGTGCCAGAAGGAGCGATCCCCGGCCACGAAATCCTCTTGCTCGACGCCGGCACAGATCGACTCCGGGCAGCTCCCCGCAACCCAGCCGAGGTTCCGGGCTTCGTCCAATCACCAAAGGGCATCGCACCCGAGCTTCTGTCATCGATGGCTGGGACGCCAGCCTCGGACATGTACGCCCTCGGTGCGCTGCTCTACGAGATGCTCACCGGCCGCGCACCGTTCGAGGCCTCGGGCTTCGACCTATTGAGTGCGCACCGTAGTGAGATCCCGGAGCCACCCAGTGCGGTTGGTCCCCGCGGCTGGATCGATCGCGGTCTCGATGATTTCGTGCTCACCCTGTTGGCCAAGGATCCGGCGGAACGTCCCGCCCACGCCCACGCTGCAACCACACGCTTCCAGTCACTCGGGCATTTCTCGAGCTTCCGTCCCACCGCCACCATCGATCCCGAAGAGTTCAACCGCAGGTTGGAGGCGCTCGGTTGGGAGCCGACCAGCCTAACAGCAGCGGAGGCGGTGGAACGAGCCGTGGACGAAGGAGCGGATCCCGAGCGGGCAGCCGAGGCCATCCGACGCGCGGCTTTCGAGATCGGAGACGACGCCGAGGCACAACACCGCTGGATCAAGAAGGAGCTCTTGCTCCGTGCGGCTCAACTCTACGATCGCACCCTGCGCGATCCGGCCAATGCCGAGCAACTCTACCTCTGGGTACTCAACACTGATCCTTCGGACAACGACGCACGCACTGCGCTCGAGCGGATTCGGCGCAACCTCGGCAAGTTCGAGGAGCTGATCGAGATGCTCCTCGACCGCGGACAGCGCTCCGAGAGCCGCGTCGAACGCGGCCGTGCCTTCGCCGAGATTGGCCGCATCTACCAGAACGACGTCGGCGACGCGGAGCAGGCCCTGGTAGCCTTCACTCAAGCCCTGTGTGAAGACATCTCCGACGATACCTACGCCGACGAGGTGGAGCGGCTCGCGGGCAGCAACCCGCAGGCGTGGGCCGAGGTGCTCGAGTCCTGCAACGGACCGCTCGAGGATCAGAGTTTTGACTCGGCTGATAAGACCCGCTTCATCCTCCGAGTCGGCCGTTGGTACTCAGACAAAGCCGGACGCGCGGACATGGCACTCACCTGCCTGAGCAGCGTGGTCGCCAGCGATCCAACCAACGAAGCCGTTCTTGAATCGATGGTCCAGCTCTACCGCAAGGGTCAGCAGTGGCCAGAGCTCGGCATGGTGCTCACGCGTTGGGCCGAGTCCACCTCCACGCCAGCGAAGGCCCGTGATCTCCGCGCAGAGGCCGCCGAGGTTGCAGAGCGCCACCTCAACGATCCGGCAGGAGCACGCACGCTGTTCGAGGCTGTGCTGGCCGACGATCCGATGCACGAGCGCGCCGCCGAAGGGCTAGCGCGGGTCCTGGAGAAGCAAGGGGAGTTCGCCGCCCTAGCCAAGTTGCTCAGCTCACAGGCAGAGGGTTTGCGCGGGGAGGCCCGTGTCCGGGCGCAACTCCGTCTCTCCGACGCCTACGAAATCTCACTGCACAACGACGCCGAAGCGATCCGAGTTCTCGAGCAGGGTCTCTCTGAGGCTCCAGAGGCCCTCGAACTCATGAAGGGCCTGGATCGGCTCTACGCCAAGGTAGGACGGTTCGAAGATCTGATCGCGATCTTGGATCGCGAAGTGCGCGTCAGCACCACACCTCGTCAGAAAGCCCTACTCCTCGAGCGGATCGCGGCCATCCACGAAGAAGAGTTCTTGGACAATGAGCGCGCAGCGGCTGCGCTGCGCGCCGTCCTCACGCTGGACGAAAACAACGACAACGCGCTCTCCCGTCTCACCCGTATCTGCCGGGCCATGGATCGCTGGGCAGAGGTCGCCGACCTCTTGGAGCGCCAGCTTGCCTTGTCGAGTGAAACTCCCCGCGTGGTCTCGCTCACCCTCCAGCTCGGGCGCGTGCTTGCTGAGCAACTGGGCGCGCCCGATCGCGCCATGACCTGCTTCGAACAGGTGTTGTCGTTCGAACCACAACACCCCGAAGCCCTGGAGATGGTCGCCCGGTTGCGGGAGTCACTGGGCGATGCCGACGCCGCGCTCGCTGCCATCGATGTCCTTGCCTCGAAGGCAACCACGCCCCAAGCCAAGGCTGAACACTACCTTCGCGCTGCCCGCATGCTCGAGCAACGAGGCGATATCGATCTAGCAATCAGCCACTACAAGATGGCTCTCGACGCCCAACCAACCCAGCCAGGGGTCGCGGCACAGCTCCGCCAAGCCTACCTCGCCCGCGGAGATGCGCACGCGGCGGTTCAGCTTCTCGAACAAGAGATCAAGCGCACCGAAGGTGAGCGTGCCAAAGCCAAGCTTCATGGCGAGCTGGCCAGCATCGCCTTGAACCGCCTCCATGACGGGTCGCGAGCCGAGGACGCGGCCAAGACGGCGCTCTCCCTCGATCCAACCAGCGCCGAGGCGCTCACCGTGCTCGGTGACATCGCCTTCGAGAGTCAGCGCTTCATCGAGTCCTCCAAGCACTACACGGCGCTGATCGACCGTATCGAGAACCTTCCCATCGAAAGCGCGGTGCCGGTCCTCCGTCGTGCCATCGAGTCGCTCGCCCAGTCCGGCTCCCTCGACCGCGCGCAGAGCGCCTACGAATCCCTGGTACGGCTCGCTCCGAACGACCAGTCTGCGCTGATCACGGCAGCTCGGATGCTCTTCGACCACAAGGGGGATCCTGCCAAGGTCGCCGAGGAGCACCGCGCGCTTCTGGCGCGCTTCGGCGAAGCACTCGGTCCAACCAGTCGTGCCGAGCTCCTCTATCGACTCGGCGAATCGCTGCGCCGCGCCGACAACCCCGCCTCAGCGATCAATCCGCTCGAAGAAGCCGTGGATCTCGATCCTTCCTACGCGGATCCGCTCACCGCGCTGGCCTCAGCCTACACCAGCCTCGCTCGCTGGAGCGACGTCCAGAAGACGCTGACCCGCCACTTGGATGTAGCGTTTGGCGACGACCGGATTCAAATCCTCATCGATCTCGGAGATGTCACCGCCACCCGACTGGGTGACCGTCCTCGCGCCATTCAGAGCCTGGTGGCGGCACTCGACGATCGGCCCGACGATCGTCGCCTGCTCACCAAACTGATGCAGCTCTACTCGGATGAAAAGGATTGGACTCGGCTCGTAGAGGTGGTGGTACGCCTTGCCGGATTTGTCGACGAGCACAAGCAACGCGCGAAGTATCTCCACACCGCGGCCATCGTGACCGCCCGCCAGATGGGAGACGTCGAGCGAGCCCTCGACTTCTTCGAGGAGGTGATCGAACTCGATCCAACCATCCAGAAAGCGCTGAACGAAGCCGTCGAACTGTATCAGAGCCGCGGAAACTATCCTGCGGTGGAGCGCCTCCTGCGCAAACGGCTAGATGTGGTCACGGAAGCCAAGGATCAGAAGGGGCAGATCGAGACCCATCTCATGCTGGCTGAGCTGTACGAGAAACGGCTCGGTTGGCTCGATCATGCCATCTCCGCCCTGGAAGCAGCAGCCGTCCTCGAGCCCGGCAATGCCGAACGCACCCTGCAGATCGCCGCGATCTGCTCCACCGATCCGGTCAAGTACCTGACCCGCGCGCTCTCGGCCCATCATCGACTGCTCGAAGACAACCCGTACCGCGTGGAGTCCTATCGTGCGATGCGACGCCTCTTCACGGAGACCAAGAATCCGGATGGTGCGTGGTGTCTTTGCCAGGCTCTGTCGGTGCTTGGCTTCGCCGATCCGGACGAGGATCGGTTCTACCGTCGCATGCGGGCAGAGACGGCCGCGCCCGCCCAGGCTGTCTTCACTGAGCCGGATTGGGCGGCCGTGACACCAAAGACCAACGATCCGTGGCTCTCGGCTCTCTTCGCCATCATCGAGCCGGCAGTTATTGCTGCTCGTGCCCCCGAACTGCGCGAGCTCGGACATGACCCAAAGGCGGCCATCGATCTCGCACAGACTCCGGCCCCGATGGCGCAGACGCTGTTCTACGCCGCCGGTGTGCTCGGAATGCAGGCCCCACCCTGTTTTGTCATACGCGACGACGTGGGTGGCCTATCGTTCCTCCATGCTCGCAGCCCAGGCATCGGTCTCGGGCGCGTGGCCATGAGTTCGCAGGTTCCACCCCAGGCAGCGGCCTTCATCGCGGCACGTCACTTGGCGTTCCTGCGTCCCGGCTTCTACCTGCGCCAGCTGCTAGGCTCGGCTACCAACCTCAAAGCCTGGCTTTTCGCGGCCATCAAGCTGATCTCTCCGCAATTCCCGGTTTCGCCCGACACAGAGGGCGCGGTCCGTGAAGCATATTCTGCGCTGGATATTGGGCTCCGCGGTTCCAAGCGTGATGAGCTGACCCGGGTGGTCTCCACCCTACTGCGTGACGGTGCGGCGCTCGACCTGAAGAAGTGGGTCATGTCGGTGGACTTGTCGGCGGATCGCGTGGGTTTCGTTCTGGCCCACGATCTTGACACTGCCGTGCAGGTGATCCGTGCTTCCGACGAGAGCGCGAGCCCGGTGTCGGGTCAGGACCGGATCAAAGAACTCGCGGTGTTCTCGGTCAGCCCGGAGTATTTCGAACTACGTCAGCGACTGCAGATCGGCGTAGATCTCTGAGCAAAGAGCCCGCACCCTCGCAGATCGCGGTCCGCCCATGTTTTTGGCAGAAACGCACCGACCGGCGGCCGTTACTTGGTGCCGGCCTTGCTGGGAATGCGGGCGGCTGGGGTCTTTCCAGCCGCGGTAGACTTGGTCGCGGCAGAACGTGCCACCATGCTCGAGCTTGGTTCAAAGAGCGGACGCTGCAGGGTACCCATCACCCGCCACCCGTAGAAGCCATCTTCACGCTTGGAGCGCCGAACCTTGTCGTTCATCTCGAATAGGCCCGGAACCGTGGATCCCGGCGTGCCAAATAGGCCTCGGGTGATGTCCGATTTCCCCTTGTAGGCATCCAGAAACTTGAAGTGAACCCCAAGATCCAGGCTGCTGGTGGTGAGCGACTCGCGGAGACGAATGAGTCCATCGCCTGCCATCTCGAAATCACTGCCCTTGGCGCTGAGTGCGTCTACCTTCACCTTGCCCTCGGTGACTGTCGCCTTCAGGTTGAAATTCCCCACCTTGAGCTCGGGCAGCGCGATGGTATTCAGGATCTTGGCCTTGCCATCCCCCGCCGCTACGCCGGTCAAGACGAGGGCAATGCGCCCCTCACCCTTCTGCGCCGAGCGCTCGGGCAACACCAGCTCTAGCTCTCCGTTCAGCATACCTTTGAGCGGCAAACCCACCAAGTCCACCAACATGGGCAGCTGACTGAGCGGCACTGAATCGATGGACACTTCGAAGGCCTGTTCGGAGCTACTCGACAAGGCGCTACCCTCGATTTTTCCACTGCCGATCTCGAGCGCAAATCCGAGATCGGTCGACCCAAAGAGCAAGCCAAGCAGCGACACTGAAAGCCGCGCCGTGTCGACCACCATCGTCGCTGGGGGGCGCGTTTCTTCGCCGCTGGTGGCAGTGGAGGGTTGAGCCTTGGGTGCCATTGTGAGGCGCACGCCCTTGGCCACCACCCCACTCAGCCAGTACCCCTCCAGCGCGTCGATCCGAAGCCGCATACCTCGCGGCCCCTGCTGCGCGTTGAACTCATTGGTGAGCCTTTCCTTCAACCGCTCGTAGGGGAAGGTGAGGCGCGCGAACCCGAGCAACAGCACCAGGTAGAAGAGTGGATAGACCGCGAAACCAACGGCCCGTTTGACACGTGGACTCACGGCTGCTCCTCCTCGACCGCGCCGTCTTCGGACTGCTCGGGCTCTTCATCACCAGTCTCCTCACGGGGCGCCGAGCTCGGGGAACTCTTGAGCGCACCAGAGGCCTCTTTCTCCTTGCGGTCATAGGCGCTCAGCACAACCTCGATGTCGAAGGAATCAGGTTCGGCGAGCCTCTTTCGGATATTCAGCCTCGAAACCACGATCGGGTGTCCGGTCTGGGCGACCTTCTCCAGGAATTTCGCGAAGCTCGCCAACCCAGTCCTCCGCAGCGTCATCTTGGTCGCGCGCTCGTCGTGGTTCTTGCCGTGAGGCACCACAGGTTGATCCTGGTTCTCGTCCACCTCGAGGCTGAGCCCGCGAGCAAGACCATCAAGGAGTCCCGGGAGGGGTGGCGCTGGCTTCGCGTACCTTTCCTTCAGCGCCTTCTTCTGTGCATCAGCCTTGACGATCGCACCCTCGGCGCCCTCGATCTCAGTGGCGATCAGAGACAGGCTTTCGACTCGCTCGCGGGTCTCCGCCAGCAGGCTCTCGACTCCGAGCGGGACCATCACCACCAGCATGATTCCCAGGCACACCAGAAGCACAGTGGCCAGGCGCCGCTCCCGAGGCTCCAGGCTCCGCCAGCCCTTGCTCCCGCTCATCGCGCACCTCCCGCCACTTGGCTCTCGTCTGCCTTCTTCTTCTTCTGCTTGTTCCGACTGCTCTGATCCTCAGGGCACCGCACGTCCCAGTCGAGCGCGTATTTCTGCCGGTCGCTGTTGATGACCTGGGTGACCCGACCTAGCTTCACCTCGCTGAAGCAACGTTGTTCCCCAAGGTTGGTAGCCACCTGCTGGGCATCGGCTGCGGTGGAGACGATGCCAGTCAACTTGACGTGCTCGCGCAAGAAGTCCAACTCCTCAATGTCATGGACAATAGTGTTCGGCACCGCGTTCGACAGCTCGATCAGCACATCGAACCCATCCATGTACGGCATCGGGTCATCCTCATCCACGTTGCGCTTCTTGGTGAGGAGCTCACGCGCCACCTCCGGATCGGTGGTCGCCTCACCCAGCAGTGATTTGCTCACCGCCTCGAGACGGGCCTCGAGCACCTCCTCCTCGCGCACCAGCGCACGGTGTTCAGCCCAGGCTGCAAACGCGTAGCTCAAGCACACCGAGCAGAGCAGCCCAAGCAGCAGCGGCGCACGCTCCTTGACGAAGGCCACCCCCCGTTGAAAGCCGAGCGCTCCCTGCCGCAAGTTGAGATCTCGTGGTCGCCCGCCACCACCCAGAGCTACGCCGATCGCCTTCGCGAAGCGATCGAGCCGAGTCCGATCCACCTCAGGCAGAGCCGGAAGCCCAGTAACCGGCAGCGGGCTCACCGGAACCCCGAGTTCCACGCCCAGATACGCCTCCGCGCCAGGAATGGTGGCACCGTAACCCGTCAGCATGATCTTCTGAACGGCATCACCACCGCTGGCGCGAAACGCCATGAAGGTCTGTCGCAGCTCGGAGATCAGGTTCGGAGCGCTAGCAGGGAGGCCCTCCACACCGGTCGAAGTCGTCCGCGCATACACAGGTTCGCCATACTGGAGAATCAGCACATCGAGCCGTCGAAGGGAGAGGTCCACGAGCGCAATCGGCTCTTCCGTGCGCAAGACCTCAGGGAAGACTCCCGCCAGATTGGCCAGCGGCAGCGGGCCGCAGCCCACGCGCTCTGCCTCCCGCCCGAGCGCTCTCTTGCACTGGCCGAGCAGCTTCGCCACGTCATCACTCCGCGCCGCAAGCGCCAGAACACGGATGGTGTCAGCCGTCCCACGCCCACGGAGCACTGAAAAATCATGGACCAGCGTCTCGAGCTCCGTTGGCAACCGCGCTTCGAGTTCAATCGGCACCACCAAGGCGAGCTGCCGCATGGCTGTCGCCGGAAGCTCGAGATGCTGCAGAAAGGCGAGGTCGCCACCCATCGCCACCGACAGCGTCTCTCCATGTTTGAGCAGAGGGCCCGCCACTGTGGCCAGCACCTGCTCAAGCTCGGTCGCGCCGTTGAGTTCCATCTCCACGGCTTGTTCTACAGTGATACGGCGCCGCCCCGTGAGCACACCGACCGCCCGCACGTGGGTCGCCGAGATTTCGATTCCTACCAGCCTCGCCATGACGATCGCTTCCTCAGTTTATCCTGTAGTAGATGATGTTGCCGCCGGCACTGGCCTCGAGAGCAGCAAGAATCGACTCGGGGGTGACTTGGTTCGCGTCGACGTTGGCGGGCAGATTGGCCGTGTTGACGGGTGCCGGCGTGGCAGCACCCAACCCGGCACGCAAGGCCAAGTCCGCGGCCGAGCGTGCCTCACCGGGGGGAGGGGCGCCACGAAAGTCCACCACCGCGTGGATTCGGGTTCGGGTTTCCCGCCTCCCACTCTTCACGATGCCCGTGGCGTAGATGGAGAACACGTCGCTCTTCACCTTGATCCGCTCTCGCAGAGCCGACTCGTTGAGCTTCAACGGAGGGATCCCCAAGCTCGCCAGAAGCCCACTCGCCGGATCGGCGGCCGCATCCACCCCAGGCTCGGCCGGCGCCGGGGTTGTCCCACCGGCCGAGGTCGCGCCTCCTGCGGTACTCGACCGGATGAAACTGACGAAGTTCTTGGCGCTCCGAAAGGCCGGAACGCCTGGCAACATGCCCCGCATCATCTCGATCACACCGATCACCTTCGAACGCAAGACAGGATCATCGCAGGCCGGGTTCGGCTCAGTGAGAAACGGACACACCAGCGCCATGATGGTCAGACCGTTGGCAGTATTGACGTTGACCCGGTCGCTGCCCCAAACCGTCACCACCCGCCGACTTGGGTCATCCGGATCGGGATCGATGAATGTTGACCAGAACTCATCATCGAAGCCCCGCACCATATGCATCTCTTCGAAGCTGTCAAAGGCCGCGTTCTTGCGTGAGTACGGTCGGTATTTCAAGAGTTCGTAGAAGCTGTCTTCGGTAGTGGTTTGAACCGCGGTCGTCACTTCGGGCGTGCACGGTTCCGAATCGAGATCAGGATCGGTCCAGTCGATCAGCGCGGAGCAGATGCTGCGCCGATCCTTGAAGTTACCCAGATCATCTCGCCCCTCGAAAAGCTCATCGTACTGCACGTTACTGGTAAGAGCCAGGAACTGGTGGCCCACGACCAGCCGCGACGGGACGGTCCCACGCGCCGCATAGTTGAAGTTCAACTTGGAGTCTTCATCCACGATCTTGAGTTCAAACTCTGCACCGGGCAGCCCCAAACCCTTGGTCTGCTCGAGCGCACCGCCCACCATGGTTCCAAACGCCCGCGCACCAACCTCGGTATTGAAGACGCTGAGCAAAATGTCTGCGTGCTGCCACACCGGGAACTGAACCTCACTCATACGCATCAGCATGAGAAGCGGCCCCAGCGACTGGCGAATGGTAGGTTCGGCCGCTATCAAGAGGCGCGTCAGCGAAATAGCGCTCCGCGCCGCGTACTCGGCCTGCACCGCATCACGCTCGCTCATGGCGTTGCCGAGCTCAGCGCTGGTCTGCTCCTGGAACTCCGTGAGCATGATCGCCAGTACGGTCAGGGTGCTCAACACCATGACCAAGGCCACCCCACGTTCACGCGCGCGCTTTCGCCCCTTCACCTCATCCTCCCTGGGTGGCAAAAGCCAGCGGTTTGTTGATGGGAATCGGGACCTTGGTCACCAATCGAATTGGGGATGGCTCTTCGTCACTCTTCACCCGCTTGCCGCCCTTCAGCACCAATGTGACCTGCACCTGCAACGGCAGACGGTCGAGCTGCTCGGTGGCCTGCCGAGTGTCCCAGCGGTCAACGAAGGAACCCGTCACCGGATCCAAGTACTCAAGGGCGAAGTAGTCCACGTCGGTCGCCAGAACGTCCAACCTCCCCCCGCTCTCTGGCTCCAAGTCGATGCGCGGACTACAGCGACGAACCAAGTCGACCCGATCCGGATCTTCAGGGTTGGGCTGAGTGAAGTACGAAACCTCGGCCTGGTCGGACTCTTTGGCGTTGGCGTCCAGGCGTCGATGCGCAAAGGTCGTAAAATCGAGACGGCTCGAGGGGGAACCGAGGCTACCAATGAAGACAGTCTCTTGCACCGGCTGCGCTGGGGGCAACGGTTCATGCGCGGAGAGATAGGCGCTCTGCAGCTCCCGTGCCATCCGCCCAATCGCGAGCCGCCCCTCGCGGAATCGGTCGTTGATCCGCTCAACCCCTTCCTTGCTGCGCTTCATTCCGGAAAAGGCTCCGTAGATTACCATCGCCATCGAACTCATGATGGCGACGGCTACCAGCACCTCCACCAGCGTGAAACCCCGACCTCTCTCTTCGGGCATCACGGCTTCACCTCTCCACCGAGCGGAGTCTTCAGCGCATCCGCACCACTCTTCAGAGGCAGTGGCCGATTGCCGAAGAGCCCTGTCGGAGATTGGCTTCCGGGCACCGATGAACCCGCCGGCATCGACGAACTCAGCCCCGCAGCCGCGAGATCAGCGAGCATTCCGCCTTGTTGCGGATTAGTGAGGTACTGAGCCAAGTCAAAGGTTCTTGGGTTCAGACCCTCACGCCAAGTCACCGTCACCACCACCCTCCGTATGCTCGCCTCCAGCATAGGCTTGAGGGTTGGGTACACCATACCGATGGCCATCGAGGCAATCCCCATGACCCCTCCCGATTCACCCGCCATGGCCGACAACGGATCGCCATCTCCGGCGGGAGCTCCGGGGAGGGCTCCTCCGAGCAAGCTGAGCGGCGAGCTCGGTGTGTTCATGTTCAGACCGCCGTCCAGCGCGAGGCCGGCGCTCGGGAGCACTCCAGCGTCGGCGGCGCCCATCAGGCCCTCGGCACCCTCCACCGAAAGCCCGCCGTCAGAGTCGGTCACGATCTCAGGCAAGACCACGGTATCAATGGTCCAACTGCACTGAAAACCTCTTGCTTCCTCGTCACCGCAGCAGTCCCCCTCATCACGTTCATCGGTCAGAGGAAAGCCGTCGCGCAGCAACAAAGCCTCGAGTTCGCTCATCTTGCACCGCCCCAGCGTGGCAGCCAGCGTCATGTTCGCGCCCCGCTGCGAGGTGTTGAAGAGACCTGCCTGTGAGCTAAGAATGGTGGTGAGCCCTAATCCGAGAACCGCCATCGCCACCATGACTTCGAGGAGGCTGAAACCACGCGCTGAGCGCATCATGTCTCCTCCTCGAGTTCGCTGATCTCGCCATCCTCACCCCGCTTCGGAAGTTCCACGAAACCACGAAGGATCCGCGCCCTACCTGTCAACGGACTGATCAGCACCGTCAGCCCATCTCGGGTTCCAGAAGGGCGGATCTGGACGCTCGCCCACTCCGTCTCACCTCCGGGCCAGAAGTACAGGTACGCCCGTCCTTCGGTGAGTGCTTGCTCGTCGTGCTCGACCTCCACTTGGCGAAACTCGATCCCGCGGCCCAGATCGCAGCCTTCCCCGATGTCCTCCCCGTTCAGCTCCAACCCCTTCACTCGCGAAAACCGCGCACGCTTCGGCCCAGTTCCCTCGAGGAAGTCCTCCACCACCGCGTCCGCCTGAGATTTGGCCGCCGCCTGGTAGTTGGAGGCACCTCCTTGTCCAACACCTTCTGGCTCCGGGGTTCGAACCACTGAGCCGCTCGATGACTGCTCCAGGTACAGCTTGTGCGTGTTGAGGTCGAAGACAATCCTCACCGGATAGCCCGTGGAGCTAGCCCTGGTACCGGCAGTCCGGCTCAGTGCCACGATAGCCGCCGCCGCACCACGCAACCGACTGGCGCTCACGCTGCCCGATCCGAGCACGACCGCACCACCCAGTAGAGCCACCACCACCAACACCACCAGCACCTCCACGAGGGTCACTCCTCGCACGAGGCGCTGCCGCGCGCGCGGGTGTGACAGGGCTGGGTTCACCATCTTCGGCATGCGAACGGGCGTACCGGTTTGCCGCTAAGGTTGCGGCGTCTCGTCCCCCGCCGGATTCGCGGCCTTGGGGATTTGAATATCGTCCTTGGTTCCCTTCTTCTTGTCGGGCCCCGTGGAGAGCACGTACACCTCGTCCTCGGTGCAGTTCAGCACGAACTGCTGGCCCCAAGGATCCGTGGTCGAGGCCCCAGGATCGAGCTGTTTTTCCTGGATAAGTTGGCTGATCGTTGGACACGAAGTCTCATTCGCGGTCGCCTGCCAGTTCTGCACGGCCGCGCGGATGGTGCGCGCCCAGGTCTGCGCCGTCTTGATCTGAGCCTCGCGGAATCTAGGCAGCGCGAAGACCGCGGCCCCACCCGCGACCATGGCAATGATCGCGACAACAATCAGGACTTCGACCAGCGTCACGCCCCTAGCCACGGCACGGCGCGAACGCCGAGCCTGACGGGCGCGCTCGGCCGAGCTGGCCCCATTGGTCGTATTGGTTTGGTTTGTTGCCGCTGTCATCATCGCATTCTTCCTTTCACTCAATCCGGTCGAGGCCACCGGGCTCCCCATCAGGGCCGTCACTGGTCAGTTCGAAATCCGAGTTGGGCTGCTTGCCTGGGCAGGTGAGGCGCAGACCGTTGCCCCAAGCATCCAGCGGCAAGCGCTGGCGTCTCGTGTAGGGCAGCACGTCGTCGAGCCTGGTGGGGCAGGCTCCTTGGTGTTCGGCGATGTAGGCCTCGGTCGCACGCCGCATATCCACCAACGTCGCTCGGGTCTCGCGAATTCCTGCACGCCTCCGCTCGCGCGCGGCGATCGTCACTACGACCAAGAGGCCGAACCCTAGCGCCAACACCGCACGCAACCGCCCAATCAAGAGCCAGCGCAAGAATCCGACCCGGACTTCCCAGGGGAATAGGATGCGCTGCTCGCTTGGGGGTCGGCGTCGCATAACTCATTGAACCATCTGACTCATCTGCATCAAGGGCATGAGGATCGCGAGCACGATAAAACCAATGGCGATCCCGAGTGCCACAATCACCAAGGGCTCGAGCAAACTGGTCAACGTCGCGACCTTGGTCTCCACGTCGGCTTCGTAGGCTCGCGCTACATTGTCGAGCATAGCCTCCAACTGACCTGTCCTCTCCCCGACCGCAATCATGTGCGTGACCATAGGAGGGAATACTCGACTCCGTTTCAATGGCTCGGAAATGCTCTCACCCTCACGAATAGAGCCGATCGCATCTCCCACCACCCGCTCGAGCCGCGCGTTCTCCAGCACCGCCCGACCGATCTCCATGGCCTGCAATAACTGAACGCCGCTGGCCAGGAGCGTGGACAGCGTCCGGGAGAACCGCGCCACACTCACAAGTAGGTTCAACCGGCCGAAAATCGGCATCCTCAGCCGGACGCCGTCCCAGGCCAATCGACCGTTGGGGGTAGCGCGCCAGCGCCGAAAAGCCCACAGGCTCCCGAAGCCGAGCAGCAGGATCATCCACCAGAAATCCGCGATCAGGCTGGAAGTTCCGATCAGAACCTGCGTGTACCAGGGCAGGGCCTGCCCCAGGTTATCGAAGATCGCCGTCACCTTGGGCACCAAGGTCACCATGAGAAAACTCACCACCAGCCCACCGAGTACGGTCATCAACACCGGATAGGCCAGCGCCGAGGTCACCTTGCCCTTGAGCCGGCTCTGATTCTCCATGAAATCAGCCAGACGCTCCAGCACACCCTCCAGCGTCCCCGAGACCTCTCCAGCTGCGACCATATTCGAGTAGAGGGGCGGAAAAATCCGCGGATGTGCCTCGAGGCTCTTCGCGAAGCTCGTCCCCTGATTCACGCTTTGTCGCACCTGGCCCAGGGTGCGCACTAGGGTCTCCTTCTCTACCTGCTCCATCAGCGCAGCCAAGGAATCCACCAGCGGAACCCCCGCCCGCACCAGCGTAGCGAGCTGACGGGTCATAACGGCGATATCGGCATTGCTGGGCCGCCGCAAGAACGCGAAGATATCCAGCTGGCGCTCGGATTTCTTCTGCCGTTCCTTCTCCGGGGTAGCCTCCGTGAGCAGCAGCCCTTCCCGCCGCAGACCAGCCCGCAGCGCCTTCGGGTTGTCCGCCTCGCGGACACCCTTGACCGTCTTTCCTGACTGGATCTCGATGCCTCGGTACTCGTAGACAGCCATGGTGCTATTCGTCGACGACGACGTCCTCTTGGGTAGCAGCCACAACCTCCTCGACCGTGGTGCGGCCGCTCAGCACCTTGCGCGCGCCATCATCACGCAAGGACTCCATTCCGCTCGCTTGCGCTGCACGCTTGAGCGCTTGAGCGTCGGCCTTGCTGAGGATAAGGCCACCCACCGTGTCGTCCATCATCAAAAGCTCGTAGATCCCTAGGCGCCCCACAAACCCCTTGTTGTCGCAGTGTTCGCACCCCACCGCCTTATAGAACACAGGCGGCGTCGTCTCCCACCAGCCGAGGGGACGACGAACGAGATCATGAACTACATACCGAGAACTCAGCTTGCGCTCGGCTCGCCAGCGCGAGCGCTCTGGATCTAAGCCTAGCTGTTCGAGTTCGAAGGGGCTAGCAGAATAGGGCTGTTTGCAGCGCTCGCAGAGCCTCCGCACCAGGCGCTGCGCTAGAATCCCGATCACGGTGGAGCGCACCAAGAAAGGCTCCATCTCCATCTCTACCAACCGCGTCACCGCGCCAGCGGCGTCATTGGTGTGAAGCGTCGACAGGACGAGGTGCCCAGTCATCGACGCGTGAATCGCGATCTCAGCGGTCTCTCGGTCACGGATCTCGCCGACCATGATCACGTCGGGGTCCTGCCGAAGAAACGCTCGAAGCGCGCCGGCAAAGGTGAGCCCAATCTTAGGTTGGATCGGCACCTGATGAATCCCACCGATCTCATACTCCACCGGATCCTCGGCCGTCAGGATGTTGACATTGGGCCGGTTGATGCGGTTCAGGCAAGCGTAAAGAGTGGTCGTCTTACCGCTGCCGGTAGGGCCGGTGACCAGGATGATACCGTCAGGACGTTCGATGAGCTGATGCATCAGGCGGTAATCTCGCTCATCGAAGCCGAGCTCCGAGAGTTCGAGGAGCACGTTGGTCTTGTGCAAAAGACGCATCACGATCCGCTCGGCGTCGCGGCTCGTTGGGATGGTCGAGACACGAACATCCAAGGACCGTCCAGCGATCTTGAGCGAGATACGTCCATCTTGCGGCAACCGCTTCTCGGCAATGTTGAGACCGGCCATGATCTTGACACGGGCGATCACTGCGCTCATGAACTGACGCGAAACGCGGCGCGCAATGTAGAGTTCACCGTCGATCCGGTAGCGAACCCAAACCTCCTTCTCTTCAGGTTCGATGTGAATGTCGCTGGCTCGCTCCTTCACGGCCTGGAAAAATAGGCTGTTGACCCAGCGGATCACCGGAGCGTCGTCGTCGGACTCGAGGATATCTACCTCGTCATCGTCGGTAGACTCATTCTCGCTGTGGAGTTCGTCGCTGGTCTGCTTCTTCTCGTAGACTCGATTGATCGCATCGATCACCGTCTCGGTAGTCGATACCGACAGAGCGAGGATCTTGCCAAACGCCGCACGGGCAGCGTCCTGACCCTCCACATCGAATGGGTCGCCGGTAACCCCAATGATTCGGTCGGCCTCTTCGCGAACCAGGAGCAGGCGGTGGGTCTTCGAGAAGCCGATGGGCGCGCGGGTGGCCAGCTCGAGATCGACCGCATCGACATCAACCCGATCGATGAAGGGAAGGCCGCACTCCGCTGCCAGCGCTGAGGAGATCGCGATGTCGGTGGCGAGTTTGGCACTGACCAGCACGTCCAACAGACCCTGAGTTCTGTCGCGCTGGAGTTCCATAGCCTGAGCCAGCGTATCCTCGCTGATTACCTGCCGGCGCACCAACAGCTGACCGACTGCCAGATCACTGCCCACGCGCTCACCTCTCCCACTCAGCGTTGATGTTTCGCACCGGTTGTCGGAGGACGAGCGGAGCGTCCAGGTCGCTGCGCGGTTTCCCTCCGCGACGCGGCGCGGGCTTCTTCGTGGTGTTCTTCTTCGGTGCTGCCTTGGTTTTGGCTTTGGAGGTCTTCGAAGCCGCCGCTGGCGCCTTGGGCGCGGCGGCTGGCGCGGCAGCCGGTGCCGCGCCAGGCGTCGCCTTGGCAGCCCCACCCGCCCGGCCCGGCCCGGAAACTACCTCGTCGGGCAGCTCTATCGGCGCGCCCGGTTGGTGATCGAGCGTCTCCGCCTCACTCTCACGCAGGAGCCGCAACTGCTCCGCCGCCGCCAGATAGGCCTGGCGAATCTCCTCCACCAAACCGTTGGCCCGCGCATAGTCACGCGGTGGCTCCCAGTCCCGGCCAGTGAACACGAAGTAGCGATCCAAGAATTCTTGGCGCTCCTGCATCTTGCGCTCGAAAATCCGCCGAAGATCGGCCTGATCTCGGATCACGTAGGGGGTCAACACCAGAAGCAGGTTCGACTTCTTCTTCTCCACCGTCTCGTGACGGAACAGAAAACCCAACACTGGAATATCGCCAAGCAGCGGGATCTTCTCGTCGCTCTTGTACTGCTCCTCACGCATCAGCCCGCCGATGATCACTGTCTGCTGATCGTCGACAGTGATGTTCGTGTTGGCCGTGCGCTTGATGACCGTAACCGCACCGATGGTGCCCGAGGTGGCTCCTTGGTCACTGCTCTCTTGCTCGAGCTCGAGTCGAACCTGGTTCTTCTCGTTGATGTGTGGGGTAACCTTGATCTTGATCCCGACATCCTGCCGCGGGGTGTTGTACCCATAGCCACCCAACCCACCGAGGCTGCTCACCAGAGATGATGCGTTCGTGCCGCCCGCGGCGCTGGCCAGCGATGCCAGGTTGCCAAGTCCACCTGTCACATTCTGCTGGAGTGGGATATTCTTACCGATCTGAATCTCGGCTGCGATGTTGTCGGTAGCGATGATGTGGGGTGTGGCAAGGACATTGGAAGAACCGCTGGTGGTGAGCGCATGCAACGCCACACCGAACGCCGGGATGCTCACGCCGGTTCCGAGAAGATTCTGCGTGCCTGGAAGATCTGGCCCGCGCACACCGATAGCGAAGCCTTGCAGCATGTCCTGATTCGGCGGAAAGGCCAAGGTGTTCTCGGAGTTGAACCCACCTGCAAAGATCGAGGGACTCGAGCTGCCGATACTCTCGCGGTAGCCACCATGCCACGACGTGCCGAGCTTGGTGCTGTCCGTAACGTCAAGATCCATGATCACCGCCTCGATGAACACCTGCCGCCGTCGCTGATCGAGCTGCTCGATGACCAGGCGCAACGTTGCGTAATCACGGGCCGAGGAAGTGATCAGAAGCGAGTTGGTGGCCTTGTCAGCGACGATCCGCACGGCACCCTCGAACATGTCGCGGTCGGCCGCGGCGTTCGGGGCTTGCCCGGTCTCCTTGGCGGTCTTCACGTTCTGCATCATCTGGGTGAGCACGTTCGCCAACTCGTCAGCTTTCGCGTGCTGCACTGGGACAACCCGAATACTGCCGGTACCATCAGGTTTGGCATCGAGCCTCTTCATCATCTCCAGGAGCTTCAGGTAGGCCTCCTCGGTGCCTACGATGATGAGCGAGTTCGTGAGTGGATCGGCCGTGACCCGACTCAAACCGCCACCCAACGCTCCGCCCTGCGCTCCTGTCAGCTGAAAAAGCTCGTTGATGCGCGCTGAAAGGTCGGTTGCTGCGCCATAGTGGACGGGCTCGATCCACATACTCTGCCCCGCCTCGCCCACGTCTATCTCCTCGAGGATCCGAATCATCCGGTCGACGTTGCTCCCGGTATCGGTGATGATGAGGAGCGAGCCGGGGGCGTACACCGAGATATCCGCCTCCTTACTCTTGAACTTGCCAAGCAGGGTCGCAGCCTCGGTCGCGTCGATGCTCTGGAGACGATAGAGACGGGTCACATAGCGATCGGTGACCGGCACCGGCTCGCCTCGAGCGATGACCGGTGTGGACTGGGACACCACTCCACCAGAGTCGACAATCTTGTAGAAACGACCATGAGGGATCACCGTCATGCCGTTGGCTTCGAGGATCGACAAGAAGGCCTCATAAGCCTCAGCCAATGTGACTGGCTCGGGAGACACTACGGTCGCCTTGATGTTCCGAACCTTCTGCCCGTAGATGAAACGGCGACCCGTGAGCCCGCTGATGTGGTTGACGAGCTCGGCGAGATCGGCATCCTGCAGGTTGAATTTGACCAGATGCCCAGCGGGCTTCGGTTGGTAGGGGATATCGGTAGCCTTCGCGATCGCCTCCATGGAGGTCGGCAAGCTGCCCTTCGCACCGGGCGGCTCGGGATCAGCCCCCGGAGTCGCGGGAGCCACCGCTGCCATGGACGTGACCGTCCCCAGGGCTGGACTGGCCACACCTCCCGCCGACGCGGCAGGATTTGGCACCTGGGCATACACCGTGCTCACGAGCGACATCACCACCGAGGGTGCAAGCCACCACTTCCTGGACCGGTTACTCGTTCTGTTCATTGGATCTTGTAGTCGATGGTTAGAGGCTGACCGCGGCGGTTGACCTGAACCTTGAGGCCAGATGAGGTTCGGAGACGCGTGTAGGCTTCGAGCGCCTTCTCGGGGCTCGCCATGCTAAAACCATTGATGGTCTCGAGGCGATCCCCGTTCTGAATTCCGAGCGTACCGAGCAGGGTGTCGGGGCGAATCCCGTACAGCCGAACCCCCACGATCTCCCCGTTCTGCTTGTCCGGTACGATGCGCGCGGCCTTCATTAGCTCGGCCTGATTCTCGAGAATCTTGTCCACCACGCCACGCTCGAGCCGAAACTCGGTATCACTGATCTTCTGGATCTTGGAGGCGATCTCGGGGGAAACCTTGGGAGGCCCTTTGCCGGGAGATGTCGCGGGCGGTGGGCGAGCGGTGGAGCTCGCAACCACCGAAGCGACCGTCGTGGGCTGGACACCAAACAGCTTGAGCTGGCACAGCGACGTGCCCTGAGTCAGCCACACCGCTGGGCTCTCCGACTCGGGATTGAAGCCAATATAGGCGATCTGTTTGCCACCAACCTCGTCTCCAACGCGACGCAGCTTCGGCCCTGAGTCTCCGGGCCCCTGCAGCGCAGCCACCGACCACACCGGATCGGTCGACTCAGTCACGATGAGGAGACGGATGCCATCACAGGCCGGCGCCGCCAGCGGGTTCGAGAAATCCACGGACCGCTCAGTCGCGGCCGGGAGCTCGACCGCCTTGGCGTTCAGGGGTCCCGTCACCGAATCGAAAGCGTTGCGCGCCAAGATCGGCTCGGCCACACGCGTCCGCCCTGAGTTGGCCGCCTTGGCGATGGCAGCGCGAACCGCGTCGCCGGCAGCCGCGGTAGGCTGTATGGCGGCACCAAACAAGCTCATGGTACCCGCTGCTTGGAAGTACGCGACCACTGCCACCAGCCCGAGTAGCAGCAGAACCGAGTAACGTTTGAGCAGAGCGTCGAAGGACAAGACCGAACCCCAATTGCGAAGGTCGTGCCACGGGTCATTGTCGAGTTTGCCCAGGAAATCCAGCGGAATCGTGCTGGGCCCGACCCGATCGGACAACCTGTCAGGAATCGCCCCAGCGATCCCGCCAGCTCTGCCAAATTGTCATTCGCGGTCTCACCCCGGCCCGCCGCCCTCCCCTTCGCCCAGCTTCCGGTAGATGGTGCGTGCCGAGATCCCGAGGAGCTGCGCCGCCAGGGATTTGTCCCCGTTGGTGTGCCGCAAGGTCTCCCGGATCATGCTCTGTTCAACCTGGTCGAGGGGCGTGCCAATCGAAAAACTCAGCGACGAAAGGGGGGCCCCGGCCGACTCGATGATCGACTCCGGAAGGTCCTCGAGGCCTAGAGTCTCCCGTTGAGACAGGACAACGCAACGCTCAATGACATTTTCCAGTTCGCGGACGTTGCCCGGCCAGGCGTAGTGGACGAGCCGCTCCAAAACGGCACTCGGCACCTGGGGGAGGTGACGCTGGTTCTTACGGCAGTAGACGGTGAGAAAATGGTCGACCAGAAGCGGGATGTCCTCAGGACGAGCCCGGAGCGGCGGCGCTGTGACCGCGATCACGTTGAGTCGGTAGTAGAGATCCTCGCGAAACCGTCCGGCCTCGACCTCACCACGCAGATCCCGATTGGTCGCGGCGACAATCCGGGCATCGGTCTTCTGGGTCACTCCTCCTACCGGCTCGTATTCGCCCTCCTGGAGCACCCGAAGCAACTTGACTTGAACGCTGGGGGTGAGCTCGCCAATCTCGTCGAGAAACAGCGTTCCCCCGGTCGCGCGCGCAAAGCGACCCTCGCGCCGCACGGTGGCCCCGGTGAACGCCCCTTTCTCATGCCCGAATAGCTCCGCCTCCAAGATCGCCTCGGGGATAGCCGCACAGTTGACCGCGACGAATGCACCCACTCGCCCGCTCCCTTCGTGAACGGCCCGTGCAATCAGCTCCTTGCCCGTGCCACTCTCCCCGAGAATCAGCACGGTGGCACTCGAAGGCGCCGCCTGCGCGACAACCTGCAGCACCCGCCGCAGCACCGCGCTTTGGCCTACGATTGTCCGCTCGGAGAGTCGGCGCAGCTCTTGTCGCAGGCTCCGGTTCTCACTCACCAATCGCCGCCGTTCCCCCGCTTTGCGCACACTCTTCACGATGGTCATGCGCTTGAGCGGCTTCTCGACGAAATCGTAGGCACCATCGCGCATCGCCTGAACCGCAACTTCCACCGAGCCAAACGCGGTCATCAACACGACTTCGGTGTCGGGGCTCAATTCCTTGATCGCACGGAGCAGCTCCGCGCCCGAAACACCGGGCATCATCAGATCGGTGAGCACCACATCCACCCTGGCCCGACGCAAGACCTCAAGGGCATCGCGCGCCCCGGCGGCCAAGCTGACACGCATCCCCTCCTTCACAAAGATCCGCTCGAGGCTGGCGCGATTGCCCTCATCGTCGTCGACCACCAGCACCGAGAGGCTCTCGGCCGGCATCGACGAGGGAACATGGGGCTCGAATCGCTCTGGTTGGTCCGACACCGAACCATCTTACCGACCTTGGTCATGATCAGGCCAGACTCTTCCCTGGCGGTCCCCGGGCCAAGCCAAGTACCCTAGGGAACCACCATACTCTCGAGTTCGAGTTCGAGATTCTGGGATCCCGACCGAACCCGCACCAAACCGACGCCGCGGCAGTACACGGCACTCGAATCCGCGCCCACAAGTCGCCGGTCGTAACAGTCTGAGAACGACCCGGCCACGGTCTCTGTCGTGCCAAGCGGTGACCATTCGTAGCGGGTCGCGTCGGTCGTGCTGGCTGCGAAGGAACTCGCAACAGTAGGGTCGACCAGCACAGTGAGCCGGCTGCCGATGGTCCCAGCCGACGGATCCGTGGGGTCCGCGAGCAGCAAACCGTAGTGGATCCCCCTGCTCTCCCACAGCACCATGGCATCACTACGGCACGTGGGTAAGTATACCCAGGCGGTGGTGACACCACCCGTGTCATCCAGAAATAGTTCGATTCTCTGCGTGATCGCGGTCGTGGTGCGCGGGCAGCCGCTCGTGGACGTGGGATCGATAGGAGAGAGCACGTACGACCAGCTCCGCCCAAGTTCGAGGGGCATCATCGAAAGAGATTGATCCACCTCCAAGGAGCCACCACTCTGCACACCAGCATCGAGACCAGGCCCACCGCCTGCCATGCCACTGGCTGGCTCAGCTCCCACGCAACCCGTAAGGGCCAAAGAGCCGACCATTCCCCAAAGCCAGCCGGTACTCATGGCAACTCGATGCCAGACTGCTGATGCACATCCCTCTTTCCTCGCTGAGCCAGGAAGTGCACGAGCGGGCGATCCTCCATCTGCGTGTGAGACCAGAGCCAGTTGAAGAGGACGCGGGCTAGCTGCTGAGGACCGAAGACGTTCCGTTCGCGATAACGCTGGATCTCGGCGATCAGGCTAGCGTGATCGAGTCGATGGCGTTCGCGGTCGGGGAAGCCATGCGCGTTCATCAGCCGTTCTTCGTGGTCGAAGTGCGCCCGTGTCTCCGCCTCAATCTCGAGCAGGATGGGCCGCCACGTCGAAGAAGAGCTGTTTTGGGGGAGCTCCTGCACCCGAAGAATCAATGCGTGGATCCGCCGGTGCTGATCGTCGAGTTCCGGAAGTCCGGTATGCCATTCTTCGCACCACAGCATCGTTGCCTCTCCGCAGGTTGAGGCTAGTCTAGCCGAGCTCGGGAAACAGCGCACCCCGGGGCGAGGGCCCGGCGCGGCCTGCCCCCAGGCCTCCCTCACCGCACTGCCGTCGCCAGAATGTTCGGGCGACGCGGTACTTCGGTCTATCCGCCTCTATCCACGGTCCTTGTCGGCAAGCGGCAGCCGACGGCGCGCAAGGCTCTCGCGGTGCCGCTGCTGGCGAAGGAAACAATACTCGTTGTCTCGCACGAATGCCCGGCTCGCCGTGCATCTCCAGGTGCATCCGCCGCGACACACCTCGGCATAGTCGCACGTTCGGCATTCTCCACCCAAGAGATCGAGCGAAAACTCGCGGTTGTAGGCAAATGCTCCGGGTCGATTCCAGATCGTGCTGAGCGATTCGGTCCGGAGGTTCCCTTCGATAAAGGCGCTCTCGCAGTTCTTCTCGGAGGGCAGCGACAGACAACCTTTCACGTTTCCGTTGCTCTCGATACCGATCACGCTCATCCCCGCGGGACACCCAGTCCAGAAGGGCACGAGGCTGCTGCCATCGCGCAGGTACGGCTCCGGGTCACCAAAGTAGCCAATCGTGTGAGTGATCTGCATCCGCGGCGTTTTTCCATCCTGCCGAAGCTCAGCCAGAAGTGGTACGATTTCCAACATATCTTCGGGTTCGAGCATCAAATCCGGGTGATCTGTCATATTGCCGGTCGGAGTCGCCAGCTGCACTTGATGGTAGCGCGCACCACAGTCACCAAGGAAGTCTCGCAGAGCCCGCAACTCGGACTTGTTGCGCCGATTGATGGTGGTCACGGCCACCACCTCGATCCCTGCCTGGGCCGCCTGCGTGATGGTCGCGACCACCCGGTTGAACAGACCCGGTGAGCGCCGCTGGTAGTCGTGGTTGGCCGAGAATCCGTCCACACTGATCCCAAGGCTTGCGATACCTGCCGACTTGAAACGGTCAGCGATGGTCGCGCTCCAAATCGATCCATTGCTGATCAGGGCCGTGGTGATCTTGGCCTCTCGCATCGCCTCCGCGATCTCGGGCCAGTCGCGGCGCATCAGCGGTTCGCCACCACTCAACGTGAGGTGCTGGCACCCGAGCTGCCCGAGGTCCCGCGCGAGGACGCGGATCTCCTCGAGGGTGAGCTCGTCGTCACGCGCCACACCTGCACGGGAGCCGCAGTGACGGCAGTCGAGGTTGCAGCGGAGGGTGATCTCGAAAACAGCAAAGCGCGGCGCGTATCCCAGCTTCTGCATCAGCGCGAGCATGTAGGCCTCCCAGACGGTATTGCATCGAGTGGCACAGAAGAGTGTGCCACTGGGCCCATCTTGGCACGTTCCCATCATTCACTTCCACAGTTTTTTTGGCGAAGTTTGAGCATTGCACACATGGCACGGACATTGCTTGATTGACTCACGGGAGTGCCAACTATGGATCACGTGACACACGCGCGCAGGGTTCGTCAGTTTCTGCAGTACCTGGTTCACCACAGGGGCCCTACCCGCCCCCTCTCTTTCGATGCCTGGCTGAGGAAATCCTCTGTGGTCTCTCTCACACTTGGACTTGCGCTCGCGGAACCGGCGTGTGGCGGCCAGACCGATGCGGACACCGACGACGTGGCTGGCGCTGCAGGAACGGGACTCTCGGACAGCGATGCGAGTGCAGCGGGGACAACGCCAGCCGAGGGGGGCGCATACCTACAAGCGGCGGGCGGCAGCGAGAACGGAGCTGACGCTGAGGGCGGTTCACCGGAACAACAGGGGGGCTACACAGGTTTCGGTGGGGATCCTCCCTACTCTGAGGGAGGTACGGACAACGCTGGCGGCCTCCCGGGTCTCGGGGGCTGGATCGGACAAGGCGGCGCGTACGGGATCCGGAGCGGCGGCTATCCTGGCGCAGGTGGCATCGACGGTGAGGGTGGTATCGACGGCGAGGGTGGTATCGATGGTGAGGGCGGTATCGATGGTGAGGGCGGTATCGATGGTGAGGGCGGGGTCGACAATCAAGG
>CAYNEY010000027.1:54216-80420 GCA_964396375.1 uncultured Polyangiaceae bacterium | reverse complement strand
AGGTTGGCCTCGGCGGAGCACCGGGAGTCGGCGGTGAGGTTGGCCTCGGCGGAGCCCCGGGAGTCGGCGGTGAGGTTGGCCTCGGCGGTGAGAGCAGCGGCGTGGGCGGCAGCGGGATCGTGACACCCCCGCCCGATGCCACGGCCGATCCCCTGATGGGAGGTTTCGCCGCCGTGGAGAAGTACGGTCTCGTCACCACCACCGGTGGTTCGGGCGGTACCGTCGTTACGGTCAGCACCTTCGACGACCTCAAGCGCTATGCCGAGTCAGCGGAGGTGCTCATCATCCAGGTGAGCGGAACCATCTCGGCGCCCACGGAACACGGGCTGATCAAGGTACAATCCAACAAGACCATCATCGGCCTCGGAGGCGATGCCGTTCTCAACAAGATCACGCTCTCGGTCAACAGCTGGAACGTGGCCGGGGAGACCTGTGAGGCCGACGACTACGGCACCTTCACGCCTGCCTCGAATGTCATCATTCGCAATCTCGAGTTCATCGGGCTGGCAGATTTTCCGGACGACTCCGAGGTTGATCCGGACTGCATTCGGGTCGAATGCTACTCACACCACGTTTGGATCGACCACAACACCTTCCAGTACGGCGCTGACGGAGCCACGGACGTAAAACGCGGCGGGGACATGGTGACGCTGTCCTACAACCACTACGTGGGAACGGAGAAGACAGCCCTGATTGGTCACAGTGACAACAACGGGGACCAGGATCGAGGGTTCCTCAACGTCACCTTCCACCATAACTACTTCGACCAAACCGCGACCCGAACACCGCGCGTCCGGTTCGGCTATGCCCACGTCTACAACAACTACTACAACACCACCGAACACGTGTTTCGCATCGGTCCGGAGGGGCGGATCCATGCCGAGGGCAACACCGTGGTCTCGACCGAAGGCAAGATCCTCCGCGACACGGAGAACGAAGGAAGCCTGACGTGGGCTGACACCAATGTCTGGAGCACCGAGGTGTTTGGGGACGTCGGCAGCGAGCTTTTGGACGCCGATCAGTCCGTGCCGCCACCGCCTTACAGCGATACCGTCGACCCCGCCCCCTCGTCACCACCCGATGTAGGGGTCGGCAAACTCTGAGCTCCTGTAGAGGATCGGCCGGGTGCTTCCTTGCTTGGGTGCCCCTTGGCCGCCCCGGCTTGCGCTGCCAGGTTTCGGGGTGCTAAGCGGCCTCATCGTGAATGTTCGGAACGTTGTCGTCCTTGCCCTCTGGTCCGTGACCGTGCCCGGTGCCGTTGTCGCCGAGCCGAAGCAGAGCCCCGTCACCGAGCAGACGGGGCAGCTCGTTGTCGTCAAGACCGCCACCTGGCACAGCGTCACGGGTAACCTCGAGCGCTTTGAACGCGAAAAAGGGGCCGAGTGGACCAGTGCCAAGGGCGCGATCCCCGTCAATCTGGGGCGCCGTGGTCTGGCTTGGGGGCGCGGAGACCAGAGCGAGCAGAAGGTCGGTCCCGTCAAGCGCGAAGGTGACGGGCGCACCCCTGCGGGGGTGTTTCCCCTCTCCCTCGTCTTTGGTCGAGCTCTGGTGCTGCCCGAGGGGGCAGGGGGCATGCCCTACCTCAGCGTGGGCTCGACCTCTTACTGCGTCGAGGACACGCGGTCGGCATACTACAACCAAATCATCGATGCTCGGGAGCATCCCCCCTCCACCTGGCAGAAGTGGAGCTCACTCCGGCGTTCGGATGGCCTCTTCGATTGGGCGGTGGTCGTCGGGCACAATGTGCAGGAGCCGGTGCGGGGAGCTGGTTCCTGCGTCTTCCTCCACATCTGGCGAGGGCCGAAGATCCCTACCTCGGGTTGCACCGCCATGGCTCGCTCAGAGCTAGAAGATCTGGTGATGTGGCTCGAGCCCACGGAGAAGCCCCTTTTGGTGCAGCTCCCGAGCTCCGTCTACGAGCAGCTGCGTGAGCCCTGGTCGCTGCCGTAGTCCAATACTTTGATTGGCACACCGCCCCGTGCCACAAGGCAGGCGTTTGGTGCAGGAGCCCTAGGCAAGATCGGAAAGCTTGTCGCACAGGCTCCGTGCCCGATCCATGTCAGGCGCATGCCAGCTGCCAGCGTGAGTCGTGCGGCGCTCGAAGGCGAAGGCTACACGACCTCCACTTGAATGCGCGTCCTCTGGCCGGATTCATTCGCCAAATCCTGCAAGGCAAGCTGCAGAAAGTAGGTTTGGCTCTGCCCGAGAAGCCGAGCGAGATGCCGTCGTTTCGGCATGGTGTCTCGAGAGTCGAAAGGATTTCTTCGCGGAGCGATTCATGGGCCCTCCTAGTTTCAGCACATCCACGCGCCTACCCTCACCGCGCCATTTTCCTGCCGGCCCGTTGCTTCTGCCGCGCCACACGTGTACATGGCTAATGTAGTTGTGGGCCACGTACTGGAAGCCATTGCCCGAGGAGCTGAGGGCGGCTTCGACCGCGAGGTTGTCCTCGATCAGGCTGGCCGTGATCGTCCCATGGGCTTGGCGGAAGAAATAGGCGAAGGGGGCGCTGCCTCCCGTTGCCTCACTGCCCCCCGCCCCAGCGGCGAGCGTCCCACCCCCCTCGGCCACCGAGCCTCCGGTTCCCGTGGCGCTGTCGACTGACGTTGAGCCTCCGACACTGGGCTCAATGAGAATAACGGGCTGGGGACGGTTGCCATCGTCGCTGCAGGCGCCGGTGGCCGAGAGCAGGACCAGGGCAACGAGTGCGCTCAACTGCTGCGGGGTTTCGTCACGATGGCCTCCAGGGCTCGACGGGGAGAGTGGTTGGGGTTTGGTGCGCTGACTCATGGGGGGAACCGCGGTCACACCAAACTTCGGCCGAGCTTGATGCTCGCGGTCTGCGTTGCACCTCAGGGCTCTGGCACCGGGTTTGCTCGGACAGAAGGCGGGGTGGCCGATTGATGACCCCTCGCGGCCGCGCTCAGCGTCTCAGATCCTCGAAGCGATTCGTCATGCCAAACCCTGCCCTGGTTGCTCCCGAAACACCGGAAAAACTCGGCCCCGCACCCACAATCGGTCGGTACCGGTGGGTCATTTGCGCCCTTCTGTTCTTCGCCACGACCGTCAACTACATCGACCGGCAGATCCTGTCGCTGCTAAAGCCCATCCTCGACACCGAGCTCGGGTGGACGAACGAGCAGTTTGGGGTGGTCAACGCGGCATTTCAGGCGGCCTATGCGGTGGGCCTTCTAGTCTTTGGGGCCGTGATCGACAAGGTGGGTACGAAGCTGGGCTATGCGGCGTCGATCGCGGCTTGGAGCGTGGCGGCGATTGGGCATGCCTTCGTCAGCACCGTCGGTGGCTTCACCGTGGCTCGGGTGGCCCTGGGCCTCGGTGAGGGCGGGAATTTTCCCAGTGCCATCAAGGCGGTGGCCCTGTGGTTCCCAAAGAAGGAGCGAGCCTTTGCCACGGCACTCTTCAACTCCGGCACCAACGTGGGAGCGATCATCGCCCCCGCCGTCGTGCCCTGGTTGGCGTTCACCTTCGGCTGGCAATCAGCCTTCATCGCGGCGGGGATCGCCGGGTTCGTGTGGCTGGCCTTCTGGTTCCCCCGTTACGACACCCCGGAGCGCAGCCGCAGAGTGTCGGCGACGGAGCTTACGTGGATTCGCAGTGACGGAGCGGAGACCGAGGCCGATGGTGAGCGCTGGCGCTTTCGGGAAATCCTGGCGCGGCGCGAGGCCTGGGCCTTCATCGGCGCGAAGTTCCTGACCGATCCCGTCTGGTGGTTCTTCCTGATCTGGCTGCCGGACTACTTCAAGAAGACTCGTGGCCTCTCGATCAAAGACAGTTGGGTCCACCTCGTTACCATCTATGCGGTGGTCACGGTCTTGAGCATCTTCGGGGGATGGCTGACCGGACTCCTGGTGCGCCGGGGTTGGACTGTGAGCCGGGCACGCAAGGGTTCGATGTTGGTATTTGCCGCGACGGTGCTGCCGATCCTGCTCGTGACGCAGGTGGGGGACTGGACGGCGGTCTTGTTGATTGGGCTCGCCGGGGCGTCACACCAAGCCTGGTCCGCCAACCTCTTCACCAGCGCCTCCGACATCTTTCCGAAGGGAGCCGTGGCCTCGGTGGTGGGGCTTGGGGGTATGGCGGGTTCGATTGGCGGCATCCTCTTTCCCATCATTTCGGGTAGGCTTCTCGATCGCTTCCAGGCAACCGGCGACATAACCGCAGGCTACGCGATTTTGTTCGGGATCTGCGGCTGTGCGTACCTGGTGGCCTTCGCCATCAATCACCTGCTCGCGCCCAGGTTCGAACCGCTCACCCAGCGCCCACGCGGCGAGGGCTAGGTGGAAACCCAATCGGAAAGACCCGGCTCCCGTCGAGCCAGGCTCTGGAACCGCAGCTCTGCGCGGGCCAGTCGGCGCTTGATGGTGGCGAGGGAGACACCGCAATGAGTCGCAAGCCTGCCGATTTCCATGCCATCGACGTAGCGCAGGGCGAAGACGGTCTGTTCGGCCCGGGGCAGCTTCTCGATGACTTGGCAGGCGTGGCGGACCGCCAGTCTGAGCTCGAACGAAGGTTCGTCGGCAGCGAGCTCAGCCAGTGCATGGCCATCCTCATCACCGATCCGGCGCCTCTGATGTCGACGCAATTGGTCGAGGGCCACCGTTTCCGCGACCCTCACCACCCAGCCCCGCAAAGCCTCTGGATCCTTCACCTGGACGGCATTCCGAAAGCAGCGCACGAAGGTATCCTGCACGGCGTCCGCGACCTCGTCGGCGCGCCGCAGGATCCGAGAGAGCACTCGGCGGATCGCCGGCTCGCAGACGTCGAAGAGCGCCGCCTGGGCATCCGGATCGGCGTGCTGGAGTCCCTCGAGCAGCACCGCGTCGTTTTCGCGGAAGCGCTGTTTGCGGCGGCGGGTTTCGCTGAGCGAAACCCGCGGCAGGCTGACTCTCGTCGAGTCGCCGGAGCGCTCCGGGCAGCCGCCGCCCTTGCCCATCTCAGGATAGGGAAAAACGTCCAAGACGATCTCGGCGGGTGGCCGCGGCTCTCCGCTGAGGCAGCGAGCGATCTCGGTTACCGCGCGACCGGCCACGGAGGGAACGAGCACCGTGGCCGTCAGGGTGCCCTCAGCGACCAGGCGGCGGCCGAAACCGGTCGCGCCGTCACAGCCGACCACCGCCAGCTGCATCACGTCGGTGCGTTGGTGCCGCCGCGCGCCGTCGACCAGAGCCTTCCACGCCCCAGCCGCCATGTTGTCGTTCTGCGCACCGACCACCAGCCTGGGCAGGCTCGCGGTGGGAGGCAGGGTTTCCACCCAGTCGCGGATCGTCTTCTGCCCGCCTTCCCAGGACCAGTCGCAGGTGAAGCTCTGAACGCGGATCTGCGTGCCGCTCAACTCCTTCAGCAACCCTTCGTAGCGGCGGCGCGCCGACGATGCGAGGATCGGGCCCCGGAGGTAGACCACGTCCCCTCCCTCGGGCAGCAGGGTCTTGAATTGCTGGCCCTGAAGGTGACCAATCCGATACTGATCGGGGGTCACCGAGAAGACCGGGAGGTGGGGGAACTCCTCCCGCAGCTCGAGGATGGTGTCGCTCCAGCGGTTGAGCACCACCCATCCGATCCCCCGGCGACCAGCCTCCCGGGCCAAGCCCTTGAGCGACTCCTCTTCGACCGGGCTGACCAGAATCACGCTTGGCAGGCGCGCCGGCGTTTCCGAAAGCAACTTACGGATTTGACTGACCTGGCGGCGAGCGTTGTTGTCCGCGGTGAAGACCCGCAGACCCATCTGATGGGCTCGTGCCGCAAGCTGGCAGTCTTCGCGCAGTAACTGTTGGTAGTCGTTGAACTTGGTCTGGAGGAATAGGGCGAGCTTTTCCAAATTGCACCCGAGTTCGAGAGGAGAGGGAGAGCCCGTTCGGGAGGGGGCGAGCCTCCGAATGCACCCCCCGAAGGGCGGACGAGCGACTACGGCTGACGCTTGGTTTGATGCTGGGGAGGGCACCCGCCGATCAGTGAATCGACCACCAAGTCCTCGGGCCGCCCATTCCGGTGACGATTGGTGAGCCCTGGCCCTCCCAGCCATGCGTCATTAGCGATCGAAGGCCTCTGCTGGATCGGCGGCCTGCCACGATGATTTGTGAGAGTGACGGTGTGGGTCTGTCAGTTGGCCGGAACCTCGAGCCGAGGTCTGGCGCGCTGCAGTTTCGCGAGCCCTCCCCGCCGACTCCGAGCGTCACCCGAACAGCACACCGAAGAGGAGAACTTCACCATGACACGCAATCCGTCCATTCTGACCCTGGCTCTGATCTCGACGCTCGGCCTTGTCGCCTCGTTCGGATGCAGCGAAGAAACCAATGAGCCTGCCGGTGGTGCTGGGGTAGGTGGTGCAGCCACGGGGATCGGTGGAGCCGTTGGGGTCGGTGGTGACATGGGGGCGGCTGGAACACCGGTTGGCGTGGGAGGCGACGGCGGCCTTGGGGTGGGCGGAGCCGATCCAGGCGCTGGGGGCACGACGGATGCCGGCGTGGGCGGAGCGACCGCCGCCGGTATGGAGCCGATTTGCGGCAACACGGTGGCTGGCACCGCGATCGCGAAGGGTGTGGTGTGCGCTGCGGAAGACGTACAGCTCTGTTACAAGACCTGCGGCCCCACGAACGCCGGCGGCTTCAAGAGCGAGACCTGCGATGCTGCCACGGGCACTTATCTCGAGAACTCGACCTGCATCTGGACCCTTGCTGACTACAGCTGCTACAAGGTGCCGGACGCTACCAATCCGATGAGCGCGAGCTGTCCGGCGGCCACGCCGCAGGCGACTATGGATTGTACGATCCCCGCGTGCACCACCTGCACCAGCGCCTCAGGGATGTACCTGGACAGCAAGGGGGCGGAGAAATCGGGTTACTGCACCTGCGTCGGCTACGACGCAGCCGCCGCGACGCCAGGCAAGTGGTCCTGCGGCACCGCCTTGGTCGCCTGGCCCTGCCCGGGCAACGCTGGCTGTTGATTTTCGTTCAGCACGTCACATTCGCCAGTTTGAGTTTCCATGGGTCAGGGTACCGAAAACGCACGTCGAATCTCCTTCCGCGCCCGCCTCGGCGGGTGGTGCTCGGCTCTGCTGGCCCAAAGCTTGATGGGTGTGGCCTGTGCGCCCATGAACGAGGAGGCGGCCAGCATCGACTATCAGTGCGAAACGGATGAGTCGGCGCTCTTCAAATTCGGGGGAACCCCGGATTCCTGTGGCTATGGTGACCCGCTTTTGCCGCTCGGAGAGCCAAGCTGGCCGCCTGACAGCCAGCTGTGCGAAGTTCTGGTCTCTGAGCGTGTCTCGCATTGGGACGAGACTACGCTCGACACTCAACGCATCGGCGATGCGTTGATTCGTTGCAAGCAGGGGTGGGAGACCGCCGTTCTCAACACCCCCAACGAGACCCCGCTGCCACCGCCACCGGTGCTCAAACTGGTGGCGAATGGAGAAAACACCGTGTTCGTCTCAGGGCCGCTCGCTCTCGACGGCGTGGTGCTCTGGATCGACCGCGGGGTCACCCTCTACGCCTCCCGCGATCCGAACAACTACAAGCTGGGCTCCTCGGGAGATCTGTGCGCGATGCCCGGCATCAACGGCAGCACCGCGTGCATCGACTTCATCCGGCCCATGGGGCACCGCCCCGGTATCATCGGCGAGGGCACGATCGACGGCCAAGGTGACGAGCCGCTGATTGGGCGCAACTATTCGTGGTGGCAGCTTTCCCAGGCGCTTCGGGAAACCAACGGCAGCATCGGCAATCCGAATCTTGTCTCCACTCAGTCGGGGACCACCGGATTTCTGCTTTACCGGGTTACCATCCAGAACGCGCCCAAGTTCCACGTGAAGATCACCTCGAACCCTCCGGCGAGCACGCGCGGGGAGTACGTGCAGTGGAACGCCAACAAAACCGCGGCCGAAAACATCTTTGCCTGTGACCAGATGGGGCGCGGGTACACCGCCTGGGGGGTCACGATTGTCACCCCCTCACGCTGGACCAACAGCCAGGGGATCCAGAATACCCCCCACCTTGCCCGCAACACGGATGGCATCGATCCGGGCACGACCGCCGACACCCGCTGTGGGGTGATCGCGTGTAACACCATCACCACCAGCGACGACCAAATCGCGATCAAGGGTGGGCATATCCTGGACGGCCTCGTGATCGCTCACAATCACTTCGGCACCGGGCATGGGATCTCGATCGGCAGCGAGACCTACGGGGCAGGGCCGAGCGAAGGTCCCAAGGTGCCGGGGGTGAACAACGTCACCGTCTACGATCTCACGATCGACGGGGCCTCCCGCGCCGTAGGGGATGGCGCCAGCATCGCCGATCTGAACGGGATCCGGATCAAGAGCGACTTGAGCCGCGGGGGGGTCGTGACCAACGTCACCTATCGCGACATCTGCATGCGCGACATTCCCAATGCTATCATGCTGCTGCCCTCGTACAATCCGCTCTTCTCGGGCACCTACTACCCACAGTTTCAGAACATCACCCTCAACAACGTTCGGCACGTCAGCTGCTCGAACCCGCTGCAGTCCGTCGTGACCTTGCACGGCATGAACGCTGGTCGCCCGATGGGTCCAGTGAACCTCGACAACGTGGTGGTCGATGGAATTGGACCGAACGCGGTCTCCGCCCAATACGCGGAGCTGGTGCTCGGCCCCGGTCCCGTGAACTTCACGCCCGTCGGGCGCGGGGTGACGGTGACGGATCTGCGTGGCAACGGGCCGCCGAAAGCCTGCGTGTTCCCGCCGCTGCCCGCACCCGTGGCGCCTGCTGGGTGGGTGTACTGATGACCTCGCTGAAACTCCTTCGCCAACCTACCTTCGGGGTGTTGCTGGTGTCAGTGCTCGGCGCGGCGTCGTCGTGTAAGCCAGAGCCAGCCCTCGAGTCCAACTCCTGCGTGGTCTCGGATCTCGCTACCGTCGACTGCAGCTTCACGGTGGTGACCACCGATCCGGCGCAGAAATCGTTCACCACCACCGGTGATCTGGTGCCGTACCTCTGCGGTGGCACGGATCGCCCGGATAGCTCACCCACTTACGTCGAGGGCGTGCCACAGGGGCTGGTTTGCGCTGACGTGGGGGCGGCTGGCGCCGAGGGGCAGCGCGGCTATTGCTGCGCGCCGGAGGTTGGCCCCTGCGCCTACGAACCGCTCTCCGAGTGCGTCGTCCCCTCGAGCTGTGAGGCCACGGAGCAGCCAGCAGAGACCTGCAACGAGCGCTACTACGGCTTTGCCTGCCGTAGCGGAATGCGGCCGGATTTTCTGAACTCATCGCTCTATTGTCGCAACGGCGTGCGCAACAGCGAGGGGCTAATCGAGTATTGCTGTCGCGATCTCAACCTGCCGATCCCATCTGCCGTCTGGGGCACGGCGTGTACGGACGTGACCGGGAACACCAGCCTGAGCGCGGCTGACGGCACCAATCTCTCGTGCAATCCTTCGGGCCTGACCGCCTTCACCTGCCCAAAGGACGACCCCACCGTGCTGCCCAGCACCGACACGCTCGGAGCCAGCAAGAGCCGCGCCGACTTCTACGCGCCGATCTGCACGAAGAATGGGGTCAGCACGGCCAACCAGGATGTTTACTGCTGCTACACGCCGAAGCTGCCGCCACCAGGCGCCACCTGCCAGGGCGATCTGACCGTACCTGGCTGCAGTGGTCCGCGCTTTGGATTCTCATGCTATGGGCCTGATACACCGGCGGAGGACTACATTCCGTTCACCTGTCCGGAGCCTGGCGTTCGAGGCATCAACCAGTACGGGTACGAGGCGACCCTCTACTGTTGCGATTTTACGCCGACTATCGACGCGTCCATCTAGCCGGCGTCGTCGCGCTCCCCGAGAACTAAAAGACGTACAGCGCCTGGCCCATGCCGCGCAGGTTGTCAGGCGAATTCCCGTCCAGGTACTCGACGTAGGTGTATTGGCCTGAGATGCCGAAGCGCACGTTGGGGGTGGCGTCGAAAAACAGGTTGACGTCGGCGTAGCGTGAGAAGTCTGCCACCTCGACCAGTAACCCCACCTCCGCGCCGCCTTGGGGGAACAGGGTGGCCAGGTTCTTCGAGTAGGCTTGGGTGAAGTTGGCGGAGAAGATGAAACGGCCGGAGGGTGGCAAGTAGTACTCGAGCCCGGCGCGCACCGCTTGCCAGTCGATCGAGTGAAGCAACCCGGTGCTATCGAAGGTGACTAGCCCATTGTCCACGTTCGGGGAGTAGATGGGGGGTGGGTTCGCTTGGGCAGGGTTCGGGAGGGTGGGGAAGGAGGCGCCACCACCCGCGGTGATGAGATCGGCAATCCCGCTGCCCATCACGTAGCCACCGACCAAGGTGAGACGGTTGCCCCGATCGTTCGTTCCATCGGCAGGGATAACCGGAATCAGCGCGTCGGCCGAGACACCCCAGCCTTGAACGGAGTTCGAAGTTTGGGTGGGTGGCGGCGTGAAGGCATTGACGCGGAACTTGCGCAAGGTACCCGAGACACCAATCGACAACGGCAGCGCCGTGGTGCCGTGATTCCCGGGGGTCATGATCCCCTTCCAATCATTGAGTGCGAAGCGCAGCCCGCCCTGGAAATCAGGCATCTGGCTGTCTCGTTGGGCGGGGCGCACCGCCGCGGCGGCGAGCTCCACGGCTACCGGCCCTTCACTTCCGAACAGGTGGCTCAGCCGGAACTGGGGATTACGCGAGAAGACCTGGTTCGGCAACCCCAAGTACTGAACGCTGCAAGGGAAGAACAGACCCTGCCAACCAAAGACGTCGTAGGTCTGACCCGCTAGGATGTCTAGGTAGTCGTTTTCCAGCTTGAGATAAGCCTGCCGGAGCCGCAACACGGGGTTGGTGAAGTAGCTGTGCTCCGTGTGATTGGGCTCCGCGAACTCCGAGTTGGTGGGCGTGGTGGGGTGAGGCTCGGCCTGGTCACCGAAGAAATCTGCCTCCAGCACCGCGGTGGTGGCTACGCCACCGATCTCGGGCGCCCCGAGACGGATCCCAATCCGGGTGTTGCGGGGCGAGAACTGGGTTCGCCCTACCTTACCGGCGTAGGTGTTGTCGTGGGCGACCAGGGCTGGCCCGATGTGATCACCATAGCTTCGGGTGGTGTCGTACATCCCGTCCAATTGGACGAGGCCGTACAAGGTCACGTAAAACGCGCTTCCCTTCGGCCCGAAGCTGCCGGCGAGGCTGGGCCGGTCGAACCAGCTCTTCGGAGCGCCCTTGGGCTCGGCCTCCACAGACTCGGCAGCAACATGGTTGGGCGGCTCTGCCTTCCCGGTCTCGGGCTGGGTCGGACCCTCCTCGGGTGTTGCGCTCACCTGCGCTGTCGCCTCCTCTGCCGCAGCCTCGGAGCGGGGCTCCGCATTGGGTGCAGCAGGCACATCGACTGGGGCACTCGGGCCATTCTCGGCAGTTTCGCCGGGACTTTCGCCATTCTGGGCCAGTGCCAGCGGAGCCGTGGCCAAGAATGACAGTAGGGTGGTCGGAATCAGGAGCGTCCTCGAATGGCGCATGGTCGGCTTTTCCTCGGTCATTGGGCCACTCGGCCCCAACATGAGGGTCCGGAGCGACAGTGGATGGACGCGCGAACCCGGGCCGCGGGGGTCAAAAAACCGCTTTGCTCCCCAGCACCACAATCCTGAGCCTCCGGCCACCCCGTGAACGTCCCCTCAGGCGTCCCGCAAGACGGGCCGAGAGCGCTCACTGGTCCCGGCCCACGCCGAGAGAACGGAAATGGCGATGGCTCCACGATTCATGAACGACAATTTCCTGCTCGAGACCGAGGAGGCCCGGCACCTCTTCTTCGACTACGCGGAGAAGCTCCCCATCATCGACTATCACTGCCACCTCTCGCCGACTGAGATCGAAAGCGATCGCCGCTTCGCGAATCTGACCCAGGTGTGGCTGGCCGGCGACCACTACAAGTGGCGCGCGATGCGCACCACCGGGGTAGGGGAACACTTCATCACCGGGCCCGCTTCCGACTCCGAGAAGTTTGAGAAATGGGCGGAGACGGTGCCGAAGACCCTGCGCAATCCCCTCTATCACTGGACCCACCTCGAGCTTCGTCGACCCTTCGGCATTTCTGACCGTGTGCTCAACCCCACGACCGCCCCGAGCATCTGGGCAGAATGCAACGAGCAACTCGCCCAGCCCGGTTTCTCCACCCGGGGCTTACTCACGCAGATGAACGTGGAGGTGGTCTGCACCACCGATGATCCGACGGACGATCTTGCCGCCCATCGAGCACTCCGCAAGAGCCGGTTTGCCACCCGCGTCTTTCCGACCTTTCGCCCCGACCGCGCCATGGACGTGCGCAGCCCCGAGGCGTTCGCTGCTTACGTGAGGCGGCTCAGCGAAGTGACGGGCGCGGCGATCCGTGATTTCGACGGGTTCCTTTCCGCCCTGGCCGAGCGCCACACCTACTTCCACGAGCATGGCTGCCGCCTCTCCGATCATGGGCTCGAGACCGTCGACGCTAGCGATCCTAGCGCCGCGGAGGTAAATGAGGCCTTCTCGCTCCTGCTCGCGGAGCGACCGCTCAGCCCAAAGCTTGCCCAAGGCTTCCGGTCGCAGGTGCTCTTCGAGATCGGTCGGCTCAACCACGCGCGCGGCTGGACCCAGCAGTTGCACTTGGGAGCGCTGCGCAACAACAACACCCGCATGATGAGGAGTTTGGGACCAGACACGGGCTTCGACTCGATCGGCGATTTTGAGATCGCTCGGCCACTCGCGCACTACCTCGATCGGCTCGACAACCTCGACCAGCTTCCGAGGACCATCCTCTACAACCTGAATCCCCGGGACAACGAGCTTCTGGCGACCATGCTCGGTAACTTCCAGGACGGTTCGATCCCCGGCAAGCTCCAGTACGGCTCCGCCTGGTGGTTCCTCGATCAACAGGACGGCATGACCGCCCAGCTCTCAGCGCTCTCCAACATGGGAATTCTCAGCCAATTCGTGGGCATGTTGACCGACTCCCGCAGCTTCTTATCGTTTCCACGCCACGAGTATTTCAGAAGACTCCTCTGCAACATCCTCGGCGGCGAGATGGCGCGCGGGCTCTTGCCAGCCGATCTCGATCTTCTGGGCCAGATGGTCTCCGACATCAGCTACGGAAATGCTCGGCGCTACTTCGGATTCTCCGAACACTGAAGCGTTGCCGCTCCCCAGCTGGGCTCGACTCCGAGCCCGAAAAGGCACACAATGACGATCGATCTGGGCAAGTTTTCGATGGGCATCGGCGATCGCTTCGGTCGCGAGGGCGAGGCGCAACTCCGGGCCTTGCTCGCGGCACGGGTGCGTGGCGTGGAGGTGACCCCAGTCTGGAACAAGTCGAACCGGGAGCATACCCTGCTCTCGACGCGGCCCGAGGACGTGCGCCAAGAGGCGGCGCGCGCCACCGAGGCCTTGGGTTGGAACGCGCCCTATCACGTCGACGCGGACCACATCGGCCTCGGCAACGTGGACAAGTTCCTCGGGGCGTCGGACTTCTTCACGATCGACGTCGCCGACTTCATTGGCCGCCCCGCCAGCCCCGCGTCGGTCGAGGCCTTCCTCGGCGCCTTGCGCGGCTACGACGGCGAGCTGGCGCTGCCGGGCCTCTCCTCCCCGCTGTCCGTGAGCGAGGCCTCCAAACGTGCGGTGGCCGAGAAGTACCTTGCGGCCATCGAGCAGGCCGGCTTGGTCTACCGGTACATCACCGAAAAGAAGGGTGAGGGGAGCTTCATCACCGAGGTCTCCTTCGACGAGGCCAGCGCCGCACAGTCCCCGACCGAGCTGCTCTTCATCCTCGCGGGCTTGGCGCAGCAGAAGATCCCGGTTGTGACCGTGGCCCCGAAATTCTCGGGAGAATTCCTGAAGGGCATCGAGTACGTCGGCAACGTGGCCAAGTTTGCCGAAGAGTTCGCGGCGGATCTGGCTGTGCTGAGCTTCGCCAAGCAGGTCTTCTCGCTGCCCTCGTCACTGAAGCTCAGTATCCACTCGGGCAGCGACAAATTCGCCCTTTACCCGGTGATGCACCGGGCATTGGCCGCCTGGAACACTGGGGTGCACCTGAAGACAGCTGGTACCACCTGGCTCGAAGAGGTGATTGGGCTCGCGAGCGTGGGCGGTGAGGGGGCGGCCTTCGTGAAGCGGTTGTACCGCGCGGCGCTCAGCCGCTACGACGAACTCTGTGTCCCCTATCTGTTGGTGATCGACATCGATCGCACCCGGCTGCCGACCGCCGAGCAGGTCGATGCGCTCTCTTCTGAGCAGCTGGTCGAGATGCTCCGTCACGATGCCAGCTGCCCACGCTACAGCACGGATGTCCGTCAGCTCCTGCACATCGCCTTTCGGATTGCGGCGGAGTGGGGGGGCGAGTACTTTCCCCTGCTCGAGACCCACCGCCAGGCGGTGGCCACGTGTGTAGAAGACAACCTTTTTCAGCGTCACATCCAACCTTTGTTCCTGGGTAATGGCTAGCCCCCCTCTTCCCCCGATGAAAGAGTCATGAGCAGCTTCGATTTCACTCAAGCGTACGACTTTCGTGGCAAGACCATCGCCATCACCGGTGCTGGCGGGGTACTGTGTGGGGCGATGGCTCGAGTCCTGGCCGAGCGCGGGGCCAACGTAGCCCTGCTCGATCGGGACCGGGCCCTGGCCGAGCGCGTTCTCGCCTCACTCGACGGGACACCGGGGAAACACCGCGTCGTTTTGCTCGACGTGCTCGATGCCGACCGGGTCAAGTCCGCGGCGGCCGAGGTGGCTGAGGTATACGGTGAGATCTACGGCTTGGTAAACGGCGCCGGCGGCAACAACCCCCGGGCCACGACCAGCGTCGAGAAGCCGTTCTTCGAGCTCGAGCCCGAGGCCTTCCGCCTGGTGATGGATCTGAATCTGCTCGGCACCTGGCTGCCCTCGCAGGCGTTCGGTCGACTGATGGCAGCGCAGAAACACGGCGTGATCCTCAATGTCTCGTCGATGAACGCGTTCCGGCCTCTGACGAGGATCCCCGCCTATTCCGCCGCCAAGGCCGCGGTCAGCAACTTGACGCAGTGGCTCGCCGTCCACTTCGCCAAGGAGTATTCCCCCGAGATCCGGGTCAACGCCCTCGCGCCGGGCTTCTTCTTGACGGAGCAGAATCGCTTTCTGCTCACGGACAAGGAGACGGGCGCGCTCACCGCGCGTGGCCAACAAATCCTCGCTGCGACGCCGATGGGCCGCTTCGGAGCACCGGACGAGCTCCTCGGAACGACACTGTTCCTCATGTCTGAGGCGTCACGCTTCGTCACCGGGATCGTAGTCCCGGTCGACGGCGGGTTTTCGGCCTACAGTGGGGTATAGTCACGCCACCGCGCGGGCGAGCATGAACAAATCCCCTTTACTGGGCGGTCCGCCGTTGTTGGCACTGAGAAAGAAGAGACGATGGGACAGGTATTCGGGCACGGTTCGCTGACCCAAAGCCTCACGCTCCGTGAGATAAGGGAGATCTGTGAGGCCACCCTGGCCCCGCTGCCTCTGGAGCAGAAGCGCGTGCTGCTGCTGATCCCCGATCACACCCGGCACGCGCCGATCGACTTGTTCTTTCGCGTGCTCACCGAGCTTTTGCTGCCGCGGGTCTCTGTTCTCGAGGTGCTGGTGGCGACCGGCACGCACGCAGCGATGGAGCCCGCGCGTTTGTACCGCCATCTGGGCATCACCGCCGAGGAGCGCGCTCAGAGTTACCGCAACGTCATCATCTCCAACCATCAGCACCACCACCAAGATCAGCTGCTGTCGCTCGGCACGCTCGCAGGTGACGAGGTGGGGAGGCTGACCGATGGACTGTTCGTCGATCCGATCCCGGTTACGATCAACAAGAAGGCCGTCGAGTACGATCACATCCTGATCGTGTCCCCGGTGGTTCCTCACGAGTGCATGGGCTTCGCCGGGGGCAACAAGTACTTCTTTCCCGGGATCGCCGGGCTGGATGTGGTCGAGGCCTTCCATTGGCTGGCTGCCGTGATCACGAACCCGGCCATCAACGGCGTGAAACACACTCCGACTCGGCGCGTCATCGACCGTGTGGTCGAGTTTCTTCCTACCCCCCGAACTTGCCTCGCGTTTGCCGTCAATGCCGAGCACGAGCTTGCGTGTTTGTTCGGCGGATCGCCGGAAGCGGCCTGGTCCTGCGCCGCGGACTATTCGGCAGCGCTCCACATCCGGACACTCGAGCACCCGAAGAAGCGCGTGCTCGGCCTCACCCCGGCGATCTACGAGGAGCTCTGGGTGGCTGGCAAGGCCATGTACAAGCTGGAGCCGATCGTCGCCGACGGCGGTGAACTCGTGATCTATGGCCCGCAGATCCGCGAGATATCTTTCATGCACGGGCCGTCGATCGAGCGGATCGGTTATCATGTGCGTGACTACTTCACGAAGCAATGGGAGCGCTTTGGGCATGAGCCGAAGTTGATCCTCGCGCACAGCACCAACGTGCGCGGGATCGGGAGCTTCGAGAATGGCCAGGAGAGGCCTCGCATCGACGTGACGCTGGCGACGTCGATCTCGGAGCGACGCTGCCGGGGCGTCAACCTCTCGTATCGAGAGCCGAGCTCGATCGACATCGAAGAATGGAAGCATGACCCTGACACCTTGGTCGTCGAGGAAGCGGGGCAGGTGCTCTACCGTCTGTGCGACGAGAACACGAAGAAGGAGCGAAACGATCATGTGTAGTGCGTTGGCCATTGTCCCGGCACAGGGGCTCGACCTGGTTTCTTTGGGTGCTCTGGTTCACCGTTTGGATCCAGGGATCGTGCCATTTCGCAAGGCAGCCTCCTGCCAGATCCACGTGAGCGGTGGTGAGTTCAACGTGGCGGCGAACCTCTCGGATTGCTTCCGGCTGAACACCGGGATCGCCACGGCGATGGTGGATTATCCGATCGGGGACATGATCCACGAGCGCGTCCGTGCCATGGGGGTAACGCCATTCTATAAGCGCTTCGCCCACAACGGCGTGAATGGTCCGAACATGGCGACCGTCTACAGTGACCGTGGTCAAGGGGTGCGGGCCCCGGTGGTCTTCTACAACCGCGCCAATGAGGCCGGTGCGCTCCTCGGTCCCGGCGATCTCGACTGGGCCCGCATCTTCGCGCCTGGGGTGCGTTGGTTCCACAGTGGCGGGATCTTCGCGGCGCTCTCCGAGACGACCGGCGAACTTATCATCGAGGGCATGCAGGCTGCGAAGCGCGCAGGCGCGATCTGTAGCTTTGACCTCAATTTTCGCGAGAAGCTGTGGTCGATCTGGGGAGGCGCGGCCCGCGCCGAACAGGTGATCGGTCGGATCGTCGAGAACGTGGACGTGTTGGTCGGCAACGAGGAGGATCTCCAGAAGGGACTGGGGATCCGAGGGCAAGATGTCGAGTCGAGCTCGAAGCTGGATCCGAGCGCGTTCGTTGGCATGATCGGCGAGGTGGTGAAGAAGTTTCCGAACGTGAAGGTCGTGGCGACCACGCTGCGCGAAGTCATCTCCACGAATCGCCATCGCTGGGCCGCCGTGGCGTGGATCGATGGCCAGACCCACATGTCTCCCACCTGCGAGCTCGACGTTCACGATCGGATCGGTGGCGGTGATGGTTTCGCGAGTGGGCTGTTCTACGGCTTACTCAGCGGCGAATCCGAGGAGCAAGCGGTGCGTCTCGGCTGGGCGCATGGCGCACTGCTCACCACCACCCCGGGCGATACCACCATGGTCACCGTGGAGCAGGTGCGAGCCTTCGCGAAAGGCGGCTCGGCGCGCGTTCAGCGTTAGCGCCCGGGCTCCGGCGGGTGGCCATGGCACGCGGCGGAAGTAGCCGAGCAGGAAACCACGCTGGTGGATGGGTGTGGTGAGAGCCTTGACTGCCTGGCTCTCCGGCTTCTTCGGGCACTTCGCCCTTGGCTCCCGTTCCGGTGGCGATTCTGGTACACACAGTTTCCTCAGCACGGACAGAAATTCCCGGGATGGTCGCACGTCTCGGAGCATCGCATTTACCGCGAGTACGGAGTGCTCGCTTGGGCGCCGGTGCAGCCTTGGAGTCAGGACACTGCGTGGGCTCGCTGAAGAATCCGACTGGACCGCCGAGTGCGGGAAATCGGCATGCTCGGTGGGATGAGGGGGCGGCGGGCGGCGGCAGCGAGTGGCCATCGGCGGCCAGGCCCTGCTCTACGGCCTCCGACTTCGGGCCCCGTGGCTCGGCTCGACGGCCACCGAGCAGAGCTGTTTGCGGTGCCTGCAATGACGCCTGCAGTCCGTCAATTCTCGTCAGGGTCCCGGCAGACTCTCTGGGTGCCCTCGAAAGCGTGGTGTCATGTCCCCCTCCTCGATAACCAAAGCCTCGATTTTATTCACGTTTTCGCTTCTTGTTTCCGCATGTTCGAGTTCGGATAGCGCTGGACCAGAAACGGGTACCGTAGGTGAAAACTCGGGTGGCGCGACAACAACGGCAACGGGTGGCGGACAGGGACTCTCCGGCTCGCCCGGAGCGGGCGGTGCACCAGGTCAAGGCGGCGCACCAGGTCAAGGTGGGGCACTAGGTCAAGGCGGCGCACCAGGTCAAGGCGGCGCACCAGGTCAAGGCGGCGCACTAGGTCAAGGCGGCGCACTAGGTCAAGGCGGCGCACTAGGTCAAGGCGGCGCACCAGGTCAAGGCGGCGCACCAGGTCAAGGCGGCGCACCAGGTCAAGGTGGGGACGGGGACGCCTGCACAAGCACCTGTGCTCCGGGGATCCAGTCCGGAAGCGTCTGCGATCCGGAGTGCGACACCTCGGTGTGCGTCCGAAGCAACCGCAGCTGCACGTGCAGCGCGAGCGCGCAGCAGTGGACGTGCATTCCGACCACGGGTGAAGGCGGCGCCACGGGTGAAGGCGGCGCGTTGGGGGAAGGTGGCGTGTTGGGTGAAGGCGGCGCGTTGGGTGAAGGCGGCGTGTTGGGTGAAGGTGGCGCGTTGGGGGAAGGTGGCAGCGGGGTGGGAGGTGAGGGCACGGGCGGTTCGACCAGTACTTCGCCCCAGGACTACGCGATCCGCGTATTTTATCTGCATCCCAGCGACGTGCCTCTCGATCCGCGGTACCCCGAGGGGATCGGCAACGTCATGCTCGAATCCCAAGCGTTTTTCCTCGAGAAGTTGGGCAAGACCTTCCGGTTGAATGATCCCATCGTCGAGGTCGTGGAGGGGGAACACGAACAGCTCTGGTACGAGGAGACGCCCAATGGCGATGAACGCTACTGGTGGTCGGCGGCCAACGCACAGCAGGAGATCATGCGTCGCTTCGATCTGCCCGACGATCGCTGGATGGTCGTGAGCGAGGTGAGCGCCGAGGGTGAGGGAGCGGGCGGTGGGGCGAGCGGCGGCTGGGTCTTGCTCCCCGGCCACGACGCTGACGGTGGCGCGGGATACCCCGCCGACAAGGCTCGCTGGGTTGGCGGCATGGTCCACGAGCTTGGCCATGCCTTCGGATTGCCGGATTCCACGTCGACGGACGGCACCTGTATGTCCGCATCCTTCTACGGATGGCCCGACTGCACCTTCAACGAGAGCCAAGTCAACGACATGCTCAATGGTCGGTGGGGCGAGGGCAGATTCCTGTTCTGAGAACTGGAGACCCGTCACGGACGAACCTGGCGAACGGTTCCGTTCGGCGTGAGAGTCGAGCTTCACGCACACCTGTGGTTGGACATTGTGCCAGCTTGATGTGCCGGATCGGGCGCTTTGGCACAGAGCCAGAGCGATTGCCTGCTGAAAACCCGCGCCGCCTGAGTGGTATGGCTGTTGCAAAGGTGGAGGCGCGCGATGATGATCCTGCGCAGTAGGAGCGGAAGCTCACGATGAAGACTAGAGCCGGCCTGACCGAGGCGTGCATTCTCGCGCTGCTTGGGTTTCTACAGCTCACTTCCGGTTGTGCCGAAGAGAGCGAGTCGCCTCCTCCTGAGGCGCCACAGGGAGGAACCGTCAACGCTGCCGGCGGGACAACTGGAGTTGCCCTGGGAGGTTCGGAGGCAGGAACCCCATCGACCGGGGGAGTCCTGGTTGCAAGCGGGGGCGCGAACGGCTCGGGTGGGCTCCCCGGTGCCGGTGGCGACTTGGGCTCGGGTGGGCTTCCCGGTGCCGGTGGCGACTTGGGCTCGGGTGGGCTTTCCGGTGTTGGCGGTGTCTTCGGTGCCGGTGGGGTCACGGGTTCGGGCGGGATCGTCGGTGCCGGTGGGGCCTATTGTTACCACTACTGTTTTGCCCCTTGCTCGAGCTGCCACTAGTCCGTCACGGGTCCTCTCGGTGCTGCGGGAGTTCCCCTCTGCCTCACCAACCCTGAACCTCCCGCATCTTCTCGGCGTACCTTTGTCCGAAGGTCACCTGGGCGTCGTGGCCAAAATGGAGGTTGTATCGGGTGTCGGCAGGATCGCCAGCGAGTCCATTTGCCGAGATCACATGGGCGTTGGTGACGACGTCGGGCAGCCGGTTCACCTGGGTGTTGTGCCCCGCGCAGCCGCCCGTGTAGAGCAGCTCTCCTGCCAAGAACGGGATGTCCCCGAGGCCCAGATCGGCCTTCAGATCTTCCACCAGCGTGTTGACGTTGTTGGGCCAGTTCGGATCACCATTGTTCGACTCCCCCTGGTGGAACAGGATCCCTTCTATGACGCCGCCGGCGTCCTGGGCCAAGCGGGCGCGGTTCACGATCCAGTCGTACTTCGTGCCACCGACTTTCATGAAGGTCTCGATCCGCTCGCCGCTGATGGCGCAGGGCACGAGCCCGATGGTGTCTCCCGCGGGGAGGTGGTCGATCAAGGTTTTCGCGAAGTAGTCACCAGGTCCGATGGCGTTGTTCCAGCATTCGTGCAGCGGTGGTGCCGCTGTGTCCCAGGTGTCTGCCTGACGCCCCACGGAGGTGCATGCCTCGTAGCCGAGGACGCGGATCCGCTCGTCTTCTTCTTTGTCTGCGGTTTGCGCCTGGGGATAGCCAGCCATGTTCGACTGGCCGAGCAGCAGAAAGACGCGGAACACGGGAGTGGTGCTGGTGCTGCCGCCAGTTCCGGTGGTGCCGCCATCACCCAGGATCCCACCTTGGCCCAGCTCACCGCCACTGCCGGTGAGTCCGCCACTGCCAGTGAGACCGCCGTTGCCAGTGAGACCGCCACTGCCAGTGAGTCCGCCGTTGCCGGTGAGACCGCCACTGCCAGTGAGACCGCCACTGCCGGTGAGACCGCCACTGCCAGTGAGACCGCCGTTGCCAGTGAGACCGCCACTGCCAGTGAGACCGCCACTGCCAGTGAGACCGCCGTTGCCGGTGAGTCCGCCGTTGCCAGTGAGTCCGCCGTTGCCGGTGAGACCGCCGTTGCCGGTGAGTCCGCCACTGCCCGTGAGTCCGCCACTGCCCGTGAGTCCGCCACTGCCAGTGAGGCCTGCCGCCCCCCCACTCGCACCCGCCTGCGTGCCCCCAGTGCCGGTCGAATCACTGGGAGACTTCGAGTCCTCACTGCCACAGGACCACACAATCAGCGCGCTGAGGATGATGGAACTGAGGAAGCGTGAGCTGCGAGTGACCATAGGTAATCTCCAAGGGGGCGCTGCGGTAGAAGGGCGCCCCCCCAAAATGCCCAGTCAGGCCAGTCGCGGATCACGCATCAGATGAATTTTCCCACTTTTGAAAGGTGCACACCACAAATGCAAACGCGCGTTCTCAGGGCTCCCAGGCCAGAGTTCCGTGATCGAGGGCGATCTCGTAGTACCCATGCGGATCCCAGGGCAGCTCGGTGCCTCCTTGGCTCAAGGTGCCGCCATCCACCACCACCCGCAGCACCTGGCCAGACGGGAAATGCTCGGGGAGCGTCCAGGTGAAGGTGCCATCTTCCTCGGTGAGCTCCTCGAACACCTGCGCTGCTCGGGCATAGGCGCCGATCTTGCCCATGGTGTCGATCCAGAGTTCGCCGAGGTCCTTCGCGTAGGCGATGTTCGTAGCAAGCTCGCTCATCTCTACCCCCGCATACCAGTTGTTGGCGGTGGGGAGGAGCGAGTGGAACATGAAGATGACCCAACGCTCTGAATCGAGCGCGCTGTCGATGGCCGCGTCGAACTGCTCGGCGGTTTGGTTCGCGGCCACCGCGAACACCGGTAGGTTGTACCAATTGGTGGTTCCTGAGGCTGGCACCTGACCGCTGCCCACGCCGCGCCCCAACAACATGGATTTCTCGGCGTGGGTGTTCCAACCGGTGTCACCGAACGGGGCCGCAAACGAGATCACTTGGTCGGCGCCGAGGGTTTCGATGATGTAGTCGGTGGTCTCCGTGATCTCTTCCTCAGCGGTGCCGATCGGAGTGCAGTCGGAGAGATCGGAGTGGCAGTGATTCCAGGTGTGGTTGCCGAGCTCATGGCCTGCGGCGCCGATCTCGCTCCAAGTGGTGACGTAGTTGGCTTGCCAGTTCGCCGTCGGGTTGACGAAGAAGGTCATCGGGACGCCGGTCGCGTCGAGGTCGGGCCAGTGCTCCGCGTGGGAAGGCTGGGAGTCGTCGAAGGTGTAGGAAACGGCGGCCGAGAACCCGGCCCAGGGCAAGACACGGAGGTTGGGTTCACTCACCTCGGCGTCCGGTCGCGCGACGTCCGCGGTGGGCGGAGCGGGCGGTGGCTCGAGCTCGGCGGTGGGAAACTCCCCGGTCCCGGCGGCGCCACCGTCGGAGCCCTCACCTGCTCCTCCTGCCTGACCCTGGTCGGCAGGGCCGTCAGCATCTCCCCCGCAGCCCGAAAGGGAAGCCAAGTAAGCAAAAACGGCCAGGGAAGTCGCACACCAAGAGATCCTCGGAATCATGGTTCACCTGGTGGATAGGCTGCCATGGTCCCGGAACTTGGTCCTCTCATCCGCGGCGCAGAGTTCTCTCATTTTTGGCGGCTCGGAGGTACTGGCGGGGAGGGCTGCCGCGCTCTGCCACGAACACCCGATGGAACTGGGCATAGCTCCCGAAACCGGCGGCGAGGGCGGCTTCGAGCAGGTTGTTCCCCGATTTTTCGAGCAGCACGAAGAACCGCTCGAGTCGCAGGCGATTGCGGTAATCCACCAGGGAAACGCCCATTTCCCGTTTGAAGAGCCGTGCCACCCGACTCTCACTCAGGCCGAGCTGCTCCCCGATTTCTCGGGCCGTTAGGTTCGGGGTTCGGCCGAGCAGGCGCACCATCTTCACCGTTTGGGGAGAGCGCGCCGAGAGCCCCTCCGGATCGAGCACATCACCGCGCAGGCGCGCGAGATGCAGCGCCGTGCCCACCAGGGCCGCGAGCAGTGCGCCACGGGTCTGCATCCCATCGTCGCGCGGGGAGCGAGAGAGACCCGCGTCATTGAACATCAATCCGAACAGCTCCGAGCCGTAGCGGACGGGCGTAGTGCAGACCCAGCCGCGTCCGACCACCTGAGTCTCCTTCGGTGTGTGCGCCACCAGTGGGGCATGGTCGACCACTTCGAAAAACACACCCCGGCGGGCGGCACGCGCGCGCCGGGCGCCCTCCCCAGGCGTCACGGCGAAGGTGAGGAAGTGCTCATCCACGGTCCGCCCCTCGAGATCCGTGCCCCAGGTTCCCCGCATCAGGTTGGCCTTCTCGTCGTAGACGAAGACCGAGACGCGGTGCATGCCGAGGCGCGCGCGCGCGATCTCAACTGTGTGAAAGAGGATGCTGTCGGTGTCGAAGAGGGAGGTGAGTTCGTCGAGCACCGAGAGGAGTTGAGCCAACTCGGCGGTGGACGCGCCCTCGCGCGCGGTGAGGGCCGCGCGCTCGGTGCGGGGTAGGTACGACCAGTCGACGTGTCGGCGGGGAGGCAAGTCGACCAAGGGTACCACGGAGAAAGTCTCGGCTGTTCACCGGCTTGTCGTCGTTTCGCCATGCAACTCTTGCCTGTGCGTCTCGGGAACGTCGAGTAACTCTCGCAGACTCCGACGCACCAAGATGCAGACTGCCCTCGTCTCTCCCGCTGAATTGGCCCGCATCCTTCCCAAAGGAACCCCGCATTGGTTCGCTGAAGGTGTTCTCCGTCTCTCCGGCCTGAGCGAGCTCAATCGGCTGTACCAACGGCACGTCCGAGAGAAACGTCCCGGCGAAGAGGCTTTCGCCCATGCCCTCAGGGAGCTCGAGGTGAGCGTGCGCGTCATGGATGAGACGCTCTCCCTGATCCCGACCACTGGCCCTTGCCTGGTTGTCGCCAACCACCCGTTTGGAGGGATCGACGGGCTCGCCCTCGGGGCTGCGCTCGCGGCGCGCCGACCAGACTTCCGGATCGTCACCAACACCGTGCTGTCACGGATCGGTACTCTCGCCCCCTGGTTTCTCGAGGTGGATGTCTTCGATGCGAGCCGTCAGGCGGCGTCGCGAGCGGGTCAGCTCCGGGCGGCGCTCTCGTTCCTCAAGGCTGGTGGTCTGGTGGCCATCTTCCCAGCAGGAGAGGTGTCGCACTTCCAACCCTCCCAGGGCAAAGTGGCCGATGGCGCGTGGAGCTCGGCGGTGGGGCTCTTTGCCGAGCGCTCCCGAGCCACGCTTCTGCCCTGTTTCTTCGACGGGAAGAACAGTGCCTCGTTTCAGACCCTGGGCGCGATTCATCCCTGGTTTCGGACCTTGATGCTCCCGAGCGAGCTCTTGAGGCGACGCGGGACCGAGGTCACCATGCGCTTCGGGCGCCCGGTGAGTCCGGAGGTGGTGCGTCGCCTCGGAGAGCACCGCGCGCTCACCGCGTGGCTGCGTGTGCGTGTCGATGAGCTGGCGGCGCCGACCTTGAAGAGTGAGCCAGCCGTCACGCCGGTGCCCGTGGCACCTGCCGAAGCTCCCGAGCAGCTCGAACAGGAGTTTCTGGCGCTCCCCGCGTCACAGCGCCTGGTCGAGCTCGGTGGTTTCTCTGTGGTCGAACTCACCTCCGACCAAGCGCCCACCATCATGCGGGAGATCGGGAGGCTGCGCGAACTCAGCTTCCGCGGAGTGGGGGAAGGGAGCGGGCTCGCGAGGGATCTCGACGAGTACGATCCTCACTACCAGCACCTGGTCTTGTTCGACACCACCCAGCGGAAGCTCGCGGGCGGGTATCGGTTTGCCTTCTGTGAGCAACTCGTTCGAGAGCGCGGAACCAAGGCGCTCTACACTGCCAAGCTCTTTCGCTATCACTCCGCCATGCGGCCGTGGTTCCGCGGCACCATGGAGCTCGGGCGCTCCTTCGTCAGCCCCGAGTACCAGCGGCGACCGCTCTCCCTGGCTCTCCTCTGGAAGGGGATCGGTGAGGTGTTGTGCCGCCACCCCGAGCTCCGCCGCCTGCTCGGCCCGGTCAGCATCAGTCAGCGCTTCCGGGGGACGTCGCGCAACCTGCTGCTCGCGTTTCTGCGCCGTCACTACGCAGAGCCGACCCTGACCGCCCGGGTCCTGCCGCGCCGTCCGGTGCGCTTCGGCCTGAGCGAAGCGGAGCGCACCCTCCTTCCGAACCTCGGCGACAGGCTTCGCGATCTCGATCCGGTGCTGCGGGAGCTCTCGCCCGGCCAGAGAACTCCTGTCTTGCTCGAACGGTATCTGGAGCTCGGCGCCAAGGTGCTGGCGGTCAGCGTCGATCCGGATTTCGCTGACTGTATCGACGCGCTCATGTTCGTCGACCTGGCACGAGCACCAGCACAAATAGTCAAACGCTTCATGGGGGAAGAGCCGGCGAGCATGTCCGCGTCGGTCTGAAGTCGCGCAGATCTTCGGGCAAGAATGCGATCATCAGGGAACGCTTCCCTCAGCGGCTTCTGGCCCCTGTGACCCATGGATCTGCTTTGCGAGATCTCGCGGGCGCTGGTCGGGAATAGGGGGTTTGAACTCGCTCAGCCACCAGCGATGCGTGCAGCGTCCGCACTGTGCTCGGCGACCCAGAGGCAAGAAATGACGAAGCGTTCATCCACATTCATCTCTGTGCTGGTCATAACTGCGTTGGGACAGGCCTGCGGTGGCGATGAGGGGAGCGAGAAGACCACGGGCGAAGCGGCTTCTGGAGGCGTGGTGGGCGCAGGCGGAGGCACGGTCGGGTCGAGCGGTGGCGCGACCGTGGTTGGCCAGGGTGGCGCGGGTCAAGGCGGCGCGACCGTGGTTGGTCGAGGCGGCGCGGGTCAAGGCGGCGCGACGGTGGTTGGCCAGGGTGGCGCGGGTCAAGGCGGCGCGACGGTCGTCGGAGAGGGCGGCGCGACAGTCGTCGGAGAGGGCGGCGACACTGGCGTCGGAGAGGGTGGCGCGACGGTCGTCG
>CAYNEY010000027.1:45148-54116 GCA_964396375.1 uncultured Polyangiaceae bacterium | reverse complement strand
GCGAAGGCGGCGCGGGACAAGGTGGCGCGACGGTCGTCGGCGAAGGCGGCGCGGGACAAGGTGGCGCGACGGTCGTCGGCGAAGGCGGCGCGGGCCAAGGTGGCGCGACAGTGGTCGGAGAGGGTGGCGCGACAGTGGTCGGAGAGGGCGGCGACACTGGCGTCGGCGGCGACACTGGCGTCGGCGGCGACACTGGCGTCGGCGGTAGCACCGGCACGGAGGGGCGTTCCCCCGGTTGCGGCAAGAACTCCACGCGCCACGACGCTCAACAGCAGCTGACCATGCAGAGCGGCGGAGCGACCCGGTACTACTTGGCGTATGTGCCGGCCAACACCGACTCCGAGACGGCGCTTCCCCTCATCATCGCCATCCACGGGATGAACATGAACAACTGGTGGGCTGCCAACGCCGACAGCGGTTTCCGGCTCATCGAGCAAAGCAATGACACTGCACTGCTCCTGTACCCGCAGGGTACGGGCGATGCTCCGGGGACGACGTCGGCCTGGGGAACCATCAGCTCGTCGTGGTCGCCGGGAGCCGGCGGCGCCGACGAGAACTTCATCGATGAGATGCTCGAGCTCATCCTGAATGACTACTGCGTCGACACCACCCGGATGTTCGTGACCGGCTTCAGTATGGGTGGGTGGATGACCGAGTCGCTGGCCTGCACCCATGCTGGCGTGTTTCGCGCCTACGCCCCGGTGGCGGGTTGGGGACCGGGCGACATGTCTACCGGGCACGGCAGTCCCCCCAACTGCGCCGACCAAGACGCCACCGCATCCATCCTGATAACCCAGGGGCAGACGGACACCATCGCCACGCCCGGAAACTGCGGGGAACCCTCGCGGGACTTCTGGCTCGGACGCGACGGGTGCAGCAACGGAACCACCGGCAGCTACACCGGCTGCACCAGCTACACGGACTGCACCTCCGGAGATGAGCTTCACTACTGCACCCACGGAGGCGATCACTTCGTGCCGTACGACACCACCGTCAACATCTGGAACTTCTTCAACAGTTTCTAGAGCTCGGGTGGCCCTTCGCCCGAGCGGGCACACCGAAAGCCGAGATCGCTCGACCGGAGGTCGACCATCTCGGGTCGTCGACTCGTGGCCCGGAGCTGCGGTCCAACATACGCTCTGAAGGTGCCGCCCCGGATTATCGGCCAGGCCTTCGTTGGTTGGCTCTGGTAGTTGGGCGTGTAAAGGCTCGCGGTTCTCTCGCTGACGTTGCCACCTAGGCCCAACACCCCGAAGGGGCTTCGATCCTTCGGGAACTGACCGACGGGACAGGTTGATTCTCGCTTCTCGGTGTCACCAGACCAGCAGGGCTCATCAGTCACCAAACCCCAGCCCCAGGGATAGACCCTGCTGTCCGTGCCACGAGCGGCGTATTCCCACTCCTCTTCCGTGGGAAGCCGCTTGCCCCGCCAGTCGCAGTAGGTGCTCGCCTGGAGGGGATCCACACAGTTGATGGGATGGTCATCGCGATCGAGTCGACCAGTGTTGCAGTTGATTGGCCCCTCCAGATAGCTCGTCCCCGGGGTACATACTGAGGCGTCCACACAGTGCTGGTAAGCTGCTACGGTGACTTCTGTGGTGTCGATGAAGAACGCCGCCACAGACACCTCATGGACGGGAAGTTCGTCTGGCTGGTGTCCCTCCATGCCCATCATGAAGGTGCCGGCCGGGATCTGGATCTCCTCCGGATACACCCAGAGTTCGGGCAGTCTCGGGTCGGAATCGGCGCAGGCGGTGACGAGAACGCTGGTGGCGAGGAGGACGAGTGCCTTCATGGTTCGGTCAGCTCGACGGTGCCAGTTCCTGGAATGCGCAGTACGAGGGAACCCATGCAAGATCTGCCCCAGTAGTTCTGGAGCATATCATGTTCGCCGGACAAACACAGGGAGCCTCGGCATTCTCCCCGCATTCACAGGTGCAGTACACATGCCCCTCGGCTGGGGTGTTGGGATCTTGCGGCGGCACGACCACAGTCACCGCTTCGCCTGAAGGGGTACGGCAGCGATCGGGATGGTCGTCTGGAAGAGCCAGGGTCGCCTGGTCCTGCCCTTCGGGACAGGTGACCCGACCTGCGAACTGCCATGTCATACAGATGTCTGAGGTGCAGGATGCTGAGCCCTCTTGGATGGTATTCTCCGAGGCGTAGTGCCCGGCAAAATCCGACTCGGTTTCGTAATAGGGCACGCACAGCTCGCCGATACCACCACTCTCGCTACCGCCAGCACCAGTCGCTGGTTCGGTGGCGTTGTCGCTCGCGCACCCGAGAGTGAACGAGAAAATCAAGATGAAGCCCCAAAGCCGAAGATCCCGTAGGCGCCGTGGACCGTTCCAGTCGGTGCGCCATTGGGCCGCTGCACTCTTGGGCTCGTACTCAAGGAACGAAAGTTGCGTGATCAAAGGTATAGACCCCACTGTCTTCGGGAGCGTTCAGGGCAAACTTGAGGCTGCAGACATTGCCGGGGACGGCGAAGGCTGCCACCACGTTCTCATCCAAGTCAAACACCAACTGGTTGTACTCCCCGAGGGTAGCCGGGCCGAGGTCGACTTGTCCCTGGAAGGCGTTGTGAACGTTGGCCGATGGGCATGAGACAAGGAGCTGGAGCGCACCCTTCCAGTAAGGGTTCACCGGAACCTGAGGGATAGCCAGATCTACTGAAAGCTGCGCAGTGAGCCCAGTCAGATGGGTTGTGTTGAACGGTCGGCTCTCGAGTTCGACATAGCCTGAACCCAGGATCGACAAAGAAGCCTGTCCATCCGTTACCCAGTCACCGGCCGCTCCGGTGTCATTGGAGATGGACCAGTCATCGAGGCTCTCGAACGACAGGAGCCGCTCGAGCGCCACGTCCAGAGTGTCACTGGGGGCACGGGACACATCCACCAAAGCCCCGCCGAACCGGAGCCCATCGAGCAGCACGGCGGGAGCGTCGTTTGGGGTGTTCACAGCTAGCGCGAGCTGGACATCGTGAAACTCCCCAAGAAACATGGCCTGTATGGTTTCCTCGAGAATGAACGAAACCGTAGTCCATTGCTGGGGCACGTGACCGGTCAGCTCGATGTGGCCAAGGTACACGTTGTGGAAACCAGCGGAGGGAGCAGACAGAAAAGCATCGACCGACCCCAGCCAGTACGGGTTGGGTTGTCCTTCTCCGAGTCTAACGTCAACCTCGAGATGGTTACCCACTTGGGTGAGTACCGTCGTGGAGAACCAAGGACTGTGGACGACCCGGTAGCCACCACCCGGGACCACCAGGGAGGCAGTTCCCTCGCTGAACTGGCTAGTGTCGAAGGAAGTGGGTGTCGCGTCGAGTGTCCAAGTTGGCGTCGGGGGATCCACCGGCTCCATGGAGAACGGTGAGTAATTGGCGGTCGCCCCCTGGAGGACTGCGCGCGCGCCGTTTCTGACCACCGTACAATGCTCATAGAGATCGGTTGCAGCCGGTTCGCAGCCATAGGGGATGACGGGGAGCTGTGCTCCATCGCGGTAGTCGCAGCGTCCGATGTGAAATGTAGATTCCTTGCTCATGAGCTGCCCCGACATGGACATATCCGGCAGGCCAAAGAGATGGCCAAGCTCGTGTGCCAGGGTCAACTCCGAGGCGCTGAGCAGCATCGGAGTCAGGCGGATCGCGGCAAGGTGGTCGGACGCACTCGCAAGCCCTAACGCCTTATCACAGCCTTCAATTCTGGGTGAGAACAGGATGTCGACCGCGTTGTCGGCGAAAGTTCCATAGAGAGGTGGCGGTGCGCCTGGGCCGGTTGCGTCCGCGATGATTCGAATGTACTTCCCCGTGAGATCAAACTCTTCCTGCGTTCCTCCCGAACACGAGGCAAAGAAGATGGACGCTGGATCATCTACCTCGCGCACCAAGACGCTCGCCAAGCGGAGCTGAACTCCGCACTGGGCGAACACGTCATCGGGGTTCACCATGTCATAGGTCAACTTGGTCGTTCTTCGGACGAGTGTCTCGGTCGACGAGGGATGTGGCGCAGTGGGAACCACCATCTCCCCAAGAAGGGACTCATGGTATCCTCCGGGGATAGTGTTCTTGAACACGCTCACGTCCCACTGGTTGTCGAAGAGAGCCTGATAGTACTCAGGGCTCGCAACGGAACTGGCGAGTCCATGGCCGACCGGGTCGATGCCTTCTGCGGGAACGGCCACGACGACATTCACTGGAATCACGATCACATCGGGTGCCAACCTGACGCTGCCGGATGCGAGCGGGAATATCTGTCGATTGTAGTCGTGTTTGAAGTACTCAAATGACGTCGGCATCGTACCGAGCGCTGCGTTGGGTTGTTCCACCGTAAGGGTTGCGGGGCCCACCCACTCACCGCTGGTCACGGGCCAGATCGAGCGTACCTCCTCCTGCCCGGCTCGGACGGGGATACACTGTGCATCTTCGGGAACGCAGGTCTGAAAACCTTCGAGAAAGAAGTGGTAATCGTGCCACACGGGTCCCTCACGCACCACGGACTCAGTCTCATCCGTGAGGGGGAGGGTGAGGTAGGCAGTTGGATTGTCTACAGGTGACACCCAGGTCCCCGTCGCGGCATCCAACGTACCTGGCCTGATGCTAAAGGATGATTGCCCGAGTGCTACGGTGCTGGTCGACGCAAGCGCGAACACCCCCCCCCGCAATTTTGGGACCACGCTGAAATAGTCGCCAATTCATGAGTTCCGTCCTCTCCTTCTGCACCGGAACCTCTAGCATCGGCGAGTGAAGGAGGTCAACTGCCTCCGTCTTGCGCTAAACCACCAATGCCTACGGCATCTCATGCCGCGACAGAGTCTGCCAGATCCGCTCGGCGCTGCCCATCACTTGGCCCTGTCCCTCGACCGAGCAAAGCGTGACCTCGGTGCCGTTCTCGCAGGAGGTGTAGGAGGAGCAACCCTCGGTGTCTACGGCCGAGGGCTCGCCGTCACAACCGTTCACGGCGGCCCACTTCTCGAAGGTGCCCACGGCGCCAAGGAGAGTCTGGAGCATCTCCGGGTGTCCTGGCGGGCTGCTCACGCCGCCCGCGTAGGGCACGACCGTGTCGGCGGTGCCGCGGAAGGAGATTTCCGTGATGGGGCGCGAGGGTTGGCAGGTGGCCTCCGCGTCGACGAAGAGGTCCATACCGCTCGCCGCGACGGCGGCGAAGAGCTCGGCGTGGCGGCACCCGAGGTAGTACGACATGCCCGCGCCGAGGGAGAACCCGGTGGCGTAGATCCGCTTCGGATCGACGCAGGCCTGGGTGGTGAGTTGGCGGACGATGGCGCGCGCGAAGGCGAAATCATCCGTTGGAGAGCCAAGGGTGCAGCAAGGCCCAAGATCCCAGGTGGCGTCGAGCCCCTCTGGCCAGGCGACGAGGAACCCCTCCCGTTCGGCGAGCTCGCGGAAACCAGAATTGTCTGCCTGCCAGCCCGCGGGGGAGCCCATGGCGTGGAAGTCCAAGACTAGCGGCACCGGGCTCGTGCCTGTGTAGCCCGAGGGCACGTGCAGCACGTAGTCCCGCTGCCGGCCATCGACGAGCAGGCTCCGCGTCTGTTCCGAGGCTACGAGGGCTGGTGTGGGGCAGGTGCTGGTGCCCCGGCGGCAGTAGCCAGCGTCACAGCGGAAGTCGGCACCGAGGCTCGCGCAATCGGCGCTGGTGAGGCACTCTGCATCGCAGGTGGCCCCCTTGGCGCAGGTCAATCCCGCGCTCGCCTCCGGGGATGCCGGCAGGGGAACGCAGGCGGCGCGCTCTCCGTAGATGGAGCACTCACTGTCGCCGGTGCAGGCCTTGGTGCAGACGCCACACAGGCAGGTCAACCCAGGGCCGCAATCGCTGGTGCAGTGGGTGAGAAAGTGCGTCTCACTGCCGACCTCCGGGTCCCGATCTTCTCCCGTGCAGCCCACGAGCGTAGCCAGCATCGCCACGAGCGCGAGCAGAGCACCACTAGGGTCACGGCTGGTCCGAGCCATCGTCTTCTTGCTCTATCATGCATTGGCCGACGTAGAGAATCACCTGCTGGGTGCGTGCCGGGGGTACTTCGGCCTGGTTCTCGCTCTCGACGCGTCGGCGCAGATCTGTGAGCTCCTCTCGCAGTCGCTTCAGGGTGGTGCGCACCTCCTGCTCGAAACGGTGGCCCTCCCAGACGTCGAAGGAGAAGGTGCTGCCCCCCACCACGTCGTCACGCTCCGCACCGGGACGATCCTCGCGCAGGCGGCAGCAGATCGTCTTTACCATCGCCTGGAAATGGTCGAAAACCGCCGCCTCCCACCCCACTGGGGCTCCAAACGGTACGACCAGGCTGCCTGCGCGGTAGGTGGGGGGTGACTGCTCGGTCTGCTGCTCCACTCGGCCGGCCGTGACGAGTCGCTCGAGGATCGGGCGAAGCTCGTCTGGCTCGAGGTGAGAGTGCGCCGCCAAGACCTCGAGTGTCAACGGTCCCTCGTGGAAGATGATGGCCCAGATCAGCTCATCGAGGCCCTCGGCGGACTGCAGTTGGCGCAGGGCGCGGAGCTCCTCGTGGGAGGACGCCCGGTAGGCAGTGCTCGCCCCTTGGCCGGAGCTGAAGATGAGGCCACTTTCGCAGAGATCGCGCAGCACGCCGCGAACCTGGGCCCCGTCGTCGTTGGAGAAGCGCCGCTGGATGGCCGCGCGGGTCACCACCTTCTGGCTCGCGATGTGCTCGAGCACCGCCTCCCAGAGTGAGCGCCCCCGATCCGTGGAACTCTCGAGGACCCGCTGGATCTTCCTTTGGTAGGTGCGGAGCCCGAGGCCAAACATGTCGGCGCTCACCTTGCGGCTCACGCCTTGGCGATGCAGCTCATTGACCAGTTCGAGGAAGACCTGGTTGGCCACCTGAGCCAAGGGCGCTCGCGCTCCACCGGAGGTCGCGAGCTGGGCGATCAGCACGGTGGTCTGGCGCACGATCGCTTGGATCAGGAGCTCGATGGTCATCTGGAACGAAGGGTGCTGGCGGAGGCGCCGTCAGACATCAGAAACGAGCCGTGGCCTCAAAGGTTCAGTATGCCCGATTCGTGCTCGCCGAGGGGCGACAGTTTTGTCGCTAGTCCGTGGCGATTCAGCTGTCAGTTTCGTCTCCAGGTCGAGGTAGTCATGATGAAAAGGTCTTTGCTGATCCTCCGTCCCATCCTGCCGGCTACGATTGGTTGTCTTTCGCTGATTGGCTGCTCGGGAAGCGAGGGCGGCGGCAACGATACGGCGGCCGTCGGAGGCACCACATCCGCGGCCAGCGGTGGTGGCACCAGTGTGATCGGGCAGGGGGGCGCTCTTGGGGCTGGTGGCAGCCTTGGCCAGGGGGGTGCTCTGGGCCAAGGTGGCATGACCTTCGGCCAGGGTGGCACGCCCGGACAAGGCGGCATGACCGTCAACCAAGGCGGCGCACCGGGTCAAGGCGGCGCACCGGGTCAGGGTGGCGCACCGGGTCAAGGCGGCGCACCGGGTCAGGGTGGCGCACCGGGTCAGGGCGGCGCACCGGGTCAGGGTGGTGCGGTCGGTCAAGGTGGCGCGGCCAGCACCTGTGCACCGGGGATCGACACCGGTGACGCCTGTGTGCCGGCAGTCGACACCGAGCTCTGCGTGCGGAGCGACAGGGACTGCACCTGCGATGCCACGACCAGCACTTGGAACTGCGTGCCACACGGAGGCGAAGGCGGTGCACCCGGTCAAGGCGGTGCACCCGGTCAAGGCGGTGCACCGAGTGAGGGTGGAGCGACCATGGGTGAGGGTGGAGCGACCATGGGTGAGGGTGGAGCGACCATGGGTGAGGGTGGAGCGACCATGGGTGAGGGTGGCTCCACGAGCACCACCTGTCCGGCGTCAGTTCTCCCGTCCGGAGACTCCAACGAGACCGTGAACGTGAACGGCAGCAACCGCAGTTTCGTCCTGCATGTGCCAGAAGGTTACGATGGCACGAGTCCTGTTCCCTTGATCGTGGACTTCCATCCCATAGGTGGGAATGGTCCGGACTGGCGCCGAAGCTCGCCTTACGTGGCCCTGGCCGATCGCGAAGGCTTGATCATCGCGTACCCAAGCGGGCTTTCGGGTCCGATGGGCGGGGCTTGGAACGTAGGACCCTGCTGCGTGTCGGGACCGGACGACGTGGCCTTCGCGAGGGCGTTGGTCGCAGCGGTGAGCGAGAAGGCCTGCATCGATCCGAAGCGCGTCTATGCCACGGGCTTCTCGATGGGCGGCGGTATGTCGCACTACTTGGGGTGCCACGCGGCCGATCTCTTTGCAGCCGTTGCCCCGGCGGCCTTCGATCTCCTCGAGGAGAACGTGGGCGGGTGTGAGCCCGCGCGGCCGCTCACCGTGGTCTCATTCCGCAGCACGGGCGATGGAGTCGTGCCGTACGCTGGTGGCTACTCGGATGTCGTGAGCGGCATGGCCATCACGTTCCTCGGTGCACAGGACACCTTCGACCAATGGTCGAGTATGAATGGCTGTACCGGGACACCGTCCGCCGAAGACAGCAATGGCTGCAAGACGGTCGATGGTTGCAGTGACGGCGTCCAAGTCACCCTGTGCACCAGGCAAGGCGGCGGCCACGACGCAGGCAACCCCGACATCGCCTGGCCGATCCTTCGCGAGTACACGCTGCCCTGAGCTGAGCCGGCATCCTTCGGATTCGGTCACCCGATCCTTCCAGATCGCCTGTTTCTTGGCATCCCTGGTGGTTTCGGGTGGCGGTGCGTCATTCGGACAACTACCAACTGGGCCTGGGAGCGCCCCGCCCTCGCCCTTCGGCGGGCGTGTGTCTCGCGATCCGGTGCTCCTTTCGAAGGAGGCTGAGGTGGCTTTGTCTCATGTGACTCATCTGGCGACGGCGTTTCGGCGCGCGACCGGCCTTCTCGGCTGCATCGTGGCAATGGTGGCGTGCGGTGGGGCGGAAGATGAAGGAGGCACGGGTTCTCTGGAGGGCAGTGGAGGGATGATGACGAGTGCACAAGGCGGCG
>CAYNEY010000027.1:0-45048 GCA_964396375.1 uncultured Polyangiaceae bacterium | reverse complement strand
CGGGGCAAGGCGGCGCGGGGCAAGGCGGCGCGGGGCAAGGCGGCGCGGGGCAAGGCGGCGCGGGGCAAGGTGGCGCGGGGCAAGGCGGTGCGGGGCAAGGTGGTGCGGGGCAAGGTGGCGCGGGGCAAGGCGGTGCGGGGCAAGGCGGTGCGGGGCAAGGTGGCGCGGGGCAAGGCGGTGCGGGGCAAGGCGGTGCGGGGCAAGGCGGTGCGGGGCAAGGTGGTGCGGGGCAAGGTGGTGCGACCCAGGACGGAACAGGAATCGGTGGTGCAGGAATCGGTGGTGCTGTGGTCGGTGAGGGCGGAGCAGGAATCGGTGGAGAAGGCCAAGGTGGCGCGGTCGGTGAGGGCGGCGCAGGCCAGGGCGGCTCGACTGCTAGCTGCGCCTTGGGGCCCACCTTCCAATGGACCTCGAACGGGATCACGCTCTCTCCCATCTCGGATGCCGAACACGACCTGGTGGCGATCAAGGATCCTGCTGTCGCGTTTCACGGCGACCGTTGGCACGTGTATGCGAGTTCGGTTGCGGTTGGTGGGATCTACGGGATGGTGTACCTGAGCTTCCCAAGTTGGGAGGAGGTCGGTTCAGCGACCATCACCTACATGGACCAAACGCCAGGATTTGACACCTACGTTGCGGCTCCGCAGCTGTTCTACTTCGAGCCCGACAACCTCTGGTACTTGGTGTTCCAGTCGGGTCCACCCATGTACTCGACCAACCCGGATCCGGGGGATCCTTCGGGTTGGACGCGGCCAGAACCGTTTTACGCGAGCGAACCCCCAATCATCACAGAGAACAATGGGTGGCTCGACTTTTGGGTGATCTGCGACGACACCCGGTGTCACCTCTTCTTCTCGAACGACCACGGGCGCTTCTACCGCGCCACCACCAGCATCACGGACTTCCCGAGTGGGTTCGGTACACCCGAGGTCGTGATGGAAGATGCCGAAGCAGGGCGCTTGTTCGAAGCCAGCAACGTGTACAAGGTCGGTGACACGGGTCAGTACCTGGCGCTGATCGAGGCCTATGATTCCACCTCCAACTGGCGCCGCTACTTCCGGTCCTTCGTGGCAGAGTCGCTTGATGGGCCATGGACGCCTCTCGCAGACTCCGGGACCAATCCTTTCGCGGGGGCAAACAATGTCACGTTCGCGGGGACGCCGTGGACCACCGACATCAGTCACGGTGACGTGCTTCGCTCGGGCGTCGATCAGACCCAAACCATCGACCCCTGTGGGCTCAGGTTCCTGATCCAGGGAACCGATCCGAACTGGTCAGGGAGCGACTACAACGCGATCCCGTGGCGGCTCGGGCTCCTCACCCAGATCCCTTGAACCTTGATGCGCTGCGGGTAGAAGATTGGAGTGGTGTGGCAATGGGGTTCTGCTCGAGCAGGGTAGACGCCGCCGCAGCCAAGGTTGGGCGTTGATTCGTTCCGCCCAAGACCTCCGGCGCATGCCACTATCAGCTCATGGCCCCACGTTTTCTTGCTCTTGGGCTTCTCGTTTCCTGGTCCTGCGCGGTCGCCCTCGGGTGTTCGAGTACCACCCCCCAAGGCGATGAGGTTTCCACGGGCGGTGCTGCGCTTCACGTTGGAGGCGCGACCGATGGGAGCGAAGGCGGCGCGGTGGGGCAAGGCGGCGCGGTGGGGCAAGGCGGCGCGGTGGGGCAAGGCGGCGTGGTGGGGCAAGGCGGCGCGGTGGGGCAAGGCGGCGTGGTGGGGCAAGGCGGCGTGGTGGGCGAAGGCGGCGTGGTGGGCGAAGGCGGCGTGGTGGGCGAAGGCGGCGCGGTGGGGCAAGGCGGCGTGGTGGGCGAAGGCGGCGTGGTGGGCGAAGGCGGCGTGGTGGGCGAAGGCGGCGTCGTGGGGCAAGGCGGCGTCGTGGAGCAAGGTGGTGCTTCGGGAGGTGACTCCGTGTGTGGTACCGCCGAAGAGGGCGAGAGTGTGACCCTCACCTGCCCAGAAGGGCAGATCATCGACCAGGTGCGCTTCGCGAGCTACGGCAATCCGAGCGGCAGCTGCCAAAGCTTCACGCTGGGGGATTGTCACGCGGCATCCAGCGAGTCCATGGTAGCGACCCTGTGCGTGGGTCGCGCGAGCTGTACGGTGGCTGCTGCCAACGGGACGTTCGGTGACCCGTGCAATAGCACGGTGAAATCACTCGCCGTGGAGGTGCTCTGTGCGCCGGGTGAGCCCATCGTGACTTCAAACCCCTACAAGGGCCTTGCCAATTCCCCTGCAGGTGAGATCTCCGCGCTCGGTGCGAGTTGGTGCTATAATTGGTTGACTTCGCCGCAGCCTTCGGATTGTGGCGATCCGCTGTTTGTGCCCATGGTCTGGGGTGGAGGCAATGTCGAAGGCGAGATCGCGTCCATCGAGAGCGCGGGCTACACGACGGTGCTCGGCTTCAACGAGCCGAACAAGTCCGATCAGGCGAACATGACGGTGGATGAGGCCATCGCCCTTTGGCCGACGCTGACGGAGAATCCCGCGATCCGCGTCGGCAGCCCGGCCGTGTCCGACGACGGTCGCGCTTGGCTCGAGGATTTCATGGATAGGGTCGAGAGCGAGGGGCTGCGCGTCGACTTCATCGCCATGCACTGGTACGGCTGGAACGCGGGGTCTTGCACCGCGAATCAGTTCGAGGGGGCCGTCAACTGGGCCTCCCAGTGGGGTCGGCCGGTATGGATCACGGAGTTCGGGTGCATGGGTTCGAGCAATCCCGACGAGCAGACGCTGCTCACGTTCCTCGACGGAGCGATCACCATGCTGGATCGGCATCCCTTGGTCGAGCGCTATGCCTGGTACCCCTGGAACACCCACAACGATCTGTACCGGCCGGACGGGGACGGGGTTCGGACCATCACCGCTCTCGGCGAGCTCTTCGCGGCGGCCCCTGCCACCCGGTGAGATTGAGTGTGTGAGGTGTGTGTGTGTCACGGTGGCAAGCTGTGTTGCCGACCGCCGAGGCGGAGGCTATGGTGAAAGCGGAGGGAGAGCATGAAAACACCAGCCCAGATCGGTCGGAGTGTCCTCGAGCAGTTGGCGAAGAAGCGCGAACGCCTCGCAGAGGAGCGCGCCGCGCCCGTGGTCGGACGCGGGCCCGCCCTCGAGGCGCTGGTCACAGAGGGAGTGAGTCGCAAGAGGCCGACCCGGCGTCGCCCCGGCGAGGAGAAGCTGGTTCGGCCCGATCGGCTGGCGCTCTTGGTCGAGAACGACAGCTTTGCACCATGCGACGTGCTGCCGTGGCGAGGGCCCCTCGAACATGCCCGGCCCCTGCTCGAGCGTGCGCTCCGCGCCGTGGGTAGGATCGAAGACGGCGAGACGGGGGAACACTATGGCACCGGGTGGTTGGTGCTCCCCAATCTGGTCGTCACCAATCGTCATGTGGCCCTCGAGTTCGCGACTCGGCAGAGCGACGGCACGGGCGCGTTTCGGACTCAGCCCGGCAGCGCCCGGCGGCGCCGGATCCGCATTGATTTCAAGGAAGAGGCCGGGGGTGACGCGATCATCGAGTTTTCGGTGGTGAGGATCCCGTTCATCGCTGCGGACGACGAGCAGAGCCCCGATCTAGCGCTGTTCGAGCTTGCGCCGCGGGGAACCGCCCATGAAGCCCAGCCCCCACCCATGGTGCTGTTCGACGGCACACCTGAGCCGGATCAGTTGGTGGTTGCCCTCGGCTATCCCGCGGAAGATCGGGCGGAGGAGGATAGGCGATTGATGCGGGAGTTGTTCGGTGGACACTACTCGGTGAAGCGACTCTCGCCCGGTACGGTGATGCGGGTCACCGGAGAGGTCTTCGAGCACGACTGTGCGACCTTGGGAGGTTCGTCGGGTTCACCCATCGTCGATTTGGCGACGGGTGGCGTGCTCGGTGTGCATTTCAGCGGACAGTCACGGGTTGCCAATTGGGCGGTCTCGGCCCAGGTCCTCCGCACCGTGCTCGAGCAGCTCCCCGGCACGGCGTCGCCGAGTCGGATTGCGCCGGAGCTTCGTCCGCTCGCTCTGCTCGAAGAAAGCCGCAAGGGTCCGACCCGGACTGCCGCTTGCTTCTCGGATCGCAATGGGTACCAGGCGGACTTCTTGACGCACAAGATCCCACTTCCGATGCCGATCTCGAGTCGTCGTGGCGAGCTTGCGATGCGGCTCGACGACACTTCTGAGTCGGAGCTCGTGTATCGGAACTTCTCCGTGCGCCAGAACGCAGAGCGGAAGTTGCCGTGGGTGACCGCCGTGAACGTGGATGGAAAGAAGCTGTTTCGGATCCCGCGTTCTGGGAGCTGGGCGCGAGATGGTCGCTTGCACGCCGAGCATCAGGCTGGCGACGAGATCTACAGGGGGAGCGGCTTCAGTCGCGGGCACATGGTAAGGAGGCTCGATCCGTGCTGGGGTGACGAGCGAGAGCTGGCAGCTCAGGCCAATCAGGACACCTTCGTGTTCACCAATGCCTGCCCGCAGGAGCAGAACGCTTTCAATGATGCTCTGTGGGGCAACCTAGAGGATCTGATCCTCGAGCTTGCCGACGAGGAAGATCTCCGGATCACCATCCTGACGGGTCCGATATTCCGGGATGACGATCCGTACGTGGGAGAGCTGAAGTCTCCGATGAGCTTCTATAAGGTAGTGGCGTGGCGCCGCAAGCGTGCGTTAGCCGCGGTGGGTTTCGTGCTGAGCCAGGCCGACTTCGTCGAGGTGACCGAGGGCTTCGCGGGCACCGACGAGTACGGCGTGTACGAGGTGCCCCTCGAGACCATTGCGCGCCGGGCGGGTCTCGAGTTCGATGCCGTGCTCCTCGGCGCCGACGTGAACGGCGGTACTGAAGAGAGCGTGACCCGTTCTCGCCGCGTGCGCTCACGGGAGGATCTGACACGGCACTTCGCGAGCTGAAGGAGCTTGGTGGCTTGACCGAGCACCTTCGCAATCTATAATGGAAGGGTGTGTCCGAGATCTGGCTTCCATGACTAGGATTCGTCGAACCAAGCGGCGTACTGGTGCGCCGTGGAGCCTCTTTCGGTGGATTTCCTTGGCATTTCTGTGGGTGTTCTTCTCGGGGTTGGTCTCGGGTTCGGTGGCGGGGTTGTGGGACCTCACCCATGGGGATGAGTCGATCTCCCACCACCAGCATGGTCCTTGTCCCGATCCGGCCGAGCACGATCATCTCTGCGGTGCCGCCTGTGGTTGCGCATCATGTCGTGCGCCCACCGCGCTTTTCGATGTCTCCGTCGAGGTGAAGCGCCCGTTTGCGGAGTCTCGGGTGGTGTCGCCGTCGTCCCACCGCGAACTCCTCGATCCGCAGGAGTTTCAGCGTCTCATCTATCATCCGCCTCGCGCGTGAGTGAGCGCTGAGCGAACCTGAGCCGAAGCACGCGCCTCCTTTTGGTGGCCCGGGCTTACGCGGTGCTCTGTGCCACGACGCTCTCTCGGAGCGTCCCCACCCGTGAGGAAGGATCCGTGATGCCTTCACTGAGAAGGGCCATCGTGCGCTCGGCAGGCGCGCTGGTCACACTCGGCCTTTGTGCGCAGGTTGCGCGGGCCGCTGCCGAACAGCATCAGAGAGTACCCCAGGAAGTGGCGTTGGCCCGCGAAGCCACGGGCCCAGCCGTGGTCGAGCTCAGGTGGTCGGACGTGGTGCGCTTGAGTGAGCGCCACCCGCGGCTGGTCGCGGCACGACTCACGACCGAGGCGGTTCGGCGTGGTGTGGCTGTGGCGCAAAGCTGGCCTAATCCGGTGCTCGACGCGGAACTGGGGCGGAGCGTCGCCCGCCCGGATGGTACGGCGGGGGCGGAGTGGGAAGTGGCCCTCACCCTCCCGCTCACTCCGCTGGTGACGCGGGGAGCGCGGCGCGGGGTGGCGCTGGCCGAGAGCGAGGTGGCGACCGCGGAGGCGAGCGTGCTCCGCCGGGAGTTGCTCGGTGAGCTCCGCCAGAGCTTCCTTCTCCTCGCGCACCAGCAAGAGCAGGTCGCGACCCTCGAACGGCTCGCAGAGGAGCTGGCGTCTCTGGCAGCCTTCACCCAGAAGAAGGTCGACGCCGGAGAGAGTCGGCCGAGCGAGGCCTTGCGCGTCGAGCTCGCCTTGCAACGCCTGCTGGTCGAACTCGAGGGAGCTCGAGCCGAGCAGAGCCGCAGAGGCGCGGAACTGGCCAGCATCCTCGGGCTCCGAGGCGGACCAGAGCTCCGCGTGCTGTTCGCGCTCGAGGACTTGCCTCGGTTGCCGGAGCCGCTTGCTCGGCGCTCTGCTTCGGACCGAATGACGCCGGAGCTTCGGGTGGGGCAGGCCCGCGCCCGGGTGCTCCTCGCGGAAGAAGAGCTGGCCCGGCGAGCGCGGTTTCCCGAGCTGTCGCTCACCGGGTTCACGGGCGCCGAGCCCGAGAGTCGGGTGTTCGGGGCTGGGGTATCGATCGAGCTGCCTCTCTTCGATTCCCGGGGCAATGCTCTCGCCCAGGCCCGCGCAAGGCTGGCGGCGGGTCGCGCCGAGCTCGCGGCAACCGCCCACGAAACCAGCGTTCAGATGGCTCAGGCGGCCGCGCTCTGCCACCAGGCGATCGAGACGGCGGGGGCCTACCGTGAGCGCCTGGTGCCGCGAGGGACCGAGCTCGCCGCGGTCACGGAGAGGGCGCTCGAGCTCGGGGCCGCGAGTATCCTCGAGGTGATCGACGCGCGCCAGAGCCTGCTCGAGGTGCGGCGCGCAGAGCTGTCCGTGCTGCTCGAGGCACAGCTCGCCTGCAGCGCATGGCGGGCCATGACCAGAGAAGACGTACGATGACGACGCACAAGCATGGGGTTCGGACCTGGCTCTCTGTGGCTGGGGTGCTCCTAGCCTGCAGCGAGAGGCCAAGTGAGCACAAAACAGCAGCCGCGCCTGCCAGCTCGGCGTCAGCCAAAAGACAGGTCGAAAAGTCCGTTGACCACCCTGACCACGACCATGGAGACCACGTCCACCACGAGCCGGGAGCAGAGGGCGAGCATGGGTCGGATCTCGAGCAACCACTCGAGGAGCTGCTCCGTAAGCGCTGCGAGCACAAAAGACTGACGCACACCTGTGACGAGTGTCGCTATGAGGTCGGCTTCGTGCGTGCCTCGGCCGGGTTGTTCGAGGAGGGGCTCATGAGTCGCGTGCCGGTGGAGCCCCGCCGGATCGAGGTGACCCTGGGCCTGCTCGGCGAGCTCCGCTTCGACGAACGGCACGTGGCTCGCGTGAGTTCCCAAGTCAACGGGGTGATCCGCCGGGTGCGGGTGGCGCTGGGAGAGACAGTGCGCCGAGGTCAGCCGCTGCTCGAGCTCGAGAGCGTCGAGATCGGCGATGACCAAGCCGAGCTTGGCCAGACCCTGCGGGTGCTCGAGCTGGCCCGCCAAAATCGCGAGCGGTTGGCCCTGCTCGGCGCGGAGAAGATCGTCTCCGAGCGCGAGGTGAGGGAGGCGTCACGGGAGCTCGAGCTTGCGGAGCTTCGCCAGGCGGCGTTGAGAAAGCGTCTGACGCGCCTCGGCTCGGGTGAGGCCGAAGACGGACGGCTGGTGCTGTCTGCCCCGCGAACAGGGCAAGTGCTCTCACTCTCTGCGGTGACCGGCGAAGTGGCCCGCGCCGAGGAGGTGCAGATGACCATCGGTGACCCGGGCCAACTCGTGGTGTGGGCGGATGTTCACGAGCGGGAGCTCGGGGCGGTTCGGAGCGCCGCCGAGCGCGGGAAGCTGGCTGTCACGGTCGAGGTCAAGGCCTATCCCGGGGAGAAGTTCCACGGTGAGGTGGAGCTGGTGAGCCCAGCCATGGACGAACTCTCCCGCACCGCCAAGGTGAGGATCGCGGTACCGAACCCCGAGCGACGGCTCTTGTCTGGGATGTTCGCGACCGTACGGGTCCCCGTCCAAGGCCACACCGAGGCGCTGGCGGTTCCGAAGGGTGCCGTCTTGACCGACGAAGGAAAGACCTTCGTGTTCGTGCACCATGAGGGCGACGACTTCGTGCGGCGCCCGGTGACGTTGGGCCCGGGTGATGGGAGCTTCGTGCCAGTGCTGACTGGGCTCCAGGCGGGCCAGCAGGTGGTGGACGACGGAGCGTTCTTGCTCAAGTCCGACGTTCTGCGTTCCAAGATGGGAGCTGGCTGTGCGGATTAGGAGTTCCCGATGAGGTTCTTGCACGCACTCCTGCGCACCCGGCTGGTGGTGCTCTTCGCGACCGCGCTCTTGCTCGGGCTCGGCGCGCTGGCTTTCCAACGGCTACCCATCGACGCCTTCCCAGACGTCACCAACAACCAGGTCATGGTGCTGACCCCAGCACCTGGCCTCACCGCGGTCGACGTCGAGCAGCGGGTCAGTCACCCGATCGAGCAGGTGATGCGCGGGTTGCCGCAGGTGGAGCTGGTGCGCTCGCTGTCGCGGGCGGGTCTGTCCCAAGTGGTAATCGTCTTTCAGGACGGCACAGATACCTACTTTGCTCGTCAGTTGGTCTTCGAGCGGCTCAGCCTGGCCCGCGCCGCGCTCCCAGAGGGCTTCGAGCCCGAGCTTGGCCCGATCTCGACGGGGCTCGGCGAGATCCTCCAGTACACGGTCGAAGGCGAGAAATGGAACGCGGCCGACCTGAGGACGCTTCAGGACACCATTATCGCTCCGTACCTCAAGCCAGTTGCGGGGGTGAACGAGGTCAACAGCTTTGGGGGTGAGGTCAAGCAGTACCAGATCTTGGTCTCGCCGGAGCGGCTCGAGCAGTACCGGTTGACTCTCGAGCAAGTGGTGGAGGCGGTGGAGCTAAGCCAGTCCAACGTGGGGGCGGGGATCTTGGTGCGAGGCTGGGAGCAGCTCTACCTGCGCGGCGTAGGCCAGCTGGGAGCGCCCGGTGATCTAGAACGGGTGGTGCTCGACGTGCGGGGAACGACGCCGCTCCTGCTGCGCGACGTGGCCGACGTGGTGATCGGCGCCGAGCCTAAGCAGGGTGCGGTGACTCGCGATGGGAGGGGTGAGGTGGTCGCGGGGATGATCATCATGCTGAAGGGCGAGAACTCGAAGCAAGTGGTGAGCCGCGCCAAGCAGGCCCTCAGCCGGCTCGAGGGAACGCTCCCGGAGGGGGTGCGGCTCAATGTTTTCTACGATCGCACCTCCCTGATCGAGGCCTGCATCGAGACCGTGGTGCGAGCGCTCATCGAAGGTGGGTTCTGGGTGATCCTGGTGCTGTTTCTGTTCGTGGCTGAGCTCCGTACAGCGCTCTTGGTCGTGCTCTCTCTGCCCATCACGTTCTTGGTCACGTTCGGGGTGATGCACCTGGCCGGGCAGAGCGCCAACCTGATGAGCCTGGGAGGCCTGGCTTTCTCCGTGGGGATGGTGGTGGACGCCACCATCGTGGTGGTCGAGAACGTGCGACGCCACCTGGTGGACCGTCCCGAGCCCTCGTCTCGCGCTCAAGTGGTAGCCGAGGCGGTAGAGGAGGTAGCGCGCCCCGTGACCTTCTCGGTCATGATCGTCGCCGTCATTCTCTTGCCACTCTTCACGATGCACGGGATCGAGGGCAAGATGTTCGCGCCACTGGCCGCCGCCATGGCCATCGCGCTCATGGTCTCGCTGGTCGTGGCCTTCACCATCATCCCCGTGGTGTCATGCCTCTGGCTTCCAACCGGCAAGGAGAGGACCTTCCGGGTGATAGGTGCGCTGTTCTCGGGATACCGGCGCCTGTTGCGGGGTGCGCTCCAGAGACCCAAGCTGACCCTCGGTCTCTCGGGCGCCCTTCTGCTCGGTGGTCTCGTCCCGCTCCCCTTCCTTGGCACCGAGTTCATGCCGCCCCTGGACGAGGGCGCCATCGCCATCAACGTGGTGCGCCTCCCGAACGCCTCGCTCGAGGGCTCCATCAAGGTAGCCCAGGCCATCGAACAGCGGTTGAAGAGGTTCGAGGAGGTGAGCACGGTGCTCAGCAAGACGGGTCGCGCCGAGATCTCAGAAGATCCGATGGGGCCCGAGCAGACGGACGTCTTGGTGATGCTAAAGCCGAAGTCCGCCTTCGGAGGGCGGAGTAACAAGGAAGCCTTGGTGGAGGCGATGCAGGAGGAGTTGGCCAAGATCCCAGGGCTGCGCTTCTCCTTCTCTCAGCCGATCGCGCTCCGGGTCAACGAGCTCATCTCGGGGATCAAGAGCGACGTCGCGCTCAAGGTGTTCGGGGCAGACCTCGCGGTGCTCAAGGAGTTTGCGGATCGCGCGGCCGCCACCATGAACCAGATCGACGGAGCGCGGGACGTCAAGGTCGAGCAGGTCACGGGCATGGCAGAGCTCGATATCGAGTTCGACCGCGAGGCGTTGGCACGCCATGGCCTGCGCGTGAGCGATGTGAACGACACGCTTTCGGCCGCGGTGGGGGGCAAGCACGCCACCACGCTGATAGAGGGGGAGCGCCGGGTAGCGGTGGTCGTCAAGCTGGTGGGAGGGCAGAAGTACGAGGCGGACGAGTTGGGGCGGCTGTTGGTCGCCACCCCGAGGGGTGAGCGCGTGCAGCTCGGGCAGCTGGCGCGTCTGAAGGTGGTCGAGGCTCCAGCGCAAGTGAGTCGGGAAAACGGCATGCGCCGGGTGGTGATCGAGGCCAATGTGCGGGGCCGCGATCTCGGCGGATTCGTGGCGGAGGTCAAGGAGCGTCTCGGCGGAGCCACGCGGGAGCTGCCCCCGGGCACCACGGTGGAGTACGGCGGCCAGTTCGAGAACCAGGAGCGCGCGATGCGGACGCTCGGTGTCGTGGTTCCGGTTACCTTGCTTCTGATCGTGCTCGCCCTGATGGTCGCTCTGGGTTCGGTGAAGAGCGCGGGGCTGGTGCTCGTCAATCTGCCGTTTGCTCTGGTCGGCGGCCTGCTCGCGCTCTTCGCCTTCAGCATGCCCCTTTCGGTGTCGGCGGCCGTGGCCTTCATCGTGCTCCTCGGGGTGGCGGTTCAGAACGGCGTGGTGCTGATGGCCGGTTTCGGCCAACTCCGCCGACAGGGAGCCTCGGCGCGTGACGCCGTGGTGCGGGGCTCGGAGCTTCGGTTCCGACCCCTGTTGATGACGGCGCTCACCAGCTTCATCGGACATATCCCGATGCTGGTTGCGACCGGCGCCGGCGCTGAGCTCCAGCGGCCTCTGGCGGTGGTGGTGATGGGGGGTCTCATCACCTCGACCTGGCTCACCTTGGTGGTGCTGCCGGTAGCCACCCTGTGGTTGTCGGGCCGTGACCCCAAAGGGACGCTCGAAGGAACCAACTCATGACAAGAACATGGCTAGCTTGTGCGGTGCTGTCTCTGGCCTTCGGCTGCGTCTCGGCGGTGCCGCACGTGAACAATCGGTCCGGGCTGAAGCTGGCCCAGGCGCCCTCGAACAACCACCAGTTCAGCGAGGTCGTGGTCACCACCGATGAGGAGCGTGGCGAGTTGACGGTCTTCGGTCGGGTGCGGCACCTGCACGAGCAGTGTAAGGAGGAGGGTCACGTCGATCTCACGGTCGAGGACGCACAAGGCGCTGTGTGGTACGCTGGCAGCGTCCCGATCGTCGAACGCGGCGGGCGGCGCGGGTGGTACGGCGCTAGCTTTCGAGCCCGGATCCCGGGCGTGCTGCCCAGCCCGGGCGAGCTCAGGCTCGCCTTCGACGACGCCTCCTGCACGGCGTGGTTCGACTGCGGGAACAACCGCGCAGAGAAGCGCCAAGGCGCCTCGTGGGAGCGCGGAGCCCGACCCGAGACGCGCCCATGAGGTGCGGTGACAAGCTCACTCTCGCGCCGGGAACACCGAGAAGTGACCGCCCAGCATCAAGAGCGAGAGGGCGGTCCAAGACTTCTGGTAGTAGATGGTGCCGGCGGTGGCACCTTGGGAGGCGACGCGGGACCATACCTCGTCGAGCTCGCCCTGATACTGTGAGAAGGCCGAGAAGGCCACGCCTGCGGGGCCCAGGAACGAGGCTGCCTGCAGGCCATCCACGGCGCGCTCGGGGCGCGGGGTGCCGTCGAGCTCGTAGCCGTCTACGATGTTCGCCACCCCCTGTGAGGCGTAGAAGCTGGCGAGCTTGCCGAGGTAGGAAAGGGCCCGCGCCTCGCCGAACCAGCAGTAGTCTTGTCCCACGCGAAACGGCGTGCGCGTGGAGTCGTTCTGGAAATGTGTGGGGGCACCGGCGTAGGCCACCACCGGCTCACCATTCTGGTTGCACCACGCCGGCACCAAACCGTTCTCGGCGTTGCCACTGGCTGCGTTCAAGCTCCGCTCGAGGATCGCATAGTTCTCGTCGATCACCTGAGCCCACTCGGCCTGCTTGCCCGTCACCTCGCCGAACACACGGAAGTACGCCGGCGCAAAATAGGAAGGATTGGTGATGTCCACGTCGCCCCAGGCATCCCCGGGGAGCAACATGGAGTCTCTGGTGTGCGCGACCTCGTAGGTCAGGATCGCCTCGATCATCGTGGTGGCAAGCTCGAGGTAGGGGCGGCCGAGCGCGCCCTGTCCACCCCACTGGCGCTCCGCCATCAAGAGCGCGAATGCGATGTCCTCGTCTCCGTCGGTGGCGGCGCCGCGCCCGATCACGCGGCCATTCGGATCGACTTCCCAGTCCATCAATCCATTTGCGTTCAGGTACTGCGCGGCGTAGCCGAACAGGGCGTCGAACACCGGCTGATCGCCGAAGTACACCGCGAGCAGCATCCCGTAGCCGATCCCCTCGGAGACGGTGGAGCCGAGCACGGTGCCCGAGTCGGGCTTCCACACCCTGAGGTAGCCGTTGGCACCCTCTGGTGTCAGGACGACGGTGCGGAAGGTCTCGTAGGCCGCCAAGATCGCCTCGGGAGAGGTCTGGGTCGGCAGAAGGCAACGACTCACCACGGGGTCGCGAGGGAAGGGCTGAGCGCCGCTGCTCGTGAAAGGTGGCACCACGGACATTCCTCCTTGGGGGAGCGCTCCCCCGGATCCGGACGTCCCGCCGCTGCCCGAGGAAGCTCCCGCTGCACCTCCGGTGCCCTCGACGGACCGAGGAGGCGAAGCGGTTTCTTCGGCGCATCCGAGGCAGAGGGCGAGCACGAAGAGCGCGCGGCGGGGCGTGAGCATGGACTTTATCGTAGCGCGAGCGGGAAGAAACCGCACCAGGTCACCCTCTCGGTCAAATGAGTACCGGTGCCCGCAAACCCTTTCAGAAATCCCCAGCCCTGCCGTTTTCGAGTCACAGATCCCAAGGGCGAGCGGCAACTGTCCGATCGATTCTTCGAGGAGCCCTGACAAAGATGAGATCAAAAAAGATCATGCTCGCTGGCTTCAGTGGTGCGCTCTTTCTGGCCGGGTGCAGCGGCGCCGACTCGGAAGAAGTGCTCGCGGTCGGTCAGGGAGGGACCTCGTCCTCGACCGGGCCTGACCTTTCGATGGGTGGAGCCCTGCCGGGGGCGGGTGGAGCCGAAGGGGGAGCACCCGCGGGCGGTGCCACCAGCGAGGCACTGGGCGGCGCTTGGGCTTTCGGAGGCATGCAGGGTCGTGGCGGCGCGAGCTTCGGCGGGATGCCTGAGCCAGGGACTCCGGTGGACACCCATGGGGCGCTGCGCGTGGAGGGGACACGCATCGTGGATGAGAGCGGAGCGACCGTGCAGCTCAAGGGTCCGAGCAGCATGTGGCTGAACTGGGAAAACACCGGTTACGCCAAGGATCGCGAGGGCGTGGCCTTCCTGCGGGACGACTGGAACGCGACCGTGATCCGCGCGGCGATGGGAGTGGAGCCGGCGGGGGCCTACCTGACCGATCCCAATCGGGCGAACCAGGCCGTGCGCGACGTGATCGACAACGCGATCGCCCTTGGCCTGTACGTGATCGTGGATTGGCATGCCCACGACGCCCAAGATCACCTGCCCCAGGCCATCCAGTTCTTCGAGCAGATCGCCCGAGAGTATGGGCAGCTGCCGAACCTGATCTACGAAACCTTCAACGAGCCGCTGCAGGTGAGCTGGGACAACGTGCTAAAGCCGTACCACGAGGCGGTGGTGCAGGCGATCCGCGCCATCGATCCGGACAACCTCATCATCCTCGGAACCCCACGGTGGGATCAGGATCTTGCCTCAGCAGCGCGGAACCCCTTGGTGGGGGACAACCTGCTTTATGCCCTTCACTTCTACGCGTGCACGCACGGTCAGTCCCTGAGAGATGCCGGAGACACCGCGCTCGAGCAGAACCTTGCCATCTTCGTGTCCGAGTGGGGGGCCACGCACTCCGACGGCGGAACTCCGGCACATCCCGAGCTTTGCCTGGACGAGGCCCAGGCCTTCCACGATTGGATGAACCTGAACCACCTCAGTTGGACGGCCTGGAAGTTCGACGACTGCGTGGACCAGACCTGCTACTTTCCCCCGAACACGCCGACCACCGGAGGCTGGACCGACGAGCAGCTAAGCGGGCACGCTGTCTTCGTGCGAGACCGCATGCGGGAGTAGCCAAGCTCGGCGGCTTTGGCCTTGACCCCGCCCATCAAAGGGCCAATGTTGAACGGGTGACCAAGCCCCCACGCTCGCTCCCACAGGGACGATGGGAGCGCGCCGCGACCCTGGCGCGGATGGGTGCGTCGGTGGGGCTTGGGTTGGCCACCGGACGCAAGCGAGAGCTCTTGGCGGAGCAGGCTACCGCGGCCCTCGGCTCCCTGCGCGGGATGGCCGCCAAAGTGGGGCAGATGGCTTCCACCATGGAGGGCATGCTGCCGGACGGCATGGATCTTACGGTGCGCGGCGCCCTCGCCAAGCTCCGCGACCACACCGACACCTCACCCTGGCCGGCGATCGCCAGTGTGCTCGAAGAGGAGCTGGGGCAGCCCCCGGAGCGGCTCTTCGCCGAGATCGAGGAGCAGCCCTTCGCGAGCGCCTCGGTGGGGCAGGTGCACCGGGCGCGGCTCTTCGATGGTCGCGAGGTGGCCGTGAAGATCCAGCACCCAGGGATCGAGCGGGCGATGAGCGCCGACTTGTCGAACGCCTCGGTGCTCACGAGGCTGATGGATGGGGTGGTACCGCGCGGGTTCGAAACCGGTGCCACCTTCCGTGAGGTCACCGAGCGCTTCCGCGAGGAGCTCGACTATCGCCGGGAGGCGGAGCATGGGACGCGGTTCGCCGAGCGTTTCAAGAGCTGGCCGGAGGTAGCGATCCCCGGGGTGATCTCCAGTCATTCGACGCGGCGGGTGCTCACGACCGAGTACGCCACGGGCCAAACACTCGAGGAGATGTGCGAGGGCGCAGGTGAGGAGGAGCGCGCGGCTTTCGCGGGCACGCTGTGGCGATTCGTGTTTGGCAGCATCCTCATCCACGGGGAGTTCAACGCCGATCCGCACCCGGGGAACTACCTGTTCGGCACGGCACCGCACATCACCTTTCTCGACTTCGGCTGTGTGGAGCGGCTCGCACCCGCCAGGCATCGGGCGCTCGTGGCCGTGCATCGGGCCGCGGTGAAGCGAGACGAGGACGCGCTTCGGGAGGCGCTGGTGGCGCTCTTCGATACCCGCGGAGGGGCCCTTGAAGAGTTCGTGATAGGTTTTGGGCGGCGCGTGCTGGCTCCGGTCTTCGACGCTCCGTTTCGCATCACCGAGAGCTACCTGAAGGCGCTCTTTGGCTACGCCCTGTCGCACAAGCTTCCGCTGCTCCGCGATCGCGCCCATGCCAGGCCCTATCCCGCGGAGCTCGCCCTGCTCAACCGGCTGCAATTTGGCCTGTATTCGGTCTTGGCGCGCCTCGACGTCACGGTGGACTACCGCGCGCTCGAGGAGCCGCTGCTGGCCGAGGGCATGGCCTAAGGGGCCTCTGCCCTCACTCGCGGACCTCAGTCTCCACCAGGAGCGCGAGCAGCGTCAGCGACTCCTGCCACCCGAGCTGGCAGCCATCGATGGGGATCACCTCGGGGAGCCCCTCCTGGACGATCGAGAGCTCGGTCCCAGCGGGCACGGCGCGCAGAGTCACCGTGGTGGTGAGTGTTCCGGGAAAGGTCGGATCGTCGAAGCGATCGGTGGTGACCAAACGCTCGGACGGCACGAACTCCTCGAATGCTCCGCCGAACTGATGGGACTGCCCGGTCGTGAAATTCGTGAACGAGATCCGGAACGTACCACCTGGACGGGCATCGAAGGCGTGCACCGTGGCGGTAAATCCATGGGGAGCGTTCCACTTGGCGAGGGCATCGGTCGAGGTGAACGCACGAAATACCCGCTCTGGCGGGGCTTTGAGGATGCGATGCAGAGTCACGGTTCCCGTGGGCATGCGACAGCTCATAGGGCATGGACCACGTCACCGGAAGGGGCGGTTAAGCCGGGAGGGACCACGGCCGTACACCCCAAAGACGCCGAGCTCGGGCTCGCGGTGTGAGGTCGACATGGGAAAGCTCTTCGACGCGAGGCAACGGATCGATCAGGTGATCGCCCAAAGGAACTTGGAAGCCGTCCAAGTCCGCGGTGCCATCGGGCTCAAGGCTGGGATGCTGCTCGGGCTGATCCTTCCGTCGACACCCGACGATGATGACAAGCTCCAGCGTCTTCGTGCCGCGGCCAGAGAAGTCCTGAACGTGGATGTCACGGAGAGTCGATGATGCCTACCCTCACCATCAAGGTCAAAGTCATCCTGGCCTTCGTCGTGGCGACCCTCGTCGCGACCTTCGGCCTCTACACCACCAGTCGCGCCAACTATCAGCGCAACGTCAATAGTCTGGGTGAGCAGGCCCTCCAGACCTCACGGACCGCCTTCGAACAGCTCAGTCGAGCCGAGGTCGCCAAGATGCAGGCCGTGGCGACCACCCTCGTCACCAACGCCGCGCTGGTTTCCAAGGTCAACCTGGCCACGCGCGACGAGCTTCTGGCGGCCACTCTGCCACTCTACTCCCAACTGAAGGCCGAGGTCGGGATCACCAACTTCAACTACATCGATCCGAACGAGAAGCGGATCCTGGTCGTCACCGATCCGAAGGATCCGAAGCTGATCGGTACCAAGGCCGTTCGCTTCAACGTGCAAGAGGCCGCGCGCACCAAGACTTGGGCCTCCGGGCTCGGGCTCGGCTTCCATGGTCTCGCGCTCCGCCTCAGCCACCCGATCTACGACAGCGGTCAGCTGAAGGGCGGGAACCTGGTCGGGTACCTCGAGCTTGGGGTCGAGATCAATAGTTTCACCAAGCACCTGAAGCAGCTGACGCGGCACGAGTTTGCGCTCCTCTTGGAGAAGAAGGCGCTGAACGAAGAGAAGTGGGCAGAGGGGCGCGCCAAGGTAGGCCTGCGCGACAATTGGAAGGATCAGGCTGAGGTGGTGGTGGCGAGCAACACCGTGCAAGAAGGCACGATCCTCTCGCTGGGCAGGAACCTGGACAGCGTCCCGGACCGAGGACAGAGCCTCGGCTTGGTCTCCTTGGATGGGCACACCTACATTCGCAGCGTCTTTCCTGTGTACGATGGACAGAAGAAGAAGATCGGCGCGATGTTCGTGCTCTCCGACGTGACGGAGGTCACGGCCGAGCTCACCAGCTCGCTCACCTATACCATCGCGGCCAGCGTGGTGCTGGTGGTGGTGCTGATGGTGCTGCTCATGTTCCTGTTGAGCCGGTTGGTGTTCCGGCGCCTGGCCGAGATCTCCCGGGTCGCGACCCGAGTGGTGGGCGGTGACTTCGAGACCCCGATCGCGGTCGGGACCCGTGACGAGATCGGCCGATTCTCGGAGCTGCTCGAGCAGTTCCGGGTGGTGGTGGTCTCGCTCATCACCGAAACCATCCGCATGCAGGGCGAACTCGAGGCTCAGAAGAAGCCCGAGGGCTGAGCCTGGCAATAGGGGCGGCTACTCGATGGTCAGGGACAGCGCGTCCAGCGAAATCTCGTAGTACCCGTGGTCGTTCCAGGGGAGCTCGACCCCGTTCTGCTTGACCGTGCCCCCAGTAGTGGTCACCCGGACGCACATGTTGGGTGGAAAGACCGCCGGCAGCGTCCAGCTCCGGGTGTTGCCCGAGCCCTGGCTGAGCCGGCTCTGTCCGACCTGGTAGGCGGCCACGTTGGTGATGGTCTCCACCCAGGCCCCGCCCGAAATCGCGGAGCGAACGGCCCCGGTGAAGCCGTCGAGGGCAATCGGCATGTAGGCACCGTCGGTGCCCCCAGAGAAGCCATGGATGCAGAAGATCCGCCACAGGCCGTTGCTCGGCCCGAGATCGCTCACGTCGGCGATCCCGGAGGGGATCCAATCGAAGCGTGAGGTGTCTCCAGGGGAGAGCCCGGTGGCACCGGCCACGCTGCGGTTGGTGAGGAACATGTCCGAGTAGTTGCGGCAGGCTTCGTTGCCGTTGGGCGCCGCGAAGGCGTAGGCCTCGACCCCGAAGTTGTTCCGGATGAAATCTTGGGCGGCGTTGATCCCTGCATCGCTCGGGCAGTTCTGATGATCGGAGGTGTGGTTGCCGAGCTCGTGGCCGTCGGCCAGGGCCGTGGCCCAGATAGAGTTCGACGACTCCGAGGTCTTGCCGGTCTGCAGGTAAAACGTGTACTTTCCGCCAGCGTCGTTCAGCGCGTCGTAGTTCTGGATCTGCGAGCTGTTCGAGTCGTCGAAGGTGTAGGACACGGCGCTCCGGAACCCTGCCCAGTCGAGCACTCGCAGCCCGCCGGCGGCGCCCGAGGGCTTGGCTTGTCCCGAGGCGCCGGCGGCGGCGCTCAGGTTCGCGCACTCGAAGCTCGGGCTCGCGCCGCCCTGACCGCTGCCTCCCGTTCCCGCGCCGCCCTGACCACTGCCACCGAGGCCGCTGCCTCCCGTTCCCGCGCCGCCGCTCCCATCCCCGCCCAAACCACTGCCCCCTACGCCCGTGGCACCGCCAGCACCGGTGGTGCCGCCTTGCCCGGTGGTGGGTGTGCAGCTCCAGGTGCTGCTCGTGGCCTGGCAGGTGCAGGTGCGGGTGCTGCGCACGCAGTCGGTGAGATCGACGCTCGGCACACAGGTGTCACCCGTGTCCACACCCGCCACGCAGGTGGATTCCCCGCTCCCTCCCGCTCCGGTGACGGTGGCTCCGCCCTGGCCTGCTCCACCCGCGCCAGAGACAGTGGCCCCACCTTGGCCCGCGCCGCCTTGCCCGGTGACGGTGGCTCCACCTTGGCCTGCACCGCCCTGTCCGATGAGAGTGGCTCCGCCTTGGCCCGCGCCACCCTGACCGAGGAGACTGGCTCCGCCCTGGCCCGTGCCGCCGAAACCAACGACGGTAGCGCCGCCGATGCCAACGCCCCCACCGTTTCCCAGAGGCTGTCCGCCGGAGGCGAGGGTGGCGCCCCCTTGGCTATTGACCGCACCACCTGAGCCGAGCGAGCCTCCCGCTGGACCTCCCAGTTGTTCAGTCTGTTCGGTGGAGGAGCTGCAGGAAATCAGCGATAAGGCGGGGATGAGCAGCACGGAGCAGGAAGGGAAGGAACGAATCATCGGTGTACCCTGAGCGGCCCCAATAGTTCGAAATCGAGAGCCTCCCCCCAATTCCCGCTCACCTGCTTCCTGATCGGAGAATCGACAAGATTCGTTCGCGTGGAATCGTTCCTACAGTGTCGGAGGGGGCGCTCTTGTTGACCGGCCGGAAACGGGGTGGTCAGTGTAGCGTCGCCGTAAACGACAGGGTTGGGACGAGCACGGACTGCTCGAAGTCGATTCCGTTCACCGAGTCTTTGAGGTTGAAATAGCTCACCCGGAAATCGGGTCCGAGCGACCACTGGTCTCCCACCCAGAAATCGTAGCCGAGCCCGCCACCAACCGCTAGCCCTTCGGGGCTTAACTCGGACACGTTGTCGTCATTCGAAAACGACGTAGCACCGTAGCCGATCAGAGCGTGCAGATTGAAGCCGCTCCGCGGATCTGGGTAGTACACGACGAACCCGCCGAGCATGGCTGTGGTCAGCTTCACGTCGTTGTCGACGTCGTACTCCGTTCCCGTATCGTCTTCCATCTCCAGGTTCGAGAGCTGGTGGCCCAGGATCATGCCTCCGAGCACCAGTCCGGGCGTGGGGCTCCCGCCCAGCATGATGTCGAACATCGGCCCCAATCCCTGAATGTCGAGCTCAGCGGCTCCCTCCCCCTCGAGGGTGGAATAGCCGGGGCCGACGCCGAGGGACAGCCGGAGGAAGAAGCCGTCGTGATGACGCGCCGAAGGGTCGACGGTGCTCTGTTCGTACGCCGGAGGCGGGGCTTGATACACCGGTTGGGGAGGCGGGGCTTGATACACCGGTTGGGCCGGCGCGACGGGCTCTTGCGCCGGCGGGGCGGCTTCGGGGATGGGCTCCGCAGCAGGCGGCTCCGCAGCAGGCGGTTCCTCGGCGAGTGCGCTCCCACTCAAGAAGAGGGCAGCCAGGGTCAAGCTTCCAAAGGCACGAATGGGACTCATGGGGTCACGACTGGGGCGGACAGAGAGCGCCGCCCACTCCTTCCGTGGCCGAGCCTAGTCGACTCGAGTTGCGCTGTCCATCATCCTTCCGGTGGGAACGCGATCCGCGGAGTGTCTCGCTCGCGTCCGTTGTTCGACAGCTCCCAGAACCTGCAGGTGCCCCGGGAAATCCGGAAAATCAGCACGTCGGTCTCGGGCATCTGCCGCTTGTTGTCGAGCACCCAGGGACGCTCCTCGTAGAGCCTGGTGGCGAGCTCGGGTTCGTCGAGGAACGTCACCTCGCCGCTCACCCGGAGCATCCGGCTCTGCATCGGACCTATCATCTGGTGAAAGGCCACTTCTGCTTTCGGCGTTGCCCGGAGTTGGTGTGCCAGGCTCTTGATGGACGCGGTGTGGAACGTGAAGCCCGTCTCGTCGGCGAACCAGAGCAGCATCCCGCGCACCCGCGGGGCGCCTTGGTCGACCGTGGCGAGCCAGCAGGCGGGGTTCTGATTGGCAAAATCGATGCAGCTGTCGAGGGTCATGGTGAAAACTCCGCGTTCAGGATGGCCGAGGATGAGTGGGGGAGGCTTTCACGATTTGGCCTTTGTGTTGTACAATCCCGTGGTCGAGGGATGCGGTCACCAGTTCTGCTAGCTTGCGTGGGTGAACAGAGCGCTTCTGGTCGCGGTCGTCCTTGCTAGCCTGGGTTGCGGCCCGCTTTCGACAAAAAACCCGGTTTCCGAGCCCCAGCGGGTGTTGCCGCGACCTCGAACACTCGACACCACCAAGCTGCTCGATGAGCTCCGCGAGCCCGAAGCGTGTCTGCGCGCCGTGGGTGAGACGGGACAGGTCACCGAGTGCAGCGCGCGGTCGGTGGGGAACGGGCAAGGAGTCTTGGTCACGGTGGTGGGGGAGTGCGGTTCTGACAGTTGCGCGGTCTCGGCGTGGCTCCTCCGAGACTCGGGGCCACCGCTCCGGCTCTCGGGGTACAGCGGGGGTACGCTGGCCTTTTCACCCAGCCTTCGGTACTTCGTCACCGATGGGCGTGAGTTCCGAGACCAAGAGGAGCTGAGCGAATCCTTCTACTTCAAGCCTCCCCAGCTTTTTCTGGTCGAGCTCGAGAGTGGCAAGCAGGAGTTCTTCGCAGACTGCATGTCTCCGGAGCTCAGCCCGGAGGGCGCCGAGTTTTTGTGCCGCAATCGCTACGGGGATGTGCTCGCGACGCCCATCACCGAGCAAAGACTCCGCTTGGTGTGGAGCAACAGCGATCAGCAGATCGTCCCGTTCTCTCCGTACGCGTTCATCTACCCGGAGCCGGTGGAGTTCGCGTCACCTGGAGCGTTTTCGGTTCCGGATACGGCAGGAGAGCGCGTGCTGCCTTGGCCGCGGAGCGAGGTCCCGGTCACGATGAACCAGCTGGTCTTTGGTGGGTCGTCGGCGCGCGTGGCCACGAGTGAGGACGGTACGAAGATTTTTGTCATGGACGGCGCGGAAACGGCGGGCTCGCCCTCACTCGAGGCGGAGATCCCCGCACCGGGTGGACACGCGAAGCTGCACCGGAGCCAAAGTGGTGAGGGTGCGGCATCACTGGCTGCGATAGCCTTCTTCGAACCGCCACTCCATCCCCTGCGGCTCTCCGACAGCGAACTCTTGCTCCCGAGGGGCCCAGCTTTGAGGCTCCTTCGCGCGGGTAGGCTCGTGTTCGCCTTCGACTACCCGCTGGTCGAGAGCCCGAGGCAGGCCAGCACCGAGCCCGAGCGCCACCGTTCTGTGAAGGCGATGGCGCTCGACGTCGAAGGTCGGTGGGTCGTCATTGAGTACGAGGCCCAAGCGGACGCGGAGCGGTGGGTGGTGGTGCGGCTGCCGACACCCTAGCGCTCAGCGCCCCACCGAGCGCCGATACTCACTTGGGCTCATGCGAAAGCGCGCCGAGAAGCACCGGCAGAAATACGACGAGCTGTTGAAGCCGGTACCGAGGGCGATCTCGGTGATGGTCGCCGCTGAATCCCGGAGTCGCCGGCGCGCCTGGGTCAGGCGAAGCTCGTTCAGGTACTCGATCGGAGTCAGGCCGAGCTCCTCCCGGAACACCCGAGCGAAATGCGACGGAGAGAGACGGGCGACCCGGGCCAGCTCGGTGATGGTGAGTCGTTCCTCCAGGTGCTGGTGCATGAAGGAGACCGTGTGGTTGGCGGCCATGCGCAGATCGATGCGCTCGTCGCGCTTCGGGCAGGCCAAGATGGCACGGATCAGCAGGTGTGCGATCCGTTTGCCGGAGGCCTCGAGGAGCGCCTGGCACCCCGGACCCTGCTCCTCGTACTCCGCCATGAACTCCCGAAGCGCCTCGACCAGACGTGGTGGGGTGACAAAGCTCTGAGCGCGCAGCTCAGGGAGCGGCATGCCGTAGTCGGTGAGCTCGGCGTGGAGGTACGGTTCGCGGAGCAGGACCGCGACGTAGCGGGAGACGCCGGAACTCGGGAGTTCCTGATGCGGAACCCCGGGTGAGAAGGCCGTGAACCTCCCAGGTTGCGAGCGCAGCACCTGCCCGTCGATAGCAACCCGGCACCGGTCGTCGAAGGAGACCACGAAGGAGTAGGTGGGGTGGGTGTGCTCTGGTGTGATGGCGTAGCCGCAGGGCCCCGAGAGCGGCACGAACAGGCCCACGTTCCGCGTGAGCGCGACGTCGACATGGGCGAGCGCCTCTTCGGTGATCTCACCCACCAACTCGCGGATCTGGGCCAGGGGAAGCGGCACAGGCCAAGGGTTCGATGGGGTGTGGGCAAAGTCAAGGCAGACGGCGCGGCGCCCGGCGACGCAGCATGAACAGAAGAGCGAGCATGACCACGCCGAGGCTCGACTCTCGAGGACGCGACTTTGCCTCCAGGCGACAGCCGCAACCGCTGTCTTCCGACGCCGAAGGTGACTCACTCACGACCGCGGCACCGCCCGCTCCGGGAAGACCGCCTCCCGAAAGCGCGCCGCCGTTCGCAGGAGCAGCACCGCCCTGTGCCGGCGCACCACCTTGTTCTGGTGCGGACTGTCCACCCTGGGCGATGGCGCCCCCTTGGCTGGGCTGAGACTGTCCGCCTTGTGCGGGGGCGCCGCCTTGCGCGGGAGCGCCGCCTTGTGCGGGAGCGCCGCCTTGCGCGGGGGCGCCGCCTTGCGCCGGCGCACCACCTTGTTCTGGTGCGGACTGTCCACCCTGGGCGATGGCGCCCCCTTGGCTGGGCTGAGACTGTCCGCCTTGTGCGGGGGCGCCGCCTTGCGCGGGAGCCCCACCTTGACCCGGCTCGGCCTCGCCGCCTTGTGCGGGGGCGCCGCCTTCACCCGGATCGGATTGGCCACCCTCGGTGGGAGCACCGCCTTCACCCGGATCGGATTGGCCACCCTCGGTGGGAGCGCCGCCTTCACCCGGATCGGACTGGCCACCCTCGGTGGGAGCGCCGCCTTCACCCGGATCGGATTGGCCACCCTCGGTGGGAGCGCCGCCTTGTGCGGGAGCGCCGCCTTCTCCCGTGGTCGCACCTCCCTCACCGGTCACGCCGCCCACACCAGCGCAGGCCGCGTCGAGGGCGGCATCGGCCCGAACCGAGGGGAAGCTGAGACCATTTTTCGGATCGGTCACCAGAACGCCGGTGTCCGTCAGAAAGCTCCGGGCTTCGAGCGGGGTAAGCGAAGGACGACACTCCTTCATCAGCGCGACGATACCGGCCACGGACGGGCTGGCCTGGGAGGTCCCGTAGTAACCCATGGTGCTCGTGCCGAGACCGTCGGAGACGATGACAGCTCCCGGGGCTACGACATCCAGGCGCGCGTTGGTGTTCGAGAAGCAGGTGATCTGATCGAAGGCCGTGCTGGGATCGGAGCAGTCACCAAACCCACTGCCGAACTGCTGCTGATAGGTGCCACCGCCTTGGGGCTGGGCCCCCTGCGCCGATTTGTACGTGGCTCCGACCGCGATTACGCCCGTGTTGCAGGCGGGGGCCGACATCTGGCTCGAGAGTCCCCGGTTCCCGGAGGCTGCGACCAGCGTGACGCCGGCTTCTGTCAGGGCGGCCACGGCCTCGGCAAGGGCCGGCTCCCCTGCGTCGCAGTCGTTTGCCGATTCGTAGACGGCGTTGGTGCAGATGCTCATGTTCACGACGTCGACACCCAGCGTGTCGAGGTTGTCCGCCACCCAATCCAGCCCCGCTACCCAGTCCGACACCCAGCCGGCGTCGTTCTCATCGTTGATCTTGACTGGCACCACCTCAGCCCCTGGAGCGAAGCCGAGCCCCGCGATCACGCCCCGCGAACCCACGATCCCCGAGACGTGACTCCCGTGGCCGTGGTCGTCCTCGGCGTTGTCGCTCTCACTTTGGCCGCTCGGAGGGCAGGAGTTGTCAGTGAAGCAGTGTTGTTGCGGCGCGAGTGCGGGGGTGAGATCAGGGTGCGTGGAGTTGATGCCGGTGTCGAGCACAGCCACGGTCACGCCCTCGCCGTTCACGCCGTGGGTCGTCCGGGCCTCGTCGGCGAAGATGGCCGGAACCGAGACCGAGAGGGCGCCGTGTCCGCGGCCGTCGAGGCTGATCGTCGCGACCTCCGGCCTCTGCTGAAGAGCTTCGAGGCCAGCCCGGGACAGCCGCCCCGCGACCGCCGGCAGCTTCTTGTAGGAGCGCGTCACCTCGAAATTGCCGGGGTCCATCGTGGACAGCTCCTTACGGAGCGCCACCGCCGGCTCCCTCAGGGTCACGATCACGCGCAGCTCCTCGGTCTCGGTGAAAGCCTGGGTCAGACGCTGATCCACGCGAGCTGGCTCGGTCGCTCGTTCGGGTTCGGTGCAAGAGGTGGTCGCGGCGGCCACGAAGAGGAGTGTCAGGGGGGAGTGGAGCCCAGGGAGCCGAGTCGACATGGGCCAAATCCAACAAAAGATCTGGGTGCGCGGCTAGGTGTCGAAAACGACACCGGCACGCCCTCAGGGTGACGATTATCCGCAACTCGGGGGAGGCCTGACCGACGAACACTACAGTTGGAGGCAACTTCTATGACATCACCTATGTGTATCGATCCATCGTCCGTTTCAAAGTACTGGTTTTCCATCGAATCCGAGCCTACGACGACCGAGAACGCTGCCAGGGCTGAAGCCGAGGCCAGAAGTTCGTCGGCGGTCGCATCGAACGATGCTTGGGACGGTCAGTGTGCCGACAAGGCGATCAACGCCGCATTGAGCTGCGGCGCGGCGGCCATTGGTGGCGCGCTTGCCTCGCGCTCTCCCAACCTGTTGTCCTTGATCGGGGCGGCGTTGGCGGGGCTCAAGTGCGCGAAGGACGTCGGTGACGCGGACACTGCTTGCCGGAAATAGGGAACATTCTACCATGGCTCAAGAAAAGGCAGCAGAGTTGACCAAGAAGGCTCCCACGGCGCTGGTGACCACCGCCGTGCTGCTCCTCGTAGCCTTGCCCAGCGCGCACAGCCTCGTCACCCTGGCTGGCTTCGAGGTCTGGGCCACGCTCCTCACAGCGGGCTCGGCTGTGCTCCTGGTGCGCGCCGATCGCAGTGCGGATCACCTCGCGCTCAAGGCTCTCCAGTGGCTGGCACTCACGGTGCTCTGTGTAGACTTGCTGCTGGAGTGGATGTGGGTGGGCATGGGCGTGCAAGCCGCGATGCTGACGATCGCGGCCATTTACCCGCGATTGACCCCGCACCAGGCGAAGATGCTGCGCCTCGCCGTGTTGGTCATCGTTCTCGGTGTCGTTGCAGCTTCCCTGTTTGCGAGGTGAGCATCAGCCATTCTTCTGCTTCTGTGAACGGCGCGGCGCGGTCGAGGCTTCGGGGATGCAGATCTTCGGGGTCTCGGCCTTTGCTGCTGGTGGCTCTCGCCAGGGGAGTGTGTCTGATGTGGTGGAAGAGCTTCCCGAAACTGCTCGTGGCGCATTGGTGTGCAAGCGTGGTCTCTTGCCCCATGATTTGTGCGTCGCCGAGCCGCGCTCGAGGGAGGAGGATGTCACGAAGCCCATGGCTCCTACCAGCGAAGTGGTCAGAACCACCAGGCCCACCCCGAAGGCTATTTGCATTGGTTTTGTCGGTGGGTCGTGCCCAATGGCTTTGGCGGCAACGCAACACATCCAACTGAAGTGGAGTGCCACATGCGCGATGAGCAGGACCACCGCCACCATTCCCAGGATGAAATGGAGCTGACCAATATCGTGTCGATCCCAACCGAACAGAGTGAGAAAACGAGCGGTTCGGGGCGGCATGATCCAATGGATGATCCCGCCAGTCACGATCAAGGCCAGCATTACCAAAAGTGAGGCGAAATCGATCCAGAAATTGAGAGATGTGCGCTTTGTCATGGGTGGAGCCGTAGGGAGCTGTAGAATACGGTGCCGTTCGAGGATGTGACGCGAACGGTCTCGCTCGCGACCAGTGGGTCGAGGTGCTTCAGGATCAGGTTGGGCGCAAGACCAAGCCCAGTGGCCACGCCTTCGAGAGTGCAGGGCCTCCGGCTAAGCAGCGCCACGATCTGCTGCTCGACGTCAGTGGGTTCCGACTGCGAGGGTGCTCGGCTTTGACATGTCTCGGCGATCGACTCGCAGGGACAGGAGAACAACTGGGTAAGTTCACGGAGCTGGTCGGACCGAACGGCTCGCGCGGAACCGTCAGCGGGTGGCCGTGACACGGTATTGAGCTGAACGCGTTCTACCCGCATGTGCTTGACCAAGGTCGCGATCCGCTCGACGTGCGCCGGGCGATCCGTATCCTGGCCAACCAGCAGCACTTCGAGCCAGATCCGGCCCCGGTACTCTCGCGAGAACTGGCTCAGTCCCCCGATCATGCGCTCGAACGAGAGCTCTGGATGGGGGCGATTGATGCGGACAAAGCTCTCAGGATCGCCTGCATCGAGGGAGGGCAGCACGAGATCTGCGTCTGCTAGGTTGGCGCGTACTTCGGGTCGATACAAGAGGGCACCGTTGGTGAGTACAGCCACAGGTACCCGAGTGCGTGTCTTGATCGTCGAGATGAGTCTTCCGAGACCAGAATGGAGGGTGGGCTCACCTGCTCCCGCCAAACCAATGAAATCGGGCAGAGGCGCATTGGCCAAGCGTTCACTCAACTCTTGCACAACCTCGTCGACAGGAACATATTCCGCAAGCGTGAGGGTCCGGTGGGTGGTGCGCCCGAGCTGACAGTAGATGCAGTCGTAGGGGCAGGTCTTGAAGGGGACCAGGTCGACCCCAAGTGAGCGACCCAGCCGACGAGAAGGAACTGGCCCGTAGACATGACAGCGTGTTGGGTGAGTCATTGGCAGGATGTCTGGCGAGACGCCGTGGTGTTCCAAGCATGGACCATGGCTGGTGTGCCCGCTGGAAGATTGATGTGCATGGCTACGGTGGGGCACTTCACCTTCAGCAAAAAGACGGCATTGTGTCCCGAGTCACGGAGCGTTTCGTAGTTGCCCTGCCCTTTCGCGATGATCAGATCGGCTCGTGCAAAACAATCGCGGAATTCAGCACTGCAGTCCTCGAGAAGAGTGCCGGGAGCATCCGAACCGTTGCCGAGCACGGGAACCAGAGCCGAGAGTCCCACAGCTTCGGCATCGTCGAGGGTAGCGTCATTGATCACGGCACTTCCGCGCACCCCAAGCGTGACACGGTGCGGACCGAGCTGTTCGATGAGCAGTCGATCGAAGGCAAGCTCTCCGGCATTGTCCGACAAGTAGAGGATACGTCGCGCGTTCTCGAGGCGCTTGTGGAAGAGAGTGAAGTCGCCATGCGCCTCTGCGGAACAGGCCTCGCGCGCCTCCTGGGTAGCGTCAGTCTCAGTCCGCTGGGTCTTGGCTCCGAGATCGATTGCATTGGCCACCATCGCCACCCGCACCGCGGCCACCAGGGGGTCGGGAGCGGTACGGATGCGTTCCCTCAGCTCTGGAAGCATGGTCCCAACTGTCTGATTGAGATGCATCTTGGCTTCGCGGTAAGGGTCGAGGGAGCCGGTGAGCTCGCGGATCCGGCGATGGATGCGCTGACTCACCCAAGGAGGAGGTCGACCTGTCTCGATGCAGCACAGGATCCGTAGTACCTCCCGGGCCAGGGATTGGCGTTGGCTCTCGTCACGGGTCACGTGATGGATCGCGTCTAGCCCTTGACGCAAAAAGCAAGGTAGGCAGTCCAGGTAGGCGGTCAATGGCTGCCCCCGGTCGAGGCGATGAGGTGCAGGGTGACGAGGCCAGCGGCGAAGGACAGGAAATGAATCAGGTTGATCTTGAACGTGCGAGCCTTGTTGACCTCTGGGATCAGGTCTGACGCACCGATGTAGAGGAAGTTGCCGGCCGCGAAGGGCACGAGCCAGGCGACGTTCACCTTGAACGAAAGTGCATAGGCAATGAGGCCACCGACCAAGAAGGAAAGGCCAGACAGCGCATTGAGCAGGAGGGCCTGCCGGCGCTTCCAACCGCCGTGAATCAGTACCGCAAAATCGCCCAGCTCTTGCGGGATTTCGTGAGCAGCGGCCGCCAGCCAGGCCGCGATTCCGAGCTGTGGATCCACCATGAACATGGTTGCGATCGAGAGCCCACCGATGAAGTTGTGAAGGCCATCCCCAACCAGGATCAGGGTGGTTAGGGGCTTCTTGCATTCGGCCGAAGCGCGGTGGCAGTGATGCCAGTGCAGGAACTGCTCGAGCGCGAAGAAGACCAGGATCCCAATGGCCAACCAAGACATGGCCGTAGGGGCGGCCATGCGCTGCAGCGATGCCGGAATCATGTGAAAGAGTGCTCCGCCGATCAGCGAGCCTGCGGCGAACGCTACCAGGGGCAAGAGCAGCTTCTTGAGCGTGGTTTCACCCAGCACCAAGGTGAGGCTGCCGGTCAGGGCGATGGCGCTCATCAGAAGGCCACCGAGGAGGATGAAGAGAAAGGGTGTCATGATTGCTCGTTGTCGATGCTGGAAACACGACGAAGTCGTGCCACGGTCGTCTTCAGTGCTCCGACCACGGTTTCGAGGTTAGCCTCGCTCGTATCGCGGCCGAGAGAGATGCGCACCGACCCCTGAGCTTGACGTGGCTCGAGGCCCATTGCACGAAGTACGTGGGATGGTTCCGGATCGCCGGTGGAGCAGGCGGAGCCGGTGGCCGCGCAGATCCCCAACAGATCCAAGCCGAGCACGACCGACTCGCCATCCACACCCTCGAATGTCAAGTTTGAGGTGTTGGGTACCCGGGGCGCCGATTTGCCGTTGATCGTGACTCGGGGCAGAATCGAACACACGCGCTCCTCGAAGGCGTCACGGAGTCGTTCGAGTCGGAGAGCTTCCTCTTCCACCTGCTCTTGGGCTAGAGAAAGTGCGGTGGCCATGCCCACGATGCCTGCGACGTTTTCTGTGCCCGAGCGCCTCGCTCGCTCTTGACTGCCCCCCGTCATGACGGCCCGAAGTGGTGTTCCCCTGCGGACGAAGAGGGCAGCCACACCTTTCGGGCCGTGAAACTTGTGGGCCGAGAAGCTCACCAAGGACGCTCCCAGGCGAGACAATGATTCGGGGAGCTTGCCCGCGGTTTGGACCGCGTCGGTATGAAGGAGGATCCCTCGCGCTTGGGCGATGGCCGCGATCTGGTCGAGGGGTTGGAGCACCCCCGTCTCGTTGTTCGCGCGCATGACGCTGATCAAGATGGTGTCGTCTCGCAGGCTTTTGAGCAGGCAAGGCAGGTCGAGAACACCATCGGCAGTTACGGGAACGTAGGTTACCCGATAGCCCTGGTCCGAGAGTGCCTTCGAGGTAGCGAGCACTGCCGGGTGCTCGATCGCACTGGTGATGATGTGAGCTCCGGGTTTCCCGAGGGCCTCTACCACGCCGCGGAGCGCGAGATTGTCGGCTTCAGTGCCGCTGGAACAGAAGATGAGCTCGTCCGGATTGCAGCCAACCAGGTCTGCAAGCTTCTGACGTGCGTCTTCGACGGCACGGCGTGACTCGTGACCGAAGCGCGTGGGACTAGACGGATTGCCGTAGCGTTCGGTGAGGTAGGGAAGCATGGCCTCGAGGACGCACGGAGCGAGCGGGGTCGTGGCGTTGTGGTCCAAGTAGATCACGGCGAGTGTCCGGTGCCAGTGCGGCGGTCATGGTCATCGAGAGCAGCCCCGAGCGCACGCACGCCGAGAAGGGAACAATGTCGCTTGTGCTCGGGGATCCCACCGAGTGCCATGATCACGTCGTCGTCGGTGATACGACGCGCTTCTTCGATGGTTTTTCCGATGGCCAGCGCTGTCAGCATGCTGCTGGTTGCGATGGCTCCGGGACAACCAAAGGACCGGAAGGCGATCCTGCGGATACGTCCCTCTTCGACCCCAATCCAGAGCTTGAGTTGGTCACCACAGGCTGGATCTCCAACCAGGCCAAATCCGTCGGTATCGGCCTCGGAAAGCTCTCCCGTGTTTCGAGGATTGGTGAAGTGGTCGATGACCACATCGTTGTAGAACAGAACGGGTCCTTCGAGCGTGCTCGAAGGCTCATCGTTTTTGTCAGGTTGGTCATTCATGAGCTTTTCGGTGTGTTCTGCGCGTGAGCGGGGAGGTGCGGTGGCGCTGGCGTCGGGGAACCGAACGGACGTGTCATCTCCCGTTGGCAGAGGTTGGCTTGGTCGAGCACAAAGAGCCCAGAGTGGGGGTAGCCCGATCCCCAAGGAGCCGTGAATTGCCCTTGCGGGTCGGGTGTTCTGGTCACACGAACACATCCCCCGTCTCATCGTCAGTGTAGTACCTGCCGTTCGGAGGCACGCGGTCGATGAACAAGACGCCGTCGAGGTGATCGAGTTCATGGTGTACCACGACGGCGTTCATACCCTCGAGCGTCCAGTCGAAGGGTTTTCCCGATTCATCGAGACCTTGCAGGTGGAGTGAGTGCGGTCGGATGGTATCGGCGTAGAGTCCTGGCAGGCTCAAGCAGCCGTCGCAGTCGAGGAGTTCACGGTTGGTTTCGACGATTACGGGGTTGACGATGCCGATCGGTGGTCCAGGCTTCCGGTTCTTCGTGGCACCGAAGCAGACGACCGCAACTCGCTGATGGACCCCGATCTGTGGTGCTGCCAGACCAATGCCGTTGGGATGATGGCGGAGGGTGTCCTTGAGGTCGGCGATCAGCGCGAGAGTGTCACTCGTGAAGTCGGTGACCTTCACACTCTTTTGTCGGAGTTCGGTCTCATTGGTTTTGAAGAGGACGATGGGGCGTACGCTCATGATCGCGAAGCTCCGCTGGTTGGGTATGATCGGCCGGTGATGTGTGAGGGGGCCAGCCGCGGGAGAATCTGGCGCGGCGCACCGAGGTGAACTCTGGCTTCGGGGAGTTCCCCGAAGCCTGCACGCGGTATCCCAAGGGCGGCTGGGCCGCATCCTGCCGAGGTCAACGGGACTGCCGCTCCGATCGGGTGGAGTGAGACCTCAGAAGGAGAGTGGCGGTTCTCGAGCCGATCATTCATTCTCCAATAAATTGCAATAAATGTGCCAGCGTCCCAGTTCTAAGAATATTTATGATCAACAAGGTCTTGTCATCAGTTGACGAAGCCGCGGTCGCTTCCATAATCGTGCAATATGCAAGCTAACCGTGCAAAACGCACGAGACGCGGAGGAGGCGTACCGGAGCCTGCGGCTCTCGGTGTTCGCGGCACGGTGGCTGACGCCTGCCCCTGCCAAGGCTGCTTGCTCGACACCACGCGTTGCCGAGACCCGATCTTGGATTCCATCAACGAGGGAGTCTTCACGGTGGATCTCGACTGGCGCATCACCTCTTTCAACCGTGCGGCAGAACGGATCACGGGCATGCGTCGAGAGCAGGCGATTGGCCAGCGCTGTCGTGACGTGTTGCGTGCCAGTGTGTGCGAAGAAAACTGCATCATGCGGCGAGTTTTGGATACGGGTGAACCCGCCGTCAACACCTCCGTGTTCGTGTCCAATGCCGAGGGAACGAGGATCCCCATCAAGATTTCGGCTGCCGTGGTGCGTGACACCGCCGGTCGCGTGATCGGTGGCGTAGAGACGTTTCAAGATCTCCGATTGGTCGAGGAACTCCGAAGGCAGCTCAAGGACCAGTATTCATTCGCCGACATCGTAGGCAAGAGTGCTGCCATGAAGCGGCTCTTCGAGTTGCTACCACGGGTTGCTGACAGCCACAGCACGGTGCTCATCCATGGGGAGAGCGGTACCGGTAAGGAGCTGGTGGCGCGCGCTATCCACTCACTCTCCCGGCGGCGCAAGAAACGGTTCGTGGCGGTGAACTGCGGGGCGTTGCCCGACACGTTGCTCGAATCGGAGCTGTTCGGCTACAAGGCAGGCGCCTTCACCGACGCTCGCAGGGACAAGCTGGGGAGGCTCGCCTTGGCAGAGGGGGGGACCCTGCTGCTCGATGAGATCGGGGACATCTCGGCAGCCATGCAGGTGCGGTTGCTCCGGGTTCTCCAAGACAAGGTCTATGAGCCGCTTGGGGCCGTGGAGCCGGTGCGGGCCAATGTGCGCATCATCGCCGCGACCAATCGTGACCTTGGCAAGTTGGTGGGAGAGGGCAAGTTCCGGGAGGATCTCTACTACCGGATTCATGTGATTCCCGTAGCGGTGCCTTCCCTGAGAGAGCGAAGAGAGGACATTCCCCTATTGGTCGAGCACTTCATTGCGGTCCATAATCGAGTGCGCGATCAAGAGATCACTGGGTTGTCCCGTGATGCCTTGGCGATGCTGATGAAGCACGATTTCCCGGGAAACGTTCGAGAGCTCCAGAACATCCTCGAGCACGCGTTCGTGCTGTGCCAAAATAGGTTGATCGAGCCGGACGATTTCCCTCCCGGTGTGGTGCATGGTGACGGCTCGCAGACGCCCGCCTCGAAGGGTGCTGTGAGCCTCAAAGTGTTGGAGCACAGGTTGATCGAAGATGCGTTGCGCAGATGTCGCGGAAATCGGAGTTTGGCCGCGCAAGAACTCGGGATCGACGTCAGTACCCTGTACCGGAAGCTGAGACGCTACAGGTTGGATGTCCCGCCAGAAGACGGGCGAGCTCGGCCTTGGTGATGGGTGTGGCCGTGAAGTGTGGTTCTCACCCGTTGAGCCCCAGCCGATGGAAGCGGCCGACGGTGTTGGCTTGGGACTCGCTGACTTGGGCCAGAGCTGCGAACTCGGGCCAACGCCGCACCGCGGCGAGCACCTGATCGAGCAGCGCGTCCGCGCGTCCACGCTTCATGGACGCGGTTCGAGCGAATTCGCGCAAATCCTCCCGGACGAAGTGGTCACGCTTCTGGTTCAGCGACATCTGATGGAGAGAGGTGAAGGCTCCCTTCGGATTGTAGCTGAAGGTCAGATCGTAGGCGGGTGAGAGTGTCCAATTGCCGGCGCGGTCCATCAAGAAGGCCAGATTTTTCACGTGATCGTCCTGGTTTCTGGCGACGATATTGAAGGCCGCGCGGCGAAACAGCTCCTCGATCTCCTTCATCCCTAGCCCCAACCTTCGGAGCACCAGTGTGGCCTGCTCGTAGGAATGCGCGCCGGGTGCGTTGAAATCGAAGTGTCCGAGGGCGGCCAAGGATTGCAAATGGAGCTTGTCACCGTCCTGGGTCCGGTCGAAGCGTCGGGTCATGAAGTGGCGCCGCCCCCCCTCCGAAAGCAGCCGGCAATCACTGATGGTGATGCCCGAAGCCCGCGCCATCAGCGCGTAGGCATACTCGAGTGCGCCGAATCCCTGGGAGTCGGTGAGCTCAGGATCGGCGCCGCTCCCGACGCCGTCGAACTTCAAGAGGTAGGGGACGAAGCCCGGTGGTGCCGGGACTTGCCCCGAGCGCACCTCGTTGGTGGTGGGGTTCCAGGCGATCACCGCTTTGGCGCGGGCGCCGCCGGCGGAGGCCCCCACCCGCAGGATCTCGAGCAGCGCCTCGGATTTTTGGCCCTCGGTGAGGGTGGTGCGGAGCGCCGCACGTCCCGCAAGGATTTGGGAGGCGAGGCTCACCAAGCGCTCGACGTCGACCAGCGCCGCCTCCTCCGAGCGCGGTCCCCACGCAGGCTCGAACTCGAGAGCACCCATACCGCGCCTGCCCACCGTGCACAGCCGCTCCACGGCGTCGAGCTCCCCTGGTAGGCGCCCTTCGGAGGCCAGCCAGGCGTCGATCACAGCATGACCAAAACGATCAGGGAGCGCATCCGCGAGCATCCCAGGGAGCCCGTGAAAGGTCTGCGGAGCGAGGTGAGGAAAGCCAAAGATGCGCCGCCCGAGAGGCATCATCAAGGGTGCCACCTCGATCCCGCTGGCAGAAAAGGCTTCGGTGTATTCGAAAGATGCGCTCGCGCCGGGGCCGTCCACCGCCACGGCCCCGATGCTGCGCCCCCACAGCCTCACCTCGGCTACGGTCATCGCGACCGCTCCTCGTCGTCACCCCAGGTCCAACCTTGGGCCTTTGTGGTCGAAGGCTCGCGCACACGTCGGGACGCGCGTCGGCGCTTCTGCTGCTGCAGACGGAGCTGTTCGAGGGGGCTCGCAACAGGAGCTGGGATCCATGTCTCTAGGGATCCGAGCAGGTGAAGGGCGCGCAGCACGCGGATGAGATGGGTGAGCTGGGTGGACTCGCCTCCCTCGAGGCGTAGAACCGTGCGCCTCGACACCCCCGCTTCGGCGGCGAGCTCAGCTTGGGTGAGGTTCCGCGTCAGCCGATGCTGCGCGAGCCGCTGGCCGAGTTCGCTCAGCGCCGCCCGATCCGTCATCGTGTCCCAGGCTGGCATAGAGTGACTATAGTGTCACCTAAAAGCCAGAATAGCAATCAAAGTGACAAAAGAGTCACCATAAATAGGGGCACTCAGTGCCGTCGGGTCGCCTTCTTCGGCTGCTTCGGCTTCGGCGGAGGGAGGCTCGCCGCCGTCGTCCGCACCAGCTCCGCGAAGAAATCGGCGTCCTCGAGGGTCTCGGCCCCAAGCAGTATGGCGGGCTTGGCTCCCGGATAGGGATGCCCCTCCGCGTAGCGCGGGCCGAGGAGCTCACGACCCTGTGGGGTGAGCTTCACGAAGACCTGATTGTCGCACACCAAAAGCACCACCTTCTCTTCATAGTACACTGCGTACTCCCCAAACATCTTCTGGGCGCGGATGCCGGCGAGGGAACCCAACTGATCGAGCAAGAACTGGACGGTGCTGGGGCTGGTAGCCATGGTGATGCTCTCGGAGTCATGCGGGGGGTGGAGTGCTCGTGTGCAGACTACCACGGAGAGCGGACTCCCTGGCGAGCGGATCAGGCGCCCCGCGCCGGAGGCGCGCAACGGCGCAGAAGATGCTGGCATTCTTCTGTCCTGAGTGTGCGCGGCCGTGTACTCTCGCTCGGTGCCAGGATTTCGACGCGCAAACGGGCTGCCTGAAGGGGTGTATGATGAGGTGGTCTCAGCCTCCCTAGAGCGAAGTCTGAAGGCTTTCCAACCGCAACAGTTCGACCTCCGTGACATAAGCGAAGATTCGGACATCGACGAACAGCTCGTTGCGCTGGTCCGTGATGCGGCTCGCATCGCCATCAGCTCGCGGAAGAAATCAGACCAGAAGCTTGCCCTTGCAGAGAGCATCCTGCATCAACTCGCGGGCGAGGGCGTGTTCGATGAGGATGAACTGCAGCTTCGTCCACAGCTTCTTCGGCAGATCTCTGCAACGGCCAATGGGCAGGTTCTGAAGCTTGAGCCTCCTCGCGGGTCGCTGTTGTCGTCACAGCTAATCGCCAACGCCCACGGAGAGAATATCCTCGATCACCTCTCGAGTGAGTTCCAGAGCGCCGATCGCATTGATCTGCTCTGCTCATTCATCAAACTGAGTGGGCTCGATCGGGTGCGTGGGTTGATTGAACGGCACTGCTCGCGAGGGCGCAAGCTGCGAGTTCTGACCACAACCTACATGCGGGCCACCGACCCGAAGGCCATCGAGGTTCTTCATCGCTTGGGTGCTGAGATCCGGATCTCGTACGACGAGAGTCACACGCGGCTCCATGCCAAAGCCTGGATCTTCCACCGCGAGAGCGCCTACTCCACGGCCTACGTCGGTTCCTCCAATCTCTCGCATGCCGCGCAGACGGAGGGGCTCGAATGGAATGTCAGGGTTGCTGAAGCAGAACAGCCCGACCTCCTGCAGCGGATGGTTGAGGTCTTTGATAGCTATTGGCATGATCCCGACAAGTTCGAGCACTTCGATGGGGGCAGCGTCGCATGTCAGAGGTTGCGCCGGTCGCTGGCTGAACCGGAACGGCAGGGAGGGCGGCTCACGTTCAAACTTGAGCCCAAGGACTGGCAGAAGCCCATCCTGCGCGAACTCACCAAGGCTCGTAGTGTTGGTCGCCACAAGAACCTGGTGGTAGCGGCGACCGGTACCGGCAAGACACTGATCGCGGCTTTCGACTTCGAGTGCCTGTTCGGTCGTGGTGACGTCAAGACTCTACTATTCGTGGCGCACAGGAAGGAGATTCTCGAGCAGGCACGAGAGGCGTTCCGTCATGTGCTCCAGCGTCCGAGCTTTGGGGAGCTTTGGGTTGATGGAAAGAAACCGGCTGATTGGCAACATGTCTTCGCGTCGATACAGTCGCTCACAAGTGACCCGCCCATGCCGGCGCACTTCCAGTATGTCGTTGTCGACGAGGTGCACCACGCCGCTGCCAAGTCCTATGACGCTCTACTGAGTGAGCTCGAACCGCTCGAACTGGTTGGGTTGACCGCCACGCCCGAGCGTGCCGATGGTCGCTTGTACGAGAAGCACTTCCCTCGGCCATACGTCGGAAACCTGCGGCTCTGGGACGCGATTCCCCATGTGTTGGTGCCGTTTCGATACTTCGTGCTCGATACCGAAGGAGTGGACCTCGCGTCGGCCAAGTGGAATGGTGGCTACGTTGACTCGGATCTGTCCCAGCGCCTGATAACGGCTGCAGATCTGTGGATCAGAACCATGCTCAGGGCCCTTCGGGACCACGTAGCACGCCCGGAGCGCATCCGGGCTTTGGCGTTCTGTGTCGACAAGGCGCATGCTTCCGTTGTTGCCGACCGATTGTCGAGGGATCTTGGCCTTTCCGCCAGAGCACTCACCGACGAGACCCCGTCTGACCAGCGTTGTTGCGCGAAGGAGGATCTCCTGTCAGGGCGGGTGCAGGTGCTGTGTGTCGTGGATCTGTTCAATGAAGGTGTCGATATACCCGACGTCAACACGCTCTTTCTGTTGCGACCCACCGAGAGCGCGACCGTATTCGTCCAGCAGTTTGGTCGTGGTCTTCGGCGAAGCCGCGACAAGGATTTACTGACGGTGTTCGATCTGACAGGGCGTCAGCACCTCAGCTTTCGCTTTGATCGACAGCTGAGAGCCCTGCTCGGTCACACTCCGCGAGAACTCCGGGCGTTTGTGGAGAAGGGGTTGGGGCGACTCCCCTCCGGGTGCGTTATCCATTTCGAAGAGCGGCGCCAGCACGAGATTCTGGAGAGTCTCAAGCGAGCCGTTCCTACAGATGTCCGGGGGATGCGCGAGCTCTTGCGCGAGCATTCTGCACAGGGATGGACACTCGGGCAATTTCTGGAGGAGACGGAGATCGACCTGTTCGACCTGTATCGCGATGGGCGGTCGTGGTCGTCCCTTCGGCAAGAGGCCGGGTTGGAGACGGGGACGACTGACGAGCTGGAGCGGTCGGCCCTGAAAAATGTGCAGAAGCTTCTCGAGGTAGACGATCTGCTACGGCTCGAACTGTGGCATCGGCTGATCGAAGGGGAGGCCCCACAAACCGAAGCTGAGCGTCGGCTAGCGGCTATGCTCATGGTATGCCTCTACGGGCCGATTCGGGCTGCGCACCTCGATCGGGTTCTGGAACAGTGGCGCGGTCATGGGGTGCTGCGTGATGAACTCAGGCAGCTCCAGCCTGTCTTGCTCGCAAGGGCTGAGAGCCTTCCTCGCGACACCTCACTCCCCTCCGAGGTGCCGATCCTATTGCACGCTAGATACCTGGATCTGGAGCTGTCTGTTGCCTTGGGAGTGACCACCCGGAGTGATGGGAAGTATCGCCACTTCTACACCGGAGTGGAGAAGGTGTGCGACGGAAGGTACGACCTCCTGTTGGTAACACTTGAGAAGGGGGACGTGGCTGAGGAGCACCTCCGGTACAAGGATTTTCCTCTCAACGAACGCCTGTTTCACTGGCAGTCGCAGGCCAGTACCCGACAGGCTGACCCCACCGGACGCCGGCACGTGGAACCGTCGCTTCACGAGGTGACGCCGCTTCTATTCGTGAGAGAGAGAAGGAAGGACGGGCGAGGCGTGACGTGCGCGTTCCGTTTTCTTGGCGCAGTATCGCCTGAGCGGGTTCATGGCGAGCGCCCGATCTCGATCGAGTGGCGTCTCGACACTCCTCTTCGGTCGGAGTGGGTAAGACGGTGGAGCAACGTTGGGTGATGAGCCTGCCGATTGAGCGGCCCCCGCTTCACCTCCCTTTCCGTCCCACGAACACCTCGTGCTGGGTGCCGCAGAAGAGGCTGTGCTCGAAGGGCACCGCCAGCGCCTGAAAGCCGGCGGCCGCCAGCATCTCGAGTCACACCGCGCGGGGAAACAGTCCCATCACGTGCCGATCCGCGACCGTCCGCACCTGGCCGTCTTCGGTCCGCAGCATGTCCGCCATGTCCGCCACGTACGAGTCGTGGCTGTGTTCGGGGACCCACCGCCACTCCAGATATCGCAGGCCACGCCCGGCGGCGTCCGAACCCCCGGTGTCGGTGCCGGGCCCGAAGGTCTCGGTGACGAAGCCGGTCTGAAACAAGGCCACCCCGCCGGGTGCGGTGTGCGAGAAGGCGGTCGCAAGGGCATGCCCGAGCTCGGCGCGCATCACCATGTAGTTCACTGCTTCGTGGAGCAGCTCGCAGTCGAATTGGCGGCCGAGGCGGAGCGAGCGCAAATCAGCTTGGACGTGCTCGCTCTCGGGGTTCCGGCGTCGGCTCAAATCCAGCATGGCTGGTTCCCTGTCGACCAGGGTGCAGGCCATCCGCGCCTCGAGGCGCACCCTACCGCCTACGCTCGTGGGGTGCGCGGCGGCGGAGCCGGGGCTCGGCGGCCCGCGTCAGCTGCTCCGGGGCGGCCCCGTAGTGAGCCCGGATCTCAGTGATCTCCGAGAGCGACAGCCCGAGGGATTCGAGGAACTCTTGGTGGGCTTCAGGTGACTGCTTCTCGAAGGCACGGTGCCAGGCGCCGCGTTCGTCGGTGTCGACGCCAACGCTCTCGAGGAGCGCCACCCATCCCTCGCGGGTCATGAGCCCGGCCCGAGCGGCCGCGGCGCCCCCGCCGAGGAGTTCGATGATGAGGCGTTGCTGGCGTCGGAGTGCGGCGATCTCGCGCGAGATGGAAAGCAGGCGGGCCTCGAGGGCGGCGGTGACACGTGGAGGTTCGGCCTCCAGCAGGGCGCGGAGGTCGGCCACGGGCACCCCGGAGGTTCGGTAGCGACAGATCCGGGCGAGGCGGGCGTCGTCCGCCGCCGAGTACAGGCGGTAGCCCGCCCGGCTGCGGCTCGATGGGCAGAGGAGGCCAAGCTTCTCGTAATAGAGCAGGGTGGCCCGAGAGAGCCCATGTTTGCTCGCGAGTCGTCGGATGGACAACATGCCTGGGGTCGAGCTGGGAGCGGCTGCCCTGGTCACGCGGCGAGTATAGCCGGTGACCAGGGCGCGGTGGGCTCGGGCTTCAGCGCGAGGCCTCCCGGATTTTGCGGACTTCGTGGGCGTCCAAGCCGAGCCAGGTCAAGAAGGCCCCGTGGGCCTCGGGATGCCGCTTCTCGAAGTGTGCGTGCAGGGCGGCTCGCTGTCTCTCTGTGATCTCGGCGGCGTCGAGGAGGGATACGAACTCTGCTTTGGTGATACTTGCCATCGGATGGTCGTCCTTTCGCTTGGTGTGTTGACCGACGGCGGGAGCTTGAAGGGTGATGCGATAGACAGGTAAAGAGCAAAGGTTTCGGGAGCAGTGCATCAGCCAGCCGTATCGCACCTTCGGTGCCCTGCAGTCATGAAGGAGCGGAGGCTGAGGGGTCCGTGGTGAGCGAACCGCGCGAGCCGACTGTGGAAAGAACCAGGGCTCAGCGCTCGATCCCATCGCGCGCCTCGACCCCTTGGTCGTAGTAGTGTTTCTGGGCGACCATCTCCGTGACCAGGTCGGCCATCTCGAGCAGCGGCGTGGGGGCTCTCCGGCCGGTGCAGATGACCTCCAGGCTCGTTGGTTTGGCGGCGAGTACTCTGAGCACATCGTCAACCGGGAGCAAACCGAGGAAGAGCGCCACGTTGAGTTCGTCGAGCACCAGAACGTCGAGCGCGTTCTTCATCATCAGCTCCTGCGCGAAGGCAAGCCCTTGGGCTGCAAGCCGCCGATCTTCGGCTTCGGGTGCCCCACGGATGAAACACCCACGACCGAACTGATGGACCGGAATGCCGAGTGTTCGGAGCACCACGAGCTCGTGATACTCCATGCTCTTGATGAACTGGATCATCTCCACGGTAAGGCCGGCACCGAGCGCCCGGAGGGCGAGACCGAGCGCCGCCGTGGTTTTTCCTTTTCCGTCGCCTGTGTACACCTGAAGGTAGCCTCGTTGCATCTGGTCTCCATCATGATGATGCCACGCAGAGGTCAGGCACTATCGGCCCATGGCGGGGCTGATGGTGTCAACCGGTCCATGATATCTTGACGGCGCGTGGGGGCCAAGGTGAGCTGGCTGGACCCCTCGATTGGCCCTCTTTGGCCTGCTGTCGAAATAGGTTGCGCGCAATCGAGTGCTGCTGCATATAAGTTGTGCACAATACAAATCCAGGGTTTGCCACCATGTCTCGAGAACGCCCTGACATCCCCGTCCCGAACCTGCTGGCTCTGGACGAGCAGCTGTGCTTTCCGATCTATTCGGCCAGCCACTTGATCCAACGGCTCTACCGGCCCCTCCTTCTGCCTCTCGGCCTCACCTATCCGCAGTATCTCGTGATGATGGTGCTTTGGGAGGAGGACGGGGTATCCGTGAATCGGCTGTGCGAGCGGCTGCTCCTCGACAGTGGGACGCTCTCTCCGCTCCTCAACCGCCTCGAGGATCGCGGCCTGGTGCGGAAACGAGCCGACGCGGAGGATGGGCGCAAAGTGTTGGTGATGCTAACGGCCAAGGGTAGAGCCTTGCGGCAGCGTGCGGCGCGGGTGCCCGAAGCCCTGCTCTGCCGGCTGCTCACACAGAAGGGTGAGAGAGCTTCCGTGCGCCTGGCTGAACTCAGAGCTCAGCTCAAATCCTTGGTCCAGCAACTGGACGAGACCCTTCGGGCGGAGCCCGAAATCAACCCTGCAGCCTGACGGAGTGACCATGAATCTCCATGACATCGAAGTCCGTACCCTCACCGGAGAGCCAAGGCAGATGGCGGACTACGCAGGCAAGGTCTGCCTGGTGGTCAACACCGCGAGTGGTTGCGGTCTTACGCCCCAGTTCGAAGGACTCGAGGCCCTCTACCGACGCTTCAAGGATCGGGGATTCGTTGTGCTTGGATTCCCATGCAATCAGTTCGCCGGGCAGGAGCCCCTAGATGAGGCGGGCATCGCCGAGTTCTGCACCACACGCTACGACGTGACTTTCCCACTGTTCGCCAAGATTGACGTCAACGGGGCGGGGGAGCATCCGCTCTACACGTTCCTCAAGTCGGCGGCGCCCGGCGTGCTCGGCACCAAGGCCATCAAGTGGAATTTCACCAAGTTCCTGGTGGCACGGGATGGTACGGTGGTGGCGCGCTTCGCTCCCACCGAAGCCCCCGAGGGGATCGCTGTTCACATCGAGCGGCTGCTCGAGAGCTAGTGGCTCAGCGCACCTGGAGCTGCTCGGCTGGTTTCCGTCGCAGAAGGGCCGAGAGCTCTCCGCAGCGGGCTACCAGCACCGGCTCGTGGTCGGGCAGAAAGGCGAGGCTGCTAACGGAGCAGGTGCGCGATCCTTTGGGTGTGGGCAGTTCTGGCAGAAGATGGGAGACGAAGCCAGCGTCGGTCCATTCGTGGAGATGGCCCTCGGAGAGCAGCCAGGGAACACCTCTGTCGGACAAGACCAACTCCGGTGCCGCCTCGCCTTCGACGAGCCCGTTCGGGGTCACGTTCTGCCAGGCATCGTCGGCGCCAAGCCGAAAGAGGTGATAGTGCTCGGAGTAGCCGAGGAGATAGAGGGCACCCCTTCCGTCCTCTAGGATTTGCTTGGTAGTCCCGAGCACAGGGGGACTGATAGGCTCGAAAGTGCGGCCGCGGAGCACGGCGAAGTAGGGTGCCGTACCCCTCGGATGGGCGGCGGTGAAGGTGACGACGATGTCCCCCGAAGGCCGCACGAAGAAATGCACCGGCTCGTCGTAGACGGACGCGCTCCATATGCTCCCCGGCTCTCCGGGGAGTGCAATGAGCGTCGAGGTCAGGTTGCCCTTGTTCCAAACCTCTGCCATTGGCCGCTTGGTCACACACTCATTACCGATGCTGAGCAGGCCGCCATCGGAAAGAGCCAAGGCGGAGAGGGGGCCCTCCAGTCGCAGTGGCCCTTGACCCTGCCGGTGACATCGAGCGCGCTGTCGCTGGGAGCGCTTGTGTCCCTTCGGATCGAGAAAGAGAGTGCTGTCTCCGGTCTCGTGGTCGTACTTCTCCCAGAGTGTCACGCCGTTTTTCCACGAGACCCGCCGCGGCGTCGGCATGTGGCTCCCAACATCGTACCAAACAGGGTCGATCGAACGCCGCGCCATGGGCACGAAATGGGCACTCTTCCAGGTGTACTCCTCGAAACACCCCATGCAGCCGCCGGTCGGAAATCCATCGAGCACGGCTGTCGCGTGGTCGGGCCAGGCACCGCTGAGAGAAAGCTTCCCATTTAGCACGCGGTTCCCGAAGGGTCCGGGGCTCTGTCCGGTCGTGGTGCTGGGCAAGTCCGCGAGGAGCAGAGGAAGCTCGCGGAGCGTCGCCTGGTCCATGAACCACGCCGGTGCCACGGTGTAGCCCTCCGAGAGCTCGTGTATCAAGACGACCAGTCCGTCGCGAGCGGGTTCGAGACTCAGGTCGCCGAAGGTGGTGAGCCAAACGTGGTAATCAGACCGCGTCTCGAGGGGAGAAAGTGACTGGCTTGGGCTTTCTGTCGCGCTTGCTTGGACAGGGGGAGCGGCGACAAAAGGTATGTTGGCCTGCCTGCCATGGGCGGGCGGCTTCGGGGGAGCGGCAGACGAACACGCGAGAAGATAGAGGGAGAGAGCGATGACCGGGGACGGATTGTGCACCGCGGGCAGCCTACTCGGAGTCTGGCCCGAATGGGAGAGGGGCCCTGACAATCCCAGTCTCGATCGGTGGTCGTTCGGCCGAGATTGGGCCTCCGGTGGCGGATCCGGATTTGTTGGTCTGAGCGGCGCGACCACGGCAGCTTGGCGGAGGTTCGGCGTTCTTCAGGCTGGCGCGCGAAGTCGCCGGGACGATGTACAAGAGCCGGTATGCGGTTTCGGGTTGGGCGTCAGCCCTGGGTGGCAATCGTCGGAGGAATGGTCGGAGGAGAGTCAGTGGGTGAAGGTCGTCGCCGGATGCCGGCGAGAGTGGCGGCGGTGGCAACGAGCACGGCAGCGTAGAGCCGCCGAAAGAGTTCCTTCCAGGCCTCGGAGCGCCGCTCATCCGAGCGCTGGGTCACCGTGCGGAAGATGCTGAGGAGCGTATAAGCGATGCGTCGGAGAATCATCAGCACCACGGTCAGTCGGGGATTCTCCGTGACCCGCGGATGGTCGTCTTCTTCGAAGGCAAGGTCCAAGACCTGGTGCACGTTTTCGATCGCCCAGTGTCGACGAATCGCGGGTCAACCACTGCTTGGGGGTGAGCCTGTCGACGGGGAGGCTCGAGAGAAAGTAGTACGTCTCGTGGGTTGGTTTGCCGAGGCGGTCGAAGCCGTCCGAGTCGACACGAATCACCGTCCGTAAGTGCTCCCAACCTTCGGGTGGAGCAGAGGCAGCCCGAAGAAAGATGGTTCTTGTGACCTGCTGAAATCCACTACCAGTCACGTCTGTCCCATCCGCCGTCTCCACCGGTAGCTGGCTGAGCCAGAGTGAAGCGGCCTCAAGAAGAGCCGGCTGTGAGCCTTTGAGGCTGAGCAGATAGTGCAGTTTTCTGGCGCGAATGTGGTCGGCATTGGCTTTCGAGCAGGCTCCGGCATCATAGAAGACGAGCCGAAAGTGGTCGAGGTGACGGTAGGGGTCGCATCTCGATACAAGGTCGGGCCTCGGAGCTGGCGAGGACTGCTGTCATGGTCCCGATGCGACCATTCAGTGTGCTGTTGTTTTGGTCCGGCGTTTGGAGCTTCGAGTACTTGTCGTCGACCGCCGGAACGGACACGTACTTGCCATCCATGGCGATGACGCCAAACGGGAGACCGAAGTCGACGGAGAGGGACTTGCTGCGCACGGCCGAGCGGATAGCCCCGTGCAGGCCTTGAGATAGGTGCTCAGGCTCGACGGTGGCAAGGGCGTCGCGGAGCGTGGTGTCCGGAACGCGCCGTGTGATCCCGAGGCGTCGCCGCATCACCTTCGAAGTGTTGCCGGTGAGACGCTCGACGTCGGCGACGCTCTTCTGTCCGGTCATGAGTCCGAGCAAGCAGGCGCGGAGCAGCGTCGTAAGCTCCCATCTCCTCCCACGTCGGTCGCTTTGATCGGGGACAGTCTCGAGGGACAATTGGTCGGTCTTAGCTGCGATGAAACCAGAGATTCTTCGGACTTCTCGTGGGGAGGGCATCAGGTGAACACTTTCTGTCTTGCCCACGAGCGGCTCTCGCTGACAGAGTGAGCGCACCTCGTG
>CAYNEY010000026.1:33545-83248 GCA_964396375.1 uncultured Polyangiaceae bacterium | reverse complement strand
TCCGGAGCCTCTCTCGGAGCCCCCGACTCGGCCCAACGACCACCGATCGATGCTGTGACGACCATCCCTAGCCTTGACAACCATCCCCAGCCTCGATATACTCCGTCTCGGCGGTGGGGAATATGGGACTTCCCCACACATTGGTGGGAGGTCATCGTGCGAGCAGAGCAGAGCAGAGCAGAGCAGAGACCGTAGGGCCTTTCTGAGGGGTGTCAGGTGGCTCCTCTTGGGGGTGGTGGTGTGGCCATCCTCGGTGCTGGCAGACTACGGGGAAAGCGCGAAGCTGAGGATGGCTCACGAGGCTGAGGGCCGGCTCGCCTTCACCGAGGCGAAGGTCTTGAAGCAGCAGCACCGCAACACGCGAGAGGGGACCATTCGGCGACTGGCGACCACGGTGGAGAGGGTGATGGACCGCAGTTTGAAGAACTCGAGCGCGGGTTTCGACCCCGAACTGGTAGAGAAGCTCCGACCGGTCTCGGCTTTCCAGGTTGACGTGGAGCTGACCGAGGATGAGGAGCGAGCAAGACCTCGGCCCGTCACGGGAGAACTGAGCGTAAGGGAAACTGAGGATTCGACGGAGATCGAGCGAGCGAATCTCTTCGCGTTGCGTGTCGTCGCCGATGGTGACGCCTTCAAGTTCCGGAATCGCGCTGCGGACATCGGCAGCAACGGCCACCGCCCCTCCAAACTCGACGAGACGCGTGCAGAGGCCGTCGGTCGCCGACTCATCGAAGAACTCGAGCTGGTTCCGCGTGAAGAGCAGCACCAACTCCGCTTCATCAAGACTCGATATGTTCACTTCACGGGTCAGGCGGCTGATCCTGGTGATCGGGTAGTTGCCACAGAAGTCTACTTCGGGCGAGAGATCGACGCGGTTCCAGTGGTGGGTCCCAAGGGCTCGCTCATCAAACTCGAGCTGTCCGGTGACCACATCACTTCACGCACCGTGGACTGGGCGAGCTACGCGGCGCCGATGAAAGGTGCTGTTCTTCAGCGACCACTCGACCGTGAGGCGATGGATCTTCGACTGGTGAAATACCTCGAGAGAATCAGCGGACGAGCTCGCAATGACACCACGATCACCTCGCGAGCCTGCGGTTACGTCGATCTCGGAAACCGCTACCAGAACGACAACACGCTCCAGCTCGGATGTCTGCTCACCTATGCAGCCGGGGAGACAAGTCAGGTTGCCGTCCTTCCGCTAGCCAAACAACCCATCAAGGACGACTCGTGGCGGGCGACTGCGGAGCTTCTGGTCGACGAGCAACCGGGGAAGGTGGTCCAGGCGGAGCTTACTCGGGAAGTGCGTTTCGATGAAGAAACCGACGGTTCATCCGATCAGCCCGGATGGAGCTGCACGCTCGGAACGCGCCCTGACTCCGACTCCAGATGGGGCTTCTTGGTCGTAGCCATCGGGCTCGGAGCGTGCCTGCGCCGAAGGGTTCGAAGCGGTCATGCTCGTTCGGGAACCGCGCTTGGAGCGGTTCTCGCGGTCTGGTTCGCTCCAGGAATCGCCGGCGCCGTCCAGGGGCAGCTCGACTACAACACGTTCATGATCAAGAACTATACGGGAGGCACCTGCGCGGACTTCGATGCCACACAGTGGGAGAACTACAACGACTGGACGGACGAGATGAGTGATGAGTCTACCTGCTACCGGTGCATCAAAGACTCAGACTCCTTCACCGCCTACCTCTTCGGCGGGTTCCGCGAGTACGGCTGGAATGCAGATCTGGTGGCAGTGGCCACGCATGGAAGCAGTTACGTGGACTCCAGTGGAGTGTTTCACAGCTATCTCTACGATCGCGCATGTGTGGCCCGGGAAATCAACAACATGGAACCCCTGGATGGCGAAATGGATATCGCACTGATCTGGGCGTGCACGACGTATTCCAGATACGCTGACCGTCTCTGGCAAGCATATCGGAACCTGCACCGCTTCGGGGCACCGGTGAGCGCCGGCTGCTGGGGGACTTGCCACCTAATCGACGGAACAGGCACCACGACGTTCAATGAGATTGGGGATGACCTCGCGGACGGTCACTCGTCGGTCTATTACGCGTGGTCCGATGGGCATGCCGTGGGGTCCGCGAACGACGACATCACGGTGATCGGCCTGGGTACGTTCGGGGGTCAGGATTGCGCCGCTGCGGCTCGGCATGCGGGTTTTCACAACCGGATGGATTACGAAGGTCCGAGCTATGCTCGCAACCGAGCGTTCCGCTCGAAGAGCGGCGATCCGGAGCTTTGTGGGTACTACTGGGACAACATCTAGGAGGGATGCATCATGACCAAATATGCCATGGTCGGCTTCATTGGTTTCTGGCTGGCTGTCGCTGGCTGTTCGGAGGAGTCCGATACGACTGACTGCGACGCTCAGTGCCTAACCTTGGGCGAGCAACACCCAGAGACAGGGCCAGTCAATGGGTGCGCCACCATCGACGGACAGCCACTCTGTGTGCGTCTGTGTATGCAAGATGATGATTGCAATCCGCAAATTTTTCCCGGCGCTTGCGCCGCCGTTGACGATAAGGGAGAGAAATATTGCGCCTACTGAAGACCGCCTCGCGTGCCCCGGTGGTCTGTGCCGAAGGCCGACGACACGCAGGGATGATTGGTTCTTCACTCTGATGGGGTTCATGCGCACGACCGGAGTGCGCCGTCAGTTGCTGTGGCAACGCCTGGCCAGTCCGGGAGCATCGCGGGTACTGCTGGGACAATACCCAGGGGGACCAAATCATGACCCGCTTCGTTCTGCACTGTCTTCTTGTTGTGCTTCTGACCTCCGGCGGCTGCTCGGAGCAGTCCGATACGACGAACTGTGAGGTTCTCTGCGACGAGTCATCTGAGGGTGATCGCGACACCTCTCTTCTCAACGGCTGTGCCACAGTCGACGGCGAGCGGCCGTGTGTGCGTTTCTGCGCCGCGAACACGGATTGCGATCTCGATCGATTCCCCGGCGGCTGTGCCGCCGGGGACGACAACGGAAGGAAATACTGCACCGATTGACGGTGACGGGCTACGACTCGTGTCCTTTAGCCCACCGCCGGTCGCGGCGCACCGAAGATGCTCGCAGGGCGCTTCTTCTCCGGGCGGGACTTCTGCTTCTCGCTCCAAGTCGGGATGACCACGCGTTCGCGCGGTGGCAACTCGACACCATCCAGCGCCGCCCGAATCTCTTCAGAGTCGAGTGTTTCACGCTCGATGAGGGCCAGCGCCAACCTGTCCAGCTTGTCTCGGTGTTCGAGGATGAGCTTTCGGGCGCGCTCATATTGGCTCTCGACGATGAGGCGCACCTCCCGATCGATCTCGCGGGCCGTTTCGTCCGAATAGCCCTCGTGGTGGGCTGCCATCTCCCGACCCAAGAACACGCTCTCCTCTTCCTCACCATAGGCCAGAGGCCCCATCTTCTCGCTCATGCCGAGCTTCTTCACCATCGCTTGAGCCAACCGGGTGGCTCGCTTGATGTCGTCCTGGGCGCCGGTGGTGATGTCCGAAAACACGATTTCCTCGGCGATGCGACCGCCCAGCGCCATGGCGATCCGCGCCAGTGCCTGATCGCGCGTCATGGTGTGACGATCCTCGGTGGGGAGGAACATGGTAACGCCGAGTGCCGCGCCACGCGGGATGATGCTCACTTTGTGGACTGGGTCGTTGCCGGGCACCAGGGAGCCGATCAGAGTGTGTCCCGCCTCGTGCCAAGCTGTGGTGCGCCGCTCCTCCTCGCTCATCACCATCGAGCGCCGTTCCGTGCCCATGATGACCTTGTCCTTCGCAAGCTCGAAGTCGGACATGCTCACCTGATCCTTGTCCAGGCGAGCCGCCAGCAAGGCCGCTTCATTGACCAGATTCTCGAGGTCCGCACCCACGAATCCCGGTGTGCCGGCGGCGAGGATTCCAAGGTTCACGTCGGTACCGAGAGGTACCTTCTTGGTGTGCACCGCCAGGATCCCCTCCCGGCCCCGGATGTCCGGACGTGGAACGGTGATCCGGCGATCGAAGCGACCTGGCCGAAGAATGGCCGGATCGAGCACGTCGGGCCGATTGGTTGCCGCGATGATGATCACGCCCTCGTTCGACTCGAAACCGTCCATCTCTACCAAGAGCTGGTTCAGCGTCTGCTCGCGCTCGTCGTGGCCTCCGCCGAGTCCGGCCCCGCGGTGTCGCCCAACCGCGTCGATCTCGTCGATGAAGATGATGCACGGCGCGTTCTTCTTGCCTTGCTCGAACAGGTCACGAACTCGGCTCGCACCCACCCCCACGAACATCTCCACGAAGTCTGAGCCGGAGATGCTGAAGAAGGGTACGCCGGCCTCTCCGGCGATGGCGCGGGCGAGCAGCGTCTTGCCGGTGCCGGGCGGGCCCATCATCAGTACGCCCTTCGGGATCCGACCGCCCAGGCGCTGGAACTTCTTCGGATCCTTGAGGAAGGCGATGATCTCTTCAACCTCGTCTTTGGCCTCGTCGATCCCGGCCACGTCGGCAAAGGTGATCTTGTTTTGGGCCTCGCTCAGCAGCCGAGCGCGACTCTTGCCAAAGCTCATGGCTTTGCCACCGCCCGATTGGAGCTGCTTCATGAACAGGTAGAACATGACCAACAGAAAGACCATTGGGAGCGCGAAGGTGACGAGCGGAGTCCACAGCGTGCCTCCCTCCTCCTTGTGGAAGGTCACCTTGATCCCACGGTCCAAGAGGTCTTTGACCGTCTCATCATTGCCGGGACCGATGGTCACGCCCCGCTCGACCTGCCCCTTGTTGGCTGGGTCCTTGATCCGGAAACTGTACTCCCGGTCCCGGATATCCACCTCTTCCACGTGGCGCTTTTCGGCTGGGGCGCGGGTGAGCGCTACGAACTCACTGAAGGGCATGGGTTGGCGCTGGGCGGTCTCTGGATAAAGTACCTGCCAAATCGCCAAGATGGCGATGATCAGGACGCCCCATACGAGCAGAGTCTTGTGTGGTTGTTTCACGCGCGGCCTCGATCCATGGACCCGACAATCTAAGCATGTTTCCCCAGCCCTGCATCCCGGCCGGGCGGGTCGATCCGCGGGGCGCAGCGATCTTCGTGGGATTGGCTCACGATTCCGGGCGGTTCTTGACCAGTCGGAGGAGGCCCCCCCCACTCACCGGGAGTTCGAAGCCCCATTGGCAGAGGGTGAGAGCGCGCTCGACCGAGCGTCTTTGTGCGCTGCTCAGACGCCGTAACGCCTGGTCGGCACCTAGGGTGGGTGCGGCGCTGGTGTGATCGGCCAGGTCGCAGAGATGCTCGACGATACGGGGAGAGAGTTCGGTGAGCAGCGGCAGCACCCGCTCCCGCACGGCCGTGCGAAGGTAATGCGGATCGGTGTTTGACGGATCGTGGCTGAAGGCAAGCCGGTGGCGGGTCAGGTGGGCGAGGACGTCGCTCTTTCTGGCGCGGATCATCGGCCGTATCAGGTCCTCGGAGCGGGGGGGCAGGACCGCGAGGCCGTCGACCGTCCCACGGAGAAGCCGAATCAACACCGTCTCCGCCCTGTCATCGGCGTGGTGAGCGGTGGCGATCAGAGGAAGGCCGAGCCGGGCGGCGTGTTCCCGAAGACTCGCGTACCGAGCCTCTCGCGCTCGAGCCTGGAGGTTCGGGCCGCGCCCCACGCGCAGCGCTGATCTCGAGAACGGGATGGCGCGTTCGAGTGCCAATCGTTCGGCCTGGTCCAGCTCCGCGGACGCCTCGGAACGCAGCCCATGATCGACTCCATGCGCCATCACCACGAGCCCGAGTCTGGGCCGGAGGCGCCCCAGAACGTCGAGAAGGGCTGTCGAGTCGCTGCCTCCAGAAACCGCGAGCAAAAGACCATCTCCCCGATCGAGCCGACACTCCTCGATCAGAGTACGCTCGACGAGGCGGAGCAGTGTTGGGGGATGGGAACGCGGCATGGTTGGAGTTCTAGCCGAGTTCGAAGGCCTTGCAGAACACGAACTCCGCTCCCTCTCCCTTGGCCGGAAACAACCGGTGATCCTCGGTTGGGTAGGACAGGGAGCACGCCCCGGTCGAAGCCTCGCAGTGCACGCAGTCCCAGCAGGTGGCGCGTAGCGAAAACTCCTGCGCTTCCGCGACGAAACGAGCATCGATGGGCGTGCGCATCTGGCGGGACGGCTCAGGGGAAGGGCTGTGCGGGCTGACCACGCTGGAAGTAGAAGCGAAACCAGCCGGTGACGCGACTTACCAAGCCAGGATCGATCTGGCCGCTGGCGCTCGAGTTTCGAGGATCGGCGAACTCACCGTCGAACTCTGCGTCGGTCAGGCGATCATCGCCATTCGATTCCGCCGGATCTCCACTGAACAGGTGGTGGAAGGTGATGGTACCGCGGATCGAGTAGAGAGCTCCGTTCTGGGCATGGCAGGTGTCATGCAGATAAAGTGCAAGACTCACCGTGGACGGGTCTGGCATCGATGCCTCGGCAATACCAGGCGGTGCCACGCCGCGCGGTAGGCCGATCCTCACGGGTGTGTTCAGCTGTTCGCGGCGGATTGCCGCCAGATCGGTGATGACCACCGAGAGCCCGTCCGAAGCCTCTTGGTTGTTGTCTCCGCGCTGGACGCGGATCGCCAGCTGGTCCTCGTTGTACGGGTTTGCTCCGAAGAACGTCGGCTCGAGAGAGTAGGGTCCATTCCAACAGTCCTCGATGGTGAGGCGCTCGGAGCTGACTTCTCCCTCGCCCTGACCGACGGTGCAGCCACAGAGAGCAAGGCCGGTGAGGCACCTCAGCAAACTTCCGAGCATCGAGGGGCTGTCCACGGCGCTCATTTTAGCCTACCCCCGGAGCATGGGGTGGCCGAATAAAGCAATGTCGAGGTGGCCCGGCGTCCCTGCCGACATAAGGGAGTGTCGCGCTCAGGCGGAATTCTGGAGGGTGGTTCGTACCGCTGTCGTGGTGCGGTCGACCAACTTTGCCACCAGATCGATGGCTTCAGTGTACCGGTATACCTGCACCTGGAGGGCCAGGAGTTCGACCGTGCTGTAGCCACCGACTCCCGGTTTCGCACCGTGGGCCGGTTCCACCTGGGGAGGTGCAGCGAGCGCTGAGCCGAGTTGTCGGAGCGTGAAATCGAAGCTCTGGTGGGAGCCTGAGGAGCGCGGGCGCGGCGGAAGACTTGGCGGAGCTTGGGTGGATTCGGGACTGATCGGAATAGGGGAGAACTCGCGCATCATGGATGCTTGTCGGTCGAGCGCCGGCGTGGGTTGTCTCGTAACAGCACGCTCAAGCGACAAATTGCCCGACTGTGGAGTCGACTCGCCCAGGATTTGCTCAGGCCCAGATCTCGTGCGACCCGATCGAACCGTTCCCCTTCCAGATAATGGCGACGGATCAGCTCGGCCTCCCGCTCGGGGAGATGGCTGATCGCATCGTGCACTTCGTGCTGAAGCTCCTCCCTCAGCAGCTCTCCTTCCGGATCGGTGCTTGGGGTCGTGGCTACGACTTCGCCCTCCTGCCCCCTGACGGCGACTGGCAGAAGCCCCATGGCAATTGCGGTGGCGACGGCGGCCAGGTGGTTGCAGAGTTCGCGATCGGCGGCTTGACCCTGCACGGCCTGCTTGGCCGGTGATGTCGAGTCCTCGAGTGCGCCATCATCGTAGCGAACGACCGCCTCGAGACTGCGAAGTCGCGCGAAGGCGCGCCTCGGCAGCGGCATGGTGGTGCGCACTCCGTCGATCATTGCACCGCGGATCCGCAGGTTCGCGTAGGGACGGAACGGTACCCCGCGCTCGGGATCGAAGCGGCGGGCGGCTTGGAGTAGCCCTTCCTGTCCGAAGCTCTGGAGTTCTTCCAGATTAACCGTCGAGCCGAGCGTCTTCTTGAGCTGACGGGCCACCGTCGCCACCAGGTCCAGGTTGGAGTGGAAGTGCGCGAGAATGGCGGGTGAGTCGGCGGCCGCAGACACCGCAGACACTCTACTCCAGGATGCCCCGCTGCCGGAAGATCCTCCAAGGATTCATGCCGAAGAGGAAAATTCGTGCGATATTCGAGGGGCGATGCGTCGTTGGGGCTTTCTCTCGATCCTGTACGGGGCCAGTGCGTTCGCCCTGGCCCTCCTCGGTTCGGCGGTGATGGATCGCTCTCCCTTGGTGCTCCCTGACCCATGGCTCATCCTCGAGGGGGGTGCGGTGCGGGAGAGCTTCAGCGCCTTGCTCGGGCTGGCGGTCGGAGCGGCGGTCGTGGTTATCACGCGGATTTTTGTACGTCGCTTTGCGTTCGCCGCGCGTCTGCACACCGATCTCCGTGTGCTTTCTCACGGGATGACCTCACGCGAGATCGTGATGCTCTCGCTCACCAGTTCGTTTGGGGAAGAGCTCCTCTTTCGTGGCTTGCTCCAGCCGGAGCTGGGAGTGATGGCTCAGGCCGTTCTGTTCGGGCTGCTCCACCAAATGGGGGGGAGGAGTCGCTGGATTTGGGTGGGCTGGGCGACCCTGATGGGACTTGTCCTGGGGGCCATGGCGCAGCTAACCGGATCTCTGGTCGGCCCATTGGTCGCTCACGCTCTGGTGAACGGTCTCAACCTGGTGTTCCTGAGAAACCACGATGCCGAACCGAAGCCCCACCGCTTGGGGGGCCTGCTCAACAGCTCGAGTGCCCCTACCCCGCGCACCGACTGAGCGCCGCGCCTGCGTCGGCACTGCTCGGAATCGAGTGGCGAGCCTCACCTGTCCATGCTTCTCTCTCAACGTACCTTCGGCTTGCGCGCCTTTGCGAGCCGAGGAGTCCCCCACCTCCCCCAGAAAATGCCAGAAGAAACCGCGGATCTCGGCGACGAGAAGCCACGAGTGCTCGTGGTCGACGATGAGCGGCTGATCCGTGATCTCCTGGCCAACGTGCTCGAGGCCGAGGGATACGATGTCGAGAGCGCTGAGGACGGACAGCGGGCGATTGAGCGGCTCTCATGCCGTTCGTTCGATGTCGTCGTAAGTGATCTCAAGATGCCCAACATAGGTGGGCTCGAGCTTCTCAAGTATTTGTCGGTGCATCACCCGGACACGGTCACGGTGATCATGACCGGGTTTGGCACGGTGCAGACCGCCATCGATGCGATGAAGCACGGAGCGTATGACTACCTCCTGAAGCCATTCAAGGTCGAAGAGGTGCTACACTTGGTGGGGCGCGGCATGGACAAGCGGCGCCTTTCCGCCGAGAACCTCAGGCTGCGGGAGGCCCTGTCGCTGTATCGGGTGAGCGAAGAGATCGCGGCGAGCCTCTCCCTGGAGCAGGTGCTCTCGACCTTGGCTGCAGGTGCCACGAGTGAGCTTCGGGCAGATCAGGTGAGCCTGTTCCTCGATGATGGCAGCGGACATTTGACGCTCCGGCACGTGGTACCGGAGCCTTGCGCCGCCGAACTCCTGACCTCAGGGACGCTGGATGTCGAGCGGATCGAGAAGCACCTCAGAGAAGGGCACGCACTCCTCGAGCACGGGGTGCGCGCGCTCGCGTACTTTCGCGTGGCGCCTGCGCGGCCCGTCTCCAGTCTGACGGCTGTGCCCTTGCTGGTGCACGGGCGGATGCTCGGGTTCGCGGTGATCACCTCGCTCTCCGCCAATCGACGCTTCGACGAGGGGCATCGGAAGCTCCTCGCACTCTTCGCCTCCCGCGCCGCCGTGGCCATCGACAACGCCCGGCTGTACCAGGATTTGCAGTCGACGTTCCAGCAGACGATCCAGGGTCTGGCCCAGGCGATCGACAAGCTCGATCGGTACACTGCAGGACACTCGGAGCGAGTGGCTCGCTACGCCGTGCCGTTGGCCGAAGCGCTGGGGCTCTCGGCGCCAGAGGTGGAGATTCTGCGGCAGTCGGCTCTGATGCACGACATCGGTAAGATTGGCTGTGGCCTCAACCTGAACAAGCCTGGGCGTCTCAGCCTCGAGGAGTACGAGACCTTCAAGCGCCACCCCAGCTTCGGGCGTGACATTCTCCTGCCGATTGAGTTTCTGCGTCCGGTCATCCCAGGTGTGTATCTGCATCACGAGCGCTGGGATGGTCGGGGTTACCCGCTCGGGATCGGGGGTGAACAGATCCCGATCATGGCGCGCATCATCGCCATCGCCGACACCTATGATGCCATGACGAGTGACCGCGCCTACCGTCGGGCGGTGTGTCATGAGGTGACCATCAGCGAAATCGAGCACTGTGCGGGGACCCAGTTCGATCCGCGGGTTGCTGCGACTTTCATAGAGCAGATCGAGGTGCTTCGGCTGAAGTGGCAGGCGCTCGGGATCGCGGTTCCGGAGTGAATGCGATGAAAGAATCTGGATTCGAGGGCCGCTGGTTGGGGCGTCGCGCGTATGGCGAGGTCTTCGAACTGCAGCTGCGCCTGTTTGAGGCGCGGCAGGCGGACACCATCCCGGATACGGTGCTGTTCGTGGAGCACCCATGCACCATCACGCTGGGGAGGGGAGCCAAGGCCGAGCATGTGCTTTCCTCGCGCGGAGAACTCGCTCGACTCGGTGTCGAAGTTTTTGAGGTCAATCGCGGCGGGGACGTGACCCTGCACGCACCAGGACAGCTCGTCTGCTATCCGATCATCAGTCTGCCGCCGGGACAACGGGACGTGCGGCGTTACGTGCAACGTTTGGCTCTCTCGATGAACCGCGTGATCGGTCGCTTCGGCCTCGAGGCAGGGCTGGTCGACGGTCTGGTGGGGCTATGGATCGATCCAAGCTCTCCTGCCCATTGGAGCACCTCGGACCGATCAGGTCGTTTGGCCAAGGTCGGAGCGATTGGTGTCAGGCTCTCGCGGTGGGTGACGATGCATGGTTATGCGCTCAACCTTACCACCGACCTCAAGTGGTTTCGGTTGATCGTGCCCTGCGGGATCCGTGACCACGACGTCACTTCGGTTCAAGCCTTGACAGGCGAACAGCCGGAGCTCGAAGCACTGGTGGAGTTCGCGTTTGACGAGCTGTGTCAGGTGTTCGAGGTGGCAGCTCGAGGTTTCACGCGCGACCTGTGACGGGGGGGGAATAGAACCCGTCCGTTTACTCCACTTCGCCGTCGTGGCGTAGCCCTTGCATGCGCAGGAGTTCCTCATCCGTGAGGTAAAGCGCATTGCCTCCGCTCGTGCCTGAGGTCGGACCGGCCGGTGGCAGAGAAGGAGCAGCGGCAGAAGGAGCAGCGGCAGAAGGAGCAGCAGCGGCACCGGCAGGATCGGCCTCACCCATGCCCTCACCCTCGCCGTCCATCATCATCTCCTCGCCTTCGGGAGCCACAGGGGGCACCACGGGGGCGTTCTTCATGAGATCAGCGGGAACGCTCGGGAGCGGGATGGCATTGAGTTCGCCGTCGAGCTTGGTCCGAGCAGCCTCGAAGGCGGGGCGCGCGGAAGGAGGCAGGACACGTAGCCCGTCCAGCTTCAAGCTCTCGGGATCGATGAATTTACCCTTGCGCTTGGCGGAAAAGTGAAGGTGTGGTCCGGTTGAGCGTCCCGTCGAGCCTATGTAGCCGACGAGCTGGAGGCGTTTCACCTTGTCGCCGACCCGAAGGCCCTCGGCGAACCGCGAGAGATGGCTGTAGCCGGTCTCCATCTCGTCCGGATGGGCGATCTTGACCATGTTGCCATTCGGTCCGAGGAACCCAACGTAGGTGATGGTTCCGAAGGATGAGGCATAAACGGGTGTCCCCATCTCCGCACCGAAATCCACTCCCGTGTGCGGCATGATCTTCTTTAGGACCGGGTGGAGTCGCCGCATGTTGAACTTGCTGGTGACTGGAGCGCCAGGCACCGGGTGGCGCCACCCGCCTTCGAAGGGAGCTCGACCATTCTGGTCGAAAAATCCCCGGTACTCCGGGTGGTTGAAGAAATAGAAGCGCTCCGCTGCTTCGGTCTTCGGGAGCTTGACCTCCAGGGCCTCGAGCCCTGAGTAGCGCACGAATTCGCCGAGTGAGGTGACCTCCTCGGCCAGCACGCGAACCGTGGTGCCCGGCTCGAGTTCGGCCAGCGAGTGGTGTCCCGAGAGGCTACTGGCCAGGGCCTTGGCGAGAGGTGCCTCGAGGCCAGCGCCCTCGATCGATTTCACCAGCCCGTCCGGGCCAACGAAGAAGGCGCCGTTGACCCTTTGGTGTCGCACCACTAAGTCGAGCTTCATGGCTTTGAGCAGCCCGTCGCTCCCCTCACGGGCCTGGAACACCTCTTCAGGGCTTTTTATGTACTCGAACGCCTTCAGCCTGCGCGATTGTCTGTCCAGTAAGGCAACAAAGGTGTCGTGGCGTGAGCAGTTGGTGAGTGGATGCACTCCCTCGAAGGCCTTCAGGATCCGATAGGCCTCCTTGATGGGGACGCCGGCCTTCTCGACCGCCTTCAGAAACGGATCGTAGCCCACGCGGCCTTCCACCCACCGAAGGTTGGGTTCACCCTTTTGACTTGCCACACGGTAGGGGCTCGGCAGCTTGGTGCGCGGTGGCTTGGTTGGCGCAGCTGGCGGTGTTGGTGTCGTGCTGGCCACCGAAGCGGGCGGGGTGGCAAAGGCAGGTGCTTGCGCGCTCGAGACCTGGTACGGAGCACGTTGATCGAGTCGCATTGCGATCGCGATCAGGGCGGCTACAGTGGCGATGCCGAGCAGGGCACCGAACACCGAAATAAGGTTTGGAGAAAGAGCTGTTGCGCGAGGTGACGTCCCCGTACCCGCCGAGTGCGGCGCTCCGGCGACCTGCTCGAGTTCTAGGCGCCTCGACGAGGAGGGATCGGGGAGCGACGGGATCTGGTTGCTCTGCGAGCGCTCGGCCTCGGCCCAAGAGCGAGGCTCAGGTGCGCTCGAGTGAGGGGACGAAGCGATGGGCGACGCTTCGTGTTCTTTCAGCGACTCTGCAGGCGAGGGATGCTCTTCGCACCCGCGAAGAACCGGAGAAATCGGCGAGACGGGTGACGCCTGGCGCGCCGGTGACAGGCCCGGAAGTGATGGGGTGCGTCCCTCCTCGTTTGTGGCCGAGGCAGCGTCAGAAGACAGCCGGTGCACAGCGAAGGGCTGCTCCAGAGCTGGCTCGGAGGAGTCGAGAGTGGCCCGAGGCTCGTATCGGGGCTCGAGCTCTCCGTCGGCAAGCAGCGCCGGATCGACGACGCGTCCGACGTGCCTTGACTGCTCCGGCTCTCGGGAAGACACCGGTTGGAGGTAGCAGCCGGGGAGCGACCGAGCAAGAAACGCACCGGCCCGGCGGAGTGGCTACGGAGAGAAACCAGCATCGGGCTTGTAGTCACAGAGGGTTTTTTCGAGCAGACTGAGCCGCACCGACCATGGATGACCACGATCGTCAGCTGCTGGTGCTCGGCCGAGAGCACTACCAGCGAGGGGATTACGAGAAGGCGGAATACCTTCTGCGCGAGGTGCTGGTCCACGCGGACCGCTACGCGGATGTTCATCACATGCTCGGGGTGATCGCCCACAACCGCGGGCAGTTCGCCCAGGCCGAGGGTCACTTCGAGCGCGCGCTGGCCATCAATCCAGACTACACCGAGGCTCAGCTGAATCTGATGGTCACCTACAACGAGCTTGGTCGCTATGATGCCGCGCGCCGCATCTACCAGCGAGTCAGGGAGCGCTCCCGTGAGAGTTCCATCGATCCGTTCATCAAGGGGAAGATCGCGAACATGCACGCCGATTTGAGCCAGGCGTACTTGGATGCCAAGCTGATCGGAGCGGCGATCGTGGAGCTGGAGAAAGCGGTGGCTCTGTGTCCCGAGTTCGTCGATCTCCAGGTGCGCCTAGGCCTTCTGTGTCGAGACGCGGGGGACTTTGGTCGAGCGCGAGGTCACCTAGAGTACGCCTGTGCTCTACAGCCGAAGTACGTGCAAGGCAGACTCGCGCTCGGGACTCTGCTGCTCGGTCATGGGGATCACGCGGGTGCGCGCGCTGAGTTTGAGGCAGTGCTCGACCTGGAACCCGAGCACCGGGGCGCGCAGATGTACCTGCGGTTGGTCGAGCACGCGCTTCGTGGTGGTTCACTCAGCGAGGCGCGCGCGGTCGCGTCGACCCCAGCCGGATCGCCCGAGAATCCCTCGATCGATCGGAATTGACTGGGGCTCATGGGGTCGAATCGCTTGAGGATGGGGCCGGCCCCCCTCAGGCACGCCTTGGCTGAGGGCTATCGACGTCTGAGGGGCGGCAGTCTCGGTCCCGCGCGTGCAACGGGCTCCGTGTTCGTGGGGCTATTCGTCGGCATGCAACCGTGGTTTGGGTTGCACCTGCCGATCTGCCTCGGGCTCAGCTTCGCCCTTCGACTCGACGCTATCGTTTGCTATGCGGCTGCCAACGTCTCAAATCCCTTGCTCGCGCCGCTGATCGTGGCCGCCGAGATCGAGACCGGTCGTAGCTTGGCTCAGCGTTTCGCCTGGATGCTACCGACCGTTCCGTTCTTGCCGGATGGTTTCGGGCGGTACCCTGCCGAGATGGTGCTTGGGGCGCTCGCGCTTGGTCTTCTGGTGGCGAGTGTGGGCGCGACCTTCACCGGTGGGATGGTGCTCTTCTTCCAAGCATGGGGCACTTGGCGCAGGTTGCCACCGAATCTTCGTGCTGCCATGGCCCGGGTCCGTCAGCGTTACGCCCACACCGAGAGGAGCCACGCTTGGTACGTTGCGCTGAAGCTTTGGACCGACCCGATGTACCGGGTCTTGCCCCGGGTGTGTAGGCCTCGCAGCCATGTGACCGATCTTGGCTGTGGTCGCGGACAGACCGGACTTCTCTTGCTCGAACTCGGGCTTGCGGAGCGAGTACTCGGGCTCGATTGGGACGCAGGCAAGATCGCGGCGGCACAAAGGGCTGCTGCGGCGCACCAGGCCGAATTTTCCGTGGCTGATCTGGCAAGTGCGCGGCTCTCACCGACCGATCAGGTCTTGCTCCTCGACGTCCTTCACTATCTTACGCACGCGGAGCAGACCCAACTTCTGGAGAAGGTAGCGCGTGTCCTCCGTCCTTCCGGCATGCTGGTTATCCGCGATGTGGATGGTGCGTGCGGCAGAAGGGGGAGGTTGGCCAGGATCTGTGAGCGGATGGGGGTGGGTGTCGGGTTGAACCGGGGGAAGGTCGCCGGATTTCGCAGCGTGCAAGGGCTCGCCGCTGAACTCGAGCGGCTTGGGTTCGGCGAGGTGCGCAAATTCGCCATGTCAGGCTTCGGGCTCGACAATCAACTGTTGCTTGCCACCTGGTCAGGTCAACCCATGATCGGAGACACTGGCGAGTCGTGAGCGCCGCAACCCGAGCGAGAAGCAGAACCGCGCCCCGCGAGGTTCGACGCGTTCGACCCAGGCTCGTCCCTGATGAGCCTCGGCGATGTATTTGACCAGTGCCAGACCGATCCCGCTCCCGCGGACGCGCTTCTCGCGGGTGGCCCGCCCGCGCACGAAGCGCTCGAAGATCCGGTGCGTCTCGTCATCGAAAATTCCTGGCCCCTGATCCTCTACGCTGACCGTCGCCTGATTCTCCAATTCATCGACTATCACCCGGATATGCTTGCTGCCCTCGGCGTACTTGAGGGCGTTGTCCAACAGGTTGATGGTGGCGATTTCCACCGCGTGCTCGTCCAAGGGGAATGGGGAGGGAGCCCGCCTCACATCGAGTTCGAGGGTTACCCCGTCGCGTTCTGCACGCGGTCGACACGCCTCGAGCGCATGTCGGATCACCTCCGAAAGGTCACGCTCCACGAAGCGATAATTGGCCTTTCCACGCTCCAGCTTGGCGAAGTCGAGCACGTTCTCGATCAGCGCGCCCAGTCGCTCGGTTTCGGTGACGATGATCTGCAGGTACTCGCGACGCTTGCTCTCGTTCTCGACCCGCCCACTCTGGAGTAGCTCGCCGAACATCCGCACCAGCGAGAGCGGCGTACGGAGCTCGTGGGAGACATTGGCTACGAACTCACTCTTCAAGTTGGATAGCTTGCGTTCTCGGGCGGCAGCGACCAGGATCACCACCGAGCCGCCGATCACCACCAAGCCCGAGAGGCCGACCATCACCATCTCCAGCACCCGCCGGCGCGCGACGGCCTGGGCCAGGTCCTGGGCGGATGTCATGCTGACGTTGAGCCGCCACTTGTACAGGGTGGTCTCGAATTGACGTCCCAACACCAAGCTCTCACGACCGATTGGGTGCCCGTACACCAGCTTGTTTTCTGAGTCGACCACGTTGACTCGACTTGCTTGATCGGTCTCTGGGTACAGCTCAGAGAAGACGTGGCGCACGATGGCGGTGACATCGTGCCATGCCACCAGAAGGTAGCGACGCCCCCGCGATTCCCGCTGCCAGTAGCTGAGAAGGTGGGATTGAGTGTCAATGCCGCGGTGCAGATGTCGGAGTTCGGAGGGAGGCTGTTCGGAGAGTTTCATCTCCGGAAGGAGGCTGGTGAGCAGGATCCTCCGGAATCGTTCGTCTTCCAACCCCGGAAAGCGCGAGGCCACGGCCAGTACCTCGTGATCCGGGGAGGTGTTGTCGAGCAGGAAGACCGCCCGGACGGTGGGGGTCTGGGAGCGCGCGATGGCCAGCCAGTTATTGCCGAAGCTGGCCCGCTCGTCGGCATCGACCGTGGATGCCACCAGGTTGTCCTGGTCGATGATGCGCTTCTCGAGGCGGTCGGCCTTCTCGTTGGCGAGCAGGAGGGTCGCCTCGAGAACCGACTGTTCTCGCAGCTTCTCGAGCTGAAAGCTGTTGCGGAACGTTACTCCATCCAGCACCAAGACGGCCACCACGATCGCGGGCAGAAGCAGGAAGGTGAGCAGGCGCTGCTGGACTCGGGGATCAGCCATTTTCGCGTCGTCGACGAGTCTAGTCAATTGCGGGATGCTCGGCGGCACAAACCCCAGATCTGGTCCCGAGACTCGCCCAAGCTGGGCATTTCTCGGTGGATTTTGGGGTGGGGGACAGGACTCGAGCCTCATGATACACCCGCGGGGCTTTGGGAATCGAAGGACCCTCTCCCCCCCCGTTGGTGCCCGGCCGTTGGTCTCGGTTGGGTCGCTTCGAGCCTTGGATCTACGCGGCGGTGGCTGGGGTTGCCACGCTCGCGGTGGCGTCCTGGTTCTATGGGTCGATGCACTCACAGCTGCGCCAATCTCTGGCGTGGTTCGACCCGAGCGGCTTCGATCCAGCTCATCCCAGGGATACGCGTGGGATCTGGTCGGCACCTCTCGATGACGTATTCATCCACTTTGACTTCGCCCGCTCCACTGCCCGAGGTCGTCCTTTCGAGTGGGTCGATGGCAACGGCTACAGCAGCGGTGGTACCAGTATCCTGTACCCGTTCGTCCTCGCGATTGGGATGCTGGTCGGGTTCACCCGGCTCCATCTCATGCATTTTGCCGCCATGGTGGCCTGCTTCTCGACCTTCGGGATGCTTCTTCTGCTACGACGCGCGGCTGCCGGGTTGCCGCCCATCTATTCCTACTTGATCCCGATCGTCCTGCTTTCCGTGGGAGCTCTGGATTGGTCTTTGTTCAGTGGCATGGAGGGGGCGCTCTTTCTCTTCAACTGGACCGTGGCCTTTGTGGCTTGGGACCGACTGGTTCTTGCACTCGATCAACGATCGTGGCCACAGATCAAAGACCTTGCCCTTTTCGGTGCGGCTGGTGTCCTGCTTCTACTCACCCGACCCGAGGCGCTGCCCTCGATGGGGATCTTCGCGCTCGATGTGGGTATCCGCGCCACCCGTCGCCACTCGTTTCGGGCGGGCCTCTGGACGTTTCTGGTTGGAACCGTACCGGGCGGGATGGTGGTCATGGTTCAATCCCTGGTCAACCGGTGGCTCACCGGGGATTTTTCGGCAGCCGGGGCGATCGTCAAACTAGAGATCAACAGCCCGGTCCTCACCCGGGCCGAGGTCTGGCACGCCTACTTCTCCCACCTCAAGTACCAAATCCTGCGGGTCACCGAGTATCACTTCGCCGACAACCATTTCACCGGGTGGATCGTGTGGCTCCTGGCTCTTGTCGCGCTTCTGTCGCCGCGCACGCGCCGACCTGCGCTGCTTCTGTTCTGTTCGATCGGCGCCTGGTTGGCCACCGTGTCCCTGAACGGTCAGGTGCGCTGGCAGAACGAGCGGTACACGATGCCGGCTGTCGCCTGGCTGCTCGCGGCCGCCGCCCTCGGCCTGGGCTTGCTTCTCCACCGCGCCCAAGAGGAGTTCTCGCGCCGCCGGCTCTTGGCGTTGGCCCACCTCTCTCTTGCCATCACCTGTGCGGCGGCGTTCAGCTGGGGTGCTTGGCCTCGTCTGCGCGAGCAGCGCTGGTTCTTCGGTCGCGCCTCCCGCAACATCTTCGAACAACACGTTCAGGTCGGGGAGATGCTGCGTCAGCTAAAAAAACCTGCGAGTTCTCGGATTCTGGTGGGTGATGCTGGGGCCATCCCCTACCTTTCCGACCTGCCCGCCCTGGACGTGATCGGCCTCGGTGGCACCTTCGGGCTGCCCTTTGCCCGTTCTTCCCAATGGGGAATCGCGGCCTCCCTCGAGCTCATCCAGCGGCTTCCTGAGCATCACCGCCCCAATATCTTCGCGATCTATCCCAGCTGGTGGGAGCGTCTGCCTCTGTGGTTCACCTCCCACGTGATCGCGGAGTTTCCGGTGCGTGGCAACGTGATCTGTGGTGGCCACACCAAGGTGGTGTACGCCGCTGACTTCAGCTCATTTCGTGATGCTGAGCGCCCCTTGACCCTTCGCGAACCGGAGCGTGTCATCGACAGTCTGGATTTCGCGGACCTGGTCGACGAGCGTTCCCATGACTTCGTGATCGACCGGCGTCCCTCTGGATTCGTGGACATGAAGAAGTTGCCTCACCCCGCCGAGCCCGCCCGCGAGCTCTTCGACGCAGGTCGGGTTGGCGCTCCCAGTGTGGCATTCTCGTTTGAGCTGCGCGGTTTCGATGTGAAGCGCGAGGCCTCGCTGCTTCTCCGCGTCGCCCCGACCGGGCCAGCTCGTCTGCGCGTTACCGTCCCCCGCGGCGAGGTGGGGGTGTTTGAACTCGTGCCTTCCGACCAGTGGCAGGAGGTTCGTCTCGGCATGCCTCCCATCCTGCTCGAAGCCGACTTGCGCCTTCGGATCGAGGTTATTGACGGCGGCCCGGTTCTTTATCACCTCTGGGCGGTGCAACAGAAGGAGCGCTGATCCCTTGGGTGGGTTTGGGTTCTCGTCGAGTCCGATGGCGAGCCTCGCGTTCGGCGTGGCGTTGCTGTTCGTGATTCTGCTTCGGTTCGGTCCAGGTTGGCGCCCGCTCGACCGAATGCTGGAGAGACCTTGGGTCATGACCTGGCTCGTCGCGATAGCAGCGGCGCTGCTCTCGTATGGCTATTTCGTGTATGTTCTCGGGGGAGGGGCCCGCATCATCGACGCCACGGCCTACCTGTATCAGGCGAAGATCTTCGCTGCGGGTCAGCTCGGCATCACCCATCCGGAGCCGAGCGTCATCGAGCGTGGGCGCTTTCTCTTCACCAACCCTGCCACCGGCGTGACCTCAGTGATCTTCCCGCCCGGTTATGCGGCGCTGCTCGCCGTCGGGGTTTGGCTCGGTCAGCCGTATTTGGTTGGGCCGCTGCTGGCGGCGGGTCTGGTGTTGGTGACGGCCCGGCTCGCTCAAGTCGCCTCGGGGAGTGCCAAGATCGCGCTGCTGGCTGGAGTGTTGTCGTGCCTTTCGGTCGCGCTTCGCTACCACACCGCGGACACCATGTCGCATGGCTGGTCTGCCTTATTGTTCGCCACAGCCATGCTGGCGGTCGCCGAGAAACGGTTCTTGATCGCCGGGGTGTGTGTAGGTTGGTTGGTTGCGACACGACCCGTCACCGGAGCAGTTGCCTGTCTGTCCGTGTTGGGTTTGCTCTTCGCACAGGGCAACCGGGCTCGAAGCGTGGGTGTGCTGCTGCTGGGACTCGTGCCTGGTGTCGTTTTGTTTCTGGTCTACCAGTTCGTGTCCACGGGAAGCCTTTGGGGTTCTACCCAGCTCTCATACTATGCGGTGGCCGACGGCCCGCCTGGGTGCTTCCGCTACGGATTCGGCGAAGGGATTGGTTGTCGATTCGAGCACGGCGACTACGTTGCCGCCCGTCTCCCCAACGGATTCGGGATCCTTGAAGCCGGCTGGGTGACCTTGCTCAGGTTGCGCTTGCACCTGCTCGACGTCCAGAATTTCGAGCCACTCTTCTTGTGCCTTCTTCTGTCCCTACGTGCCGCGTGGTCGAGGCCGCTCTCCCGTTGGCTCGTGCTGGGGAGCGTCGGCGTGATTGTGGGCTACGTGCCGTTCTACTTCGACGGCAGCTATCCCGGAGGCGGCGCCCGCATGTACGCCGACATCCTGCCACTCGAGCACGTCTTGCTGGCCTCGTATCTCGGTGAAATGAGGCGGTTTCGCTGGTTCATTCCGGTCTCGTTGTGCGGTTTCGCGCTGCATGGGGTCCACGAACACGAGCGGTTGAGGACGCGCGATGGCGGGATGCCTCTTTTTGACTCGAGCTGGCTCGAGCAGAAAAAGATCCAGAATGCGGTCGTTTTCGTCGACACTGACCACGGTTTCTTCCTGGGGAATCAGCCGTTCATGACCCAGGCACGTGCCCAGAACTTGGTGCTGAGGTGGCGCGGCGACGACCACGACTACGCGCTCGCGAAAGCTAGCCAAGCCGAGCACGCCTATCGACTGCACGTTCCCTTTCAGGCGGGTCCAGCAAAGCCCGTGCTCGAACCGTATCGTCCGCCTGAGCCAGAAGACAGATGGCGACTCGAGGCGGAGTCGAGCTGGCCCGTGTGGGAGGCGCGCGCGGGCTGGGCCGAGCCAGTCTTTCCCTCTAACTCCTGCACCAGCGCACGTCGTGCCCTGCGGTTGCACGGCAAAGCTGACCTGACGCTGCCGCTGTTCGTGCCGGAGACAGGCGAGTTTACGCTCGGGCTTCACATCGTGGCGCTCACCTCGGATCCCTATGATATTTCGGTCACCTTCGACGGGGTTACCGAGCGCCACACGGGTACCCCAAGGGCGCTCACCTGCCTGTCCCTCCCGGGTTCCGTGCGGCGGGAGCTCGTGAGGGGTGAGAGGGGGCTCGATGTGGTCGTGGCGCGGGGGGACCTTGCCCTCGACTACCTTGTTTGGGTGAAACGGCCAGCCGAACGTTGACGGTCACCACATCTCCCCCTTGGTTTCTATTCTGAATTGGTTTAGATTTCTTGAGAAGTCGTAGGGTTACGAGTACGAGGAGGATCAGGATGACGAAGAGCGAGCTTATCGAAGCCATCGCTGCTCGTGCGGAGCTGACCAAGACCCGGGCGGAGGCGCTCGTGAGTTCGGTGTTCGAGTCCATGGCCGAAGCGCTGCGTCAGGGCGAGGGGATCGAGATCCGCGGGTTTGGCAGCTTCACCGTTCGCCCCTACAAGCCCTACGACGGTCGCAACCCCCGGACAGGTCAACCCGTTCCCGTGCCTGCCAAGCGATTACCCTTCTTCAAGGTCGGCAAAGAGTTGAAGGAGCTCGTCAATCAGAGTCGCCATCTTGCCATCACTGGTGATGACGACGACTGAGCCGTGCTAGCGTCCGGCCCGTGGTCGATCCCAGCCAACAGCTCCAAGAGCTTCTCCGAGGTACTGTCGAGGTTCAGCAGGTGGAGGAGCTGAACAAGCTCCTTCTTTCCGGAAGGCCGTTGCGGGTCAAGGCGGGTTTCGATCCCACCCGACCCGATCTTCACCTAGGGCACACGGTGCTGATGCGCAAGATGCGTCAGTTTCAGGATTTCGGTCACGAGGTGACCTTCCTGATTGGCGATTTCACCGCCATGCTCGGCGATCCGACCGGACGCAATGCAGCGCGTCCCCGCCTCACTCGCGATCAGGTGTTGGCGGCAGCGCAGACCTACCAAGAGCAGGCATTTCTGGTGCTGGATCGTGAGCGAACCCGTGTCCGCTACAACAGTGAGTGGTTGAGCCGGCTCACCCTCGAGCAGGTGCTCGATCTCTCGGCGAAGCGAACCCTGGCCCGCACCCTCGAGCGACGGGACTTTCGAGAGCGCTTCGAGGCTCAGAAGGATGTTCACCTGCACGAACTCTTCTATCCGCTCTTGCAGGGCTATGACTCGGTGGTGCTCGAGTCCGACATCGAGCTGGGTGGGACCGATCAACTCTTCAACCTCAACGTGGGGCGAGATCTCCAGCAACGCTACGGGCAGCCGCCACAAGTGGTGATGACGGTGCCGATCTTGGAGGGCTTGGACGCCAAGCTGGTCGACGGGCAGATCGTCGGCAAGAAGATGAGCAAGAGCGCTGACAACACCATCGGTGTCCTCGATCCGCCGCTCACCCAGTACCGAAAGTGCATGCAGATCGATGATTCTGTCATCTTTCGGTTCTTCGAGCTGCTGTCCTCGCGCACGAGCACCGAGATTGCTGCCTTGAGAGAACGAGGGGAGCCGCTGTACGCAAAGGCTCTGTTTGCGTTCGAGATCGTGGAACGTTTCCATGGACGGGGAGCCGCCGAACAGGCCGAGGCGGCTTTCCGCGCCCAGTATCTGGCAAGTGGGATCCCGGACACCATTGAGGAGCGAACCTTTCCTGCCGAAGGCGATGGCCTTCTGCTCGCCAAGGCCCTCTGCCTGGCCAATCTGGTCAAGAGCAACGGTGAGGGCCGGCGGCTGCTCGAGAATGGCGGAGTCGAGGTCGACGGCGTTCGGGTCAAGGATGCGAAGTTTCTGCTCGCGTGCGGGCAGCGCTGCCTCCTCAAGGTTGGCTCGAAGGATCGGAGGTTCTGCTACGTCACGGTGACCTAATCGCGCCTGGCAGAGGACAGAAGACTCTGAAGAGTTCTCCCGTGCGCGGAGAGTGTCTCCTAGGTTTGGGGAGTTGTCCGCTATGTCGCCTCGCAACGTTCTCGTCGTCCTTTCTCTACTGCTCAGCGTCGTGATCGGCTGGGTCTGGTCCCGGTCGACCCGCGGCCATGCCGAGTGTTCTCCAGGGACGGCACCCCTAGAGAAGAAGCGCGAGCTCCACATCGGTCTCTCGCTGGATACGCTGAAGGAGGCGCGATGGCAGCGCGATCGCGACATCTTCGTCGAGCGCGCAAAGCAGCTCGGAGCACGGGTCTCTGTTCAATCCGCCAACAGTGATGACACTGTGCAGATGCGCGACTGTGAGTCGTTGATAGCCAACGGCGTCGACGTTCTGGTGATTGCCCCGCATGACGGGTTAGCCATGAGAAAGGCGGTCGAGAAGGCCAAGGCGGCGGGCATCTTCGTTTTGGCTTACGACCGAATGATACAAGGTGCCGACGTCGATCTCTACACGAGCTTCGATAATGTCGAGGTGGGGCGCAGGCAGGCCGAGTACCTCGCAGAGAAGCTTGGCGGGCAGGGTAAGCTGGTTCGGATCTACGGCGCACCCACCGATAACAACGCCCGGCTCTTCAAGGCCGGACAAGATCAGGTGTTGCTTCGCTTTCCGAATCTCAGGGTCGTGCACGAGGACTGGGCCGAGGATTGGAAGCCGGAGAACGCGAAGAAGATCACAGCCGCTGCCATCGCCAAAGGCGAGAAGTTCCAGGCTGTCCTGGCATCGAACGACGGAACCGCTGGTGGAGCCATTCAGGCCTTGGAGGAGGAGAGACAATCCGGCGTCTTGGTGACCGGGCAAGACGCCGAACTCCCAGCGTGTCAACGGATCGCCGCAGGTTCGCAGACCATGACCATCTACAAGCCTCTCCAGCAACTGGCTCGTGCCGCCGCCGAGCTCAGTATTGCGTTGGTGCGTCGGGAGGTGATCGTCGTAAACGGCAGGGTGGACAACGGTTACAAGGCCGTACCATCGTTGCTCGAGGAGGTGGTCACGGTTGACCAGAGCAACCTGATCGAGAGCATTGTGCGTACCGGGTTTCATCCCTACGACGATGTGTTTCGAGCCATAGCCGAGTCAGATCGGCCACCACGTCCTTCACCATGACCAGATTCCATCTGTCTGCGCGCGGGCTCGGCAAGTCCTTCGGGAGAACGCGTGCGCTCGATGCCGTCGATCTCGAGTTCGAAGCGGGGCAGATCCACGCGATTTGCGGGGAGAACGGGGCTGGGAAGTCGACCCTGATCAAGATCCTGTGCGGGCTTCACCCCCACGGAACCTACCAGGGAGAGCTCTCGGTTGACGGGCAGACGGTGGGCTTCGAGTCGATCCGCGACGCTGAACGACTTGGCATTGGAGTCATCAATCAGGAACTGGCCTTGGTCCCGGAGCTGTCGGTGGCCGAGAACCTACTGCTGGGCCGCGAACCGACTCGGTGGGGGCTGATCGACTCGCTTGCGCAGAATCAGCGTGCTCGAGCCATTGGGGCTCGGTTGAAGCTCGACTTGGATCCGGAGGCGCGCCTCGGCACGCTGGGCATCGGCCAACAACAGCTGGTCGAGATCCTGAGAACACTTGGGCGTGACTTGAGGTTTCTGATCCTCGACGAGCCGACTGCGGCGCTGTCCGACCGGGAGGTGAGCGAGCTTCTGCTGTTGCTTCGCCAGCTCAAAGAGCAGCAGATAGCGTGCCTGTATGTTTCCCACCGGCTCGACGAAGTCTTCGCTATCGCCGACGTGATCAGCGTGCTCCGAGACGGACACCGCGTCCTTACACGACCGCGAGACCAGGTGAACCGTGAACAGATCGTAGCGGCCATGGTTGGACGTACCGTCCAAGACTACTATCCGAAGCGTTCCGCGAGCCTGGGCGACTGTCTGCTCAGCGTCGAGAAGCTGAGCGTCGAGCCGCCGTCGTCCGACGGGCTCGCGCTCCAGCAGATCTCGTTTGATGTGCGCGCGGGTGAGGTGCTCGGGATTGGGGGGCTGCTCGGTGCTGGTCGCACAGAGCTGCTTTTTCACCTCTTCGCAGGGTGGGGACGCCGTACCCATGGACGTGTACAGTTGCTGGGGGAGCCCTATGAGCGACCGTGTCCCTCAGCCTCGATCGCTCGGGGAATGATGCTGGTGACGGAGGATCGCAAGGGGTCGGGTCTGGTGCTCGATGAATCGATTCGCTTCAACCTGTCGCTCGCCTCTCTCGATGCCATCACTCGGCGTGGTCTCATCAACGGTGATGGTGAGCAGCGTCGCTCACAAGATCTGTGCGAGCGACTGCGGATCCGCGCGCGGGACACCGAAGACCAGGTGTGCGAGCTTTCAGGTGGCAACCAGCAAAAAGTGGTGCTGGGCAAGACCCTGCTCACCGAGCCTCGGGTAGTGCTGCTCGATGAGCCAACCCGTGGGATTGACGTTGGTGCCAAGGTGGAAGTCTATCAGCTTGTCAACGAGCTCACGGAAGCCGGACGGGCCGTGATTATGGTGTCGAGCGAGCTGCCCGAACTCCTGGCCATGTCGGATCGGATCTTGATGCTCGGCGACGGTCGACCGGGCGGGCTCTTCACCCGCGATCAGGCGACCGCGGAGAGCCTCCTCGAGGCGGCGATTCGAGCTACCGCCCGAACCCAAGTTGTGCACGAAGAGCGAGGTTGATCGATGAATCGGACCCGGTACCGAGAATTGTCGCTGGTTGTTGCGCTGCTCCTTCTGCTCCTCTACTTCGGTGTGGTCTCCGACGGCGCGTTTCTCTCTCCACGTAACCTCTCGAACCTGGGAGTAGAATTCGCCATCACCGCGGTGCTCGCCCTGGGTGTGTTTCTTATTCTGCTCACCGGACAGACCGATCTGGCGACGGGCAGTGGCGTGGGTCTGGCAGGGGGCCTCGCCGCTGTTGCGGTCTTCGAACATGGCTGGCCAGCACCGGTCAGCATGTCGGTGGCAACCATCGTGATCGTCCTCGGCTGGGCCCTGATGGGGGTGCTGGTCGTGACCCAGAAGATCCCTGCGTTCATCATGACCCTGTCAGGGATGCTGGTCTTTCGTGGTCTGCACTGGCTGGTGATTGGCAGCCGAACCATCCCGGTGCGGGTCGGCGCGGATGACAACGCGTTGAGTGTGCTCACCACCTACTATTTGCCGAGGTCGTGGGGCTGGGCCTTGGTTGCGGTGGTGGTGGCTGGGCTGGGTTGGTTGGCGTTGCGAGAGCGAGCGCGGCGCCGCGCGCATCAGTTGGAGGTGGTCGAGCGCGAGCTGGCATTCGTTCGCTGGTTCGTCTCAGCGCAGCTGCTGATCCTTCTGGTCATGGTCATGAACCAGTTCAACGGGGTGCCGCTCCCCTTGCTGGTTCTCGGGGTAGTGGCGACCCTGGTGCAACTGGTCACGCGCCACACCCCTTTGGGTCGCCATCTGGTCGCGATCGGTGGAAATCGCGAGGCGGCCATGATGAGTGGGATCCGGGTGGAGCGAACCATCGTGATCGCATTTGCCGCGACTGGCGCGACGGTGGCCCTGACCGGGTTTCTCCAGACCGCGTACAGCGGCGGCTCGACCACCACCACCGGGACGCTCATGGAGCTTGACGCGATTGCCGCCTGCGTGATCGGTGGTGTTAGTCTGAGCGGTGGAAAGGGACGCGTTCCGGGGGTTCTCTTTGGGGCGCTTCTGATGGCTGTTGTCCTCAACGGGATGACTCTGCTTGCAGTGTCCCCGGAGCTGAAGCAGATCGCTCGCGGGGTAGTCCTCGCGGTCGCGGTGTGGATGGATGTGGCCTTCCGGCGCCGCTGAACCAGGGTTTCGTTGGATAGTTGTGTGCAAGAGCAAGCCTTGGCTGAAAGCCCCACGCTGGTGTCACCTGTGCCAAGTTGTCGTGGTGAGGACGCAACAACCAATGCCAGTGGGCTCTTCTCACGCTCTGGCGGTCTCGGCCGAGCGACCATTGCGTGAGACGGTGCCCAGCAGAATTCTGCTGCAGGGGAGCTGGCCTGTGGTATAGGGCCGCCCAATCGAGCCGGGCCTTTCCTCGGCTCACTGCCCCCCGACCGAGGTCGATACCGGCCACGGTTCGAGTGTGGTTTCGTGTCGATCGATCCCAGGCACGTGCCGTTGCGCGTCCGGAGCCGGGGGAACGTAAGTATGAAGCTGACCGTCAGAGAGGCCGCAGCGCTGCTCGGCACCAACGAGTCGGAAATCTATCGATGGATTGAGGCTCGGGAGATCCCCTGCCACCAGATCCATGATCAGCATCGTTTCCACCGGGCGGAGCTGCTCGAATGGGCGACTGAGCGTGGACTCGTGACCTCGCCCGAGGCCTTTTCGGCCCGGCGGCGCTCGGTGGACGGAGATCCGACCAGCCTGGCCGCCGCACTCGAGTTTGGTGGGGTGCATTACGCCGTACCAGCCACGGATCTGCTCACCACGCTTACGGCCATCACCGACAGGTTGCCGCTTTCCGAGCCAAGCGAGCGGGAGTTTCTGCGGGATGCGCTGCTGGCCCGTGAAGCGCTCGGCTCGACCGGTGTCGGCGATGGGATCGCGATTCCACACGTTCGTGCCCCTGCTATTTTGTCGGTGCCGCGTGCCGCTCTCAGTCTCTGTTTCTTGGAGTGCCCTGTCGAGTTCGGTGCCATCGACAGGAAACCAGTGCACACCGTTTTCTCGATGGTGACCCTGACCACGCGCTCGCATCTGCAGCTGCTCGCGCGACTCTCTTCCGGGCTTGCCGATTCGCGGTTTCGCGGTGCGGTGCTGGAGCGCGCCCCACGCGAGCAGCTCCTTAGCGCGGCCGCCGAAGTCGACCAGCGTCTCGAACCGGCGGGGTCGCCATGAACGGTCTGTCGGTGTTCGGTTTGGTGATGCCCTCGAACCTGACTCTGGTGCTTGCGGGGATCCTACTCACCGCGCTGTCGGGCCTGATGAGCCTCGCCTGTGTCGGCCGACCGCGGCTCGCTACGGTGCTCTTTACCAGTCTCATGCTGCTCGGAAGCGCATTCGGAATTCTGGGTGCGATTGGTTGCTTCGTGAGTGGAACTTCAATCGCGCGGCTCGGTTCACTCGCGCCCCCGGTCGGCGCGATCGATCTCCGCTTGGACGGTGTGGCGTCGTTCTTCGTATTTCAGGTGTTCTTGATCGGGGCACTCGGGGCCATCTACCAGTTGGGCTACTGTGCGTCCGCAAAGGCCCGTGCTTCGGTGGCGCGACTGCGGGTGTTTTATGGCTTGACGGTGGCGGGGATGGGCGCGGTGACCATCGCCAACAACTTGGTGGCGTTCTTGATGGCTTGGGAGGTGATGGCGCTTGCCGCCTTCATGGCACTCACGCACGAGGATGAGAGAGCCGAGGTGAAGAAGAGCGGCATGGTCTATCTGGTGGCCACCAGGCTGGGAAGCCTCGCCCTTCTGGTCATGGTCGCGCTCCTCTTGACCGTCACCCAATCCACCCGGTTCCCGGTGGCGAGCCTCTCCGCGCACACCCCAGTTGGTCTTGCTGTCTTCCTCCTGGGCTTGGTGGGCTTCGGGCTCAAGGCTGGCCTGATGCCTCTGCATGTTTGGTTGCCGGGGGCCCACGCCAATGCCCCATCTCACGTCTCGGCGTTGATGTCCGGTGTGCTGATCAAGATGGGGATCTATGGGCTGATTCGGCTTGGAGCTGCCTATCGGGATCTGCCTGTGAGCGCAGGAATCGCCGTGTTCTGGTTGGGGGCGCTCTCGGCTGTGCTCGGGGTGATCTTCGCCATTGCCCAACACGATCTGAAGCGGTTGCTCGCCTACCACAGCGTCGAGAACATCGGCATCATCCTGATGGGACTCGGTCTTGCCTTGGTGGGTAGAGCGAGCGGACGACCCGAGCTTCTGGTGTTGGGGCTTTCGGGTGCACTTCTGCACACCGTGAACCACGGCCTGTTCAAAGCCCTCCTGTTCTTGGGGGCTGGCAGCGTGATCCTCTCCGGGAAAACTCGCGAGATCGATCGGATGGGTGGGCTCGCGAAGCGCATGCCGGTCACCATGTTGACCTTTCTGATAGGTGCAGCTGCCATTGCCGGATTGCCACCGCTGAACGGCTTCGTGAGCGAGTTTCTGATCTACCTCGGGATGCTTCGGGGCGGAGCGTCGATGTCGGGCAACGCTGCGTTGTTGGTGATCCTCGGGGTGCCGACCTTGGCGTTGGTTGGAGCACTGGCCGTGGCTTGCTTCACCAAGGTGGTCGGGGTGGTGTTCTTGGGGGAGCCACGGACTGAACAAGCCCGTGATGCTCGCGAGTGCCCGGCTACGATGTGGTGGCCGATGGTCGGTCTGGCGCTCTCATGTGTGGTGATCGGGCTCGGACCGCGGTGGCTCAGTGGGCCACTTCACCGGGCTTGTCTGGATTTCGGCCTGAGTTCGACCGCGCTCGCCGAGGCCAGCCTCCCTCGGCTCGTGCCTTTCAAGTCCCTCGCCGCCGTGAACGGCCTCCTGATCGTGGGAATTGGCTTGGGCCTGGGCGTGATCGGATGGCTCGCGCCGCGAGCCCGCCGTAAGGCGGTTCCGACTTGGGACTGCGGGTACGCGGCGGTCACACCGCGTATGCAGTACACGGCCTCTTCCTTTGCTGAGATGTTGGTTCGATTCTTCGCTTCGGTGCTGCGGCCCCAGCGAAAGGAACCTGACCTTGCGCCGGTCTTCCTCGGTGCCACTCGGTTCTCGACACATGTTCCCGAGGTGGTTCTTGACCTCATGGTGCTCCCTGTCTTGCGCCAGTTGACCCGGGCGCGGAGCTGGTTTCTGTGGCTGCAGACCGGAAGTGTTCAGCTCTACGTGCTTTTTGTGCTCGCCGCTCTGGTCGTGATGCTGGCGATCTGGCGCTAGGAGAAGGCTCGTGTCACTCGCTCATTTGCTTGCTCATTTGGTCTGCCTCACGTTGATTCCGCCGCTCTGTCTCGGAATCGTTGTCAAGGTCAAGGCCAAGTTCGCAGGGCGACGTGGTGCTCCCCTGCTGCAGGTCTACTTCGACATCATCAAGCTGTTGCAGAAGTCCGTGGTGCAGAGCCACACCACCACCGCTCTGTTCTTGGCGGGACCAGTGGTTGGCTTGGTCACGACCGTAATCTGTGGCTTGCTAGTGCCATTCGGTCACGTGGAGGCCCCCATCGCCTTCGTGGGCGATCTGGTGCTCTTTGCCTATCTGTTCGCGCTAGGCCGTTTCTTCACGGTTCTGGCAGCCCTTGACACCGGTTCATCCTTCGAAGGCATGGGAGCGGCGCGCGAGGTCACCTTCGCGTGTTTGGCGGAGCCTGCGCTCTTTCTGGGGCTTCTGGTGCTCGCCAAACGCGCATCGTCGCTCTCCTTGTCGAGCATGCTGGGTGGGGTGTTGCCTCCGAGCTGGTCCGAGATCCCGGCACCCGTGGTGCTGGTGGCGGTGGCGCTGTTCATTGTGCTCTTGGCCGAGAACAGCCGCATCCCCGTCGATGATCCGACCACCCATCTTGAACTCACCATGATCCACGAGGTGATGGTGCTCGACCACTCCGGGCCGGCCCTGGGCATGGTACTGGCGAACTCGGCGATCAAGCTGTTCGTGCTCGGCGCGGTGGTAGTCCGCACCGTGATCCCGCTCGAGCTGCTTCCCATGTGGGCGAGTTGGCCGGTGTTCTTCGCCGCGATGGTGGCGCTCTCGGTGGCGATTGGCATCGTTGAGTCAGTGATGGCACGGCTAAGATTGCGTCGTGTGGCCTACTTGCTGGTCGCCGCCTGCTTGCTCGCGCTATTCGGCCTGTTGCTGATGTGGAGGTGAACATGACGGGTGCTGCCGATCTTCTCCTGATCCTGATCCTGATGCTCAATTTCTTTGCGCTTGGGACCAGTCGTCTGCGCACCATCATCACCGTCTCCGCGCTCGAAGGAGTGGTGTTGAGCGTCTTGGCTTGGCTGGCTCACCACGAGCTTGGCGTGCGGCCTCTGGTAATCGTGCTGGTTACTGTCCTGCTCAAAGGGATTCTCATCCCCAAGATGCTGCGACGTGCGCTCCGAGACGTGGGGGTTGCTCACGAGGTGCGGCCGTTGGTAGGGAACGTTCCCTCGCTCTTGCTTGGTGCTTTGGGTACCGGTCTTACCATCTTGTTTGCTGACGCCCTTCCGTTGGTGGAGCAACACGCAGCCACCCTGCTGATCCCCACCGCGCTCAGCACTGTCTTTACTGGTTTTCTGATTCTCACTACGCGCCGGCAGGCGATTGCCGAGGTTGCAGGGTATCTGATCCTGGAAAACGGCGTGTTTATCATGGGTCTCTCGTTGGTTGAAGCGATGCCCTTTTTGGTCGAGATGGGGGTGCTGCTCGATCTTCTGGTAGGGATCTTCGTGATGACCATCATCATCAGCCATATCAAGCGAGAGTTCTCCTCGATGGACACCCACCAGCTCTCACAACTGAAGGAAGGCTGAGCTGTGCTCCCTTTGCTGATCGCCGTCCCGCTTGGATTTGCCGCTCTCTCCTTCGTGATTGGCTCGGCCGCGGTGCGTCGGTGGCTGGTACCCCTGCTCGGCTTCGTGCAGCTTGGCCTGGTCGCGGTGGCGGTGTCGCAGGCATCGCCGCCGGCATGGAATGGCTGGCTCGCGCTGGACGCATTGGGGCGGATTTGCCTTGTGTTCACCGCGGTCCTCTACCTGCCGTTGTCCCTGTATACGGGAGCCTACCTGCGCCAGCGTGCACCGAAGAACGAGCGACTGTTCTGCGCGGCAATGCTGGCTTCGCCCGGGATCTTGGCCGAAGTCATGCTGGCGCAGCACATGGGTTTGCTCTGGGTGGGGCTCGAGGCTTGTACGCTCACGGCCGCCCCTCTGGTGTTCCAGCACGGAACGGCGCGCTCGGTGGAGGCCACCTGGAAGTTCTTGATTGTTGGTTCGGTGGGGATCGCCGTGGCGCTGCTCGGGTGCTTCTTCCTCGGCTACGCGGTCTTGCATGCTGGACACGCACCTTCACTCTTGTTCTCTGATCTCAAGGCGAGCGCGCCGCTCATGTCGCGTTCGTGGTTGCGCGCGGCCATCATCTTTCTGTTGGTGGGGTACGGGACCAAGCTTGGGCTCGCCCCCATGCACACCTGGAAGCCGGATGCCTACGGTGAGGCGCCCGGCGTGGTGGGAGCGCTTCTGGCCGGTGGGGTGACGACCGCGGCATTCTTGGCGATTCTGCGGGTCTACCAGGTGGCGCTGGCGGCGGGTGAGGCGAGCTTCATGAGAAAGCCGATGATCGCCCTGGGGCTGGTGTCGATGCTGGTAGCTGCGGTGTTCATGGCGCAGCAGAAGGATTACAAGCGGATGCTTGCCTACTCGAGCATCGAGCACATGGGGCTCTTGGTGATCGGAATAGGCATAGGGGGTGGGGCGATCGTTGGAAGCCTGTATCATTTGGTCAACAATGGCTTGGTGAAGGGTGTGCTGTTCTTGTCAGCGGGCAACATCCACCGGGCTTTTGGCAGCAAGTCTACCGAGGACGTCCGTGGTGCGATGCGTCGCACCCCGTGGTCTGCCGCCTGTCTTCTGATTGGTTTCTTGGCGGTGACCGGCTCCCCACCGTTTCCCATCTTTCAGAGCGAATTCATGATCGTGCGTGCTGCGGTTGCGGCCAAGGCGTTCTGGTTGGTGGTGGCGGTGTTGGTCCTGCTTTTGGTGATCTTCGTCGGGATGGGAGCGACTGTTCTGTCCGTGGTTCAGGGTGAGCCGAGTGCTGGGCGCGACCGCCCATCAGGGCCGCTTGCTGAGCGCATGATGACTGTGCTCCCGCCCTGCCTGCTGGTTGCTCTCTTGATGGTACTTGGCTCCTCGATGCCACGGTTCGTGCTTGACGCGTTGCGCGCAGGCGCGCTGCTGCTGGGGGCACCATGAACTTCGTGGTCGTGCGTAATGGTGTGAGCGTGGCACGGGAGCAGGTGCCGGTGCTCGAACTCGAGCTGTTCCAGTCCGAGCTCAGCGCACTGAGTCGGTCGCACCGAAGGCTTGGCGCGCTGTTTGGGGTGGAGGAGGGAGCCTCGCTGCTGGTCGTCGCCGTTGTGATTGGCGACGGAGAGGGACAGCTTCTGGTCACCAGTGCGCGCCTAACGGAGCGTGTGTGGCCATCGCTCGCCGAACAATGTCCTCAGCTACAGCTTTTTGAGCGCGAGCTGTCGGAGCAGCACGGTGTGCGGCTGCTCAACCATCCTTTGCCGCACCCCGTTCGCTTCTGGTCGTCGAGTTCGGGGGGTGACCCCAAGACGGTTGGCATGTTCGACCACTTTCGGGTTCTGGGAGACGAGGTTCATGAAGTGGCGGTGGGGCCAGTCCACGCCGGGGTGATCGAACCTGGTCACTTCAGATTTCAGTGCCATGGCGAGCAGGTCTTCTCCCTCGAGATATCGCTCGGCTACCAGCACCGGGGTGTGGAACGCGCGTTGCTCGGGGGACCACACCGGCGTACCCTGGCACAGATCCAGACCGTGGCGGGTGACACCACGGTCGCGCACACGACCGCGTACGCCCAGCTGCTGGAGGGGCTGTCAGAGAGCCGCGTCTCGGCTCGAGCGCATGCCATCCGCGGCATTGCGCTCGAGCTGGAACGCCTCGCAAACCATGTTGGAGGACTCGGTGCGCTTGCCGGCGACGTGGGGTTCTTACCGACCGCAGCGTTTTCTGGTCGCTTGCGTGGCGATCTCTTGAACATGACCGCTCTTCTCTGCGGAAACCGCTTTTCACGGGGGCTGATTCGGGTAGGGGGCGTTGGTATGGATCTCGAACCGGAGCGTGCCCGCGAACTCGAACACAGGCTCGAGACCGTCATGCGCGACGTCGAGAATGCGATCGAACTGCTCTGGGAGACGCCGTCGGTGCTGGCACGGTTCGAGGGTACGGGTGCCATCACCACGGAACAGGCGGAGAAACTTGGCCTGGTGGGACTCGCGGCCCGAGCAGCTGGGTTGGAGCGCGACGTGCGCCAGGATTTCCCGTCGGGGATCTTTCGGGTCGCGCAGATCCCGGTGTCGGTGGCATGGACCGGCGACGTCTTCGGCCGGGCGTACCTGCGGTGGCTGGAGATCCAACGCTCGGCCGCTTTCGTGCGCGAACGGCTGAAGGCCCTGCCTTCTGGGGCGCTGTGTGATTCCCCTCAACCATTGGGTGCCGACAGGTTAGCCGTTTCACTCTGTGAGGGATGGCGTGGTGAGATCTGCCATGTAGCCCTCACCGACCGGAACGGAGCGTTCCTTCGCTACAAGATCGTGGATCCGTCGTTTCACAACTGGGCGGGTCTCGCGCTCGCGTTGCGCGGTCAGGAGATCTCCGACTTCCCGCTCTGCAACAAGAGCTTCGATCTCTCCTACTGTGGGTTTGACCTGTGACACCACGAACCTTCTCCTGGACGCTGCCATGCTGAAAACCGCACTTGCCCGAATCCAGCAGGGGCACCGCACTCTGCCCTATCCCAAGCAGCCAGCGATCCTCCCGGACCGATTTCTCGGGGCACCCAAGCTCAATGGAGATCGCTGCGGACCGAACTGTGCGAGCTGCGTCGACTCCTGCCCGACTGATGCTCTTACGTTGATCGAAGGGCGACCGCGGCTCGATTTGGGGCGTTGCCTGTTTTGTGGGGAGTGCGCGCGCAGCTGTGAGCGTGGTGCCATCGAGTTTTCGCGGGAATACCGGCTATCGGCCGCGTTGCGCGAGGAGCTGGTGGTGGACGGAGCCTTCGAGCTTCGGCGAGCCTCCGCCGAGAAACGGCTGTGTCGCCTGTTTGGTCGGTCGCTCGCGCTGCGCCAAGTGAGCGCTGGTGGCTGCAACGCTTGCGAGGCCGACATCAACGTGCTCACCACCCTGGCGTTCGATCTCGGGCGATTTGGGATCCAGATCACCGCTTCTCCGCGGCACGCCGACGGGCTGATCGTAACGGGCCCGGTTACTCAGAACATGCGCCTTGCGCTGGAGAAGACCTACGCGGCGGTTCCCGAGCCGAAGCTCGTGATCGCGGTCGGTGCCTGCGCGATCTCCGGAGGCCCCTACGCAGGTCACCCCGAAGTTTGTTCGGGTGTGGCTGAAATCCTCCCCGTGGATCTGTTCATTCCCGGCTGTCCACCCCACCCAAACACGATACTCGACGGACTGTTGACGCTGATTGGGCGGCTCGAGCGAGGAGTTGTCGACCGCCCGGCGGTGGCGGCCCAATAGCAGCATCTTCGATCCAAGACGGGGATCCCGGCTCGAGCGCTACCGCCAACCGCTCTGGCTGCTTCAGCACCGGGTGTTCCCGGAACCGAGATGAGCTTCCGGGAGCCGAGTCAGTCCGTCTTCTTCGGTTCTTGGTCCTGCGGCGCTGCTCTGCTTGCGTTGAGATCTCGAGAGAACTCCGCGTCCACGTCCGCATCACGATCCAAGTGGAGGCCATCGGTCGCGCGGGTGCTGGACTTCTGGGGAAGATTCCGAGGGGTGTTTTTGGAGACGGTTTCGTGATCGGCTCCGGGCTCATCCTCGTCGTCGAAGTCGTCGTCGTCGAAGTCGTCGTCCGGGACCCACCCGGCGGGTACGCGCTTCTTCAATGAGATGAAGACGCCGGCCAGCCCGAGCAGCGCGCAGGGGAGGCTAAGCATCTGACCCATGGTTAGCTTCTCGGTCTCGAGCGCCGGAACCTGCAGCTCCTTGAAGAACTCGATCCCGAAGCGTCCCGTGAAGTAGATCACGAAGAACAGCGAGATCATCAGACCTCGCGGGCGACGCTCGCCGAGCTTCTTGTCGACCGCGAAGAGCACGGCAAAAACCAGGATACCGAGCAGGGCTTCGTACAGCTGGCTCGGGTGACGGTACAGTGTCTCGACGCCATGATCGTAGCGAGGAAAACTTACCCCCCAGGTCTGATCGGTGGCACGTCCCACGATCTCGGAATTGAAGAAGTTGCCGACACGCACCAACGTGGCGCCCAGTGCCGCCGCTAGGGCGAAGCGGTCGGCCCCTTCCAGGAAGGAGATCCCCCGGCGCTTGGTGTACAGCCACATGGCGACGGCCAAGCCCACCACTGCCCCGTGACTGGAGAGTCCGCCAGTCCAGATCCGGAGCACCCACAGGGGATCTTCGAGGGCCTTCGCGTAGTCATAGAAGACCACGTGACCAAGTCGGGCGCCGATCAGCACGGCCAGTACGCCGTACACGAAGAAGTCACTGGCGTCGCGCTCCTCCCCGCCGCCGCGCATGATCTGCGCTCGGAGCAGCTGATAGCCGCCGAGGAAGACCACGACGAAAATGAGGCTGTAGTAACGGAGCTCGTAGGATCCGAGGTGGAACAGCGCGGGATCGATGTCCCAGGTGAATTTCGGCACGATCTCTGACCTTGGAAAATGGAAACGAGGGAAACCCGCCCGTCGGCTCGAAGCCGCCGGAAACGGCCCGTACCATACCCGAATCACCAGTGCATGGCCGGTCTACTCCGGCACCTGGTCCTGGAGGGGGGGGATGCCGGTGGTTTTCGGGCGTGGGTGGTGGTTACGGAGGGGGACTGCCGCTCGTCTTCGGGTCCGGTAGAAGCCGCCGAATCAGGGCAAAGACCACGCCTTGGACGACCAGGCTCACCGCGAGGGCGGTGCCGAAGCCCCAGAGTAGACCAAGGGCGAGGGCTTCTGTAAGGACGGTCAAGAATGCCACGAAGCCGAGCAGGCCGAAAAGGAAGCCAGCGAGGAGCCGCCCCGCGGCTCCCGCCCCGTTCTCCACATGGGTCGCGAGCACGAGCACCGTGCTCGCGACGGGAAACGGGACGAGCAGCCCCGCCGAACCTGGTCCCAACGAGCCTGCCAGGGACGTTAGCACCAGCACCAGGCTGGCTGCCGCCGCCATGCGCAAGAGGAGCGCGACGTGGCTCGAGAGCCGACGTCCCCGCGGACGATCCGCTTCGAAGTGGCGAGGAAGGAGGAGTCTCCCGGCGAGGATACCTCCGAACGCCACCAGAGGGTTCACCAGGGTTGGAATTGCGAGCTGGGCCAGCGCTGCGGCACTGAGCAGGTATGTGCACGCACCCGCCACGAAACACACCGCGGGCCACGCACGGTGCTCACTCTGTCGCGCCGTCCAGACGTATGTCACCGAGAACCCTGCCAAGGCCACCACGCCGAGCAGGGTTTGATTGGCGCTCTCGCGCGCGAAGGCGACGCCGTGCTCGAGGGCGAACAGAAGCAGGATGGGCCCCGCGACGACGGGCAAGGAGGCCAGGAGCCCGCCCACGGATGCGCCGAAGCGGCAAGCGCCGAGCGACGAGAGTCCGACCAGCAACGGTGCGAGGAGGAGCTTCAGACACAACACGACAGGGTGGCCGCGGCCGTAGCACTCGAAACCGTGATAAGCCACCGGTGATGCGTAATCAAGGACAAGGTTCCGAAGGGGGGATGGGTTGGTTCGTACGCGGTGACGTCGACGGCTTCTTTGGCTTGGCGCTCGACAACCTGATCCAAGTACTCCTGATTGCTAACCTGTGGACGCATGTTCTCGGTTTCTCGACCCAGCGATTGTACGCAGTAATCCTGCCTGGGATGGCCGTGTCACTGGTGGTTGGCAACCTGTTTTACGCCTGGCAGGCGAGACGGCTCCAAAGAATGAGCGGGCGCGCCGACGTGTGTGCGCTGCCGTACGGCATCAACACTGTATCGCTGATTGGCTTCGTTTTCATGGTGATGCTTCCGGCCAAGCTCGCGACGCTGTCGGCGGGTGCAACACCAGAACAAGCCGAGCGGGTCGCCTTCTCGGCGGGTGTGATCGCGGCGCTCGGTTCGGGGGTGATCGAGGCCGGAGGGGCCTTCTGCATCGGCTGGTTGCGCCGCTTCACGCCGAGGGCAGCCATGCTGTCGACCTTGGCGGGTATCGCGGTCACGTTCATCGCGGCGGGGTTCCTCTTTCGGACCTTCGCGTCTCCCATCGTGGCGTTCCTCCCCTTCGGCGCGGTGCTCCTCACCTATTTCGGGCGCGTCCGCTTTCCGTTCAGAATTCCGGGTGGGCTGGTGGCGGTAGGGATGGGAACGGCATTGGCCTGGTTGACCCCGATGCTCGACTTCGATCCAGCTGCGTTCTCGTCTGCAGGCTCGAACCTTGGCTTGTATCTCCCGGTGCCAATCGTCTCGGAGATTGTGTCGGGTCTCGGTGATGGCGCTTTGTTGACCACGTTCGGGGTGGTGGTACCGATGGGCCTCTTCAATGTGGTGGGCTCGCTGCAGAACCTCGATTCGGCTGCGGCGGCTGGCGATGACTACCCGACGGTGCCTTCCTTGGTGGCCAACGGGATCGGTACCCTGCTCGGCGCATGCTTCGGTTCGCCGTTTCCGACCACCATCTACATCGGTCACCCCGGATGGAAAGCACTCGGGGCGCGGGTTGGCTACTCAGTGGTGAACGGGCTCTTCTTCACCGTGGTGAGCCTCACGGGTGCGGTGGCGGTCGTAAAGCTCCTCATCCCCATCGAGGCGGGGATGGCGATTGTGCTTTGGATCGGCATTGTGATGGTGGCCCAGGCCTTCTCGGCTACACCCAAGGCTCACGCCCCGGCCGTGGCGGTGGGGATTTTGCCGGGGATTGCTGCCTGGGGAGCCCTCCTGCTCAAGATTGGGCTGCGTACCGGCGGAGTTGGGGACCCACAGCACCCCTTCACGCCGGCGCTCATCGACAGCCTGGCGCGCTCCGATATCGCCGCCCACGGTGCCTTCGCGCTCGAGCAGGGAGCGCTCCTTACCAGTATGCTCTGGGCTGCCCTCACCGTGGAGATCATCGAACGCCACTTCCTGCGCGCCGCTCTCTGGGCATGTTCAGGTGCGGTTCTGTCGTTCGTTGGGTTGATCCACAGCTATGCGTTTACGGTCGCGGATACCGTGCAACGCTTGGCGGTGGGCATCGGTCACCCCTTCGTGACAGGCTATGGTTTGCTCGCCTTGGTCTGTCTGCTCGCCACCCGTCTGCCCGAGGACTCGAAAGCGGCTCACGGCGGTGCTCCGACTTCCCCCTGAGCCCGGCGCTTGGTCGGCTGAAAGGCCAACCAACTGATCTGGCCACCGGCAGACCTGCTAGAATCTAGGTCCGCTTCGTGTCTTCTGCGCCTTCTGCTCCTCCCCGAGTCCCCCCGCCTCCCGCCTCAGGGATGATTCCTGAGCCATCGTGCGAGCCCACCTTCGACCTGCAAGGAGCCGTGAAAGCGTCGCCCCTTCAGAAGCTCGGTGAGCCGACTCGCGACGCGTGGCGGCGTCGCAGTCAGGTAGAGTTCGTGGGGGATCGCGCAGCGCTGGTGAGTGCTCTCTGCCGTGGCGATGAGGGGGCTGCCGCCGCCCTGTTTCATGAATATGTTCCCCTGGTCGAGAGGATCGTGGGTCGTGTGCTGGGTGTGGATGCCGAGCTTCCGGATGTGACTCAGGATGTGTTCGTGCGCGCGCTTGGTTCGGTGCACCGCCTTCGGGATCCTCAGGCGCTCACGGATTGGTTGATGCAGATAGCTATCTGTACTGCCACTGATTGTGTGCGGCGGCGTCAGCGCCGGCGCTGGCTCCGCTTCGTGGATCCGGCGGAGCTCGAGACACCCGAGCCGACGGGGGTCGATCACCCTGCTCGCGAGGCACTCTCGGTAACCTACCGCATTCTCGATCGGTTTCCCATCGAGGAGCGCACGGTGTTCGTTCTGCGTTTCATGGAGGGCTACGGACTCGAGCAGGTGGCACTTTCCTGTGGGTGCTCGCTGGCTACGGCCAAACGGCGTCTGCAGCGCGCCTCGGCCCGCTTCCAGAATCTGGCGCGGCGCGAACCTGCGCTGCGTCCCTTCGCGAGTTCTCCTCCGTCGAGGGAAAAGGAGGTGGAGCGATGATCGATCTCGAGCGCCTCGGGGGAGCCGTCGCGGCTCTTCAGGACGAGGATCGGCGGAAGCTGGCTGGTACCGAGCGGGTGGCGCAGAGCTTCATCGCCGAGTTGCGCGCCTCGAGGTACCAGCGTCCACGACGCAACGCCTCACTGTGGCTGGCGGCGGCGCTCGCTTCGGCCGCACTCGGTGGGCTGGCGGTGGGACGGCTCACTTCGGACGGGTCAGAACGCGTAGAGAGCAGCGCCTCGGTGCGAAGTGGAACGGTCTTGGTTGCCCCACCCGATCGGGCTGTGCCACTCCGCTTCGCGGATGCTTCCGAGATGCACCTTTTGCCCGGTGGTCGCGCGGTTGTACAGAGCGTCGATGTGCTGGGTGCCGAGGTGCGCATCGAGGAGGGGCGAGCGAACGTGTCGGTGCGGCACCGACCCGATACTCACTACACTTGGCGTGCTGGGCCCTATCGCGTCGATGTCACGGGGACTCGCTTCTCTCTGGCGTGGAGCGCGCAGTCGGAACGGTTGGAACTCAGCATCGAGGAGGGTTCGGTGCTGCTCTACGCTCGGGAGGCGGATCCGTCTCCGCTTGCCCTGCGCGCTCCTGCGCGTTTGGTCATCGAGCGAGGGCAGCGACGGCTCGACTCTGAGATGCCCCGTTCGGAGGAGGTGGCGGATCTGAACCCGAGCCTCGAGGTGCCATCGGCTGACTCTGCACCCGAGCCGGTTCCAGAAGGTCCGCAGCGCCTTCGGGAGCAGGATTGGGAGTCGCTCGGTCGGTCTGGCAAGTATCGGGAGGGATACGAGAAGGCATCTGCCCTCGGCATTGGCCGACTCACCGAGTCTGCCTCGGCGAAGAGTCTCCTCAGCTTGGCCGAGGTTTGCCGTTTCGCTGGCCACGCGGACGAATCGGTGCGGGTGCTTGGTCGGCTTCGGCAGCGCTTCCCCTCCGGGGAGCCGGCGGCGATCGCAGCCTTCCAGTTGGGTCGTTCGGCGGGCAATCCGAGAGAGGCGGCGCGTTGGTTCTCGACCTATCTCGCGGAGCGTCCCGCTGGCAGCTTGGCCCGAGAAGCGTCTGGTCGACTCCTCGAAGCCCTCGACCATGCGGGAGATCGGACCGCGGCGGAGCAGGCGGCGCGCCGCTATCTCACCCGTTATCCGAAGGGTCCGCATGCAGGCTTTGCTCGGGACCTGCTTGGTCCGTAGGCTGGCTGGGTGTCACCGTTTCGTCTCCTCCTCCTGGTCCTTGCACAGAACCTCATCGGTTTGGCATGGGCGGAAGCGGCAACCGAGCCCTCCAGTGGTGAGAGACGACAGCAGATCACGGCAGCCATCATCGGCACCTCACCGATCCAGGGAGAGTTCGTGCCGCTTCTTCGCGCAGAACTCGCTGAACTCGGAGTCGAGGTGGTGGAGGAGCCGGAGGACTCGAACACCGCCTTTACCTTTCGGATCCTCATCAAGCCAACCAGTCTCGAGGTTTGGATCCTGGATCGACGCACAGGGCAGCTCTCGCTGCGCGAAGTGTTCACCCAGTCCGACGGCCGTGCTCTTGACCCTCGCACTGCCGCCTTGCACGCGGTGGAGCTACTTCGTTGGCACCTGACGGGCATTGAGCCACGTCTGCGTCCGAGTCCCAGCCAACCGGTGGAGGAAGCGGCGACTGCGCAGCCCTCTGCAATGCCGGGTGCATCGCGGCCAGGCCGTGAACTCAGCTTGGGTTTCGCATCCGCGCTCCTTCTCTCGCCCGGTGGACTCGGCCCTGGGATAGCAGGTCAGGTCGACGCCTCGCTTCGGTCTGGCGCTCTCGGCCTGCGCGCGGTGGCCTCCACTGCTCTCCGCGCCCACGCGCTCGAGCGCCCCGAAGGTCGCGCTGAGGCACGGTCGCAGTTTCTTGCGCTGGAAGGACTGTTGTATTGTTCCGCGGAGCCCACCCCTCTTCTGGTGAGCCTGGGAGCAGGTCTTGGCGTCATCTCAACCGAGCTGCGTGGTGTCGCGGCGAGCGGTTACGTCGCAAAAGACGATCAGCTCCTGACCGCGGGACCACTGCTCGACGGCCGACTTCAGCTCCAACTGTTTTCGGCGCTCAGAGCAACTGTCGGTGCCTCCCTGTTGGTTCCAGCTCGCTCGAGCGAGCTGGTCTTCGAACATCGTAGCGTGGGTACCTATGGCCGGTGGCTCTTATCGCTCGCAGTTGGCCTCGAACTCGTGCTCGACGCCGACGCACCAACGCGCTGACCTCCCCACACAAGGGGTGCCTAGCCGGCGACCAGTCGGACCGAAACGATGCCCTGGCCGTAGTTTGGGAGGTCGAAGCTGACGTCGATCCGCTGTGCAGAACCCATGACCGCCTTCAGCTCGGGTGGGGAAGCCACCGCCTTTGGGATCACCCGGCCCAGGCGGGCGCGGACGCCCACATGCTCTGTGACCAATGATGCCAAGATGTTGGCAACCTCGCGGAAGTTCTCCAGCAGGGCGTCTTCGAGGTTGTTGCGTTTGATGCTGTCCTCGGCCACAGCCTTTGGCACCAGCGAAAGCGAGGCCCCAAGGTAGGCTGCCGCCGCCAGTGAACAGACCACGACCGCCACCACCTTCTCGTCTTCAGCGGTATAGACCGCGATCACCGCGGGCTTGGTGGCAGCGGGCTCATACTTCGGGACTGGGGCGACCGGTACCGTGCGGTCGAAGAGTCCGTTGAGCACTTTCTGAAACCCGCCGCGTAGCTCGACCAATCCTGCCATGATACTCCCTACTTAGTTCAAAGCCGGAGGGTAACACAAGTCTCTCGGCCGAAGGAATCCTAGGAGCCGCGGTTGCTGACAACGATCAACCGGACTGGCACATCGGCGAAGGCCACCTCCGTCTGCACGACCTCCTGGCTGTCCGTGCAGCGAACCTGGCCGTCCATCACAATCGGCAACCCCAGAGACATTCCCTGGAAATCTGAGTGCCTACGCTTCTTTACGCCTCCAGCGACCACGTTGGCGATCTCCCCAAGGGCATCGCTGATGTCGGATTCGGAGAGCTCCTCTTCTGCAGCGAAGAGGGCACAAGCCAATGACTGGCAGCCTGGGGCATCGCTCGCTACCCCGACTTGGACTGAGGCATCGGGGGAGACGATGGCCACGAAACACCCAGTGAGGAGCTGCGGTAACTCGCGCAGCTCGGCCCGCTCGCCGAGAGGAGATCCGATCGTGGTCTCGCAGAATTCCTGGGCCGCATCGATGGTGGCATCCAGCCACGCTTGGGCCGATTTGCTGGGAGTCATGCGAACCCCAGGGGCTTCAAGGCGCCGTGGATGTCCTCGGAGGCGAAGGGCTTCACGATCAAGAAGGCCGCGCCATTCTCCAGGGCCGTGGCCCTGATGTCGCCGGTGCCCTCTGAGGTGATGAAGCCGAAGTGGACGTTCATCCCCGCCGCGCGCACCGCCTTCAGAAGATCGATCCCGTTCATCTGGGGCATGTTCCAGTCCGCGAGCACGAGATCGAAACCGCCCGCGCGCAGCTTCTCTAGCGCTTCTTCGCCATTGGACGCCTCTTCCACCGAGTGTTCGACGATATTGGCCTGACGGAGTGCGCGGCGCACGATCATGCGCATGGCCTTGCTGTCATCGACGATCAGGAGTTTCTTCATGGCTGTGTCTCACCACCTTGAGCTGTGAGACAAACAGCGGTCAGCTTGGGTCGTGAGTTAATGGCGCGCCTGTGAATGGTGCTCGGTGCCTGGCAGACAACGGGGATTGGCCGGCGGCCCTGTCACGGGAGAATTCTCCGCACGAACCGGGTTTTGTACGGGCCCCCTCGAGGACCATCATCCCTCGGGGGGGAGCAGATCATGCTCCAGCACCAAGAACTCGAGATCCGGCCGTTGTGGCAATCCGAAACGTGGGTTGCCATAGGGAAAGGGCTCGCGACGCAGCGTGCGCCGATAGCCGTGGCGCTCGTACCAGGCGATGAGCTCGGTGCGGAGCGAGATCACGGTCATTCGGGTGCGCCGAAGGCCAAACTCGGCGATGGCGCGGCGCTCTGCCTCGGCGAGCAGTCCTTGACCGAGGCCCGCGCCCTGACGGGTGGGATCGACCGCCAACATGCCTACGTAGCCCGTATCCTTCTCGCGACGCAGAAGTACATGGCCCAAGAGTGAGTCCCGCTCCGCTGCGACGATCAGGCGGGTGGAGGGATCGGCGAGGAGGTTGGTGATTTCCTCGGTGTCGGTCCGCTGTCCATCCAGGAGATCGGCCTCCGTGGTCCAGCCCAGCCGGCTCGTGTCGCCGCGGTAGGCTCTCTCAACCAGGGCGACGATCGCGGCAATATCTGACGGTGTGGCGAGACGGAGTGTGATGCTGGAATCGAGATCCTGCGACATGATGGAAGGTCGGCGCAAAAAACAGGGGATCAAAGGGATGCGAGCTGGCCCAATGACTATGGTATGAGCTTTGCTTAGACTGGGGCCGATCGCGGAGGAATCATGACAGAACTCAGGCGTTTGATGCGGAGGAAGTGGCTGTTCGCTGTGTTTTTGGGGTTCTTTGCCTCGGGTCCAGCCTGGGCGGAGGAGGCGGCCCAAAGTTCGAAGCCGGTGGGTTCGGCGGCATCCCCGCAGGCTGTGACTCCAGTGCCACAGGTGGGCTCGCAGCAGCCTCTGCCGCTGTCTCCCCCCCAATCGTCCGCGGTGGTGGTGCCCCCTGGCTACGCGCTGGTACCGATCGCAGCGCTGGCGCCGGCGTCTCCACCCGCCGAAAGTGCGCCGACGCGTTATGACGTGCACTACCCGCAGGTTCGTGGCGCCTTGCCTCCCGGGATGGAGCTGCCCTACGAGCCTGGTCAGCCCATCCCTCCTGGTTACCGGCTCACCAAGCAACCTCGACGTGGGCTGATCATCGCTGGCTCACTGGTGGCGGGGATCCCTTGGGCGCTCGGATTGTCCGTGGCGGCCAGCCAGAACATGGAAGATGGCACAGGATGGCTGGTTGTCCCGGTGCTCGGACCCTTCATGATGATGGCCACGGGGCATGTCGATGACGAAGACTGCGACGACGGCTATTGTGATTCCAATGGTGGTGAGCGCGCCATCCTCACCCTTGACGCGCTCGCCCAGGCTGCCGGTGCGGCGATGCTGATCTGTGGGATCACCATCCCGCGCAAACGGCTGGTGCGAACCGATGTTACGGTGTCAGCCCTCCCGATGCCGGTTCGGATCGGTCGCGACGGCTACGGACTCGGCTTCGACGGCTCGTTCTGAGGTTCGAGCCAGGCGCCTTCTCGGGCGTAGAGTGTCTCGAGCCCGAGCAGGCGGTTGAGTTCGGAGAAGGTGGTCATCTGCCCGCTGGCGGCGCTGGTTCCACCATCCCGGAGCAGTGCGCCGAACAGCTCCTCGAGAGCTCGCGTGATCGAGAGTAGTCCGGACACGGGCACTGCCACCAGTTGGTATCCGAGTTGGTAGAGTTCATGTGCTGGCAAGAGTGGGGTCTTCCCTTGTTCGACCATGTTGGCAACCAGAGTCACGTCCGGAACCTCGCGCCGGATGGTGATCAGCTCCTCGACGCTCTGCGGTGCCTCGACGAAGACCGCATCCGCTCCCGCGTCGCGATAGAGCCGTGCCCTTCGGATCGCTTCGTCGAGACCGAGCACGGCGCGCGCGTCGGTGCGCGCCGTCACGAAGAACGAGCGTGTGCCCCGCGCAGAAAGCGCAGCGCGGAGCTTCGGCAGGTATTCCGTGACCTCAATCACCCGCTTGTTCTCCATGTGACCGCAGCGCTTTGGGAACACCTGGTCTTCGAGGAAGCACCCCGCTGCACCCGCGCGGCTCAAACCCTCGACCGTCGCCTCCACGTTGAACGGACCGCCGTACCCCGTGTCGATATCGACGATGATGGGAAGACGTACCCGCGTGCAAATCCGCGCGGCCGCATGCAGGAGCTGGGTCTGTGTGATGAGACCGAAGTCGGGCATGCCGAGCAATGAGGCGCTCAGCCCATACCCCGAAAGAAAGGCCATCTGGAAACCTGCGCGCTCGGCCAGACACGCCGAAAGGCCATCCCAGATCCCGGGGCCGAGTAAGGGTTCAGGACGCGACAAGAGCTCTCGGATGGTGGGGGCCATGACCCTTCGACCCTAGCGCAGACGATCGGATTTGGCACCGGCGCACAGGTGGTGGCAGGCTCGGTCCCCATGAGCCGTTTCGATCTCCCTCTCCACGGTGCCCATAATCCCTCGACGGCGCGTGAAGGTACCAATCCCGGAAGCTTCGCGCTCGCGCCGAACATTGGAGGGCCGATCCCGTTTGGTTCGCCGGACACGCCGCACATGCCGCAGCCGAGCGACAAGACGGCCTGGGATTTCCTTCCGGAGGGTTGGCAGCGAGAGGGCGCCTTCGCCACTGCCCCCGAGGGCTTCCAGCCGATTACCCAGCTGGAACACGCTCGTCTCGGCCTCATCACTCCCGAGATGCATCGCGTTGCCGAGCGGGAGTCGCACTTGACTCCCGAGCAAGTTCGCGACGAAGTGGCAGCCGGACGCCTCCTCATCACGGCCAACCGAGTGCACCTCGGCTATCAACTCGATCCGATCGGGATTGGCCGGGCCACCCGGACCAAAATCAACGCCAACATGGGAGCCTCGCCGGTGTCGTCGAGCATCGACGAAGAAGTGGAGAAGCTGCGTTGGGCCGAGCGATGGGGCGCGGACACAGTGATGGATCTGTCGACCGGTGGTGATCTCGACGCGTGTCGTGTCGCGATCATCAAGGCCGCGCGTGTGCCCATCGGCACCGTGCCCATCTACTCGATGATCGTGGGGCGAACCATCGAAGAGTTGACTGAGGAGGCCATCCTCGAATCCTTGGAGAAGCAGGCGGCGCAGGGGGTGGACTACTTCACCGTCCACGCGGGGCTCCTCATGGCTCACCTGGAGTTGGTTCGTCCGCGGCTGGTTGGCATCGTGAGTCGCGGCGGCTCGCTTCTGGCCAAGTGGATGATCCATCACCGGCGCGAGAACCCGATGTACACGGCGTTCGAGAAGATCTGCGACATCATGCGGCGCTACGACGTTGGGTTCTCCCTCGGAGATGGGCTGCGCCCGGGGGGGCTTGCTGACGCGTCGGACGCGGCGCAGCTGGCAGAACTCGCGATCTTGGCCGAGCTCACTGAGCGTGCCTGGCGGAAGGGGTGCCAGGTGATGATCGAAGGGCCAGGGCATATGCCCTTCGATCAGATCGAGTACAACATGAAGCTGGAGCGAAGGCTCTGTCACGGTGCTCCCTTCTACGTACTGGGGCCGCTGGTCACTGACGTGTTCCCCGGCTACGACCACATCACGAGCGCGATTGGGGCGACCGCTGCGGCGTACCATGGCGCGTCGATGCTCTGCTACGTGACACCGAAGGAGCATCTTGGACTCCCCAAAAAGGACGACGTGAAGCAGGGCTGCGTGGTCTACAAGATGGCCGCTCATGCCGCAGACGTGGCCCTCGGAATTCCTGCCACGCGAGACTGGGATGACTCCATCACCAAGGCCCGCGCCGCCCTCAACTGGGAGAAGCATTTCGAACTCGCGTTCGATAGCGATGTGGCGCGGGCTCTGCACGACGAGGATTTGGACGTCGACACCGATTTCTGCGCAATGTGTGGGCACGACTGGTGCGCTGTTCGCATCTCGAAGGAGATCGTGGCCTTCTCGAGCGGGAAGGCCCAGGGCTTCGAGGCAGGTGCCGTGCGCGTCACCGACGCTCTCACTGAGGAGCAGCGGCGGATCCTCGAGGAGCGGGCGGTGATCTCGCCCGAGCATCTGAAGCGTCTCGCCAACAAGACCAAGACCGCTATGCGCGCGGTGGGTGAGAGAGCCCCTGAATGCCACAGCGAAGTGGCCTCGTCGGCGGAGGCCCAGCGACTGCAAGACTTGCGGCTCGGCACGAGCAAGAAGCACTCGTGAGTCCGATAGCGGACCCACCGGGCACCGGGGGCCCACTCTGCCCGGCGCCCGGAAGTTGACTCCTGCTTAGTCGCAGCTGCCGCCGAGGGCTCGCACACTCGCCTCGTAGCCGGCGAGGGCCTGTGCGCACGACGCGGGCGGAAGTGATGGGAAGGTGTCGCAGTTACCTTGAGCCGCGGCTTGGCCAGTACGTGCCATCAGGGTCTTACAGCAGCGCACCACCTTCGCGCAGACGTCCGCACCGGCAGGGACGGTAGCCGGGACCACCGCTGTTGGAAGGGGGGTGGCGGCTGCCCCGAGGTCGGCAAAGGCCGAAGTCATGGCTGCCGCCGAGGCGCCGGCGGCAAACAGAAAACCGTGGACCAGATTCGTGCTGTCGAGGGTCACCTGATAGCCTAGTTGATTCTTCGTCATCGAGAAAGCAAGCCCGCTCGAGACTCGCTTTGGACCCGTGAGCTCGATGTCCCCGAGTGGCACACCGCTCTGTTCGGCCATGGTTCGCAACGAGGGGTTGCCAGCCAGGAAGCGATCTGCGAGCCGTCCGGTGTCGAGCCAGAGTAGCTGCTGTGTTTGCTTCGGGAGACTGGCGAGAACGGCCGAGTGCGCGTCATCGGCGCCGAGCGTGGGGCCCTGACCCGAAAGCCCTGAGAACAGGCGCTCCACCATTGGCCCGCCTCCCCCGGCGATCACCAGCTCGTCGCCGACGAACCTGAGTTCGACCACCACGTTTGGTCCGAGGGGAGTCTTGACGACCAACCCCTTGCCCTTGGGGGTGAGGGCGGGTCCGAGTTCTTGGGCCAGTACTTGATCGCGGAAGGCGACCACGAACTGCTCGAGGATAGTCGGAGTTTTGAGCTTGAGTGCCGCGAAGGCCGCGGCGTCGGTGAGTTTCTCCGGATCGAGCGAGCCTATCGTCATGGTGGAGGGAGCAAGGGCGCCGATCACCATCTCGTCGCCGAGGCTACCCAGGATCTGCGAGACACTCACCTTGGCCTTCTGTTGGCATTCCTGGTTGAACTCGGCGTACTCCGCGTCGATCCGTGGCTCTTTTTGGCGCAAGTAGCCGAGGAGCTCGCGCTCCAGGGTGGGTCCATCCTTCTGGGTGCGCAGAGAGAGTCCGGTGTACGCCAGTGTTTCGGCCGGAAGGCGCGCCCCGTAGCTGAGTTCGGTCGGCTCGAAGAGTTGCGGCAGGCTGGTGATATCGCGTCCCACCAAGGTTGTTACCGCGTGCATCAGGAGCCCCGTCTCGTCGGCGCCGAGACCGATCAAGAGACCTTCGGCGCCCAAGCCCACGTCGTAGCCCTCAGTGTTGCCTTCGAGGGCCTTCTTGACCAGGAGTCCATCCACCCAGCCCACCATCACGTCATTCGCGCGCTTGTCCGCGATCGCCCGCTTGAAGCGCTCATTGTCGGCGAGGGGAGGGGTGCTCTTGTCAACCACACTGCCGATCGCCGTCAGCATGTTGGGCGTCCCGAGCGCCAGCACCTCCACATCTTCCCACCAACCAATGGCAGTGTTGGTGTCGGTTTGTGCAGCGTTGAGCATCGTTCTTGCCTGGGCCGTCCAGTCCTGTTTGCCGGTGGCCGCTGGACTCGTCGGTGAGGTTGCTGGTCCAAGAGCGTAGCGACGTCCTGACTTGCCGATGGCACCCTCGGCCTTGAAGCGCTTGCTCTTGAGCCAAGTCTCAACTGGACTCTTGGCCTCGAAGACCAGCACCAAAGCGCCCTCCGGCTTCTCCGGCATCCCCAGCGCCGAGATCCCGAGGCTGCGTTCGGCGAGGGCGAGGGCTATCGCTTCGGACTCGGTGATGCCGAAGGAGTCAGCTACCACTTTCGCGAAGTCCTTCACCGTGTCCTCGTCGGACTTCTTCGTCTCCTTCATGTAGCGAGCTTGCCGCGCCTTCGCGCCAGCGGCTCGAACGTTCGGTATTTCGAAGTAGAGCGAGGTTTCCGTCGGCACGTACTTGACGATCTCAGGTCCGGTGGACTTGAAGAAGTAGGCGTACGCGGCGTAACCAACACCACCCAGCAGAAGCACGAAGACCGCTCCGAGTGCGAGGAAGAGAGGCAACTTCGAGGAAGATGAGCGAGGCTTCGGGGTGCGACCAGTGTGATCCTGAGGCGCGGCGTAGCCTGGTTGAGGCGCGGCGTAGCCTGGTTGAGGCGCGGCGTAGCCTGGTTGAGGCGCGGCGT
>CAYNEY010000026.1:0-33445 GCA_964396375.1 uncultured Polyangiaceae bacterium | reverse complement strand
TGAGGCGCGGCGTAGCCTGGTTGAGGCGCGGCGTAGCCTGGTTGAGGCGCGGCGTGGCCTGGTTGAGGCGCGGCGTAGCCTGGTTGAGGTCCGGGAGTTCCCCCAGCCTGTCGAGCCGCCGCAAGGGCCTGACTCAAACGGGGAATGGACTCGAGAGGGGCCCAATTGGCTTGTCCTTGGGCCGCGACCCAGCCTTCGCTAAGCTGGCCCGACTGGATCATCTGCTCGAGCTGCTCCTCTGAGAACGGCCCTTCCGGTTGCCCCGTGCGATTCAGGTACAGCATCACAACGTCCTCCTCACTCCAGACGGAGGAGCGACCTGCCCCTCCCACCGCAGGAGTTCGAGAGCGCCTCCCACGGCATCCCCCCACATCTATCGGGGAAGCCGCCGGAGGGGAAGCCACCTGCCCTTCGGATGGGCGCAAGATCTCGAAATAATTGAAAAAGAGAGCTGGCGACCTCGGTCAGCGCAGCGCGAGCGTCACCGTCCCAGTTTTTCTCACCCCGCAGCCCGGCCCGTTGGGCTCATCCAGCGCGTATGTTGGGACCACCGTCCCCGTGTAGAGTGTGGTGTATCCCTGAATTGAGATGGTGATGCTGTCGGGCCCAGGAGAGGGAACGTTGAGCATGATCCAATCTACTCGCGTGGGTGCTGTGCTGTGACTCAGATCTCCGAACGATAGAGCTTCACAGGTCACTTCGGAATAGGGGAAGGTGAAGACGCAGTCAAGGGGAGGTTGACCGGGCAGGGCATAGCTTACGGTGTAGCTCCCTAGCGTGGTGATGCTAGGTGAGAGCTGAAAGGTGATGGTATCGGGGTGATGCTCGTAGTCGCAGACCTCACTTGAAGCATCACCGCAACCCCAGGCTGTCCAGAGCAGCACACCAAGAACCAACCGAGCACGACCGAACTCCAGCATGCGCAAGCGTTCCATGAGAGTTGTCGAAGAGTAACCCAGATCGCCCGGGCGAGCATAGGATCTGACGCTCTGAGAGACCTCTCGTTTCGGACAGCTCAACAAACCGTCAGGATTCGCGAAACCAATTCCATATCGACTGAAGGATTTGGTTCTAGCTGTTAGGCGGTCATCTTGCAGGACCTTCACGTTGCCATCAGGGTTCGGGGTATCCATACCGTGAACGCACGTGACGCCAGACGTCGCGGAGCATCCAACCATCGGTCTCGGTGACGGTCTGCGCCGCGCCCGCCATCATGACCCATCGCGTCCACCCCTCTGGTTGCCAGTCGTAGAAATCGTCGAGTCCATGGGCATGCCCCATCTCGTGAACCACGATGGTCTCCGTGTCGGCATTGGCCTCTGCGGCACGAAGGAAAGCGTCCGCTCCCATGTAAAAGCCCGTGGCCGAGCCCCAGCCCGTGTATTCGGTAAGGGACCCGTCGAGCCAGAAGAACTCGTCGTACACCGCGCTCCCGCACGCATCGAAAGAGCGATTGGGAGCCCAAGGGCCACAATCCTCCGGGCAGCTTGCGTCCGCGTTCTCCACATAGGAACCCTCCACATCTGACCATCCCGTGAGCAAGGAGGCATCGCGCACCGCCCAGAGCACGATGCGCACCTCTATTTCCGAGAAGGGCCAACAGCCCCAGCCGGTAAGGTAGGAGGTCCATTGGTTGTCGCATTTGCCGATCAGCGTCTGGATCTGTTGACGCTGTGTGGCATCGATGGGGTGATCGGAATCCCAACGTGCGCAGTAACGCAGGCGGCCTCCGTTCGCCATCAGCTGGTAGATCTTGATGTTGTTTGCGCGCAGGATGGTCTCGCCGGTGTGTTCCCAGACTGCGTCGAGCCCAGCCGGGAGATTGGTGTTGCCGTTGGCGGACTCGGGAGGATCCCAGGTTGCGCTCGTGCACTCGGAGCTGCCACCTTCTCCTGGGGCACCGCCTTCTCCTGGGGCACCGCCTTCTCCTGGAGCGCCGCCCTCTCCTGGAGCGCCGCCCTCTCCTGGAGCGCCGCCTTCTCCTGGAGCGCCGCCTTCTCCTGGGGCACCGCCTTCTCCTGGAGCGCCGCCAAATCCCTGTTGGCCGCCGTTGGCCGGGGCACCGCCGTTGGCCGGAGGGACGAGGGTCGAGCCACCCGCGCCGACCGGAACTCCCGCGGCACTTGAGTCGCTCCCGCCGGCTGCCACCTGCCCACCGGTGCTCGAACTCACCTCACCCTCGCCATCGTCTGACGAGCAACCCACGAGTCCCCCGAGCAGAACTGCGAACCAGACCAGTCGATGACGTGATGACATGAATGAGCCTCCGCGCTCGGAATCGACCGCCATGTCCTTCGGTCGCGCGAGCAGGTGCGGAGCAGGCAGCCCGAAGGGGAGGCCGGGGTCAGTCCATCATCTGCACCCGCAACCCAGGTCGCATCACGGTGCTTGGGTCATCGACTGGAGCACCCCGGATGTCGAGCGTCTTTAGGGCCTTAAGCCCTCGGAGTGGGCTGAGATCTTTCACTTGCGTGTTCTTGAGCACCAACACTTCAAGCTTTTCCAGCTTGGCGAGGGGGGTCACGTCTGACACCGGCGTGTCGTCGAGCAAGAGCTCGGTCAGGTTGGTAAGTCCCGCTAGCGGAGAAAGATCGCGGATCTGGGTGTGCGCCAAGTCCACCCGGTCGAGTCGCGTCATCCCGGCGAGCGGAGCAAGCTCGGTGATGGGGTTCAAGCTGAGTCGCAGGCTCTCGAGCTGCCGCAGCCCTTCGAGTGCCGAGAGATCGGTGACCTCGCCGCGACCGAGGAAGAGCTCCTTCAGCTGAGGTGTCAGCGCGAACAGACAGGGATCGAGCTCATCGAGCCGGATCTGGGACAGATTGAGGCTGCGCAGGCGCGCGAGATCCGCGCGGCGCAGCTCGCCCGCGGGCTTCTGCAGTTTCTGGCGGACTGCCGCCTCGACCTCCGGACTTTCCCACACCAGCTTGCCTTTCGGGCAGTCGGCGAGGCTCTTCTTCTGCTTCGGGGGTTTCGGGGGCTTCGGGGGTGGGTTCGGCGGTGTCGGGATGGGGTTTTCGACCGGCACAGCCGCCGCCGTAGCGGCCGAGGGGACCGCTTTCACCTTCGGCGCCTCGCCTTCGCAAGCGAACAGAGGCAGGATGAGGACGAGCCCGAGCAGCGTTGTACGAGGGACCATAGGGTTCTCGGTTCTACCAGAGGTGCCCGCGCCATCGCGACTGGTTACGCTCCGTGACGCTCCCCCGCGCGGCCGGTATGACAGGAGTGTCCCGGGGGGCCATCCAGGACGCTCCTCGGGATTTGACCCCGGTCTTCGGATAAATCGAGGAGTTGAAAGGGATTGGGCCCGGTACCCGGGGAATCTTCCGCCCTTGCTGTCCTCCCTCGAGTCCCGGTACACTCCTTGCTCTCGCTCCTACCGCGAAAGAGGAAGACATGAAAAGACTCGGATTATCACTCGGGCTCGTGGGTATCGCGCTGATCGGCTGCAAGGAGGAGGAGCACGTCGAGTCCGTCGACATCCGCACCTCGGGCATGTACGCCGCGATGGATGTGGTGGCGGACGGAAGCGGTGACACCGATGTGCGGGTGGAGCTCCGGGTCGGGGGCGACGACGGCACCATCGTCGACTTGGCCGAAGAGGACAAGCTGATGGTCACGGTGGGCGATTCGGTGAAGACCCTCAACCCTTCGGGGGACGTCTACCGGGCCACGGTGGCCGGTGATGAGGGCGGCGTGGAGGTCAAGATCTCGTTTGTGCGCAGTGATGAGGACGAGAGCGCGCTGAACTCCGTGGTGATGCTCCCGGAGCGCTTCGAGATCGAGGGTGCCGAGTTCGACACCAATATCTCCCGAGCTACCGGTGAGTTGGTGGTGACGTGGGAGCCGAGTGACGTGGACGTGGACATGCGCTGGACGCTGGACACCGACAACGAGTGCATGTGGGACACCGAAGGCGACATGAACGACTCCGGCTCGCTTACCATCAGCGGTGACGATTTCGATTCGACGCCTTCCGCCGACGGTGCGGTGGATGATCCCGAGGACAACTCGGAAGTCTGCGTGGCCACGCTCTGCATCTACCGAGACATCCGCGGCCAGCTCGATCCGGAGTTCGATGTCGAGAACGAGGGTGGGTATATCCGCGCTAGCCAGAAGGTGTGCGGACAGTTCATTTCCATCCCCTGACCGCCGCTCGGTCGAGGATGAGGCTTTGGACGTGCTCGAGAGCCGTAGCGTTCTCGGGCACGTCCTTTCAGCTTGTGGCGAGGAGTCCTCGGAGTTGACTCGGGCTGATCTGGTACGGCCTCTTGCAGTAGTCGCAGGCGATCTCCAGCACCTCCTCGTCGCGGATCAGTTCGCTCAGATCTTCGTGGCTCAGGGTGGCGAGCGCGGCGAGCACTCGGGCCTCGTCGCACCAGCAACCAAAGCGCACCGCCCGCTCCTCGAGCCTCGTGAAGTCCATGGCGTAGAGCAGCTCTTCCTGGAGCAGATCGGGACTGAAGTCGGGCTTGTCGAGCCAGGGACGTACATCCTCGAAGTCACGGAGACGCTCCGTCATCACCATCAAGGGCCCCTTCTTGGCGCCAGGTAGGAGCTGCACCAGATAGCCACCCGCACGTGACACCTGTCCGCTGTCGTCGAGCAGTACGCCGACCCCGATCATGGTCACGATCTGTTCCGAGGTAGCCATGTAGGCCATCAATCCCGCCGAGATCCCGCCTCCCTCGGGGATGGTCACGATCCCCTGATTGATCCGCCCGTCGGGCAGGGTGCGCATCATGCGCAACGTCGAGCCGGGGCCGAGCGATAGCTCCTCCTCCTCTGGGCTTCGTTGTACCAAGCCGCGCGTGTCGCCACTGGGATGGGAGTCTGCAATGAGCTGGCCGCGCTCGTCCGCCGTCTTCACGATGCCCTGGACGCGCAAGGTCGGCGCCATCGTTTCGCGAAACAGGACGGTGCCCACGGCGAGCTCGCCAAGGAGTCTCGCCTCCTCGCCCGTCGCACCTTGGGACCGCGCAAGCTCGCGCGCGGTCGTGCTCATGTCGGTGGTCATGACTCGGAAGGAATCATCAGCGGTGAGGGAACGGACGATGGTGTCGCGGGGACTGACAGGGCTCACGGTGGGGCTGTTCTGACACAAACTTCAGGCCCGAGAACCAGACATGGGGCTCTCACCGAAAGAACCACCCGCGTCCGGCCCGTGGGTCGCCCTGGCTCTCGCGGGCACTTGCTCGAGGTCGAGGGCCGCGGCACCATCGCCCCGCTCATGTCATCCGACCTTCTTTTCGAAATCGGGGTGGAAGAGCTCCCCGCGGGCTTTGTGACTCAAGCCGTCGCTGCACTCCGACAGATCGTCGCAAACTCCCTTGGTGGGCTGCGGCTCGAGCATGGCTCGATCTGGGTGTCAGGGACTCCGCGCCGACTTTCTGTGTTCGTCGAGGGGCTGGCTGAGACCCAGCCGGATCTGGATGAAGAAGTGGTTGGACCACCGGCACGTGTCGCCTTCGATGCAGCGGGTCGCCCGACGAAGGCAGCCGAGAGCTTCGCGACCAAGATGGGAATTTTGCTCGACCAACTCGGGACCATCGAGACGGACAAGGGCGCGTATCTGTGCGGCCGGCGAAGGGAAAAAGGGCAGCGAGCCCTGGCGCTCTTGCCGGACGCGCTGAGCGACTGGTGTCAAAAGATTCCATTTCGAAAGTCGATGCGTTGGGGCAGTGGAGAGGTGGCTTTCGGGCGCCCGATTCGCTGGCTGCTGGGGCTGCTCGGGAGTGAACTCATCCCGTTCGGTTATGCAGGTCTTCAGGCGAACCGGACCACCGAGGGGCATCGATTCCTTGCCAAGGGTCCATGGACTCTCGAGCACGCGGCAGAATACCGAGAGTTGCTCCGCCGTTGTCACGTGGTGGTCGATCTCGAAGAGCGCAAATCGACCATGGTGAAGCGCCTGCACGAGGCTGCGGCCAGCATCGGGGGACTGCTCGTAGAGGACGAGTTCTTGGTCGAGGAAAATAGCTGTCTCATCGAGGATCCGCAGGTGGTGATTGGGGAGTTCGACGAGGGTTTTTTGGCGCTTCCGGAGCCAGTGATTCTCAATGTGGCCCGAGGACATCAGCGCTATTTCGGGGTGCGCGACCCAAGCGGGCGGCTTCTGCCGCGCTACCTCGCGGTGGTCGGGACCGCGGAGCACCCCGAGAACGTGCGCCGCGGTGGCGATCGGGTGATGCGCGCACGGCTCTCTGACGCGCGCTTCTTCTTCAACACCGATCTGGAACGACCGCTCGAGGACCGAAAAGACAAGCTCGAGCAGGTGGTGTTCCACAAAAGACTCGGTAGCGTCGGCGACAAGGTCCGTCGGATCATCAGGTTGGTCGAGATGCTCGGAGCCGAGCTCGAGCTACCCCAGGACGTGGTCACGAACGCTCGGACCGGAGCGCTGCTCGCCAAGTGTGACCTGGTGACGTTGATGGTGGGAGAATTCCCGGAGCTTCAAGGAGAGATGGGGCGCGCCTATGCGGTGCACCAAGGCCGCGATCCGAAGGTAGCGGCGGTCATCGAAGAGCACTACCAACCGCGTGGGGCGGACGACCCCACGGCGGCATCGGAAGCTGGAGCGCTGGTCGCAATCGCCGATCGAATCGACACCCTGGTGGGCTGCTTCGCCGTCGGGCAGATCCCCACCGGAGCCTCCGATCCCCTGGCGCTTCGGCGTGCGACCATCGGCCTGATCCGAACGCTTCTGGATCGTGCTTGGGAATGTTCCATCGAGAGGCTGGCTCGGCACGCCTATGCTGGCTACGACGGGGTCAAACTGGATCAGTCGACTGACGAGACCGTCGCGAGGTTGGCTGGTTTCTGCAAGGATAGGCTGCGTGGCTTGCTGTCATACCCAGGAGATGTGGTGGAAGCGGTGCTCGGGACCGCGGCAGACTCTCCGGTCGATGCCCGCGCCCGCGCCGAAGCCCTCGCCCATGTCAATCCTGAGGTGCGGGCCAGTGTCGGCGAGGTGTTCAAGCGTGCAGCCAACATCGCCAAGGAGGCACCTGACGCGGCGGAACCTGTGGCGCCCGCCGAGGTCACGAGCGAGCCTCACCCGAGCGAACTTGCTCTGTTTGCCGCGTTGACGCAATTGAAACAATCGCTGGCAGGGGCCGAGCGTGAGCGGCGCTACGAGCAGGCTCTCCAGGCGATCGCGGCGTTTGCCCCAGTGTTGGCGCAATTTTTCGTCGACGTGTTCGTGATGGCCGAGGATCCGAAGCTGCGTCACAACCGTCTGCGGTTGATGGCTGACATCCAACGCACCTGTTCGAAGATCGCAAATTTCGACGTCTTGGCGAACCGAAAGGGTGTATGACCGCCCGAACCCCGTTTTGAACCATCTGACCTCGGACGGAGCTCAGGCTCTGCTCCGGTAAGCCCGCCGTAGCGAACGGCATGAACCAGCGAGTGAGGAAATTGCTATGAAGATGATCTACAAGTTCTCCGGAAAGGTCTGCGAAGGCAAGGCAGACCAGAAGAATCTCTTGGGTGGCAAGGGTGCCAATCTCGCCGAGATGGCCAATCTCGGGATCCCGGTTCCCGCAGGGTTCACCATCACCACCGAGGTCTGCACGGAGTACTACAAGGCCAAGCCGCCGAGCCTTCCTGCTGGTCTCGCCGACGAGGTCAAGAAGGCCATGGTGTGGATGGGTGAGGAAGCTGGCAAGAAATTCGCCGATCCTGCCAACCCGCTCCTCGTCTCGGTGCGTTCCGGTGCTCGCGCTTCGATGCCCGGCATGATGGATACCATCCTGAACCTGGGTCTCAACGACATCACCGTCGAGGGGCTGGCCAAGAAGGCCAACAACCCCCGTTTCGCATACGATGCCTATCGTCGCTTCCTCACCATGTACGGCAACGTGGTGCTCGAGCTCGAGCACCATGATTTCGAGCATCTGATGCATGACGTGCGCAAGGATGTCGCCAAGCGCAAGGGTATTGCCATCCCGGCTGATCACGAGGAGCTGGCCCGCGCCATCCCCGACACCGCGCTCGAGACCGAAGATCTGAAGAAGCTCTCCAGCCTTTATAAGGGACTGATCAAGGAGAAGACCGGCAAGGATTTTCCGTCCGATCCCTTCGAGCAACTGCTCGGTGCCATCGACGCAGTGTTCCGCAGCTGGAACAACAACCGCGCCAAGTTCTACCGCAAGATGAACCAGATCCCGGAGGAGTGGGGCACCGCGGTCAACGTCCAGATGATGGTGTTCGGGAACACCGGTGATACCTCGGGTACTGGGGTGTGCTTCACCCGCAACCCCTCCACCGGCGAGCACAAGTTCTTCGGTGAGTGGCTGCCCAACGCTCAGGGTGAAGACGTGGTGGCGGGTATCCGCACCCCGCAACCCATCTCCAAGAGCGAAACCAGCGCCGGCAAGAGCCTCGAAGAGGTCATGCCGGAGAACTACTCGCAGCTCTTCGACATCCAGAAGAAGCTCGAGAACCATTTCAAGGACATGCAGGATCTCGAGTTCACGATCGAGGATCGGAAGCTCTACATGCTGCAGACCCGCAACGGCAAGCGCGCTGGCCGCGCCATGGTCAAGATCGCGGTCGACCTGGTGAAGCAGGGGCTGATTGACGAGAAGTTGGCGATTCAGCGCCAGGAGCCAGGACGCGTCGAGGAACTCCTGTTCCCGACCGTCGATCCGAAGGAGACCGCCAAGCCGATCGCCAAGGGCTTGCCAGCTTCCCCCGGCGCCGTGACCGGCGAGGTGGTGTTCAGTGCCGACGAGGCGATCAAGGAGACCGCCGCCGGCAAGAAGGTGATTCTGGTTCGCATCGAGACCTCCCCTGAGGATCTCGAGGGCATGAACGCTGCCATCGGCATCCTCACCGCACGCGGTGGCGCGACCAGCCACGCCGCGGTGGTGGCGCGCGGCATGGGACGGTCCTGTGTGGTGGGGTGCTCGGAGATCACCATCGATTATGCAGCGAGGCAGCTCTCGGCCAAGGACAAGCAGGGCAATCCGATTGTGATCAAGGCCGGTCAGATCATCACCATCAACGGCTCGGCGGGTACCGTGTATCTCGGCGACGTGAAGAAGATCGATCCGGAGCTGGGCGGCGAGCTCGGTACTCTGCTCGAGTGGTGTGACAAGCACGCGCGGATGAAGGTTCGCACCAACGCCGACACCCCAACCCAGGCCAAGCAGGCTCGTGACCGTGGTGCACAAGGGATCGGCCTGTGCCGCACCGAGCACATGTTCTTCGAGGCTGATCGGATCAAGGCGGTTCGGGAGATGATCCTCTCCTCTTCGGTCGAGGCGCGCGAGAAGGCCTTGGCGAAGCTGCTACCCTACCAGACCGGTGACTTCATCGGCTTGTTCAAGGAGATGAAGGGCTTCCCGGTGACCATTCGGCTCTTGGATCCCCCACTGCATGAGTTCCTCCCCAACAAGCCCGAGCAGATCGCCGAGCTCGCCAAGGAGATGGGTGTGAGCGTGAAGGATCTGGAGAAGAAGGTCTCGGATCTGCACGAGTTCAACCCGATGCTCGGTCACCGTGGTTGCCGTCTCGGCATCACCTTCCCCGAGATCAGCCGGATGCAGTTCCGCGCCATCTTGACTGCGGCCTGCAAGGTCAAGAAGGAAGGCATCGAGGTGGTGCCCGAGATCATGATCCCGCTCGCCCTCAGCAAGCTGGAACTCGACCTGCTTCGGGCGGATTGTGTCAAGGTGGCCGAGGAGGTTTTCAAGACCGAGGGCGTGACCGTAGACTACAAGTACGGCACGATGATCGAGTTGCCGCGTGCGGCGCTGCTCGCCGATGAGCTGGCGCAGACCGCGGAGTTCTTCAGCTTCGGCACCAACGACCTTACTCAGACCACCCTCGGCATGTCGCGCGACGACGCTGGCAAGTTCCTTCCTGAGTATGTAGACAAGAAGATCCTGAAGTACGAGCCTTTCGTGTCAATCGACCAGGAGGGTGTTGGACAGCTGGTGAAGATGGGTTGCGACAAGGGCAAGTCGACCCGCCCGGACATCAGCCTCGGCGTGTGTGGCGAGCATGGTGGCGATCCGAACTCGATCGACTTCTTCGAGCGCGCCGGTTTGAAGTATGTGTCTTGCAGCCCGTTCCGGGTGCCGATCGCGCGAGTTGCAGCCGCCAAGGCGGCGCTCGACCACGCGAAGAAGTGAGCGTGACAGGACCGATCCGGATCGCTTCGGACCGGTGAGTTCTCCCACCGAGGTGCCCCCCATTTGCAGGTGAGGCACCTCGGTGTGTTTTTGTGGAACCGTGCAACGGACCGCCACCACCAGACCCGCTTTGGCTGTGCCAGGGCTCACATGCTACCTTCGACGGTACCGTGACCAAGCGCGGGCGACCATATTTTGCACGCCGGGTCCTGGCCGTTTCGGTGGGCCTGGTTACATCGATTGGTGCTCCGTGGACGGCGCTAGCTGCTGGTGGCACGTGCCCTTCGCCCCGTGCCATCAGTCGGGCCGTACAAGAGCTGGTGGGCCGCCCCTTGGTTGCGGCAGGGAAGATAGAAGCCGAGATAGCCGTCGAGGAAGATGGCGACTACTTCTCGGTCTCGGTACGCAACAAGACCCGAATCCTCGAGGATGCTCGGAGAGACTGTGACAAGCGAGCCCGAGAAGCGGCTGTGTTCGTGGCCCTTTTGCTCGCTCCCCCTGATTTTGGCCCCGAACCGGCAAGCGAGCCAGCTCCCACCACACCTGCGGTCGAGGTGGACACCATGTTGCCGGTGGCGGTCGTGGCTACATCATCGCCGAGCTCGGAGTCTGCACGATCGGCGGCTCTCGCGAGTGTAGAAGCACCGACGCGGCGATCCGCGCTGCACCCGCGTGAAGTGACCACGGGCACGGAGCTGGGGGTTGGGCTTCTGGTTGCGACCTCTGGAAGTGAGAGGAGTCCCGCGCTGGTGCCAGGCCTCGACCTCCTCGCGGTAGCTTTCCTGAAGCCGCAGTGGGCGGTGGTGCTCGAGGGGACCGCACAACTGGCAAGCCGCTTCGTGGTGGCCGACGTGACGATCCGGCAACTCCGCCTCCCGGTGGCCGTGCTCGGTCGATTAGCCGTCGGTCGAGCGCTCAGCCTCGATGGTGGACCTCTGGTCACGCCGACCTGGCTCCGCGCCGATCGGCTCATCGACGCGGATACGGCGCTTCGCCTCGAGGTGGGTCTCCGTGGAGCTGTGGAGGTGGCTCTGCCCGCAGCGAACTCCCCCATCTTCGTCCGGCTCAGCACCGATCTTCTCCTGGTTCGGCCCAACCTCGAGCTTGCCCCCCAAGGTGCCGTGGGCAGCACCGCCCCATTCTGGACAAGCCTTACGGCCGGCCTCAAGTGGGGTGGTGATTGAAGGTTCCGGACGGTCCATAACATGAGTTGATCGTGGGTGAATCCTCTCAGGCCGTCCGGCAAGCGCTTCTCCGCGATGCTTCGCTTCAGCAGCCCGCACAGCGGCGCACTGTCCTGGATTTCGCGGCCATCTATGAGGTGTGGTTCGATCATGTCTACCGGTGGGTTCGGGCGCTCGGTGCCCGAGAGGCGGATCGTGAGGACATCGTTCAGGAGACGTTTCTCGTGGTCCGGCGGCGCCTTGGCGATTTTGATGGCCGCAACCTTCCGGGTTGGCTCTATCGCATCGCGAGCCGTCAAGTCGCGCAGCACCGGCGGAATCGTTGGGTGAAGCGTGTGCTTGGGTTGGCTGCTCACGAGGAGCTCGAGCACTTGGTAAGTGAGCTCCCCAGCGCGGAGCGTGAGCTCGAGCAGAGGGAACAGCGGGAGACCCTCGAGAGAATTCTCGATCGCATGAGCGAGAAACGTCGAGTGGCCTTCGTGCTGTTCGAGGTAGAGGGATACAGCGGGGAGGAGTTGGCGGAGATGCTCTCGATCCCAGTCAACACTGTGTGGACGCGGCTCTATCACGCGCGTAAGGAATTCTTTGCGCGCTTGGCTTGTGAGCGCGCCAAGACAGGGGGCACAGAATGATGCGGCCACTGTGCGAACTGACCAGGCCCGTCTCCGGGTTGGAGGCAGAGGCCTTGGCTCTCCTCTCCTCGATGTCGCCAGCGGTGCCACCGAGTGGCATGAAACGCCGAGTGCGGATTGGGCTTCTGGAGCGGAGCCTTGGGCGCTCGGAGTGGCCCCTGCGCAGGCTGATCGCGGTCACGGTGCTGCTGGGTGCTGCCGCGGCGGGCGCGACGCCGCTGGTGGCGTCGTTGTTCGAGTCTCCGATGCGCCCCCCGTCACCTGCCGCGTCCGGGTCAGTCTCGATGGAACGCGAAGCGGCGTCGAGTCGCCCTCCAACTCCGTCGGACCGGATCGAGCGGACGGCTGCTGCCTCAACTGAGGGTGTGCCAGCTGTGGCGCCCGAGGCGCCGAGGCCGAGCGCCGTGCGTGCGGTGGTGGCGCGCCCGTCCCCTACGGTCGACGAGGCGTCCCGGTTGGTGTTCGAGGCGATGCGAGCGCTACGACGCGAAGGACAACCTGAGCGGGCGCGGCATCTCTTGGCCGAGCATCAGGCGCGGTACGGAGGCAGTGCGCTCGGAGAAGAGGCTCTGGCGCTGTCCATGGAGGCCGCAGTCGCAGTGGGAGATCCGCAGGCGAGTTCGCTTGCCAAGCGCTATCTGAAGCGTTATCCGGCGGGCCACTATCGCGAAACCGCCGAACGGATTGCGTCGCGCCCATGACCTGCAACAGTTGGTTGGCTCTCTTTGCCACGCTCTGTGGGCTCGGTTGCGGTCCGGTCGAGCTCGGGCAGGATCCGCGGGTTTTGTGGTGGACGGATCATGAATCTGCGGACACCTCCACCTGGACCGCCGATGGCAAGGGGTACGTGTGGACCGATCAGGGGGGAGCGCTGGGTGTGACCTCCACTTACCGCCGGAGCGGCCGCTTCGCGTTGGAGGCGACGGTGGCCTCCAAAGAGACCGGCATTCAGTCTGCCGGAACCGCCAACCGGATCTGGCACGACCCAAGCCCAGCCTTCTACAGTGCCTGGTTCTTGATTCCAGAAGCTATCACCGAGACCAGCTACTGGGTGCTCTTCAAATTTCGGTCGCGTTTGGCGACGAGTGAGGGTGCGGACACCAACCTTTGGGATGTGGACGTGACCACAGCCAACTCCGGCGAGATGGTCTTCCAGCTCTATGGTCATACCTTGACCGAGCAGCCTGGACCCTCCTCGCTCGCTGTGCCTCTTGGGCGCTGGTTTCAGATAGAAGCTTACCTCGATCCTCGCGATGACGCCACCGGGCAGCTCATCGTGTGGGTCGACGGTGTCGTGCTCTATCAGTTGTCCCAGAGTGCCACGGTTCCGTCGGCGTACCTGGAGTGGAGCGTTGGCGGTATCACCGAGACCATCGAGCCAAGCGGGGTGAGGGTTGTCATTGACGACGCGGCGATCAGCACTAAACGCCTGGGTCCCGAGTTCCCCGTGTTCGAGTGAGCAGGGTGAGGTAAGATGCGGGCGGCCCATGCTCGAGGAGCACGCACCATGCCTTACGTCGTCGACGTGAATCGCCCTCTCAATCTCGAGTTCAGACAGGCTGTGGCCGAGCAGTTGGAGTTGGCGCGTCTTCATCTCGAGCGAGATCCTCTCGCCGATTCAGAGAGCGCCATCCATGAATTCCGAAAGATGACCAAGCGGCTCCGGGCATTCTTGCGTCTGCTTGGGGGCACCGGCCGAAGTCACAGCCTTCGGCTGGCCCGGCGGCGCCTCGCCAAGATGGCGCGGCGTCTGGCTGGACCTCGCGAGCTGGTGGTAGCGCACCAGACTCTCGCCACCATCTATAAACTCTTGGGGCGACCTGTCGACACACCTGCCCTCCCTCAGCTCGCAACCCCTGAGCTTGCGGCGCGACTTGTTCGTGCTCGCGAGGATCTCTCACGCCACAGCACGGTCATCCTCGATTTGTTCGAGGATGAACTCAGTTCAGAGCTCGTCCTCGGCGGCCTGATGGCATCGTATGTCAAGGGACAGCGGTGCCTGGTGCAGACACTCCGGAGCCCGGAGCCCGAGAAGTTTCACCAGCTTCGCAAGCGCGTCAAGGATAGACTCTATCAACAGAGGCTCCTCGCTGCCCTCTCACCCCGCAATTTGGCACGCGAAAACACGCAGCTTGCGCTTCTGGCCGACCTGCTCGGCGAGCACCACGATCTGGTTCGGCTCCGGGTGTTGATGCGCAACGAGCCAAAGGTGTTTGGCCGTGTCCCCTGGGCGAGCCGCGTCGAGTCGGGAATAAAGCTAGGCCTTCGCACACGCGAAGCCAAGCTCCGTCCTCTGTGCGAGGAACTCTACCGAGAGCCTGCCGAAGGTCGCGCGCGTCGGCTTTCGGAGTGTCTGCGAAACCGGCGGCGCGCAGCTCCGCAGAAGACCAAGGAACGGGTCGAGGTGGGCTAGGAATCGCCGCTCACGAAACGGCGGCGCCGGTGCGAGAGATATCGGCTCGGATTATCCCGATAGGTTGCGCAGAAGACCCGGTGGAATTGGGCGTAGCTGCCGAAGCCGCTAGCTTTCGCCGCGGCGTGCAGGTTGTGACCCTCGGGATCGACTGTTCGAAAGAACCGATCGAGTCGCAGGCGGTTCCTGTAAAGAACCAGCGAGCAACCGGCCTCGAGCTTGAAGAGCCTTGCCAGATGGCTCAAGCTAAGATGCAGGCGCTCCGCCATCTCCCTGCCGGAAAGCGATGGATCCTCGCCCAGCATCCGGATCACCTGGGCGACGGTTGGGTGGCAACCCGTGGGGGCGAAGTGCGGTGGGAGATTCTGCCTGTGGCTGGGATTCTCGAGGAGCCCCCCGAGTAGGGTGGCCAGCATCGCCGCCTGCTCCTGCCGTTCTGGCACCACCGTAGCGTCGGTCAATCCCGCGTCATTGTAGAGCATCCCGAAGGCACGCTGGCTCGAGCGAATTGGTGTGCACACGACCCAGCCCCGTCCGACCAGCTCCGTGCGTCCGCCTCGTCGATCGATGATGGGGCAATCTTGGACCACGGTGTATGGGGCGTAACCACTGGCTGCGCGAGCGAAGACGAGGTGCCCGCTCTCTCCCAGGGTGAAGGCCACGCTTTGCTCGTCGACGATCTGGCGAGTGAGACTCGTACCCCAGGTTCCAGTCATCAAATCCCGTGAGGCATCATAGAGGTAGAGGCCCACGCGCACGAGTCCCACCACCCGCAGACACAGCTCGATCGACAGGCGCAGGAGTCGGGCGGTGTCCTGTTCGAGCAAGAGACCTTCGAGACGCGAGAGGAACACAACCGACGGCAATGCCGAGCCATGATGGGCCCAAACTGGCGCGAAGCTGCCCTCGGGCAGGATCACATCCCAGTCGATGCGCTGGTGTAGCTCTGGCACCCGGGCATCATAGCAGATACGCCGTGGCCTCTTGCCCTCACTCTTGTGGGCTTTGTGCTTCGGAGCCAGCTTGTGCTCTGCCATACTGCTCCCATGGCACGCCTCCGACCCCCACCCGATTTGTCGCCACGGGGAACGCTCCTAGACCTGTGGTGTGGCGCTTCTCTTCTGCTCCGGAGTGTTGCCCTGATCATGACCCGGCCCCGGCTGCTGGTGATCTCCGTTTTGTGCGGGCTGGTCACGCTGGCGAGTCTGATTGCGATGGCTGTGCTGTTGTGGCCCGTCGCGCAACAACTGGCGCGGGTGGTGGTGGCGAACGGTGAGGGGATGGGCGTTCGCGGGCTCCGACTTGGACTTGGTGTCCTCAGCTACGTTGTGCTGTTGGCGATTGGCGCGCTGACCGTACCCAATCTGGTGCTGGCGCCACTCACCGATCCGCTCTCCGAGGCCACCGAGGCGGTGGTGGGCGAATACACCGCTCCTCCGTTTCGTCTTCGCCTCTTCCTCAGGGGGCTGCTCTTCTCGCTGACGCATACCCTGTTGCGCCTATTTCTGACTATCCTGGGTTGGATGCTGCTGTACCCGCTCCATCTGGTGCCGCTGGTGGGCGCTCTCGCGTTTTTTGTGCTCTCTTCACTGTGGTCGATGTTCTGCCTGGCGGTGGAGCACCTCTCGACGCCCATGGTAAGGCACTTTCAGCCAGTTTCTCGGGCAGTGACGGTGCTCTCGCGCAGGCCAGCCCTTGCACTCGGCTTTGGTGCCGCGCTGTCGATCACGCTGTTCGTACCGATCCTGAACTTCTTTCTCTTGCCGGTGGCCATCGTAGGCGGAACGCTGCTGTTCGCGGGCCTCACCGCAACCGGCGAGCTTGCTGCGCACTTCAGTTCGGTGTCGGTTGGACGAGACGGTCAGAGAATATAGCGAAAGACCCGGGTGAATCTGCGGTGGGCCACCAGGTCGACACGCTCGGGCTTGTTTGCGCCACCGGCTCGCCTGTATCCTGGGCCCTGTTTGACCGATGGAGGGATGCCGGGTCGGTAGCCTTCCCGAAGTCCTCGGACCAGAAGGACGACAGACGATGATCCTAGGTAAGCTCTTCGGCGCGTTCCGCGCCCAGATCAACAAGATCGCCAACCTGTTCTTCGAGGCCGATCCGATAGCTCAGATGCGCTACGAGTACGACGTCGCGGTGGAGCAGTTGAAGGAGGGTCGTGAGGGGCTCGAGCAGTACCGCGGGTTGGTCGAGAAGGTCTCGCGCCAGGTGAAGCTCGGGGAGCAACAAGTTGCCCGTCTCAAGGCGCAGGCAGCCGCCTACCTCAAGGCGGGCGATCGCGAGACTGCGGGCAAGTTTGCACTCGAGCTGCGTCGGGCTGAGTCCCAACTCGGAGAGAACCGCGCGCAATTGTCCATGCACGAACAGTCCTATCAGAATAGTCTGAAGAAGATCCAGCACGCGAACAAACAGCTGGTGAGCGTGCGTGAGAAGATAACGCGTTATGATGCCGAGCTCAAGATGAGCGAGGCCGAGGCCGAAATTGCCAAACTCTCACAGAGCTTCGAACTCGACGTGACCACAGATTTTGGCCAGCTCGAGACCGTGATCCAGGAGCGGATCGACAAGAATCGGGGTGTGTCACGGGTCGCGGCTGACCTTTCGCGAAACGGCATCGCGGAGATAGAAGCAGAAGAGAAGATGGAGAAGGCCATGGCGGACGGTGCGCTGCGCGAGCTCGAACTCGAGCTTGGTCTGGTCGCTCCAGAGGTCACGGCCAGTCCTGAAGCCAAGAAAGAACTTGGGCCAGCCTTCGAGCAAGACAAGAGCTGACCCGCGAGAACCCGGACCATCGAGAGGAGTCGAGAACCACCATGGCCAGCAAGCCCAAACCAGCCTTCTACGCCGTCGCTTTCCTGTTGATTGCAGCTTTGCTCGGATTTGCCTTGTACCGGATGAGCGGTAGGACCAGCAGCGCACCAGCTCCGAGCGCTACCGTTTTTTCCGCCCAAGACATGGCGGCCCTGAAGAACAAGGCGGAAGCCGATGATGCCTCTGGTATCACCACCGTCAAGGAATACGCCTACGTTCCCTCCCAGCGCTTACCCGATGTGAAGGGCGTGTCGACCTATAAGGCGATGAAGGACGAGGTGGTACGCTTCGCCATCAACGTCTGGGCTGGATGGGCTCCGATTATCTACGCGAACCAGGGTTTCAAGCCTGGCCCGGTTTGGAAGGGCGCGGACGGAAAGGAGTTCAAGGTTGAGCTCGTACTCATCGATGACCCGGTCCAGATGCGTGATGCCTTTGCAGCAGGCGAAGTGCACGTGGGTTGGGCTACCGTCGATATGCTCCCGTTGCTCGTGGAGTCCCTCGAGAAGGACAGCCGGGTGATGCCGCGGGTCTTCCAGCAGATCGATTGGTCTAACGGTGGCGATGGAATCGTGGTGCGACAGGATATCAAGACTGCCGCGGATCTCCGGGGGAAGACGGTCGTGTTGGCTCAGAACTCGCCGTCGCAGTTCTTTCTCCTCAGTACCTTGATCAACGCTGGGCTCCAGCCCGCCGAGGTGACCTTCAAGTACACGCAGGACGCGTTTCAGGCAGCAGCAGCGTTCAACGCCGACAAGTCGATCTCGGGCTGCGTCAGCTGGGCCCCGGACATCTACAACCTGGAGAAGGTCAAGGGAAATAAGATCCTTATCACCACCTCGACCGCCAACAAGCTCATTGGTGATGTCTGGTTCGCTCGCGCCGACTTCGCCAAGGACAAACCAGCAGTCATCGAGGGTCTGGTGCGTGGGATCTTCGACGCGATGGTGGAGCTGAAGCAGCAGGACAACAAGGTCAAAGTGGCCAAGTGGATGGCAGCCGGCTACTCGATCCCGGAGAGTGATACCCTGGGGATGTTGGGAGACGCCCACTGGACGAACTTCGCTGAGAATCGCGATTTTTTCCTGAACGAGAACAACCCCACCAACTTCGAGCGCACCTACGGCAATGCGCAGTACTTGTACTCGAAGATCCGGGCGATTCAGAACAAGGTTAGCTTCGACAAGTTGGTGGACTTCTCGGTGATCCAGAAGTTGATGAAGGAGCCGAAATACGCCTCCTCGAAGAACGAGTACCAGGTGAAGTTCGCACCGACCTCGGCAGCAGCGATTCAGGCTGAGAGTCCAGAGATCCTCACCAAGACCGTGGTTATCCACTTCTACCCCAACAGTTGGGACATCAAGAAGATGGTGACGCAAAACGTGGACGGTACGGACAAGCAGGTGCTGTACGATCCGAACGTAGACTTCATCGTCGAAGAGGTCGGGAAGCTCGCAGGCCAATACGGAGCTGCGCGGATCGTCGTCGAGGGTCACACCGATGCTTCCATGCGGGGTACGGTGGATCCTGGGGTAGTTCGCGAGCTGTCGTTGAGCCGTGCCAACGCCGTGCGTGAGGCGCTGGTGCGACGGTTCCCAACCTTGCAAACCAACCAGTTTGCCACCAGCGGTGTGGGGTGGGATCGCCCGATCGATGATTTGAACCACGCCAAGAATCGGCGCGTCGAGATCAAGGTGTATCCGGCTGAGGTGCCAGCACAGTGAGGTTCTTTGGTACTGCCTCCGGACCCACCGTCAGAAAGCCTCCGGGTTTCTGGCACGGTAAGCTGCTCGGTCTCTCCTGTATCGGCCTGATTGGGCTGGGCTGGCTTCTGTTGACTCGAGGGGAGGCGGAGATGCGAGCCATCTCTCCGACCGTCCTGCCCAGTCCAGGCGAGGTTCTGGCCAGCTTCGCGGTGCTGGCCAACGAGCGTGCCCTGCTCGAGAGCGTGATCGCCACCCTGACCCGAGTGTTTCTCGGGTTTGGGTTGGCGATCACGGTCGGGGTCCCGCTCGGGCTGTTCGCTGGGTCGTTTCGCGGCCTCGAGTCTTTTCTCGCGCCGCTCGGAATATTCGGTCGCAATATCCCCGTGGCGGCCCTCATCCCTCTGTCTTTGTTCTGGTTCGGGATTGGCGAGGGGCAGAAGGTGATGTTCATCTTCATCGCCACCGTTCCTTTCGTATTCGCGGATGCGGTCGCATCCGTGGTTGCAATCCATGAGCGCTACGTCGAGACAGCCCAGACCCTGGGGGCGAGTGCTCTGCAGATTGTCACGAAGATTCTGGTCCCACTCGCCTTGCCGGACATCTTCACGAGTGCTCGGGCCTTGTTCGGGATAGGCTTCGGATACATCATGTTGGCGGAGTTGGTGGCCGCGGAACATGGACTTGGTTACTTGATCGCGACCAGTCAGCGCCGTGGTCTGCAGGCCCACATCTGGGGGATCTTGATCGTGATCACGCTGATCGCCTTCACGATCGATCGGATCCTGCTCTGGCTGCAGCGGGGGCTGTTTCCATATCGGAAGGATCTATGACCGAGACCAACAACCCCTCGACTTCGAACGGCGATAGGACGGCCAAACCGGGCGCGGCGGTGCGCGAGGAAGAGACATCGACCAGCAGCGGAAGAACTGAGTCGACCCAAGCGGTTTCCCTCTCCGACACACCTGCGGCACCGGTGGCGTTGGTGGAGTTCCGGAAGGTGACCAAGACGTTTGGCGCGGGTCCAGATGCCTTCACCGCCATTCGGGACGTGACCTTTAGCGTGGAGAATCGGCTGGAGCACGGGGAATTCATCTCCATCTTGGGCCCTTCAGGCTGCGGGAAGTCGACCATTCTTCGCCTGATCGCCGGGCTCTCGCCTCAACACCCCGCGACCTCGGGTCAGGTGCTGATCCAGGGTCATCCTGTGACTGGTCCGGGGGCAGATCGCGGGATGGTGTTTCAAGACTACACCTCCTTCGATCACCGCACGGTGCTCGACAATGTAGCCTTCGGGCTCGAGTGCCGTGGTGTGCCTCGCGCCGAGCGTGTTGCGATCGCTCGTGATTGGATCGGCCGCGTCGGCCTCAACGTGAAGGACGATGCAGACAAGTATCCGCACCAACTCTCGGGCGGGATGCGCCAGCGCGTGGCCATCGCTCGGACGCTGGTGCTGCGTCCACGCATCATCTTGATGGATGAGCCCTTCGGTGCACTCGATCCGTCTACTCGGTTGAATATGCAGAATCTCTTGGTGGCGTTGTGGCGAGAACTCGAGGCAACGGTGTTCTTCATCACCCACTCGATCGAAGAAGCCGTGTATCTGGGCGATCGTGTGTATGTGATGAGTTCATCGCCTGGGACTATCCTCCGGGAAATCAGCGTGCCACCGCCGGACCGACCAGCAGCCGCCATGCAACGTGAGCCGGAGTTTCTCGATATCGTCTTCGAACTCCGCGACACCATCGAAAAACTGCAGAGCTCGACGAGGGCTGGTGATGACTGAGGGCGGGTCACTGTGGCGTGCGCTTGGTGAAGCCTTTCTGTTCCGGTGGAACCTGCTTCTGTTCGGCAGTGGGCTCGTTGCTGGGTTGCTCTCGGGTCGGGCGGACGTGGTGGTGCCGGTGTTGGGAGCGCTCGAAACCGCCTATTTGTTGCTTCTGGTTCAGAACCCGCGGTTTCGTGCCGCGATCGATGCACGGGTGGCCGAGCGGGCCCGAGATACGACGCGGACGAGTTTTCCGACGGTGGGCGTGGGTGATCTGGTGGCACTGCTCGACCCCGAACGCGCACGACGTTTCGTTGGCCTTCGGCAACGCTGCCTCGAACTCCGCGATCTTGCCCTCGGTGTGAGTGGAAACGCCACCCTAGACCGACCTGTGGTGCCGCGCGACAGTGCCGCTTTGGATCGCTTGCTCTGGGTGTTCTTGCGGCTTCTGGTCTCAGAGCAGGCGCTCGGACGCTTCCTGGCGTCGACCAGTGCTGCCAGTATCGAGCGTCAACTAGAGGAGTCGCGTGAGCGGCTCGCTGGCGCTGGTGACGCCGATGAACGCGTGAAGAAGGCGTTGCTCGATACCGTGGCCACCGCAGAGCTCCGCCTTGCCAACTACCGCAAAGCCGAGAAGAACGCCGAGTTCGTGAGCATCGAACTCTTACGGTTGGAGAACAAGATTCAGGCTCTCGCCGAGCTCTCGGTGAGCCATGAAGATCCCAATTACATTTCAGCTCAGGTCGATTCGGTTGCTGACTCGATGGTGCAGACGGAGCAGGCCATGCGGGAGCTCGAGGTGCTTGCGGGGCTGACTGAGCAGACTGAAGTGCCAGCGATTCTGACTGCGGAGGTGCAGGGCTGATGGCGAGCGCGGCTGAAGAACCGAAGAATCGTGGCCTGGGCCCGGTTCCGGGATGGGTGGAATTGTTAGCGGAGCTGTATTTTTCAGGAACGACCAACAGCTTCGTGCTTTCCGGCAACACCCGTGACCTGTTCCGTACCGGGAGTGGCGAGCGAGAGCGCTACGCTCCTCTCGAGCAGATGCTGGCGGAGCAACTGTTCGGGCGCTGGGATCTCGTGCTCACCTACGATCTGGCGCGCGGCTTACGGTGTCTGGCTGGAGCGGATCCAGAGCGTCTCCGCGCCATGAACGCGCTCATGCACCAGCTGCTTGGCGATGTGGCAGAGCTGCGTCGCGATCCGTCGTTGACTCTGGCGGCGCTCGATCGGGCCCTCGAGAAGCTGATGGTGGCCGAGGCCGAGCACGACCGGAGTTTGGCTCTGATCATCGGCCACGCTAGTCTGGTCTTTCCGCGCGGGGAAGCGCCGAGTCCGGCGCAGGCGCGGCACATCGTCACCTGTCTCAATTGGGCGAGTAGTCCATACCTGAAGCGCCGTAACGTCTGCGTGCTCCTGCACGATGCCGAATCGTCATCGCTCTCCGAACGGATCACGGGCCACCCACACGTGGCCAGCATCACGGTGCCCCTGCCCGATGAGGGGGCGCGGGCCGAGTTCTTGACCGAGAGCTTTCCGCAGATGTTCGAGCCGGCCAAGAGTGAACTGACGCTCCCGCAACTTGCGCAGCTCTCGGCGGGTGTGGCCTTGTCGGATCTGGATGTTCTCATCCGTTCGGGTGAGCAGCCCGAGCGCAAGCTTACGCGTGGACGCTTCCAAGAGCTCAAAAAGCGGCTCATTGAGCGACAGGCGCGTGGGTTGCTCGAATTCGTGGAGCCGCGATGGACTCTCGAGATGGTGGTGGGCCATGAAGCTGCGAAACAGCGCCTGCTGGCTGACGCGGAGCTTCTGCGGCGGGGGCGCTTCGAGGCGGTACCGATGGGTTACCTGATCTCGGGACCAGTTGGCACGGGTAAGACCTTCCTCGCGACCTGCATGGCCGGTTCGATCGGTGTTCCCTGCGTAGAGGTCAAAAACTTCCGCTCAAAGTATGTCGGTGAGACAGAGGCCAACCTGCAGCGGGTGCTTGGCGTACTGCGAAGCATGGGCCCCGCGGTGGTGGTGATCGATGAGGCCGACGCGATGCTCGGAGATCGTGACGGTGCCGGAGACTCCGGGGTCTCTTCGCGGGTGTTCGGGGCGATCGCAACTCAGATGGGGGACACGCGCTACCGGGGAAAAATCCTGTGGATGCTGCTGACCGCGCGCCCCGACAACTTGCCCATTGATCTGAAGCGCCAGGGGCGCGCTGAGGTGCACATTCCTCTCTTTTACCCTCAATCCAGCCAGGAGCTCTCGCGCTACTTCCCGATTTTGGCCAAGAAGGTGGGGGCCAGGCTGAGCGATGACGCGGTTCCAGAGCAGTTGCCGCATGTGGGACAGCTCTCCGGAGCTGATATCGAAGCGATCCTGGGGCGCGCACATCGGCGCGCATTGCTGGATGAGTGCGAACTGATCGATAGAGAGCGACTGAACCAAGTGCTTGCGGAATTCATGCCCTCGCTCGGGACCGCCGAGAAGGAGATGCAGGAACTGGCGGCCGTGATTGAATGCACGGATCGGGAGTTTCTGCCGCCGCGGATTCAGCAGCAGATCGACGCTTGGGGAGGGCGCTCGCGACTGGTGGACAAGCTCGAGGAGATGAAGGCCCGTCGGCGCCGCTAGTGAGCGAACTCAATCAGCCACAGCACACCCTGGAGTTCGTTGGCTGGATCGCAGAGCTCTTTCGCCTGACGCTGAGCGAAGCCGAGAAAGTGCTGGGCGAGTTCAGGATGACACTGAGCAAGTGTTTCGGCCCGCGCTGAGAGGCGCTGGGCGGCGTCGCTGAGCCAGTCGCGCATCTCCTCGGTTTCGGTGGACAGCTCCGCGACGACCCGGCCATTGGCGCTGGCGACGAGGGCGCGCGCCGTGCGGCGATCGAAGCAGCCGGGGAAGGCGGTGGGATCGGCGCCGGGTCGCAAAATGGCATCATCGATCACGATCCGACCACCGGGACCCGTTAGGTTGAGCAGGGTGTTGACCGTCTCAGGCATGGAACCGAGGAGGTCTCCCAGGCCCAGCATCAGCACGAGATCGTAGTCGCGGGCAAGGCGCACGACGCGACGAATATCGTCGACGCGGAAGCGACAGCGTGAGGAAAATCCGAGCGCGCGCGCACGCGCTCGGGCGTGGGCGACGAACCCCGACGTTGCATCGATACCAAGCGTGTGAACGGAAAACTGTTGGGCGAGGGCCAGCGTGGTGTGGCCTTTGCCGCATCCAAGATCGAGGATGCGTGCACCAGGGGTGGGCGGCGCGAGCGACAGCAGCCTCACCACATCCACGGCGCGGACGCCGAGATCCTCGAGATCGGCGAAGAGCGCGGGCAAATGCCCGCACAACTCGCTCGGAGCGTCGAGCGACCGAGCCGAAAGTTCGAGAAGTGCTCGACGGGACATTGGCTTGGTGGACTCTAGTCCGAAATCTCCCGCGCGCGAGCCGAAGTGGGAGCCTGGCCGACCGGGCATTCTCGGGGTAGCTTCCGGCCGTGATGTCGTTGTGTCCGATTCCTCTACGCCGTGTGGTCGCTCGTTCGGTGAGTGTCGCGATGGTGCTGCTGAGCCAGGCCTGTTCCGAGCCGTCTCAGAGTTCTAAGGCGAGCCAGGTCGAGGTCGTTCCTGTCCTTCTCGCGACCAGTCGCCTCGAGACTGTGCCACGCGAACTACACGCACTCGGCACGGTCGAGGCATTGGCTACCGTGGAGGTGATATCCCAAGTGACGGGTGTGGTGCGCGCAGCGCACTTCCGCGAGGGTGAGATGGTCGAGCGCGGCCAGCTGCTCTTTAGCGTGGATACCCGACCTTACCAGTCGAGCCTGTCGGTGGCCCGCGCCGAATCGGAGCGCAATCGTGCGCTCTTCGAACAGGCCGAGGAGGAGGCGAGCAGACAAAAACAGCTTTTTGACAGTGGGCTTTCAACGGAGAAGGAACTCCGGGCAGCGCTGGCGAACCAGGCGGCGCTCTCAGCGATAGTGGCCAAGAATCGCGCGGAGATCGAGAGCGCAGCGCTCAATGTCGAGTACACGCAGATCCGCGCACCGATCGAGGGCCGTACCGGGAGCATCTTGGTCACGCCTGGCAATATCGTGAAGGCCAATGAACCAAAGTCATTGGTGGTGGTGCGCAGTCTGGTGCCAATTCGGGTGCGCTTTGCGGTGCCTGAGGAGTACCTCGGCGAGGTCCGCGGGAGAACTGCCGGTAGGAAGCTCGAGGTTGAGGCCAAGGGGCGTGGTGCTAAGGACGCAGCCAGTCGAGGTTATCTCGAACTCATTGAGAGCAGTGTGGATCCCGCAACTGGAACCATCGGGCTTCGCGCAGAGTTTCCGAACCTCGAGCATGAACTCTGGCCGGGCCAAGCCGTGGACGTGCGGTTGGTGCTGGATCTCGAACCGAACAGAATCGTGGTTCCTGATGCGGCGGTCCAGCGCGGGCAAGATGGGAGCTTTGTGTTCACGGTGGATGGCGAAGGGCGAGCGCGGCAGAAGAAGGTAGTCGTGCAACGTTCGGTGGGGGGCGTCAGCGTGATCGGCTCGGGACTCAATCCGGGTGAGCGGGTAGTGGTTGAGGGGCAGCTGCGGTTGCGCGATGGCGTGCGTGTTCGTGAGCGAGCAGTCGAGAAGTCCATGACCGCGGCGCCGAGCACCGCGTCGGGTTCCGCATCGGGTTCCGCATCGAGCGCCGCGTCGGGTTCCGCATCGAGCGCCGCATCGAGCACCGCATCGAGCACCGCATCGAGCGCCGCATCGAGCACCGCGTCGGGTTCCGCATCGAGCGCCGCGGGTGACACAAGGAAGCAACCGTGAACATCTCCGAGCCCTTCATTCGGCGGCCCGTTGCGACCACGCTGATCATGCTCGCGTGCGTGGTCTTCGGAGTGATGGCGTATCTTCGGCTGCCTGTGAGCGCGCTCCCGGACGTCGAATTTCCAACCTTGGTCGTGACAGCCTCGTTGCCGGGTGCCAACCCCGAGACCATGGCAGCCTCGGTGGCTACGCCGCTCGAGCGTGAGTTTTCCACCATCGATGGCGTTTCGTCGATGACCTCGCGCAACTCCCTCGGCTCCACCGACATCACGTTGCAGTTCGATCTCGAGCGTGACATCGATTCGGCGGCTCAGGACGTGCAGTCCGCCATTTCGCGGGCGACGCGCCGTTTGCCTGCCAGCATGCCGACCCCGCCGAGCTTTCGCAAGGTCAACCCTGCCGACCAACCGATCGTGTATTTGGCCCTGAGCTCCTCGGTGTTGCCTCTGTATGAGGTGCACTCACTGGCGGAGACCCGCTTGGCGCAGCGGATCAGCACCATCCGCGGTGTGGCCCAGGTTCAGATCTATGGTGGACAGAAGTACGCGGTGCGGATCCGTATCGATCCCGACCGCCTCGCCTCGCGGGGCATCTCGCTGGCCGAGGTGAGCCAGGCGGTGGAGCGCGCGAACGTCAATACACCCACCGGGACCTTCTATGCCGAAGGGCGCACCTTCGTGATCGAATCCAATGGGTCCCTTTTGAACGCCCAAGCCTACCGGACCATCGTCATCAGGGCCAATCAGGGAGCGATGGTGAGGCTCTCGGACGTAGCGGAGATCGTCGACAGCGTTGAGAGTGACAAAGTGGCGGCCTGGAAGGGGACGCCCCAGACCATCGAGCGGGCGATCGTGCTGGCTGTGCAGAAGCAACCTGGTGCCAACACCGTCGAGGTGGCGCAGAAGGTGAAGGCTCTACTCCCCGAACTCTCCCAGCAAATTCCGGCGGCGGTCCAGCTGGAGCTGCTTGCCGATCGCTCGGAAAGCATCAAGGAGAGCGTACTCGATGTGCAGCTGACGCTCGTGTTCACCCTGGTGCTGGTGGTGATCGTCATCTTCGCCTTCTTGCGGCGGGTGCGCGCGACCATCATTCCTAGCTTGTCGATGCCACTCGCGCTGCTCGGCACTTTCATGCTGATGCTGCTGCTCGGCTACACTCTCGACAACCTATCGTTGATGGCGCTCACGCTCTCGGTCGGGTTCGTGGTCGACGACGCGATTGTGGTGCTCGAGAACATCGTACGGCACAAGGAGCAGGGTAAGACACCGTTTCGCGCAGCCATCGATGGCTCGGGCGAGATCGGCTTCACCGTGGTTTCGATGACCATTTCGCTGGTGGCTGTGTTCATCCCATTCTTGTTCATGGGCGGCATCATTGGCCGTTTGTTTGAGGAATTCGCGGTGACCATCAGCGTGGCCATTCTGATCTCGGGGTTGGTTTCGCTCTCGCTCACGCCGATGCTGGCCGCTCGTATGCTCTCGGAGTCTTCAGGTACGGAGGCTGCCGAGAGTCAGCGTGGTGGCGGCTGGCTCGACGGCATGATCGGCGGTTACCGTCGGAGCCTCGGCTGGGTGCTCGATCACAGGCTTCTGGCGCTCGGTTTCTCGCTCGTGATCCTGGTGGGCACGGTGCTGATGTTTCAGCGTATTCCGAAGGGCTTTCTGCCGATCGAGGACACTGATCAGATCATGATCATGACGGAGGCGATCGAGGGCGCTCCCCCCGAGCTGATGCGCGAGCGTCAGCTGGAGGTTGCGCGGATTCTGAGCCGCGAGCCCACCCTCAAGAACTTCATGGCCAACATTGGGCGCGATGGCACCAATCAGGGACGCGCCTTCGTCCGGTTGGTACCGAAGAAGGAGCGCTCTGATTCGGTGATGGTGGTGGCCAATCGGCTCCGTGCCAAGCTCTCGAGCGTAACCGGGTTGCGCGTCTTCGTACAAGTGCCCCCCACCATCCGTGTGGGCGGTTCTGCGACCAAGAGTGAGTATCAGCTGGTCTTGACCAGTACTGACACCAAGGCGCTGTACGAACAGGCGGGGCGACTCCGCGCACGACTCGCCGAGTCCCCGATCCTCCGGGATGTGGCCACCGACGCTCAGCAGAACCAGCCTGAGCTCGAGATCGTGGTGGATAGGGATCGAGCCGCGCTGCTCGGGATTTCTCAGCGCGACGTCGAGGAGACACTGTACAGCGCCTACGGCTCACGACAAATATCCACAATTTACGCTGCGACCGACACATTTGCGGTGATTCTAGAACTCGATCCTGCCACGCAACGCGACACCGCGCGCCTCCAGCAGCTCCAGTTGAAGGCCCGAGAGGGGGAGATGGTGCCGCTCTCGGCGGTTGCACGCATCACCGAGGCGGTTGGCCCTACCGCCATCAACCATTTGGGGCAACTCCCAGCCATCACGCTCTCCTTCAATGTGGCACCGGGTCATGGTCTGAGCGAAGCGGTGGGTGTTGCACGCGGGATGAGCGATGAGGTGCTGACCAGTCAGGTCAGTGCGTACTTCCAGGGAACTGCTGAGGCATTCCTCTCATCGATGAAGGGACTCGGAGTGCTGCTCGTGATATCCGTTTTGGTCATCTACCTGGTGCTTGGGATCTTGTACGAGAGCGCGATCCATCCGATCACGATCCTCTCAGCGCTGCCCTTCGCTGGGTTTGGGGCGCTCTTGACCCTGCTCCTGTTTGGCGTGGAGCTGAACGTCTTTGCTTTCGTGGGGGTGATCCTGCTGGTCGGATTGGTGAAGAAAAACGGCATTATGATGGTTGATTTCGCCATCGCTCAGCGTCAAAAAAGCGACTGTGGGGCGAAGGAGGCCATCCTCGAGGCCTGTGTGGTGAGGTTTCGCCCCATCATGATGACCACCATGTCGGCGCTGCTTGGAACCTTACCGATCGCGCTCGGATACGGAGCGGGAGCCGAGGCCCGGCAGCCCCTTGGTCTGGCCGTGGTCGGTGGGCTGCTCTTCTCCCAATTCTTCACGATGTTCGTGACACCGGTCTTCTACGTGCTCTTCGACGGGCTGGCGGGGGTCAAAGGACGAGCGCCCGAAGGCTTGGCAGCATAGTTTGGATGCGAGAACAAAAGTCTCAAGGTTTCCAGCCGCCAACCGTACCCCGGTAGGTCAAGGTGTCTCCTCTTGCAGCCGTTGGTGTGCGGTCCTCGGTCACGCGACTGACCGAAGGCGCCGCGGCAGGCCACACGCAAGGCCGGGTAGGGGTGGTCTGGCCCGGACAGGGAGTGGGCCCAGCCACAGACCTTACCCTCTCCGGTGAGGCTCGGCGCTTGGCTGCTCCGCATCCGTCGAGGTCTGAGGAGCGGATGGGACAGAACGCGACTTTGGGCACGAGGGAGGAGCGGGGCACGGTCACCTCGGTCTCCTCGGGACCGGAACCGGGCACAGAAGATGATCTGGGCGTGTCATCGGGTTTGGAGCAGAACGCAGGGGACGAAGAGCGAGGCGAGAAATCCACCATCGCCGGAGACGGCGACGTGGATGAGGCTGAGCTCCGCATCATCGATGAGATGAAGCGTCGGGATCGGGAGGTGCGTGCCCACGAGCAGGCACACAAGGCGGCCGGTGGTGCCTACGCCGGCGCGATCTCGCTCAGCTTCGAACGAGGTCCCGACGGCAAGAACTACGCGGTGGGTGGCTCGGTGTCGATCGATGTAGCTCCGGTGCCGAACGATCCTGAGGCAACGATCCAGAAGATGCGGCAAGTGCAAGCGGCTGCCCTCGCGCCGGCGTCACCCTCGGCTCCGGATCGTCGCATCGCCGCTATCGCGGCGCGTACCATCGCTCTTGCCACCGCGGAGCTCACGCAGCAAAGACAGAAGGAACAGACGGGCACCGAGGGTGAGCCACGCCCGACGCAGGCCGTCACTCACATCGTGGCCTGAGAAGCACGGAATGGTTCGGTGGGCCGCGTCATCGTCAGGCTCATCTCAGGGTTGGCGCGTGTGCGCCTGGGTACGCCGACCAAGCATGAGCGTGAACGAGCGGCCCCAACTCGGGGAGGCGCCGAGGGCGCGACTTGCCGCGAACAGCGCATCGCGCTTGTGTCTTGGCATGCCTCCGCCAATGAGCGATATTGAGCAGAGCACCTGCTCGAACCTCGGCCAATCGAGTGCGGTCTCGTCGGTGAAATGCAGACTGCGCTGCCACGTCACCTGAGCCATCGCTGCGAGTTGGGTGAGGGCGGTGTGGCCGGAGCGCTGTCGTCGGGGCGTGGCCTGCTCGAGGAGCAGTTTCAGGCTACGCATGAAAGGTGAATCGGAGAACTCGCAGACCAGGACCGACAAGAGACCCCCGGGACGCAGAGTTCGCCGAATTTCGAGGCCTGCCAGCTCCGCGTCCAGGAAATGCAGAGCATCGGCCACGCACACGGCGTCCAGGCTTTGCGCCTCGAGAGGTAGCGCTTCCGCGCTCGCGTGATGCAGGCTGAGCGAGAGAGCTCGGGCAGTCGCCAACCGTCCAAGTTCGGTGAGCATGGCGACGGCCGGCTCTATCGCGATGACTCGGTAGCCCGAGGTGGCGAGCGGAAGCGCGAGGTGTCCCAGCCCAGCACCCACGTCCAGGACCGTCGCGCCAGGAGTGAGCTCTGACGTAAGCGCGTCGAACACGGCACTCGGATACGGAGGGCGCGCAGCATAGGCATCCACCATCCGGTTGAAGACCCAGGATGTGCTATCTTCCAGGCGAATTCGGCGACGACCGGAACTCACGCACACACGCTAGCAGACCTCGGCGGAGCGCTGCATTTGTCCAGTGTGGTGGTTTGCTGGGATTTCGAGTTGACGTCGCGCTGCTGCAGGCTATACGGGCGGCTGGTCGTTTAAACGAGCCCCCGAAGAGGTCGAGCATGGAGTCGCGTGAGTCGTTGGTCGTGCGTTTCGAGGGAAGTGCCGGAGATGGTGTGCTGTCGATGGGGACCATGGTCGCCAAGGCTGCAGCTCGTTCTGGATACCATGTCTGTACCCTGAGCTCGTTTCTCGCAGAGGTGCGCGGGGGGCAATCATCCTTCCAGCTCAAGCTGGGCTCCACCGAGGTGACCTCTCCCGGCAACGACCCGGACATCGTGGTGGCCCTCAACGCTCAAGCGGTGATGAATCAGGGTCAGAGCCTGGTTCCCGGGGGGCTGCTCCTTCATCCCGTGGACATGAACCCCGAGGGGACGAACACGGTGAAGGTAGGTGTGGATTTCGACGGTGTGGCGTCGGTCGAGAGCGGATCGGTACGCAACAAGAACTTGGTGGCGGCTGGGATTCTGATGAGGCTGCTCGGTTTGAATGAGGCGATAGCCGCGATGGTGGTGCGTGACTCGTTCGGCAAGAAGAAGGCGGACGTGATCCATTCGGCTGAGCAGGCGCTCCGCGCAGGATATGGCGCGTACGACGAGCACAAGAGCACCCTCGACGAGTTCGAGCTGACACCGGCGAGTGGTCCGTCACGGCTCTTGATCTCAGGGAACGAGGCGGTGGCGCTCGGCGCGATCCTGGGTGGTGTCCGCTTCTACGCCGGGTACCCAATCACCCCTGCCAGTGAGATCATGGAGGTGATCGCGAAGCATCTCCCGGGAGTCGGAGGCCGGGCCGTTCAGGCCGAGGATGAGATCGCGAGTCTCGGGATGTGCATCGGCGCCGCCTACGGTGGGGCGAAGACGCTCACGGCGACCAGCGGTCCCGGGCTCTCGCTGATGGTCGAATTGCTGGGCCTGGCGGGCATGGCGGAGCTGCCGATCGTGGTGGTCGATGTCCAGCGCGGTGGCCCCTCCACCGGCATGCCCACCAAAGATGGACAAGGGGATCTGAATCTGGCGGTTTACGGTGCCCACGGAGACACCATGCGCGTGGTGCTCGCGCCGCAATCAGTCAACGACTGTTTCCAGGACACGATCCACGCCATCAACGTGGCTCATCGCTTCCACCTTCCGGTGCTGGTGCTCTCCAGCCAGTCGCTCAGCCACCGCATGCAGACCGTGGAGCTGCCCGCTCTGGACGAGATCGAGGTGTACGAGGAGACGCTGTTTGATGGTGCTGGGCCCGAGCAGCCGCGGTTCCGGCGCTTCGCTGCCACCACCGAGGGGCTCCCGTCGGTGCGCTCGGTTCCAGGAATCGAGGGGGGGATGTATCGCACGGGAGGCCTCGAGCACGACGAGTTTGGGCAGCCCTGCTTCGATGCGGCACAGAGAAACGCGAACCTGAAGCGCCGCCAGGATCGGATGGTCGCCGTCGAAAAATACCTCGCGACCGAAGCCTTCAGCGAGGGTCCGGTGCTCGGTGAAGGTCGTGTTGCGGTGGTGAGTTGGGGGACCACCGCCGGTGCCACGCGCGAGGCGCTGGCCGCCTTGCGGGATGGCGGGGTTCAGCTGCCCTACTTCTTGCCTCGCTTCCTCTGGCCGCTTCCCAGCGACGCCTTCCTCAAATTGATCGGTTGTGGGATCGAGACCATTTTGGTCTGCGAAGCCAACCAGTCCCAGCAGTTTCAGAAGTTGATCGCTGCCCAGTTTGCGGCTGAATTGGGTGATCATCAGGTCCGGTTGGTGGGGATCAACCGTGACGACGGAACTCCGTTCAACGCGAAGGAGATCGAGGAAGCTATCCAACAGCAGCTCACCAGGTCCGCCAAGCAGAACTAGGGTGATGACTATGACCACGCACAGCGAAGCCAAATCCGCCGAAGCACAGAAGAGCGCCTCCTACACCTTGGGCAATCGACCTACCTGGTGCCCTGGTTGCGGTGACTACGGCGTGCTTGCTGCCCTCGATCGCGTTCTGATGCGCCTCGGACGCCCGCACGAGGAGATCGCCATTGTTTCAGGCATCGGGTGTTCGAGTCGGTTTCCGTTTTTCATGAACACCTACGGTTTTCACTCCGCCCATGGCCGTGCGTTGGCCGTGGCCACCGGACTCAAGACCGCGCGCCCCGATCTGACGGTGATCGCCACGGGCGGTGACGGTGATGCCCTCGCCATCGGTGGCAACCACTTCATGCACACCATGCGGCGCAACGTAGATCTCACCTACGTGCTGATGGACAATCAGATCTACGGGATGACCAAGGGCCAGACTGCGCCGACCAGTCGCACTGGGCTTCGTACCAAGTCGACGCCGCATGGCAACTGGGAGTCTCCGGTCGATCCTCCCTGGATCGCCCTTACCACGGGGGCCACGTTCGTAGCTCAGGTTGGCAGCTGGAACATGAAGGATCTTGGTGACGTGCTGTACGAGGGGATCCTGCACCGCGGAACCAGTTTCATCAACGTGTTGTCGCCCTGCGTCACCTTCCACAAGGAGGCGACGCGCGACTATTTCAAGGATCTGTGCGATCAGATCCCTGCCGATCATGATGTTTCGAACTTCGACTCGGCGATCCGCTTGCTCCGCGGGCACCACGGGCGCTTGCCCGTTGGTGTCATCTACCGCAGTTTGGCCACCACCTTCGGTGACGGCGTCGAGTCAACCCTGCGAGCCCCAGCGGGTGACGTCTCGAAGAGCCTGGTCGAGGCGGTCATCGATCAGTACCGCTGAGGCATCGGGGCGCCCAAGAACGTTGCGCGGCACCTTCCGAGTTTTTGCGCATCGTCTAGAGTTCTGCCCGTGAAGAGGGTCGGACGGAGACTGTTCTTGATGGGTGCGGCGTCTCCCCGTCTCCCTGTCCCAATGCTGCTCTCATGAGCGGCTCCGGTGACTTCACGTGGCCAGCCCAAAGCCCGCCGAACCTCCGCCAAGCTGCCGTGGTCGCGCCGCTCAGACCAACAAATCCGCATCCCCTACCGGAGGCCCGATCTCGGCCGAAGGACCACCGATCGAGACTGCCGAAATCTCGCAGTCTCGCTCGTGAGGAGGGCCGGATAGAGATCGTTCTTGATGCTGGTCCCTCGCGGAAACGGCGGGTTCCGTTGACGCGCCCAGTCGGGACTCTGGTCTGCACAAATTCGCAACGTGGTTCTGGTTGCGTCATCGGTTCCCGATC
>CAYNEY010000025.1:64060-83431 GCA_964396375.1 uncultured Polyangiaceae bacterium | reverse complement strand
CCGGCACGGCAGGTGAGGCCGGCACGGCAGGTGAGGCCGGCACGGCAGGTGAGGCCGGCACGGCAGGTGAGGCTGGCACGGCAGGTGAGGCCGGCACGGATAGCAGCGGGGGTGGTTCTGTCTTCGGCCGCGCGGACGGACTTCTGGGGTAGCCCGGCGAATTGGGTGAGTCAGGCTCTGGTGGGGGTCCGCCAGACCCCTAGGCTCCGTCACCTAGCCACAACGGCGATCACCGGGCGGAACGGATCGATCCTCAGTTGATCGGGATCTCACGAGTTCTGATTCTGCCGCAGCCCTTCGCTGGTTGAACGCCGCGCGTAGAGCGTCTCGAAGACATTGGCGAGCAGATCAGCCAGCACGCCGTCGGCAACGCGTAAACGACGGCTCAGCTCCCGCGCCAAGTTGAGCACCACCAGCGCATAGGAGCGCACGTCGTGACGGTAGAGCTGGTCCAGATCTTGGGTACTGATGCGAAGGAGTGTGGAGGGTGCCAGCGCACGAACACTGGCCGAGCGCGGTTGGATGTCCACGATGCTCATCTCCCCGAACCAATCTCCCGGACCCAGCAGTGCTACCCGGGCCTCCACTCCACGATGGCTCTTTTTTGCCACCTCAGCCTCACCCTGCAGCACCACGTACATGTCACGGCCGTCCTCACCCTCCCGAAAGACCAGCGCACCTGTGTCCACAGCCACAACGGCGAGACTCTGGGCGAGTCGTTCGAGCACGTCTTCGCCCAACGCTCCAAAAAGACCAATCTGGCGCAGCTCGCGGGGCGTCACTCGAGTCTGGTGGTCGCACATGGCCGTGGTCATACCGCCTTTCGAGCAATCTTTCGCCCGAAGAACTCCCAGTTCTCCCCTGGTTTGGGGGCCGAGTCAACCGGGCTTCTGGAGGTGGTGTTCCGGCCCGCCACCGCCACAGGTTGGCAGCACTGACCTGGTTCGAGTATGGCCCACCGATGCGTTCCCAACTCCAAATCGCCCCTTCCTTGCTCTCCGCCGACTTCGGTCGGCTGGCGGAGGAGGTCGCCGACGCCGTGGCCGCAGGAGCCGACGCGATTCACGTGGACGTGATGGATGGGTCTTTCGTGCCCAATCTTACGGTCGGTCCCCTGGTGGTGGCAGCACTCCGCCCAATCTGCCCGGTGCCCCTCGACGTACACCTGATGACGGTGCAGCCAGAGCGCCTCGTCGACGCCTTCGCCGAGGCCGGTGCAGACGCCATCACCTTTCACATCGAAGCCACACCACACGCGGAACGACTGCTCACACGGGTGCGCTCCCTGGGCAAGAAGGCGGGCATTGCGCTGTGTCCACAGACCAGTGAGCAATGTCTCGAGTATCTTCTCCACACCCTCGATATCGTGCTCGTGATGACTGTCAATCCTGGCTTCGGCGGACAGCCGTTCTTGCCCAGTGTGCTTCCGAAAATCGCCGCCGTTCGCCAGCTGATCGACCACGCCAACCTGACCTGCCAACTCGCGGTCGATGGTGGAATCCACGTTGAGACGGTGGGTGCAGTGACGACCGCGGGCGCAGACTTCTTGGTGGCTGGCGCCGCTGTCTTTGGCAGCTCGAACAGGCGCGCGGCTCTTGCGCGGTTGAGGGAGCGTGTCGAAACCGCCGGTCACTAGAGCGGCTTTCCCAGAGATGGAACATCTCGATGAAAGTCGCTCTAGGTATTCGCGAAAGCGAATACGGGGTGAATTGACGAACAGAGCGAGTCATAAGGGGCAGGTGCCCCACCTTGGGAAAGATAGAGCGCATTGGCGAAGCCAATCAATGGCGGTCCACGCCATTGAAAAGCGCTCCAGCCGTTGGCTCTTGTGCACTGTGGGGTGGGGAGTGCTTCTCCTCGCTTGCGCCTGTGGTGGCAAGGTGCGGCGTGATACCCACCTTGAGACCAAGCACACCACGACCGTTCGAGAGTCTCGAGCCAGGACCCCGTCACCTTCCCTGCCCAAGCTCGTTCGGCTGCCTGAGTCCAAAATCCGAGACGCTAGCCAATCCTTCATTTTGCTGCGGGGATGGCCGGAGCTTCCACCGACTCCAGCCTTCGTCGCCGAACCTGCGGCACTCCTTCACGCGCTTCGCGCGGAGCAGGATCTGGAGATGGAACCGGAGCAGCGACGTGCTCAGAGTGTTGGCCTGAGCATGCTTGGTCTCATTCCAGAAGGGTTGGACTGGGACTCGGTGATGCTCGAGGCTTTGGTCGACAACCTCTCGGGTGTGTATCTCACCACGACGAAATCCATCTTACTCCGAGCTCAGCTCAGCGATGCCGCCATCTGGGTTACGCTCCGTCACGAGCTGATGCACGCGATCCAGGATCACCTCTACGCGATCGGGAAGAAGGTTCTCTATGCCGACCTGCGCGGGGACGCCATCGCGGCGGTTCACACGCTGGCTGAAGGCGAAGCGCTGGCCCTCGAACTCGAGCTGGACGCACCACTGACCAGCACGGATCCGGATCTGGTACGTCAACTGAAGGCCCACCTCGAGAAGAGTCTGGCTGAAGCCGGTGACCTTGCTCCGATCCTGCGTCGCGCCCTCATCGCTCCCTACGTGGATGGGCTTCGGGTCGTGAGCGCGCTACGAAGACGCGGAGGCTGGGAGGCGGTCGAAGAGTTGTGGCAGAAGGGACCAAAAAGTACCGCCGAGCTCCTCTGCGAAATCCGCGGGGACTGTCGTGAAACACCTACCTGGTTCGATTCCCCTCTCCCCTCGGCAGTAGAGGGCCGCACACTGCTGTCTGACGTGATGGGGGAGCAGGGACTGCGGCTGGTGTTGGAGGAGACAGGAGAGGGTGTGAATGCCGAGACACTCGCCGCAAGCTGGGGTGGGGACCGGTTGCGGCTGAGGCAGGCGGAGCACACCCTGTGGCTGGTTTGGCACATCCGACTCAAAATGTTGGATCCTGACCGTAGAGTGGGTGAGATGCTCGCTCGAGCCCTGAAGCTTGGCGTGGGCTGGACCGGGGCGGACGCTTGTCTTCCGGTGTCCGCCGGACAGCTGCGGGCCATCGCAACCAGCGCCCATGACATCGCCGTCGTGGCCGTTCGCTCGGCGCAACCCACAGCTGCACCAACGGGGCCGAGGGACTGCGGGGAGGCGATCGACATTGCGAAAAGTCTGCTCGATGGGGCAGAGGGATCAGCATTCCGCCAACGGTGAGGTCCAGAGAAAGGTCAAGAAGCGTCTGTTCGACCCCCTTGGATAGGTGGCACAGTTATTGCTTTGGGAACTCCGTTCACGCAACTCGTCCCGAAGCTGACCGAGTATCTTCCATGTGCCCCACCACATTGCCTCACCCCGTTCGGCCTCCCATCACCGGCGCTGGTGCATCGTGGCTGTCGTTGGTTGCTGAAACGACGCGCGGTCTGAGCCAGGGTCGCACCATCCGTCTCACGGTCCGACTGCCGCCGGAACAGAGACAAGCACCTCGGGAACCGTTTCGGCTCATTGTCCATGGCTACAGCTGCTCGCCTCGAGCACGGCAGGGAAGCCCCGGATCAAGACCACAACTGTCGTATCAGCGGGCGGTGAGTTGGCAGCGGCTGAAGGAGGGTTTGACCATCGATCTTCAGGAGTTGACCGGGTACAGCGTTCCGGTGCCTAGAATTGTGGTGTGGATCGAGCCTGGGCAGCCGAACCTTCCTTACGACGGTATGCTGGCTGTGGTGCCCGCCTACGCCACTCATGTCGACCGGGGTGTGGAAGGCTGCAGAGGCGATGGTGGGGCCGTTGAACTCACTCTGCTCGTTCCCCCCGCCAGCCGAAGAACGGCCGCGTGATCCATCGATTCCGTGATTCGCGCACGTTTCCGTGTGCCCTGGCTGTCGAAGCCAGGCTTCAAGATTGGGAAATGGACCCGCTCTTTTCCCTGCTTCTGCGAGCGCTCGCGAGCAGGCGTTGGCGGAGCGCGGCGACTCGGCTGCGCAGAAGCTCATGCTCGTCGGCAGACAGATCATCGCCACCGAATCGGATCTCGAGATAGCGCTCGGTGAGCGCAAGAACCTCCGCTTGCTCAGGGTGCTCCAGCTGGGCAAGCGCCAGAGCGTGGCTGCGCGGCGGCGTTCCCAAATGACGAGCAAAACCGGCAGCCGCAAGCGCCGCTTCCAGCTTCTTGTACAGTTCGATGATGGCCAGATCGGCCGCGCGAACTCTGGTGCCCTTGGGGACTCGGAGCCGAGCGCGGCGCCGCCACAACCAGCGAGCCAAAACGAAGCTTGGACCGAGAACCAGGGGGATCAACAGGAGGGCGGGATGCCAGATTTGATTCAACGCGTGTCGCAGTTTTTGGGTCGACTGGTTCGCACCACGCAACAGTCGAAGCTGCTGATCGAGGTCATAGCCTTCCACGTGGCGGTTCCACTTCTGTGAAGACGCCTCGATCAGTTCCCGCAATGTGCCCAGCCAGCCGGCATCATCCTTGAGGGTCCGCGGATCAACCGCCGGTGTGGGATCGAACTGTCGCCACCCCCTCCCCTTCACCCAGATCTCCACCCAGGAATGCGCGTCGGATTGGCGTACCGCATAGAAGCGGCCAAATCGGTTGAAGGTGGCACTGCCGAACCCCGTCACGTTGCGGGTGGGCACACCGAGAGTACGGAGCAACACGGCCAATGCGGTCGAGAAATACTCGCAGTGACCGCGGCGCGATACGAAGAGGAAGTCCACCAGCGGATCGGGAGCGGCACCCGACTGGGTGTCGAGGGCGTACGCGAAATCACGCCTCAGCCGTGCTTCGAGAGCAGCAGCGATCCGCTCCGGGTCGCGCTCGCCACCGGCCCAGTCGAGTGCCAGCTGACGGAGGCGGGTGGTGTTGGTCGGTGGCAAGGTGAGGTAGCGGGCCAGTTCGCCCTCCACCTGCTGGAACGACGGCTCGGGGTGGGGGGCCCGAAACACCCGGTACCGCAGGCCCAAGGCGTCGTTGGGTTGAGTGTAGCGGAGCTCACCCTCCGGTCCGAGCACCACGTTGACACCACTGTCGAGCAGGGGCGTGCGCTGACCCAGCAACTCGACGGCCACCACATCCAACGGCACGAAGAGCACGCGCTGGTCCAGTGGGGCAAGTTCCACAATCACTCCCGGATCCCGCACCGGATCAGGGAGACGGCTGATGGAAACCACACTCCCACTCCGTTCGAGAGGCCAGCGTCGAGTATCCGTGCGCGACCAGCTGCGTCCATCATACTGGTCGAAGGCGGTACCCCGAAAATACAGGGAGATACGCGGCGGTGGTTCAGCGGGAAGGTCGTTCAGAAACAACCGCATGGTGAGGGTGGCATCACTCTCGAGCGGACCCATACCGCCAAGATCCACCCGGTCCGAGAAGCCTATGGTTCGGGTTGCCTGCGACCGCGAAAGCATCAGAAGTGAGAGTCCAACCCGGGGAAAGGCCACGAACAGCGCACCGGTGAACAGAAACACGGGCAAGGAGAGTGAGCCCACGAACAGGAGGTAGCCGCGTCCCATCACCCGCCGACTGCGCAGGATGCGAGGAACATCGACCGGTAGCCCCGTTCGGTCGCGCGCTCCCTGGCGATAGTTCCCCTCCACCTCGCGACGGAGGTGGCTCAAAACGAGTGTGGGCGGCGCAAGCAGGATGAAGGCAGCCAAACAAACCGCGTAGGAGAGCCCTCCTCCGAGCACCGTGGCAACAATCAGATGCAGAAGGCTCAGCGCTATGATTTGAGGGTCGTGGATGGCGCCACGGCGCGTCGCAACACGAACCAACTGGATGCCAACCGCAAACTCGATCGCCACCGTCAGGCTTTCGACTCCCACCAACAACCGAGCAACCTCCAAGGCAAGGAGGACCAGAGGCAAGATGGTGCCTAACCGGCGCCCGAGGGGAGATTCGCCAAATCGGGGAGGGACCAGCAGCGCCAGCGCCAAGAGCGCGATCACCACCATCTGGAGGACTCGCCCGAGCTCGTTGGTGGTAAGGATGGCCACCAGGCCCAAGGTGACCATGGCGTCGACGAAGACGCGGTGGACTAAACCGAATCTCATGGTCGATCGCCGCCTTCGGTGCGTGCGGTTGCCCAGGCGGGCGGCTCTTTGGCACTGGGAGCAAGGCTGGTCGAAACAACCGGGATCTGCCCACGCCAAGTGGTGGGGGTGAGCAGAGCGAGGAAGGTGAGAACGGCGTCGGGTCCGCGCTGAGGACTGGCTTCGACACGGTGCCCCTCCGAGCTCTTCAGAACCACGCTGTTGCCACGGCGCAGCTCGGCGACGGTAACCGACGCGATCTCACGAATCCTCGTTTCGAAGCCTTCGAGGAATTCGAAAGGAGGAGGATCGACCGAACACAGCGTGTCGATGAACAGCTCAATGGTCCTTTGGACCTCCTTGGCCCGCTCGCGAACTACCATCCGATCGGCCGTGGTGCTGCGGCGCCAGTAGATGTCCCGCGGATCATCTCCATCACGCATCGGCCGAATCCCCATGATCTCGTCACCTTGACCTCGACCGAGTGCCACGGGTCCACCCAGGCCACCCTGCTTGGGATCGGGGGGCAGCCTGTAGCGGTCGATGGCGGGGTACACCAACAGCTCGTCCTTAGAGTAGATTTCCAGTGACTTTTCGAAAAAACCGAATGGAAATCTCGTCGCCACTCGAAATCCGGAATGGATTTCGAGGCCCCTACGGGCAGGATTCCTGCGATAGGCAGCCACCTGCACGGAACTCGGCGAAATTTTCAGGAAGAAGCAACGTTTATCCGCCGAGTGACGGTGTCGCAGGTCTTCTACCTCGATCGCGTATGAGGGAATACGAAGCTTCTGGTTCTTGACCTCAATCTCCACCACATGGGCCCGACCCACTTGACCGCGTCGGGGTAGACGCCGGCGGATCGAGAGGTGGCGCAAACTGAGTTCGGACAGGATTCCAGAAAGGACGATCAGAGCGAGTAGTGTGCCGAGCAGCAAGTAAAGAAGGTTGTTTCCTGTGTTGATCGCCACCACGCCTACACCAAAAGTAATGCCCACGAAGTACTTGCCTTCGCGGGTGATCCGCAGCCGCCGGGGCCAGCGCAAGCGCAAAAATAGGCGCTGACCGACGCTGGGTGAGAGGCGAACGGACGGGGGGCTTCCGTGGGGAGCTGCGGGCATCATCGCAAGCCCTCTCCTCCTTCCCTCAGAGTGGCACCGGCACCCGGTTCACGATGTCGCGGATCACTGCCTCGGATTCCTCGCGATCAGCCGTGTATCCATCGGTTTGGGAGGCAAGGCGAACACGGTGGGCAACCAGGGGAACCACCAAATCATGGATGTCATCAGCGATGCAATAGAGACGGCCGTGGATCAGAGCGCGAGCACGGGCGGCGTGAGCCAGATTCATGCCGGCTCTGGTGGAGGCGCCAAGAAGGAGAGCGTGGCTGGTGCGGGTGGCTCCCACAAGTGCCTGAAGGTAGGCGCCCAGCACAGGCTCGATGGAAACCCGGTCGACTTCACGCTGGAGGGTGACCAGCTGCTTTGGGTCCAGCACGACGGGCACCCCCTCGACGTGGTCGGTTTCCGGACTGAGCATCAGGCGAGTCTCCACCAGCGGCGGTGGGTAACCGATCCGAGTTCGGAGCATGAAACGATCGAGCTGCGACTCGGGCAGGGGGAAAGTTCCCACGAAGTCATGGGGATTCTGGGTGGCGACCACGAAAAATGGGTCAGGCAGGGGCAAGGTCTGACCATCGACGGAAACCTGCCGATCACTCATCCCCTCGAGCAGGGCGGATTGGGTGCGGGGGGTCGCGCGGTTGATTTCGTCAGCAACCAGAATGTGGGTGAAGATGGGTCCCGGCCGGAACACGAAACTGCTGGAGCGCTGGTCAAATACCGAAACCCCGAGCACATCACTCGGCAGAAGGTCACTGGTAAATTGCAGCCGATGGGTTTCACCACCCACCGCTCGAGCCATCGCACGAGCAAGGGTGGTCTTGCCGACGCCAGGAACGTCCTCGATCAGCACGTGTCCACGGGCAAGCAGCGCGATCAGCACCAGCTCGACCACCTCGGCCTTACCTTCGAGTGCGCCTTCCAGGGCTTTTCTCAGGTCCGCGAGGCGCTCGAGGCCGTCGTCAGCCTGAATTCTCGCGGAACTCACCATGGGTCCGCCATCCTAGCACGGCGGGACTTGGATTGGTGCTTCACGCGCGGCTCAAGTTCGTGCTAGCGGTGTGCGGTGTCGGGCTTTGCGCGCCTCTTAGTGGAGGGAGTGAGCCAACGTTTTGGCTCTCGATGGGTGCTGCGAGATCTTTCGCTCAACTTTACTGCGGGCACTGTCCAGTGCATCCTCGGCGACAACGGCTCCGGCAAAACGACACTACTCCGGGTCATCGCTGGACAAGTGGCGGCCGCGCGAGGCCGCTGTGTTCTTTTGGATCAAACGGGGCGGTCGCATATTCCAACCAGCTCCCTTGGCTGGGTAGGCCACGAGCTTGGTCTCTACCGGGAGCTTACGGTGTCCGAGCATGTGGCGCTTGTGGCACGGCTGAGGGGTGTGGGGCAGAGAGATTGGAAGGAGGCGCTGGAACGGCTGGAACTTGGCGCACTCGCGGAGGCTCCCATTGCCTCGTTGTCCAGGGGCCAGCGGCAACGGGTGGCTCTGGCTGCCGCCCTCGTTCATAAGCCAGCGCTCTACTTGTTGGACGAGCCACTCACAGGCCTGGACGCAGGGCAGGCGCGGCGAGTGGAGGGGCTCTTGGCGGAGGAGGGGCAGCGTGGGGCGATCGTGGTGCTTACGGTCCACGATCCCGCGGTGGTGGGGCGAATGTCGGCCAATGGGTCAGTGTTGGTGGGGGGGCGGCTGGTGGCCTTTCAGCCGGCTTCTTCGGCAGCGATATAGCGGCGCCGAATGAGCTGTTGGCCAATCGGGATGCTGAGGGAATGGTTGGGGTCCGCACTAAATATACCCCACCAGCGGCGCTCACGGCCGACCATTAGACCTGTTCGCCTCCTTCACCATGGCGGACATAGGATCAGCAGGCACCACCAGCGTGATGGTGGAACGGGAATAGCCGCGATGGCCGACGTCTGAAGTCGTGCACTTGAGCCAAGCCTGCGGTTGGGAGTTCTGCGGAGAAGGGCGGAGAAGGGTTTGGTTCGGGATCAACCCGTCGGACCGGATCTCGGCAAGGCGAGTGTGCTGAGGCGTTCCGCGCTAGGGAAAGGACCGCGGGGGTGAACGATCTCCCCAGCTCACCATCAACCCCTCGAGGTGGTGGGCAACCGAATCAAGAAGCTGTGGAAGGCTCATTGTTCCCACCAGATTCGCGGGACAGTACTCAACAGATGCTGGAGTTCCTCCGAACCGAGACCAGCATGCACCGTGATCCGGAGACGTGCGGAACCAGGAGGAACTGTCGGAGGACGGATGGCAAAGGCAAGAATACCCTCCCCACGCAGCCGCTCAGCGAGTGCCAAGGCCCGGTCGGAAGAACCAACCAACAGAGGGATGATGGGACCCCTGGCTGCTGGCACCGTGGGGATGCCGGCCGCAACAAAAGCAGCCCGGGCGGCATCAGCCACTGCTCGCAGCTCGGTTCGCAACCTCTCAGCGTTCTGAACCTGGTGGAGGCGGTGACGGGTGAGGGCCATCAGCATGGGTGAGGGAGCAGTGGAGTAGACGAAGGCACGCGCGCGATTCCAGAGCCAGGTTCGGAGGATGGGGGGCAAAGCAATGAAGGCACCCTGAGTACCCAGCGCCTTGCCGAAGGTGCCAACCACTGCTGTCGGATGAATGCCGAGTTCCCGACACAATCCGGCTCCCTTGGGGCCGATGATCCCCAGCGCATGGGCCTCGTCGACGAAAAGCCCTGCACGAGCGCGACGGGCGAGGTCTGCCAGGGCAGGAAGCGGTGCTGGATCGCCGTCCATGCTGAACAGGCTCTCACTGACAATCCAGATACGGCCTGCCCCGGTCTGTGCATCCATCTGGCGCTGGAGAGCCTCGACATTGCCATGAGGGAAGACATGGATGCAGGCCCGGGCAAGTCGGCACCCGTCAATGAGGGAGGCGTGGTTCAAGGCGTCGGAGTAGACGTGGTCGGTGGGTTCGAGCAGGGCAGAGAGGGCTCCAACATTGGCGGCGTAGCCCGAAGAGAAAACAAGGGCGGATTCATAGCCCAGCCAATCTGCCAGCTCCCTTTCCAGATTCTGATGAGCTGGGTGGGTTCCCGCTAACAGTCGAGAGGCACCGGATCCTCCAGATGTTTCACGTGAAACTTCTTCCTCCCCCCACTCGGCCTCCGCCCCCTTTCCTCTCTCATGCCGGCCCTCCGGCCCGTTCCGCCCTCGCGCCATGCCGAGGTAGTCGTTCGAACTCACATCCACAAACGGCACACCAGCCTCTTCGGCCCTCTGCTCCGTCTCTGCTCGCAGCCGACCATCGTCCGGCTCCCGAAACCGACTCTGGGCGACCAGCCGTTCTATTCTCTGTGCGTACGATCCCAGAATGCCGTCAACCATCTCTCACCACCCTCTGTGGCCCAACCATCTCTTTGTTCAGCCTGCGCGAATAATCAGCATTCCACCTTTCCATCCACGTGGCCGAGTGATAACCTCGCGGCCGATGCAGCCCAGCCCCATCGACCTGACGGTTGCCGGTCAGCGCTACCGCATCATCACACCCGCCGAACCCGAGGAGATCCATCGTCTCGTCTCCCTCCTCGAAGACCGTCTCGCTTCGTTGCAGTTGCCCAACCGCTTCACACCCCCTCAGCGGTTGCTCATCGCTGCCCTCGCCCTCGCCTCCGACCTCGAGGACGAACGGCTGCGTCACCGTGAGACCCAGCGGCAAGCACGTGAGTCCCTGACCAATCTCCTGCAACGGATCGATCATGCGCTCGAACTCACCGAGCCCCATCATCACAGCGCTGCCGCTCCGCTCCCCCACCAGCTGTGAGCGCTCGCTCACACTTTGCCACTCACGGAACCAGACACGCCTCCGGATACTGCGCCACGCAATCGGAGCAGAGCACGACCTGATCCTGACCCACCAGGCAAACGGAGCTGTCGGACGCCGTCTGTGCTGGCTGACACTCCCCCGTCGTTGGGCTGATCGCCTCCGACGGAAAGCTCACGAGACAACCGTCGCACAGCGAGATCGGGAAACTGTAGATGTTCGACTCCACCTCCTGGCCTCCCAAAGTCTCGCCATACACCTGCATCTCCGCCATGACATAGCGGATATTCTCCGCCGCAAGCCTGCCAGCATCAGGGATCGCCAACACCGACACCATGCCGAACGCAGCATCTCCCCCTGGTGAGGGATCGACGAACCCCACTCCATCAGCGCTGAACTTCGGTTCGATCAGAGCACCTGTACTGTCCTTCAGGGCCACTACCGCACCCTTCAGGGTGATCCGGGATGTTTCGGTTCGGCTCCGTTCCTCGCTACCTTGGGCGTTCATCTGGTTGCCCACCAGAAGCGCCGCCGTGTAGCTCCCGCCGAACGCCGTGTCCAACACCCCACCCAGCAGCAACACGGAGCTGGCGTCGGGTGTATACGTGCACGTTCCTTCATCCACCTTCATCACACCCTTGATGAAGAGCGTTGACTGATTGTCCGCGCAGCCGCTCTGGGTCAACGCCGCCACCACCAAGACCGTCGCAAGAACACCCGATCGCATCGTACGCATTCGTTCACCTCATGCGGCAAGGACACCGGCCACGCGAACTCGGATCATACCCCCGAGCCGCCGGCCCCGCCAACTTCTGCTCCAAGCTTCCTTTTTCCCAGCCCTTTTCTTCCGGCCTTCTCGGGTCAATCCCCAGCCCCCGCCGCGCTCGCCAGCGCCTCAATCTCCCGAGACAGCTCCGCAAGCTCGAGCCAAACCGGAACTACCCGACCTACCCCCTTTACGAACACGAACCGAACCTTGCCACCGGCTCTCTTTTTGTCATGTCCGATCAGACTGCTGGCGCGCCTCAGCATCGGACCTGTCACCTTGATCGGGAGAGCTAGTCTCGCAAGATCCTCGGTAACCTCAGCCGCCAGCGCCGGGTCAGTCTCCCCCAACCGAACGCCAAGCTCAAGAGCCGCCACCATCCCCAAACTCACCGCCTCCCCGTGAGTGTACCGACCGTAGTTGTCCTCCGATTCAAAGGCATGGCCAATGGTGTGCCCGAGGTTCAACGTGGCTCGCAACCCACTCTCACGCTCATCAAGACCAACGATCCGTGCCTTGACCTGCACCGATCGGCGCACCATCTGCTCCAGGAAATGCACTTCACGGTTGGCAATCGCTGACTTTTGTTCCCGAATCTCTTTCAGAAGCTCTGCATCACCGATCAGTGCGGTCTTCACCACCTCTGCCAGTGCGCTGCGGTAGTTCCTCTCACTCTCGGTACGCAATACCCCAACATCACACAGCACTTCCCTCGGCTGCCAGAAGCACCCCACCCCGTTCTTCGCAGCGCCGCAGTCCACTCCCGTCTTGCCCCCAACCGATGCGTCCACCATCGCAAGAAGTGTGGTGGGCAGAGCCACCCAGGGCAGCCCACGCATCCAGGTCGAGGCCACGAACCCACCAATATCCGTCACCACTCCGCCGCCAACCGCCACAACCAGTGAGGACCGATCCACCCCTGTGTCACGGGCCAACTGGTAGGCCTGTCCAACGGTGCCCAGATGCTTGTGCTCCTCGCCGGCAGGCAGCACCACTAGACTTGAGGGCCGCCCTGCAGCAGCCATCGCAGCCTCCCATCGGACCGAGTACAACCGGTGAACATTCTCGTCCGACACCAGAAGAACGCGCGAGCGCTCCGCAACCAGCCCTGGAAGCCTCCTCTCCCAGAGGCCCTCGCCCACACGCACCAGGTAGCTGCCGGCTTCCGCACACACCACGATCGGTTCCCCGGCATGAAGCTCCAAGATCTGTTCTGCGACCTGCTCAACCCCACCACTCTCGAGCCCAACAGCGCCGTGGCCCTCCGCTGAACCAACCCCGCACCCTCCATCCCCCTGGGATGTGCCCACCAGCCGGATCACCGTACCTCGCGCCGCCAATTCTACCAACGTCTCCCGCTCCGACAACTCCCGCTCACCCAGCGTCACCACCCGGGCATCCCCGGCACCCTCCACGACTTCCCACGGTCGTGCCATGCTCCTTGCCCGCAAGTCGAGCCAGGAGCCACCCAACCGCGCCGCCACCATCCCGGCTATCAGCTCGAGATCATGGGATTTGGTTCCATATAGGATGATAGGCCTCATCGTCGGGACACTTCCTTCCTCGCTGCCAGAACTCGAGACCCCATAGCAGAGCTCCTCCCTCACTTCATGCCCCGTCATCCCAACTCCCCCAACCCTCAGCACCTCGGCCACCTCACCGTCCTCGTCAAGCCTCGTGCCTCCCGCTCACACCTGGTTGAGGTCCGCGATGACGTTGCCACCATCGCCCTAGCCGCGCCCCCCGTCGACGGCGACGCAAATCGTGAACTGCTCGAATGGCTGAGCAAGGCTCTCCACCTGCCAAAATCCCACCTCTACCTGGAGCGCGGTGCAGCCAGTCGCCACAAGCGCGTTCGCATCCCTGGACTCTCCACCACCGAAATCCTCGCGATCCTCACCAAGCTTCTTCAGCCCACCCTACCACCCACCTCGTCCACGAGGCCAAATCCTGTTCCCGATCGCGGCCAACGAAGGTAAACTACTGGCCACTTCGGCGCGTCACCCCGCCACCTCTCGACCATTCCCACCACGGTCCGAGGGCATTTTGCGCCTCTCAATCACGTTTTCATCCTCTTCCGCCCATGCTCGCGACCGCCCCCCGAGACACCGACCGTCTCCGCATCCTGGTCGTCACCGACGATCGGCCTACCCAGCGGCTGGTAGCGGACACCCTCACCTCCCCCAGTCTCGAACTCCTCGCCGCGACGGATCTCACGGACGGTTTTCGAAAGCTCGAGCTTGAACGCTTCGACTTGATCCTGCTCGACGCGGGGATGGGAAATGGCGCAGCCCTCGCCTTCCTCCACCACGCAGCCACCATCCGTCCCGACACGGTGCTTGTCGCCCTCACCCGTGCCGAAGCCCTCGAGCTCGGGTCCCAGGCGGTCGCTCTGGGCGCGACTCGCGCTCTTGTGCTCCCTCTCTCTGGCGACGAGCTTTGGACCGTCGTAGGTGAACTGCGCCGCCGTCTCAGCCAAAGCGCCGATTTGGTCCGCTCCGAAGAGCGGGCGCGGATCGCCGGCCGAGCCCGCCACCTCGGTCCTGCTCTGCTGGCAATCCTCGATGCCCCCAGCCGTCGCGATGCCGCCGAGCGGCTCGCCGTCTTGCTCGCCCAATCCGGCGCCACCCGGGTTCTTGTCTACCTCCCAGCCGCTGAGGCCTCACGGCAATTGATGCGGCTCGCCTGCATCGACACAGCCGGGAGTTCCCCCAGCTTCTGCCAGGAACTCGAGCTCTTTGACTGCGCACGGCGCCTCAACCTCGACGTTGTCCGCTTGGTTCTGTCCCGCATCACTGTCGGCTTCCTGCTCGTGGGCGGTACAACCGAAGAATACTGCGGACTGCGCGCCGCCCTCACCATCCTCGAGCCGCAGCTCGCCCTCAGCCTCGCGCTCCTCAACGAGCGCGAGCAGACCTCGCGTGGCGCCATCAAGGATCCCCGCTCCAGCGCCTATACGTTCGCATACTTCGTGGACGTGGTGGGGCGTGAGATCGACAAGGCACGCCGGCACGCTCGCCACTTCGCGCTCGCCACTCTGACCGTTCACTTCCCTGATCCCGACGCCAGATCCGAAGGCCGCGACCCAGCAAGTGAAGTCGCTGATCGCATCCTCTCCTCGGTTCGTGACACCGACGTTTTGGCCCGCGTCGACTCGACGGAATTCTACCTTTTGCTCCCAGAGACCGGGGGGATAGGCGCTCACTCATGCCGAAGGCGGGTGATGCAGCAGCTGCTCGCCGCACCACCCCTTGCCCCGAGCACAGGTGGCAACGATCTCGCGGTGTCGATGGGTGTGACGATGTTTCCTCAGGACGGCACCGATCTTTCCCAACTTCTCAGATTGGCCCGACACCGCGCCGAGAGTTCGCTCTCTTCCCCAGTCCGTCGTTTCCAACTGGATCGACTACCGCTCCCCGAAATCTTGGACGCCCTGCTCTGGCGGATGGCGGACACACCCGATGGTCTTGGCAGTGACGCGCCACAACTCCTCGAGCTCCCTATTCTCGAGTTGGTCGGGTTGGTCGGGGCGGTCGTTCACGAGGCGGTGCGCTCCGGCACCACGCGGGTGGTCGCCTCCCAGCGCACCGACATGAGCATCGCAGCGGCAGTCCGGGCGGCGCTGGTCGGGCAAAAGGACATGGTCTGCCTCGACGGCATCGATCTCACCGAGCACCCTGCCTGCCGCGATCTCGAGATTCTCGTGGTGATCGCCGAGCACGGCATCTATTCCCTTCTCGGCCGGACGAGCCAAGGGGTGACTCGGGCGGTCCACACCTCCGATCCATTGTTTGCCGATCTGTTGGTGCGCCGCTTGGGTGAGGCGGTCGGACTGCGTCTGCTGGAGTAGCCATGTCGCGAGTCGTTCTCTTGGTAGATCCGAATATCGACGCCTTGGGCGAAGTGGCCTCGAGCCTGCGCGCCCGCGGCCTCGAGGTGGTCCTCGCGGATGGACTCCCCGGGGCGCTCGAACGCAGCCGCGAGTTGCAGCTGGACGCGATGCTGATCGCCGATGGTCTGCTGGCGGAGCCGCAAACCTCGGCCGTGCTCGACGCAAGCGCCTCGCTGACAGCCATCCCACGGTTCGTCCTCACCGTCGAGCCGCGCCTCGACGCGCCCGCGAACCATCTACCCCGATCGGACCCGGAACTGATGGTGCGCCGCCTGCTCAGCCTACCGCCGAGAGTTCCTGAGCTTTCCGCGACACGTGGGGACTTCCGGGGCGATCTGGGTGATGTTGCGCTTCCCGACCTCCTCCAGCTGCTTGGAATGAACCACCGCACTGGTTCGCTTGGGATCACCACGCCGAGCGGCACGGGTGAGGTGCGCTTGGTTGAAGGTGAGGTGGTTGACGCCGTTTACCGTCGGGTGGAGGGAAAGAAGGCTTTATACCGCCTGCTCCGAGAACACCACGGCTCCTTTTCTTTCTCGAGCACCGCACCCACCACGATTCGGCGCATCCGCGAGCCATCCCACATGCTGGTGCTGGAGGGGTTGCGACAACTCGACGAGGAACGCCGGCTGTTGCAGACGCTTGGGACCGACAATGATGTCCTGCAGTCGACAATAGGCGAGGATTTTGGGGTCGAAGACCCGCTGAAACGTGCGTTGCTCACCCTTCTGATTACTCCGCGAACCACCCTCGAGGTGCTCGATCTGCTCCCGGAGAGCGATCTCGAGCTTCTGGTCGCGCTCTCCCAACTTTTCCAGGCTCAACAACTCCGCCGGATCGAGCAAGGTGCGTCGCGCACCGAGCTTGCCGATACGGAGACCTTGAGCGTGCTTTCGGCTATCGTGGGGCAACGGCGTCCGAAGGGCTTCTTCTCCAACACCCGTCTGGTTCTGTACGGCCCGAGCTTCACACTCGGCGCGGTCGAGACAGCCCTCGGACGCGTGGCCCAAAGTGTGGGGGAAGGAGGAATGGGCGCGGTCGCCGCGTTTCCCCGTTGCCTCGGTACGCTGCGTCTAGGGGAGGGGGTGGAGCTGGACGTCATTGGGCTTTCAGACACCCTCCATCATTCCCCGCTTTGGGGTCTCTGCCTGGCTGGCACGTCAATCGTGGTGTCGCTGCCCAACTCTCAGCATACCCCTCTCCTCCACGAGACTTGTCAACTGCTCGGCGTTCCGGTGGTCGATAGCAGCGCAGTGATCGGCGAGTTTGACGAAGGTGCCCCCCGTCAGGTTGCGCTTCTGGTGCGTTGTGCTTTGGAGAGCGTGGTGGTGTGCTGAGACAACGAGGTCGCGATGCCGAGTGAATCGAATCCCCGTGACGAAACCGTCCGCCTGTCGCCGGCGCGGCTCGAGTTCGCGGCAGCCTTGAACCAAAGGCTCGACGGAATACGGGGCCTGATGAGTTGCGTGGAACCGTGGACGACCTCACCGCACGCCGTCGGCGAGCTGCGTCAGGAATTGCTGGCACTGGCTGAGACGGCTCGTCGGCTCGGGTTCGCCGCGGCAGCAGAAGTGGTGAGCCGCTTGGTGACTGATCTCGAGCATCCTTTGCCATTCGATGAGCAGGCCCGCACCCTTTTCGAACAACGACTCGACAGCATTCCAAGCCTGGTGCTGCGAGGCAGCTACTCCCGGATCCCACCCGCCAACTCATCATCCGTTCGCCCTTCCATCGGACCGGTCGGCGGTACGCTGTGCCTGTTCGTTGGAGTTCGTCCCACTCTCTTCGAGCGGCTCTCAACGATGCTGGTGGCAAATCCGGGCGTCGAAATGCTCGCACTCGCTGAGGATGTCAGCCTCGAGGAGGCTATCTCGCTCTACACACCCGACGTCGTCGTATTCGACGTGTGGACTGAGCGTGGCCGAGAACTTTTCCAGAATCGCCGAACGTCGACCACTTCCTCGACACCTGCCCTGGTGGTGATCGGTGCACTCCCTGAGCAGGTACCTGAGTTCCTTGCGAGCGGCGCGACTCGAGCGCTGTCCCACCACACCCCCGAACCCCAATTGCTCCGAGCAATCCTCGGATCGCGTGAGCTTCTGGTGGAAGAACCACGGACCATCGACCGCTACGGTTCACAGAACCTGGCCGGACTCCTTGGCCGCATCAACGACGAGCTGCGGCGTGGCCTGCTCGACGCGACTTCGGAGGAAGCGCAACGCCTCGTCATCGACTTCGAAGAAGGCACCGAGGTGCGTGCTGCTTTGCTCGCTGCCTTGGCCCGAATCCGGCACACGGTGGTGGAACGCTCGGGGGGCCGGATCGAGTTTGGTCCAGCACCAGATGGTGGCGTGCCGCTCGGCTGCGTGCCCGAACGGCGTAGAGCAGGTGGATCAACACCCCTGCAGAAGGTGGATCTGAGTGGGCGCAGGGTGATCTTGGCGGAGGATGATCCCAAGGTCATCGAGCCGGTCCAAAACCAACTCGACCGTGCTGGGGTGTTGGTGGACGTGGTGGGTGACGGACGGCGAGCGCTCCAACATGCCTTTGCTCTAGCGCCCGACCTGGTGATCTCCGAAGTGCTCCTCACGCAGGTGGATGGATTGGCGCTGTGCCGCGCGCTCAAGCGCGACATCGCTCTGTGTGATGTGCCAGTGGTATTGATCTCCGAAAAAGAGCAGATTTTAGCGTATGCTCGAGAATTGGGGGCTCAAGCAGACGATTACCTGAGCAAAGGCAAACCACGTTTCGACATCGCAAACCACGTGGCCCACCTGCTCGGACCTCGGATCGCCCTCGAGCAGCGCTTGATCAGTGCCGAAGAGGTGCACGGACGCCTGGATGGACTCTCCCTCCGCTCGTTGCTCCACATGGTCGCGCGAGCGCGGTCTCGTGCTCGGCTCTCCATCCATGACGCCTGTTCCCGCTACCAGGTCGAGATCCGCGATGGAGCTCTCTCGGAGGTGATCCGCCGAAGTACCCTCGGCGAAGCCACACGAGGTGAAGGCGCCTTGGCGAGCCTACTTGGGGTAACCCGTGGTCGGTTCGTGGTTGAGCACCCCCACGCACCGCTGACCCATGATCTCTTCCAGCCCCTGGCCGAGGCCGTTCGAGCCCCGATCCTCCGATCGCGCGCGGCGCAGCGGGTCTTGTCCAGCAACAACCTCGAGGTGATTGCCCGATTGGTGTTGGACTCCGAGCTTCTGGTGGATGAACTCACCCTGTTCCCAGCGTCTCTGCGCCAACTGATGGATGAGTTGATTCGCGGGGTGTCGCCGCGACAGCTGCTCACAGCGGGCAGTGCGTCGGGACCACAGCTCGAGTCGGTGCTCTTGCATGTGGCGCGAAGGGGAGCGGTTCGATCGATTCTGGATCAGGAGGGCCAGGATCTGCTGGCACGCGAAATCCTCGCGCTCCTCGCCCCGAGTTCGGATCCTCCACCGGCGACCCCTCACATCACTGAGCCAGGTGTTGTCGCTGCGGAGCACAATCTCACCCCACCGACACCCATCGCCCTACCCCCCCTCGCAGCCTCGGCACCCCAAGATTCGCGGCAGTTCCGGGGCCCTGTATCCCGCGTGCTCGAACTCACGTCCGACGACTCGGTCGATTTCGCCGACGTGGTGGCGGGGGCGCTGTCCGAGATCTCCGTTCCCATCGTCTCACCCCCCAGTCCTTCGGGACCACCCATCTCACCTTCCGCGATTCTTTCGGCCGGGCCTGCCGCCACCGCCGAGGCCAAGCCTGCCGCCACCGCCGAGGCCGGGCCTGCCGCCACCGCCGAGGCCGGGCCTGCCGCCACCGCC
>CAYNEY010000025.1:0-63960 GCA_964396375.1 uncultured Polyangiaceae bacterium | reverse complement strand
GAGGCCAAGCCTGCCGCCACCGCCGAGGCCAAGCCTGCCGCCACCGCCGAGGCCAAGCCTGCCGCCACCGCCGAGGCCACCATGCAGCCAACGCTCAACCCTGGCACATCGTCCCGTGAGGCCATCCCACTGACCCCCTCCCCAAACCTCGAGGACAATGATGATGAGGTGGTGTTTGCTCTCATCCCATCCACGGCGCCACCTCCCACACAAACCGCGGCTAGCAGAACCTCTTCCGCCGTCAGCCCACCCACATCCTCGTCACGCACCCAGAGTCCATGGCTGTTGGCGGGAGGTGCGGTGGTGGTGGGCTTCATCACAATGTCCCTCGTCGCCTGGCTCCGCGGCGGTGCGGTCGAGGGTGAGCCCACCGCGACCTCTGCGATCCCCACCGCTTCCAGTACGCCCATCGCCGCTGCCTCGCTGCCCACCAGCGCTCAAACCCATGACTCGGCCAACAGTCCCGTCGCGAGAGCACTGACGCCCGTGCCGACTCCTTCTGGGGTGGTCCTACCCGCAGGCAAGGCACTGCTCGAGATCGTCACTGGTGGAGCTCATGCCATCTTCGTAGATGGCAAGTTCGTCCGACGTGGTCCAAGCTGCCTTGTGCCCGTCAATCCAGGGACTCATCTGATCGAGACACGACTCGGCGGGATCGAGACACGTAGTCAGATCGCGATCGCGACCGGGCAGACAGGTCGCCTCGAACTCAGCGCTGTGACTGCGCGATGATCGGGCAGTACTTTCGACAACCGCGACCCGCAACGATCGCGCTACTCGTGCTCGGGCTTGTCCTTGGATGCCGAAAGGAATCACCAGATTCGGACTCGACCAACAACCTCAAAGGTGTCCCACTCCAACCCGGACCGCCCACAACCCCTGCAGCAGCGCTCCTCCCCTCGCATCTCGAGATTCTGAATGAGCTGCCAAACTGTGAAATCGACCATCACGGACTGGTCATCGATCTTGGGCGACCCGACGGAAAGGGGAAAAATGGCACCTCCGCCGAACGCGTCAGCGACCGTGGGGGTTCAACATTCTTGGTGGTGAGTGGACGCCGCACCACAAACGAGTTCTGGCTCGACGAACCGCTGCCACACCTCACCGTCACGGCGCGGGTGGTGGGTCAGGCGGCGAGCGCAATTTCCCTGCTCATCGACAGTCGACGGATCTCACGGCAGAGACTAGCCAAGGGCGACGTCAAGGTGGTGCGCTTTGCCGCCCTGTCTGAAACCCTGGAGCCTGGACCGCACACAGTCACGCTCGAGGCACACGGACGTGCCCAAACTCCCGATCAACCCTTCTTCGAACTCGACTATCTCCACCTTGGGCGTGGCGACGAGCTGCCTGAAACCAGCTTCATGCCACCCACACGACGGGACGTGATTGCCGAACACGAGATCGACAATGTGCCCCGCCGCTCGATCGTGCTGCGAGCCCCATCGAGGGTCCGCTGTCCACTTCATGTGGGGTCTCAGGCGCGACTCGAACTCGGACTGGGGTTCTGGGGAACTGGTCACGGTGTGGGTGAGATCCGTCTGCTGGAAGATGGACAGGCACCAGTCACGCTGGTGGAGCGTAAGGTGATTGGGGGTCAGGGCTCACAGTGGATCCCTCTTTCGGTGGACCTCACCCCCTACGCCCATCGAGTCATCCTGCTCGAACTTGGAGCTCGCAAGACCACGGAGGGAGGCCGGATGGCGTTTGGAGAGCCCAGGTTGCTCCGTCCCCCGGCCAATCCAGTGGTTCGCCCGCCGACCCAAGTAGTCGTGGTGGTGGTGCTCTCGCGGGTGGCCCGCCGAAACTTGCCTCCGTGGGGCTCCATCCAAGACCTCAGCGCCTTCGCCGAGCTGCGGCGAGATGCGCTTACGTACAACACCTACCGAACTCCAACCGATCTGCCTGGCGCAGTGCTGGCCTCGCTGCTGACCGGTTTTGGACCGCGTGGTCACGGTCTCACTGACGCCTCGGCCCGAGTACGTCCGAGTGTGCGGCTGTTGAGCGACATCTTGCGAGAAACCGGGACACGGACCGGGATGTTCACGGGGGTGCCCAACAGCTTCGGAGCTTTCGGCTTCGACAGTGGGTGGGATCGCTTTGCCTCCTACTCTCCCGTCCACGATCTCCCCGCTGACGCGCCGGTAACGGAGGCCACTCGGTGGATTGCCGAGCAACTCGACCAAAAGGCCGATCGCCCCGTGTTCGCCCTACTTCATTTGCGGGGAACGCACCCTCCCTGGGATCTCTCCGTCGAGGAGTTGAGCCGCCTCCCCCCCGCCGACTACGACGGGATCATCGATCCGCGACGAGGCGGGATCACTCTGGGACGACTGGAGCGTCAGTCGAGTCGTGTGCTTCGACGACTCACCGAAGCGGACTGGGAACGTATCCGTGCCCTCGGACAGCAGGCACTGGTGAAGCAAGCGCACGAAATAGGGCAACTCTTTCACCTCTTGCGCGAGCGCGAACTCTGGGACAAGAGCTTGGTGGTGCTGATGGGTGACGTTGCCTCTCTCGAGCCCCCCAATCCACCTTTCGATCCCACCCCTGGCTTGCGAGAAGAGGCGCTCGGTGTACCTCTGCTCGTGAAATTTCCTGGCCGCATCGGTGCTGGGCAGACGGTCGATTATCCGGTAACCACGGTCGATTTGACCCGCACACTCCAAGTCGCGCTCTCGCCAGCCACCGACAAACTGGGAGCGCTGGATCTCTTCGAGCTGGCGTCAGGCTGGGAACCGGTGCTCGGTCGGGCTTTGCTCGCGGAGTCTCAAGCTCGCTACTCGACCCGCCTGGGTTCTTTCATCCTCTCGGTCGATTCTCCATCTGCCATCCGTCTCTGCCAAGCCGACATCGATCCGGCCTGCGTGGACAACCGCTTTCGCGACCACCCACTGCTCGCCCGCGCGCTGCGACGCTGGAGCGAGACCGCCCTGTTCGCACCCGAGGGATGGTCCTCATCCAACCTCCGTGAACCGGCGGGACTCGATCCAGAGACCGCGGCCGCACTGGTGGTCTGGGGTGAACTCGAGCAGTAGGGGGTAAGGCTAGCCAAACCGCCCAGGAATCGCCGCCCCACACTCTGCGCAGCATCCTCCCACCTGTTTCTGCTCAACCACGCGATGGCGCACTCTGCGGATCACAGTACTCCCGCACCTGCAGACGGTGTCCGACCCGAGAGGCTCGGAGAGATTGCCCAAGTACACATGTGACAGTCCAAGGTCTTTGGCGAGCTTCTGAGCCCCAAGGAGGGACTGAGCGGGAGTAGACGGGAGTCGAGTGAGGCGAAATGCTGGGAAAAATGCCGAGAAATGGAGGGGCACGGAAGCGCCCAGATGGGTCAGAACCCAACGGGCAAGCGCTTCGATCTGTGCGGTCGAGTCGTTTAGCGACGGAATGACTAGGTTCGTGATCTCGAGCCAGGTTTTGGTCTCGTGCTGAATGTATTCCAGCGTGGAGAGCACCGGACTGAGCCGCCCACCGCAGTAATCTCGGTAGAAGCTGTTCTCAATGGACTTCAGATCGACATTCACGGCATCAAGGACCGAGAAGAGTTCCTGCCGCACCGGCGCAGCCATGTAGCCGGCAGTCACCAGGATGGTACGAAGCCCATGCTTGTGCGCCAGTTCGGCGGTTTTCAGTACATATTCAGCGAACACCACCGGCTCGTTGTAGGTGAAGGCAATGCTCGGAACCCCCACTGCAAGCGCCATCTCGACAATCTGCTGTGGACTCATGGCAACACCCAACACCCGGTCCGGGCCCGGGTGGGAGAGGTGAGCGTTCTGGCAGAAACAGCAGTCCAGGTTACACCCAAGAGTACCGAAACTCAGGCACTCGGAACCCGGAAAGAAGTGGTAGAGAGGTTTCTTCTCCACCGGATCGACCTTGAGCCCCTGAGCTTGTCCGAAGACGGTCGACACCACTTCGTGTTCGGTGGCCGCTCGCACCCCGCAATGACCGCTTTGTCCGGGAAGGAGTACACACTGTCGCGGGCACACCAGGCAACGCAGACGATTGTCCGAGAGTCGTTCGAACCAGCCGGAGGCTGGGTCTCGCATCCCATCTCCTCCCTCACCCTGTGTGGGAAACGAGTGCGCTTTGGACCACATGCCGCTCCAGAGACAAGCCGTGCTCGATGAGCGCTCGCGCCTGCAGGGCACAGAGCTGATTCACACCAACCATCGCCAGATCGACCATCGCATCCAAGGTGGTGCGGTCGATCGCTTCACCCTCAGCGGTACTCTGCAACTCCACCACTCGGCCGGTGGCGGTAGCCACCAGGTTGAGATCGACCCGTGCCGAACTGTCCTCGCGGTAATCCAGATCGAGGCGAGCCTCATCGCCAACGTGCCCGACGCTGATGGCCGCCACCTGGTCACGAAGCACCGGGATCTCCAGGATTTGGCGGCGGCGCAGGGTCTCCAATCCAAGAACGAGGGCCACGAACCCCGCGGTGATCGCCGCCGTTCGGGTGCCCCCGTCCGCCTCCAGCACGTCACAATCAATCACGATCTGCCGCTCGCCGAGCTTGCGCCGATCAACCGCTGCCCGCAGCGAACGGCCAATCAGGCGCTCAATCTCACGAGCGCGACCGCCAAGCGGTCGCTCTCGACCATCGCGTTTCTCCCGCCGAACCGGGTTGGCACGGGGGTGCATCTGATACTCGGCGGTCACCCACCCTTCACCCCGACCCTTCATGAACTCGGGGACCTGCTCCTCGATCGAGGCGGTGACGAGCAGCACCGTCCCACCGGCACTGTACAGGACCGAGCCCTCCGCATTCTTCTGGAAACCAAGCGTCATCGTCACCGGGCGAAGGTCGGTGTTCGACCGATTTTGGCGTGGTGCAACCATGGACCCACCCTTAGCACCCGGATCGATTCGTGTTGTCACCCGAGGTTCTGCGGTCCATGGTTGGCCCGATGGCCACTTGCCATTGTGAACCAGAGCCTCGGCTCTGGGTGTGCGAGTTCTTCGAAAGCCTGCAGGGTGAAGGACCCTACACCGGTGTGCCAGCCACGTTCCTGCGACTTCTCGGCTGCAATCTCCGCTGTGGCTTCTGTGACACCACTTACTCCTTGAGTCGCAACAGTGGTTCAACGTCCGCCGAACGCTCGGTTTCCAGCGTTCTCGCAGAACTCTCAGCGGCTCGAGCTCGGCACGTGGTCATCACGGGTGGAGAACCCTTGCTTCAAGCAGAAGCGTTGTCCCTGCTCGTTGAGCAACTCCCGCCAAGCTTTCGGATCGAGATCGAGACCAATGGTACCCTCGCCCCACCGGTCCTTCTCGCCCACTCCAAACCGAGTTTCAACGTCTCCCCGAAGCTTCACAACGCTAAGCTGGAAGTGTTGCCCGATCTGGGGGTTCTTGCGCAGTTCCGGGACACCGAGCGAGCATTCTTGAAGCTGGTCATAAGCTCGGTGGCGGATCTGATCGAGGCGGATGAGCTCGTCGCTACCCTGACATGGCCTCGAGACCGCGTGATGCTGATGCCTGAGGCCCGTTCGCCGGCCGAGCTCGCGGCCCGTTCCCCGCTGGTGGCCGAGGCGGCGATAGCTCGCGGTTATCGCTTCTCCACACGGCTGCATGTGCTGCTGTGGGGTGGCAAGCGAGGACGTTGATGCCCATCGTCACCCTCCTCACCGACTTCGGGGTAAACGACCCTTTCGTGGCCATGCTCCATGCTGTGCTCTACCGGGAGTGCCCTGATGCGCGTTTGATCGATGTTACGCATGCCATTGCCCCTCAAAACGTGGCCTTGGCTTCGTTCTGGCTGGAGCGGGTGAAACCTTGGTTTCCCGTGGGCACGGTCCACCTTGCGGTGGTTGATCCAGGGGTTGGAACCGATCGACAACCGGTGGTTGTCGAGGTTGACGGACACCTCTACGTGGGACCCCACAACGGGCTGTTCGACAGGCTGGTGGCGCGGGCCAGCCACGTTCGACTCTACCTGATCGAGCCGACCACCCCCATCGCATCAAACACATTTCACGCCCGCGATCTCTTCGCTCCCATCGCCGGCCAGTTGGCACGCGGCGCACTCGCCCCCAACCGAGTGGGCCGTGCCTTGCCTTGCTCACCCCATCTTTCCAGCACACCACAACACCCCGGTGTGGGTAAGGTGGTCTGGATTGATCGGTTCGGTAACCTCATCACCGACATCGAACAACAGCAGATTGAGTTCGGTTCGAACCCTCGCGTCCTCCTTGAAGGGCGGGAAATCCTGCTCCAGCGCACCTACTCGGACGTGGCGGTGGGCGCTGCCGTCGCGGTAGTGGGGGGGTTCGGCACGCTCGAGATCGCGGTGCGAGAGGGAAGTGCTCACGACCAGCTGAAAATGGGCGTAGGCACCCCCGTTCGGTTGGTATGTTCTTAGGTTCGCTGGTTTCTTCCCGTTCTTCGGGAAAAATGGGAGGGACTCTCCATGCGCTCGTGGGCTCGCCTCGGTTGCCTGATATTCCTCGTCTGCGGGGCAGCTGGTACCTGGTTCTTGGTGTCCCGAGGTGAGCACTTGCGCGGGGCAGTCCCACTCCCAAATCTGACCGGCACCGATGCGGGAGGCCTCCCACTCCCTCATGCCGTCCTCTCACTGCTTGGTACTAGCCTGCCGTCCCAACCCCGCCCAAGTGCGGTACCGAACAGAGGGAGTGCCGCAGCGCCGGATGATGTGACGCTGCTGGTCTCAATCGAGGACGGTCAAGAACGCAGCCAGATCTTGGTCGACGGGACACCGGTCGGGAGAACTCCGTACCTCGGACAGCTGGTTTGTCGTCGAGGAAAGACCATCACCGTCGATCGGGTTCGATCCGATGGGACCAGCTCACGAACCCAACACCCCTGCACCGGCTCTTCGCTCGAAATCCACTGAGCCCGGCTGAGCGCGCGCGCTCCGAGCCAGCCTCCCCATGGCGCGTTGGTTCTGCTAACCTCGATCGGAGATGGTCGCACCGAAGCCAAGCGCCACAGGAACGGTTGGAAAGACGCCGCTCTTGCACGTCCTGGTCTCACTCCTCGAGCGCCGCGCTACCGGCAGTCTGGTGCTCGAAACCACCGACCATCAGCGAGGTGCGCTCTCTATCGAACGTGGCACGGTGGTGAAGGCCCGTCTCCCAGCGCAGGGAACGAGGCTTTCCGAGTTGCTGGTGGAGTGGGGATGGCTCACTCCCGACGTAGCCGAGCATACCTATGCAGATGCTGCGCGTCGCCAACAGCTCCACGGCCTGGTCTTGGTCGAACAGGGCCTTTTGTCACGGGACACGGTCGATCGAGCCCTGCGTTCTCAGTTGCTCCGCAAGCTGGATTGGACTTCTGAGCTCGCACCTGAGACGATTTTTGGATTCTACGACAAGGTGGATTTCCTCGCGTCCCAAGCTGGAGCACCGGTACCGGTCGCTCCCCTGGTCGTGCTCTATCACCTCACCAAGCACGCCCCAGACGGTCTGATCGAACCGGTGGCCTCACGGCTCGAAACACTGGTGCTGCGTCTCCACCCACAGGCACAACCCGAGCGTTTCGGCCTGGACGAGGCCGAACGAGCCGTGGTCGATGTGCTGCGCGCCCGGCCCCAGCGCCCCGCAGAGCTCCGTGAACTCGAGCTGATCCGGCCAAACGTACTCGCCCGGCTGCTGTATGTGCTCATCATCACACGCCACTTGGAATCCCAAGCCGGTCCACCCCTCGGGCTCGGCTTCTCGCGCAGCATCGATGAGGATTTTCTCGAGCCCAAGCCCGCAGCAAAGGGTGCCGCTCACCCGGTAGCCCTGGGCAGCCGCGGAACCGGCGCCGAACCAGCACCTGGCGCAGGCATCACGCCAGCTCGAGCCCCCTCACCGAGCGTCACCAACGAGCAAGGGCGTGATGGCGTTCATCACGCCGCACCAGCACGACCTCTCCCAAGTGAACACTCTGCGACCCCCAAGGCTATGGTGCCCCCGGTGGCGACCGTTGATGCTCCAACGACTGCTCTGTCGGCTCCGATCGACGGCCAGGCCGTCCCCAAGAGCCCCACTCTCCCCAAAGCCGCCGAGGCGGCCAGCGCCGGAACCCCTGTCGACCCAGTCAAACCGAACCCTCCGGCCACTTCGCCAGACATGGAGCGGCGCGCAGCGGAACTGAAGGCGTTAGCCACGAAGATTGAGGGACTCGATCACTATGGCGTGCTCGGAGTCACCAAGGATGCTCCCCCTGCCTCGATTCAAGTGGCCTACTTCCAGCTCGCCAAGCTCTACCACCCTGATCGATTGCCGTCCGATCTCAAAGAGATCCGCAACTTGGCAACCACCGTGTTCGCGCGGATGACCGAGGCCTATCAGGTGCTCAGCACCCCTGAGCGCCGGCGCGAATACGACGAGACCAAGTCGGCGACCTCGGTCAACGAGGAGGAAAGCGTTCGCCGTGTGCTTCGCGCCTTCGAGGCCTTCCAGAAGGCAGAAATCCTCGTGAAGAAACGGATGTGGCCCGCAGCCGAGCTCGAAGTCAACCGAGCTCTCGAGGACGATCCCGGTCAGCCAGACTACCTGGCCCTCGCCGCTTGGATCGTTGCCTGCCGAACGGAGGGCGCGGAGCGCCTACCCGACGTCCTCCGCATGCTGAACCAAGCCGTCGAGCAGAATCCGAAGAGCGAGAAGAACCGCTTCTACCGGGTTCAAGTGCTGCGCCGCCTCGGCAAACTGGACGAGGCCATTGTCGACTGTCGCTACATCGTCGAACAGAACCCCTATCATACTGACGCGCAGCGAGAGATCCGGCTCTATGAGATGCGCCGAGCAGCGGTGGTGCCACCCACCACCGCCGCTAAGCCACCTGCAGGCGGACATTCGAGGAGTCACCCGGCACCTCGACAATCTCAACAGGCCGGGCCGCGTCCACCCGAAGCCAGCCCCGGCATTCTCGGCAAGCTGTTCAAACGCTGAGTCTGAAGGAGCGCTCGTTCAGATCACCTCCCTGCCACGCACACGGAGCCGATCCGTCTGGCGCAGGGCCTCATACAAGACTACCGCGACAGCGTTCGCCAGATTCAGGGACCTGATCGGGCCGAGGGTGGGGATCCCCACCACCTGCGTCGGATGGGCGTCAAGTAGCTCGCGATCGAGTCCAACGCTCTCACGCCCAAACACGAAACGGTCCCCAAGTTGGAAGTGAACGTCAAAAATGCTGCGCTCAGCATGGGCGCTCAGGTAGAAGGTGCGCCCACTTCCGTCGGCCAAACCCGACTCGAGGTCGAGCGCTCCCAGGCAAGCCGGCAGATCCGGGTGGTGTTTGACCTCGACCAGATGCCAATAATCGAGGCCGGCACGCCGCACAGCGTGCTCGTCGATCCGAAACCCGAGCTTACCGACCAGGTGCAACGGGCATCCGGTTCCGGCGCACAAGCGAGCAATATTCCCTGTATTAGGAGGGATCTCGGGCTCGACCAAGATGACGAAGAAGGGTCTTCTGATGGCTGGCGCACGGAGGCGTTGATCGATCATGGGAAGCTACGACACAAAGGGCAACCATCCCAACATCTGATACTCTCAGCGGCCCAGATGCCGGACTTCATTTGCCAGAAATGCCAAAAGACCTTTTCCGTTCCGGACGCGGCGCTCACCAAGTACCCGAACTGGACCCCACGTGTCTGCCGGTCGTGTCGGGCCGAAGGGGGAGACTCGTTCGGGAAAGGTGGTCGCGGACACGGGCGGTCCGGCCATACCCTCGAAGCCAAATCGCCGCAAGTCAGTGGGTCAAGATCTGCTACCCACCCCCGAGCTTCAGGCAAATCCCGCACTTTGGAGCAAGATCTGCCCGTCGCGGAGGTCCTCCGTTTGTATCAGGACGGGCCAAAAACAGGCGTTTTCACCGACGGAGCGGCCAACCCCAATCCTGGTCCTGGCGGATGGGGTGTGGTGTACGTCGAAGAGAATCAGCTCCTCGCCGAACGCTGCGGACACGAGCCAATGACCACCAACAACCGAATGGAGCTGATGGCGTTGCTCGCAGGGATCGCGCTGGTGCCACCCGCCAAGCCCATGGTCGTGTACTCGGACAGCATGCTCTGCATCAACACTTTCACCCGCTGGGCCAAAGGCTGGGAGGCTCGAGGATGGAAGCGCAAAGAGGGCCCGATCAAGAACCTGGATCTCGTGCAGGAGATCTACCAGAAGCTCAAAACCACACCGAACCTCAAGCTGGAATGGATCGCCGCCCACAATGGCTTTCGCTGGAACGAGTACGCGGATGCACTGGCGACCGCCTACCGGCGGACAGAACGCTGAAGGAGCCTGAGGCAGACTCGATCTGGTGTGGTGGAGGTGATGCCAAAGAACGGTGCGCCACCCCACTGTCCGCTGTGGGCCGAGTTGGCTACTTCAAGTTCTGTGCTTCCGCACACCAGCTCAGGCTGTGCTCCTTGGCCTCCAGCAATGCCCACCCTTCGAAGGAGTTTTGGGCAAAGGGTGGGGGAGAGAGCAATTCGGCCCGCCGGATTGGAAGCACCAACCCTCATCACCATCACGACATGATACGGGCAGCAAGGAAGGCATTCGGCCCACCGGGTCAACAATCCTTGACGTCATCATCGCACCCGCCTAGCCTCGGCCGGGCGGAGATGATCCGTCGCGTATGAGGCCTTCGCTCGCCAAACCACTGTTTCTGCTTGCAGCTTCGCTCTGCAGCCTCCCCGCCTTCGCTGATTCGATGGATCCTGCGATCGAGAGGCTGGTTATTCCCTCGAACTGTCGAGAACCGAACGGGCAGATCCGTCTCCCTGCGGATGGGAGCGATTATGTACCATGCCAACCGGATGAAGCCGCCTTCAGACGCCTGGTGTCCCAATACGCCTTCGCCTTCGCCCCCACCGCGATGCATCCAGCCAGCACCACCGGTGTAGGAGGCTTTCACCTTGCGATCGAGGCGCTCTACACCAGCATTGATTCGGACCAAGACTACTGGCAACTCGGCACCCAAGGAGTTGACGATCCAAGCACAGGCCAGGCCAGTGTCCGCAACGACACTCCCCAGAGCGTGCTTTCCTTGTACTCGATCAAGCTGAGAAAGAGCTTCGGGTATGGCTTTGAGCTCACCGGCCAGACCGGCTTCATGCCGAAGACTTCTCTCTGGTCCATGGGTGCTGACGTGCGGTTGAGCCTGCTCGAGGGCTTTCGCACCGGAGCGCTGGGTGTGATCCCCGATCTGGCGGCAGGGGCTGGAGTGCGGACCATCACCGGTACCAATCAGTTCCAGCTCACCATCGCCAGCCTGGACACTCAGATCTCAAAGCGCATCCCGGTGTCCGACGCGGTGGTGGTCACACCTTGGCTGGGTTTCCAACACCTGTGGATCTTCGCCGATTCCAACGTGGTCGATCTCACCCCTGCCACCGATGAAGAGACGCTGTGCAACGCGCCCGGCTTACGTCTTCCAGGTCAGTATACGGATAATAGTGACGGGGAGACCTCTGCGGATGACTACGACGGTTATCCCGATTGCGATCCCAGTAACCCCTATTCAGGGGCGGATTTCGACAACAACCGCTCGTTTGGCAAAGCACGACTCGAGCGCGACCGCTTGCTCATTGGTACCACTGTTCGGCATGAGTACCTGTCGTTGGGCGTCCAGTACATGGTCGATCTTCTCTTGCCGGAGGCAGCGCAAAATGACCCGCTCGACGAGCAGATGCTGGCAGGGATGCCACGTCAATGGGCAGTTGCGGTCGATTTGGGTGTGGTTTTCTGATCTGTTCTGAGCTGCGACCGGTAGGTGTTAGTCGGGTCAGTGCAGCCATTCGCCAGGTTGTTTGAGCCGAGGGGCTGGCGTGGCCAAGGAGGCCTCGTCTGGTGGTGGTGCCTTGCCAGCCCACTCACGTCCAAAAATCATCCCCGAGACCACACCGACCAGGCTCGCTGCTGCGCTCAACCACAGCCAGAGCTCGAAACGGAGTTCGGTGGTCACGAGACCCGTGCCCGACTGCGCCGACACAACCAAAAAAGCGATTTCCCACGCGGTGAGGGAGGCGAGCAGGGCCGCAATGACACGCACCCCTCGCATGGCACGCAGGGTTCGGCGGGTGAGAACCAGAGCCAACAACACCAGCCATGCACAAGCACCAGCCCACAACCAGCCCACGCGCCCAGCAGCCAGCTCGAAACCGCTCAGTTGAGCCGCGTCCGGTCGCAGGATAGTTACCCACGGTTGGAAAAACCCAACCAGACCAACCACTGCCACCACAGCCAGCACCCCTCGCTGAGCACCTCCGTCGTAGAACGAGCGGAGCCGAAGGTCGGTTGGCACCGCCTCCAGCTCTAGCTGCCGGGCAAGCAGCTGCTCGGCGCTCGGACCAAGTGTCTCGAGCGGCACCAGCTCCACACCGCAATCAGAACAACGAGCCAGCCGTTCCGACGGGAGATGAAGCTCACGGCAGAAGGGGCAGGCAAGATAGCCTTTCACTTTCGTCCATCATACCCCGCCTCTCGGGAAGCAGCTATGCTGACAGCATCGCATGACCGCGCACACTGCCAGCCTGCTGTCCCTCGATCCTGCCTCCCCCCAACTGGTGATGGCGCTCACTCACCCCAGCTTCTCAAACGAGAAACAGACCACGCTGGACAACCAGCGGCTGGAGTTTCTGGGGGATGCGGTGCTCGGCCTGTGCATCTCCGAGCTTCTGTATGGTGAGTTCCCCGAGGCCGACGAGGGCACTCTGACCCGCCTGCGAGCTCGGATCATCCGGTCCGAGCACCTGGCCGAGTGGGGGCGACAGGCGGGGATTGCGTCGGAGATTAGGCTTGGGCGTGGAGCTTCGCAGGGTGGATTGGCAGAGAGCGACAATGTGGTCGCAGACGCGGTCGAGGCCTGCATCGCCGCTGCGTTCTTGGATGGAGGTCTGGACCTGGCGCGGCGCGCTTGCCATGAGCTGGCCCGACCGGTCCTCGAGGAGTGGCGCAATCTTGGGCTCACCACGCGCGATCCCAAGAGCGACCTCCAGGAACTCTTCCAGAGCCGGAGTTTGGGTCTTCCAAGTTATGAGGTGGTAGCAAGCGGGGGACCGGCCCACGACAAGTGGTTCGAGGTACGCGTGTCCGTTGGCGCTCAGTCGCTCGCGGTTGGTCGCGGTCGGTCGAAGCGTCAAGCCGAGCGGGCTGCGGCCGAGCAGGTGCTCGGCGATCCGGATCTTGTGGCCCAACTGGGCAAAGTCGAGCTCGAAGCCGAAAGAGGAGACAATCCATGTTGAAGCTCCGGCTGCTGCTGCTGCTTGCGGCGTGTCTGGTCAGCAGCGTCGCCTGGGCGGGCAGCTACCTCGATCGCGCAGCGCTGCTGGTCAGCGAGTCTCGACAAGCGGGCGCGTTCTTGCGCGAGAGACCTCACGATCGCGAGCTCGCCAAAATGGTGCACGCGCTGGCCGAGGCACGACTCGCCGCAGCGAAGGAGATGATCGTACCGAAGGAGGTAGTACTCGCCCATCCGCACTTGCTCTTGGTCCTCGAACACCAAGAGCGAGCCGCACGCGCTGCTAGCCAGGCTGAGCTGTCGAAGGTGCTCGCGCTGACGCTGAAAGCAGAAGAAGAGGAGCGGATCCTCCAGCGGATCCTGCACCAGCTCGGATGGTCCCTGCCCAGCCTCCCGAAAGAACCCTCCCGTTCACCGCCCGGTTCGGCACGGCCCTAATCTGGCGACGATACTTTGAGGGTGGCAAGTGGTCGAGAATCGACCGTTACCCTCGCGCGCTGTCGTAGCTCAGCGAGCAACCGCGCCAGTTTTCTGCGCGTGCGCTGCTCAATCAAGAACCCGTTGATGCGCTCACGTTCTTGCGCCGCGGATGAGGTGATCGGCGCGCTTGAACCACGCCGCCACACCACCGCGAATCGTTCTCCTTCAGCTACCGGGTGCTCCACCAGCGCTCCATCCTTCACCGCGCGAGCTGCCAGAAAAAGCGATGGATCAACCCGATCCAACCCACCCTCCACACCACCGTCTTCGGCGACGAAGCCAAGATCACCGCCACGTTCGCGACTGGTCGAATCCAAGGACTGCTCTCGGCACAGAATCTGCCAGGCCTCGCTCGAGGGGAGTTGTCGCGCTTTCTCGATCACCGCCTCAGCCTGGGCACGATCAGCTACCAAGATCCTTGCGATCCTGAGCCGCTCCGGTTTCTCGAACAGAGCCCGATTGTGTTCGAAGAAGCTATCTGCCTCGGCGCCCGTGACACCCCGCGCCTCCTCGGCGCGCCGCAATCGCTCCGCCAAGACCTCGGCCAAGATCGCCTGCTTGTGCCGCCGATAGTCGGCGTCGCTCTCCAGCCCTTGCACGCGTGCGGTTTCGGCCAGCAACAGCTCGAGGACAAGCTCCTCTTTTACGTAGCGCCGCAACTGTTCCGAGGGACGAGCTCCATAGTGCTCCCGTTCTCGAACGTTGAGAGCCGACCAGCGTGCAAGTACGTTGGCGCCCGAGAGCCGCCGCGAGCCAACCTCGAGCCAGGCTACCTGGTTTCCCTGACCACGGCCGGCACCCGGAACCAAAAGGAGCGCGACCGCCGAAACAAGCAGGACGAGCGAGGGAGCCGGCCTCATCGTCTGGCTCTTATGCCGTGCCTCCGCCCAAATGCAAGACCAGCTTCGCATGCCTGTGCAACCGGAACTCCCCGTCGGCTCAGCTCCCCCACTGGCTCAGGCCACCAGCTGCCGGCGCCGTTTCGGTTCGCGTTCCACCCGACTCTCGAAGGGGGGCGCTACCGACTCCGCCAAACACACCACGCTCGGACAACACTCGAGGGTGCGCAAGCGTTGTTCCGAGAGCTGGATTGCCTCCCGGTTCTGGTCAATGCCAATGGCACGTCTCCCCAGCCGGATAGCTGCCACCAGGCTGGTGCCGCTGCCAACATAGGGGTCAATCACCAGATCGCCTGGGTCAGTACACGCCTCGATCAGCCGCGAAAGGAGCGCCTCGGGCTTCTGCGTGGGGTACCCAGTGCGCTCACGCGCCACCGGAGCCACGATGCCAATCTCCCAGACGTCTCCGAGCGGCGTACCGAGTGAGGGCTGGTCGGTGCTCTTCGAACGCACCCGGCGCCCTTCAGCTCCAACCACGGCGACTTGACGTCCTGTTCCCCAAGTGGCCCGCGTGGATGGGGCAAGGGGCTCGTACAGCTGGTGAAACTTGGGCACTTTGCTCTTGTCCTTGACGTAACGCAGCAAGACATCGTGCACACGCTGGAAATTCCGGGTCTTGGACGGCCACCGACGGTAGCGCCACACGATCTCACTTGCGAAGCACTCGGGTCCGAACAGCTCGTCGAGGAGAATTTTGGCGTAGTGGCTGGTCTTCGGATCAACATGCAGGATCAGACAACCGTCCCGAGAGAGAAGCTGGTGCGCCAGCACCAGACGCGGCCAGAGTTCGTTCAAATAGGCACCAAGATCCGACCACCGATCGTCGAAGCCAAGTCGTTCCTCACGCCTGACCACCCCAGCCAGGCCTCGCACCCTAACCACCTGGTTATGCTTGCGCTGAGTAAAAAACGGCGGATCAAGGTAGACCAGGCTCGCCGGCCCCATGTCAGCACGGGTGAGAGCGGAGAGAGCCTCCAGGTTGTCTCCAAGTATCAGTTGGGCGCGATCGGAGGCTGATGACGCTGGTATCACGATGTCATCGCGAACCTGAAAATCCGTTCGGCGTCCTGTCCAAGCAAGGCTGATTCGGCCGGGATTTCCCATGGGATGGAAATGGTACCGAGCGCAGGTGTTCCTCGGCCAAGTTATGGTCGCGATTCTCCGGCTGCCTCCGGCATGCGGTGCGTCACCGGCCCCGTGACCATCCCTCGGCGAAGGCTTGCCTTTGGGCCGCCCGCACGGTACCGACAAGCTCCGCATGTCGAAGACACGCATCTTCTCAGGAATGCAACCCACCGGTGAGCTCCATGTCGGCAACTACTTCGGGGCACTGCGACAATGGGTCTCGCTCGCCCAGAAAAGCACCGAGCCGGCACTGTTCTGCATCGTCGATGCCCACGCCATCACCATCGACTATACGCCCAAGGAGATGCCAGCGCGGATCTTCGACACGGCGCTCACCTACCTTGCTGCTGGGATCGATCCAGAACGACACCTGATCTTCGTGCAAAGCGACGTGCCTCAGCAAGCAGAGCTGGCCTGGTACCTTGGAACCGTTACGCCCTTCGGGGATCTGCAGCGCATGACTCAGTTCAAGGAGAAGAGTGACGAACACAAGCAGAACGTCAATGCGGGTCTCTTCACCTATCCGATCCTGATGGCCGCTGACATCCTCGCCTATCGCGCCACCCATGTTCCGGTCGGCAACGATCAGATTCAGCACCTAGAGCTGGCTCGGGAGATCGCTCGCCGCTACAACGCACGTTTTGGTGATGTGTTCCAGGAGCCGAAGCCCATTCTCTCGGAGACTCCGCGGATCATGGGGCTGGACGGGAAGACCAAGATGAGCAAGAGCCGTGGCAACGCCATCGGCCTGTTCGAAGAGCCAAAGTCCATCGAGAAGAAACTTAAGAGCGCGTTCACCGATGAGCAAAAGCTCCGGTTGGGCGATCCCGGACGGCCCGAACTCTGCAATGTGTTCACCCTTCACCAAGCGGTCACCGCTCCCTCCATCACCGAGAGTCTGGCCACCGCCTGCCGTGCCGGCTCGCTCGGGTGTGGAGAATGCAAAAAGCAACTCACCGACAATTTGTTGGTTGAGATTGGACCGATCCGCGAGCGCGCCCGTGAGCTGCGCGCACAGCGCGGGCGGGTGATCGAGGTACTCGAGCGGAGCGCAGCCGAGGCACGGCTGCTCGCCGAGCAGACCCTCGGGACCGTCAGATCAGTGATGGGTCTCGGGTGCCCGCCGCGATCATGATGCTCCGATCGCCGCTGCTCGGAGCGCTCTGGCTGTGCCTGTGCTCCATCAGCTGCGAAGGGCGGCTCACCGAGGATAGCCCTGAGCATGTGGTGCGGGAGTTCATCACCCGAATGCAGGGCGTTCACGGAGAACCTGCGCCGGCCCGTGCAGCGTTCGAGCTTCTTTGGGCGCCAGCTCAGCGTAACCTAACCGAACGTGCCGCTCGAGCCAGTGCTCTGGCCGGACGCAAGGTGGCCCCGGAAGAGATGATCGCCCCGACCCACTTCTCGCTGCGGTTCCAGCCCCAACGCTACAGCGTGACAGAACAGGGCGATCGAGCCACGGTTCGCGTATTCTCGGACACGGCGACCAGCGAGTCACGGGACATCCTGTGCGTGCGCGAGGAGCGTGGCTGGAGGGTCGCCCTCGAGCTTCCACAGCTCGCCCCGATCCAGAAGCGGCGGGAGCTGGTGCACGAAGAATAGCGGTGAAGAGGAGGCCCATGGTGCACGGCCTCGACCATGCAGCAAAGGGCACCTTGGTCACGGTGCCCTTTGCTCTCCACAAGTACCAGCAGCAACTGGCTTGCTCAGTTGGCGAAGAAGATCGACTCGATCTCGTTTTTCACTGCTTCCTCGGTTTGACCACGCGCGATCGCAATCTCCTTCACGATCAGAGAACGCGCGGTGTCCAGCATACGGCGCTCCCCGAAGGACAGCTGCTTATTCGCCTTCAACCGATAGAGATCCCGCAGCACCTCTGCCACGTCGTAGATTGAGCCAGTCTTGATTTTGTCCATGAACCCGCGGTAACGGCGGTTCCAGGTCTGCGTGTCAAAACCGATGGTGCGCTCCTGCAGGATGTCAAAGATCTCCCGAATCTCCTGCTCACTTATCACCTGACGGAGGCCCACCGCGTTGGCGTTCGAAACGGGCACCATAATCTTGCGGTCGGTATCGAGAATTCGAAGCACGTAGAAGCGCTGTCGCGAGCCGGCAATCTCCTTCTCATCGATGCTGATCACCTCGGCGACCCCCTGCGCCGGATACACCGCTTTGTCGCCGACCTTGAACTCAACTTCCTGAGTTGGCTGCATTCTTCTCTCCTTCTCACACCCGCGACCGACCGCAGAGCACTGCCGACGCTCGGTCACCTAGAAACCGAGCGACCTAGGAACGAGCAGGACTCGCGATCCGCAATCCGGTGTCCAACCACTGGACCCGAGGATTCATTCCAACTAGTCTCACGATTGCGCCTCGAGCATAGTCGCGAGCAACACAGCGTCCGCTTTAGGTTAGAGGTCGCCAGGCGTGAAACTCTACTCAGAGAACTGCTCCCTGTCAACTATTTTGCTCCGATTCTCTCTTCCCCCCGGCCGGGGCCCAGTCTCCCACAGAAGACTCCCATCCGTTCAGAAGCCCCAGTTCGACCCCGGTGAGGCGCTCAGGCTGTGAGCTTCTTCGCAACACTCGTCACATGCAGCCCCGCAAAAGCACACCGAAGCGAAGGCCCCGCGTCGAGACCACGAGCTTTGATGAACCGGTTGCCTCGAGCACCTGCTTCAGCAGCACCGCTCCACTCGGCAGGCGCGGCAGCCGCTTCGGATCAACGAGCTCTGCCAAAGCCAAGCGGCGGTCGGAGTCAAGCAGAACCAGGAGCTCATCCAGTGCATCGCAACTTAGCACTGTGCCGTGCAGCGCCACCACATCGAACGGTATTCGAGCCTGCAATGCGGCCAAGGTGGTGATGCTACCACCCACGCCAACCACATGATCGATGCTGGGCAGCACGCCGAGCGTTTCGATGTGAACGCGCATCGCAGCGCCCAGGGCCTCCCGGTCCGCGCGTGGACTTCCCTTGAAAAGCTGGTTTCGCAAACAACCGAGAGGCACGCTCTCGACGCGAATCACTCGTACGGTCCCAGCCTCTACGGCCCCCACCACCAGCTCCGTGCTCCCTCCCCCAAGATCCACGAGCAGGATAGTTCCCTCGAGATTGAGCCCCATCACCCCACCCAGGAAACCCAGCTCTCCCTCCTCAACTGGCGAAAGAATGCGTGGGGCAACACCAAATAGCTCACGCACGCCCTCGCAGAACCCGCTCCCATCGACCATCTCGCGCAGCACGCTGGTCCCCACCACCTCCACTCGTTCGGGAGCGAAAGGCTCGCAGAGCCGAGCGAAGCGCTCGAGCACGACCAAAGTCTCCACACAAGCAACTGGGTCAAGTGTGCGTTGCACCCCTATCCCGCGCCCAAGGCCTGTCACCTCGGCGGTCTCGGCGAGCACTTGCCACCCCAAGCCAGCTCGTTTCGCCACCAACAGCACCACGCTGTTGGTGCCGAGGTCGACTACGACATGTGCCGCACCATGGCTCACAGCCGCAACGTGGAGAGATCGAGTGCCTCCTCCGGCAGTGGCCCCAACAAGAGCTCGATCCCGCCATTCTTGGGGCGATTCTGCTCATTTTCGTGGACCACGGCAGACTCGCTGCTGATGGCACCAGCCGCGCTCACCCGAGCAGCATCGAGACCACCACCACCCCGTTCCTTCGAATCGAGCAGCGCCGCCACCACGCTCCGGCTCCGACCGAGGGACAGCGCCCAGACATCCTGGTTGCCACGGAGCGGGGTCGAAACTGGGTCAGCGTGAACACGGACCTCGAGCGGCCGAAGAAGCAGTTTCGGTTCGCTGCCGAGCGCCGCCGCAACTCGAGCCAACAAGCTCCGTCCGTCGGCGCGCAGAGTCACGGCACTGGGCTCGAAGAGTCGGTCCGCTGGCAGCACCAGCCGCACGCGGTTTTCTCGCAGCTCGAGGCGAACCTCCGGCTCACCCAGCTCACCCAAACGAGAGTGAAGGGCGCGCAGCTGGCCTGATAACTCTTCCAACTGCCGTTTTCTCGCTGAATACTCCTCGAAGGCGCGCTTCTGTTCCGGTGCGCTGGACTCCAGCCGATCCAGATCGACCCCCTGCTCGAGCAGGCGCTTCTTGACCGAATCAAGCTCATGAGCAACGTCCGCGCTGTCGCGCTCACATTTCTCGAGCGACCGCCTCGCGTGCTCGAGGTTGGTGCGAGCACCCTCGCCCTCGCGGGTCTTCTGATCCCACTCTTCCTGCGAGTAACCGCAGCCAGCGGCCAACGGAAGGCAGAGCAACGCAGCGACAACGGTCGACGAACGAAGGCGGGCAGATCTCATCGGAGGATTCCTCAGGCTTTAGGGGAGCCTCGCGGTATCGCTTCGCGTGCCCGTCGTCAACCACCCCTGCCCAGCGCCTTGCGTTCGGCACAGCGCAGTGATGACGAATGCGAGGGTCAGCAAGCGCCTCTGGACCAGGGGCATGTCGATTTTTCGGTCGGCAACCGAGAAGCAAACTCCAAGGCCGGTCCTGGCGGAGCGGTGTCGTTCCATTTCAGAATACTGAACACATTTCGCTTACTTAGGCCAAACGGGAGCCACTGAGATTCTGTGCGGTATGAAGGCTCTGCGGATCGTTTTCCGCACCTTTGGTGCAGAACGAAGAATTGCAATGCATTTTTTTCATTGACAGCACACCATAGGTGGCAATATACGTCTTGCAACATACTCTCGGTAACGGCCAATCCGTTCCGAGGAGTCCAGGGAGGCAAACAATGGCCGCAAAGAAGAGCAAGACCAAGACCGCCCGCAAGGCACCCGCGAAGAAGGCCCCGAAAGTCGCCAAGAAGCGCACCGTGAAGCGCGCCAAGAAGGCTGCGAAGAAGGTTGCAAAGAAGGTCGCGAAAGCTGCACCAGCCGCCCCCAAGGCGAAGAAGGTTGCGAAGCGTCGCGTGAAGCGCGCCAAGAAGGCCGCCTGAGTCGCGGGAGTCGGCCGGTCGACCATCGACAGGCCGACATACCAGGAGAGCACCTGGGCGGAGCGTCTTTGAATTCGACTCCACCCGCTGAAGGTTCTCTCCGTCCGAGTCCGAGAAGGGCCTGCCCAGTGTGAGCAGGTCTTCCCCGGTCCCTCAGGGGGCTTCGGGGCTCGGCGCCAAGAGCACGTGGTTGGGATGCCCCACCGCGTGCTCTTTTCGTGTGCGCCCAGAGCGCGAGCGCCCGCCGAGCGTTCACTCCCCGAGATAGAGCCGGAGCGCCGAGGCGGCTGCGCGGCGATCGAACGTAACCTGGGTCAAGACGTCGCGCTTCGAGATCTCGTCGAGCAGCGCGAGCAGATATTCGTGGAACGCGCCGCACTCGAGGATGGCATTGCGGAGCGTGTCCTCGCTGTGGAGCTCCGAGTCCTCGAGATGCTCGATGGCGCTCATGAAGGCGTCGAACCGCGGGTAGTCCGAGGAACGGAGCAACGGGTAGCCCATGGCGCGAAAATAGGCCAAAAACTCCCGAACGAACTGGAAGCTGGCCACCGCGGTCCACCGATCCTCGGGGTTCGAGTGCTCAGCCTTGGTGGCGAACGCTCGGACTATTTGCGCGAACATCCAAACATCTCGCCGCAATCTCTCGCTCATCTCGCGCCGCGCCGCCGCGTCGTCGAATACGCCTTGCTCCTCGAGGCTCACGCCCAGCGCCTTGCCGAAGAACAGAACCGCGTTCTTGAGCGCCGGCCGGAGACAACCCACCGCGCCCTGCAGGATCGGACGGATATCCACCTCGTTGGTCAGCTCTTCGAGGACCGGAAGCTCGTAGCAGAACACGCGACGCATCTCTAGACGGAGGTTGCCAGCGATACCTTCCAGGGCGCTCCGGATCCCAATCAGTCGGTGTCCTGAGGCCCGGTAGGCGTCACGGCGATCACGCAACTCTTCGGCGCGTGTGTCGAGCAGGGTGCGCTCGTAGCTCGCTCCCAGAGAGGTGCCGGCCTGCCTCCTCAGATAGTCGGACAGCGCCCGTGCGTCCGAGCGAAGCACACTCAACACCAGAGTAGAGCGACCCAACACACGTCGCTGACGTCGCCCGCTCTCTTGACTCAACTCGTCCAGGAGTTGGACGTACCGCAGCATACGAAAGAGAGATAAAAATGTGAGGGCAACCAGGCGATGCGCGTCCTCACCACTCACGCTCCGAATCAGATCGAGCACCTGGCTGGACTTGATCCGATCGAATTCAGGGCGAAACTCCAGAGCAGTGAGCGGGTTGAAGAAGGCGTTGCGACCAACCTCCCGCTGCACCAGGCTAAGCATCGCATAGAAGGTGCGATACGGGATACGCGGTGCTCGGAGCGTACCCTCCAGCACTTCAAGGATGCTGGTGAGCTCGTGACGCAGTACGACTAGGCTTTCTTCGGGGGTGTCCTGCTGCGTGCCTTCGTGCAACAATCGTGTGCGTGCGGAGTCCTCCGGAAGAACCGTCTCCAGGTACCGGTGGAACACGAAGGCCTGATCGCGAGAACCGAGAAGCTGCCGCGCCAGCGCTACGGCTCGCAGCATTCCATCCCGAAACAAGGCCGTAGCGTGACGAAAATCCTGAGCCACCACTGGCGTCCGTTTCTGGGGACCAGGATGGTTGCGAGGGTTGGCGAAGCAGGCGGTGGCCTTCAGCAAGACCTCGAGTTCGAACAGCACCTCATCTTTGCCATCCAGCTCCAGCCGCGAGAACCAGACGTCACGGAGCGCCCGTTGCTCGTGCTGAAGGAGCCGCGTTTGGCTGAGCAAGGCATCGACACCATCCTTGGAGGACGATGCCAGGGGCCGGGGGCGCAAGGGGGGCATACGGCCGTTATACCCTAGCTTGGCTCAGTCACGGTGACCCTTCATGAACCCTCGATACGGACCGCGCCACGCGGTTTGTCTTCCATCGCCCGGGTGACCAAGGTGGGCCAGGGATCGGTCGGCATCAACGCGCGGTATTGCTCGAGCAACTCCGGGACCGGACCCCGATCTCCGAAGGCGAGCAGAAACAGGATCTGTTCCTTCACCCGGTGGGCCACCATCCGGGTAAGCTCAAGGTCTTCGTGCTGCTCGCCGCCAAGCACACGCAGAATCCGCGCCAGGCTGCTCCGACTCGCTTGCACCGCCAACCCGCGATCCGAACGGGCGACAGCATGCGCCATCACCTCCCCCCACAGCCCCCGGGGCAGGATGTGCTCGCGAAGCGGTGCGTCGATCGCAGACGTCAGCTCAACGAAGACCCCGCGACGGTCTGCGAGCTGTGAGAGCGCGAATTCACTCGGTCTGCCGTTCACCGAGAGATCGCGGATCAACGGCAGGATCATGGGCTCGTTGTGGAGCAGTTCAGCGGAAAACCGGTCACTGTGGGCAAAGTAGAGCGGCACGGTGAGCAGATCGGGGCGGACCCCGGAGAGATAACGGGCGGTGAGCATCGCCAAGTGGGACGCTCGGGTTTCGACCAACACCAGCGCGGCCGGTGGGAGCCTAACCAGCGACTCTTCCACGAAGACTGCCCGGGCGATCCCTCTCGGGCCTTCCTGAGAAGGATTGGCCGGGTCAGCGCGGGTGGCCAGGGTGAGCGTGAGCGCCGCCGCCGAAAGCCCCAGCGCGAGTTCGGTGAGCCTCGGCATCGCGGCGGTCAGCCGCTCGGTGAGGTAAAAGACCCCGATTGCGAACAAGACCACACTTGCCACCAACGCCATCAGTCGCTCCGCTGTCACCTCGGATGCAGCCCGCCGCGGGTTCCAGAGCAGCATGGCAACGAAGACGATGGCGAGCAGCTGGAGGCCCATCCACCGCCCTCGACGCGGAACGAGGGAGGCGGCGCTCCCAATCAACAGGCCCACGCCAAGCACAGGTCCCAGCTCCCGGACCAGGCCTTCGAGCCCCTCGCCGGGACTTGTGCCGTGCCACCAGCCGGCGAACCAGGCCCCGAGACCCCGAGCCGGACCCAATGCCTCCGCGGAGGTCTTCTGCATCAACGATAGGGCAGGCAGCCCCACCAGCAACACCCCGCTTCCAGCCGCCGCGAGGGTGCGACGCGATCGTATTTCACCCACAATCTGAGGCGCGATCAAGAGCCATCCCAGCAGACTGACCGATGGATCCTCGACCAAGAGCGCCGTGGCGAGTGCACATTGCCCCGCGAGAGCGGTGGGGGCGATAGCGGCGCGCCCACTCTGCCGTCGCGCCCGCATGGCACTCTCCGCGAGCACCACCAAAAAGCATGTGGCCACCCAGGGCTTCGGCTCAACGGGACTTGAACCTGCCAGCTGGTGCGAACTCGTTACGGTGAGACTCGAGAGCAGAGCGAAGAGCCCCACCCAACCCGGACGCGGCAGATACGCCTCCAGAACCATGGAGGCGAGGCGGTGAACAGACCACCCCAGCACGCCAAGCGCCAAAGCCGCAAGAAGGCTCACCCGGAAGCCGAGCGAGCCGAACGGCACCAGCAAGCACGCCTGGCCAAGCAGCATGGAGACCAGGCCCGAGCCGTCCGCATCCACGACCAGCAAGGTGCGAACGGCGGTCAACTCGTCGGTGTAGCCTCCTGAGGCACCAAGCAGCCTCATACCGCTCACCAACGGTATGGCCACCGCGAGCAGGGCCGACAGGCGCTGGACGATGACGGTGGTTCTTGCCGCACTTCTCATCGTTGAATGCGTCTGGAATGCCACGAAATGCTGGTCCTCGCCGTACTTCTCATCGTCGAATGCGCCTCGGATGCCACCAAGCCCATGGATTGCCACGCTCCCTGCCCAATCTGCTGGTGATTGAGCCTCACTCTGTTCCTCGATCTACCCCCAACCAGAGATTCGACCGAGACGAAATGTTTCCGCACACAGCTGACCACCTCCAACCAACTTGACATGCTCTTCCTCCTGCCTTGCTTCCAACCGGCGCATGGGGTCTGTTATCCTGAGTCCCGGTTCCACCGCCTCGCCGCCCCGCCAGTCGCCTTCCATCCATGCCCGAAGACCAACCCCCACCCATCCGCGACCGCCAGCCGACTCTTGGCAGGTTGGATTCGATGAATCTCGAGAGGGTCTTCGAAAGCCTCCGCGCTGGTACCCTACCAGGTCTGGCCGAAAACGATTCAGCGCTTGCCACTCCCTCTGCGCGCGCCGACCTTGCACTGCTGGTAGAGACAGCGCTCCGATCGGCCACGGAGCGCGCCGACGGCCCTTGCTGTCTACTCTACACCCAGCTCCTCGAGATCCTCGAGGGTGGGCCCGAGAGTTCCGAGATGAGCCGCAAGACTCGGCCCGTCCTGCGCCTGCTCGAGGCAATCGCACGACTCGGGGAGCACTTGGAGGACACCGATCTCTGGCAGGCCGCGTTGGTCCGCCTGGTCGACGCTCAGCCTGAGGGTCGCGCGCGAGTCACGGCGCGGGACCGGTACGCCCAGTTCCTATTCGATCGTCAGGGAGAGATCTCGCTCTCGGTCGACAATTGGAAGCAGGCAGCGCGCGAGGCGGCTTTTCATCCTCAACTTCTCGATCTCGAGCGGAGCCTCTGGCAGAAGGCGCTGAGCGCAGAAGCGGAGGATCGGGAGGCCGCGGAAGGATTGGTGCGCTGTTGCCTGCAGGTGAACGACTGGAGCCCGATCCCCAACGCCTTTCCGGTGCTTCTGCACCAGATTGAGACCCCCTCCGATCTCGCCCAATATTCGGGTTTGCTCCTTGAGCTCCAGCCACTCGCCGCTCGGTCAGGCGCTGCGCTGGAATACAGCACCCTGCTCGATGAGGTGCTGTGGTCCGCCAGTTCGGAGAGTGGAGCCCCTGTGCTCGAGTTGTTGCGGGCCAAGGCTCGGGTGTTGGCTGCCCACCCGACCACCTCCGCGGAGGCCGCGGACGCGTATCAAGCCCTCCTCGAATCCTCCCACGATCCGAGTGATCTCGCGGAATATACCCAATTCCTCGGACAGAACCCAGATCTCGAATGGCAGCGAGAGCGCTTCGCACGGCTCTTCGATTGGAGGATCGGGCAGGAGGCGAACCCCGAACAGCTGCTCCTCGAATGGGCATCGCTGGAAGAAACCCACTTCGGGGATAGTGAGGCAAGTCGCGCCCTGGTCGAGCGTGTGCTGACGGACAACCCGAAGAGTGAGCTGGCCCTCCGCCAGCTGGTACGGCTATGCACCTTGGCAGAGGATCACGCCGGTGCGGAAGACGCGCTGTGCCGATTGGTGGACGTGATCGCTCCAAGCGAGCGGACCGAAGTGCAGCTGCTGCGAGCCGACCTTCTGCTCACCCAGCTTCGCCAACCAGATCAGGCAATGGAGCTTCTCGCCGAGGTTTCCGCAGCTGGCATCAGCTCCCCACGGTTGGAGGCCCAGCTGAAGATCCTGCTCGACGACCCCAATGCCTCCCTGGCCCTCAGCGCAGCCCGCCTCCTTCTGGCCACGGTTCCCGACCGCGACCTGACAGCCGAAGACGTGGAACGCGTGCTGTCGATCCACCAGGCATCACACCGCATCGATCCAACGACTGACGGCACACTCGAGTCTTTCGAGGCACTGGCGCTTCGTCGTTCCGGTTTCGAGCGTCTGCTCACCCACTGGACACTCGATCCGCGAATGGGTCTCGATATTGCTTCAGCGGCCGTTCGGCAACATCCAGCGGTGGAGCTGTTTTGGGATCGGCTTGACGCCCTTGGTCTCCGAGCTGCGCGTCCCGAGCAAGTCGTTTCGGACTATCACACCGTCCTCACGCAAACAGCAGATCGCGCACTGGCGGAGGGGCTCGGTCGACGCTTGCTTGGCTTCGCGGAGTCGGCGTCTGTCGATCCTGATGCGCTGCTCGCGCCGTTGATGCGCGTCCTCGAACTGGTACCCCAAAGCCGCTGGGCACTCGATCACGTGAAGCTCCGATTGGGTGCACAGGGTCAGTGGAGTGAGCTCCTACGGCTCTACGACGCTGCGCTTGCAGCGTTACCCGAGCCATCCGACCGAGTAGCACTGCTCACCGAGGCCGCGGTCACCGCCAAGGATTTGGCGGGAGACGGGCTCCGGGCAATCGGCTACTACGAGGAGCTCTCGCAGCTGGTTCCTGGGGATCCTCGGGTCGAATCGAGCTTGGAACGGCTCTACGAGCGTCACAACCTGCTCGACCGCCACATCGCTCACCTCACCTCACGCCTCGATCTCTGGCAAGGACTGGAACTCCAGCGTGTCCTGCAACGTTTGGCGGTGCTCTGCATCACCGCCAATCAACCGCGTCAGGCCTGGGATGCGGTGCAGAAGGGTCTCTTGGTCGACGCGAATTGGCCACCCGCAGTCGAACTCCTGGAGCGGCTCCTCGTCATGCCGTCGGCACGTGCCATGGAGGGGGCACCTTCGGTCGCAGAGTTGGCGGGCAACCTTTTGTGCGAGCACTTCGCCCATCACGAGCTGCACACCGAACTGGTGCGGGTGCTCCGTGAACTACTCTCGTTCGTGGGCGATCCGCGACGGCGCATCTCCCTCAAGGAGGAGCTAGCAGCCACCCTCGAGCTCCGTCTCGTCGATCCAGGCAGCGCCTTCGACATCATGAGCGGGCTGCTGGCCGCTGATCCCGACAACCCGGACTATCGCGTCGCAATCGCTCGGCTGGCTGACGCGCCCATGAATCAACGGCGCTATGTGGATGTTCTCTGGGACGCCGCAGCCCGGACCCAGACGCTGGAGGGTCGCGCCGCCCTACTTACCGACGCAGGCTACTGGTGCCGAGAAATCTTGCATGACCCAGCCCGCGCGCTTGACATCTATCAACGCCTTGCCGACTCGGCCGGTGACTGGACGGAGCTCACTCTCTCGGCGCTGGTCACCCAAGACGAACTTCTGTCCGAACTCGACCGCCCCGCCGATCGCTGCGCGGTAGCAGAGCGACTGGCAGCCTTGTTCCCAGAACCCCCGAAGCGAGTCTCCGCCTACCGCAGCGCCGCGCGCCTGGCTGCCCAGACACTGGCCGATCCAGCGCGCGCGGCGCGCAATTGGTCGCACCTGTTGGGCTTGATCCCAACCGACCAGGAGGCGTTGGATGGTCTGGTCGATGCACTCACTTGCCTGGGGGACCACCCCGGTCTTGCTCGAGCACTCGAGCTTCGAATCGCAGCGCTCGGTGAGGGACGCGAAAGCTACCGTGATCGACTCCAACTAGCACGGCTGTGCCTCGACTCTCTGGGAGCCCCCGAACGTGGCCTTGAGCTCTTCACTGATCTTCACCTACGCGATCCGTCCGACGCGCTGGTGGAGCAGGAGCTGCTGGCTGCGCTCGAGCACCAAGGCCACTGGACTGAGCTGGTCAGGCTGCTCGAGGCCAGTCTGGTCGAGACGAGACGACCTGCACCGATTCATCGACGGCTGGCTGAGATCCATCGCGAGCACACTCACGATCAGCGAGCTCTGGTGATGGCGCTGCTCGGTGCCGAAGATCCCCATGCCGCGTCCCAAATCCTCGCCAGTTCGACCGACCCCGCGCTGGATGACGTTCCACTCGTTCTCGAACTCTCGGACATGCTGCTGACAGCAGCGATGGTGGACGACGCGGAAGCGGTGCTACTCGGGCAACTCGCGCGCTTTGGCGACCGGAAGCCCCGAGAACGTGGGGTGGTTCACGAACGACTGGGACGAGTACTACTCACACGAGGCGACAGGCAGCAGGCTCTCTCCGAATTCGAACTCGCGGTTCTCATCGATCCTGGCAATCCTTCGCTGCTCGAGCAGAAGGGTCGACTGGCCTTTGAACTCGGAGCCCTCGATTCTGCGGAGAAGAGCTTCCGTGGTCTGCTGCTGCTCGCGCTCCACCATGACCCCGGACAACCAGAGGTTCCAGCCCGATCTCGGCTCTATTTCGAGCTCAGTCGGATCGCCGCGGCGCGGCAGGATCAGGACGGGGCCAACGAGCTGATCGCCTCCGCATTCGACTCCACTCTGGGCGATGAGCGCGAGATCCTCGCACTCGAAAATGCCCTCTTGGAGCACGAGCAGGATGAGCTCCTCTTGCGGGTGCTCGACCGTCGCCTCGAGACCGCCGTTGAGGTTGGAGAAGCGTCCCGAGCGCTCAGCGCCTTCGTGGCGCGACGCATGGCCCATGGAAGCCTGTCGGGGTCGATGCTGGCACGCCTGCGCGATCGCGCCGACCGCCTCTGTATCACTCTGCAGGAGTCCACCAGCGCTGCGGTGGTCTGGGACGGCCACCACGACCTGGTCGCGTTGTATCGCGTCCTCGGTGACACCGAGTGCATCTTGACACTCCTTCTGTCGCTTTGCGATCGCTTCGCCGACAGCGACGTTGGCTTCGAATTGGAGGTGGAGGCGGCACGGCTGATGCTCGAACAGCCGGAGCGACACACAGAAGGCATCGATCGCTTGCTCGCAGTGTGGCAACGCTGTCCCACCCGGGATGACCTGGCTCGAACGCTCATGGAGGTGTTGACCGAGGAAGGCCGTTCCGACGAGCTGGTGGGGTTGCTCGAGCACCGCATCGCCGCTTCTGTCCACATTGGGGAGCTGGAGCAGGCCGATGCGCTCAGCCTCAGGCTCGCCGATTTGTTGCGGCGGCGCGGTGACGGCGAAGCCGCCGCTCGACTGTGCCGCTCGGTGGTGGCACACAAAGGATCTGAGAGTCGCCGAGCGCTTGCTCTCCTGGCTGAGATTCTGGAGGCGAGCCTGCCGGCAAACGCTGAGCGTCTGCTAGAGGTACTGGAAGCACTGCGCGAAGCCAGCTCGGGGACGGAGGCCGCGCTGCTTGGCGCGCGGCTCGCTCGCGTCTTGCTGCTGGTTGGTGACACGGCGGCCGCGAAGCGCGCCCTCATCGACGCACACACGGCAGATCCCCAAGACGCGAACGTTCGCGAGGCACTGATCCGTGCTCAGCTCGCGGCAGGGGAGCTAGACGAAGCCACTACACTTGTCAATCAGGGCCTCGCCGAACAACCCCAGGATCTGGCGCTCGGATTGCTGCGGGCGGAGGTGCTCATGCGCCACGACCGCCGGAAGGAGGCGCTCGAGGTGGTAGAGGAGCTCGGCTCACACCACCCCAGCGATCCACGTGTGATGTCGACCACCCTCGAGCTTCTGCTCGAATTGGGTGAAACAGAACGAGCACTTCGCTACATATCCGGCCTTGAGACCGAGGAGCATGCGGCACCAGCCACCCTGGCTCACCTGCTGCTCGACCGAGGCCTCGACCTGTTGGATCCCGGGTGGCTGCGAGTGGTGATTGAGCTGCTTGACCATGGTGGCGAGGAACAGTTGGCACTCGAGCTGCTCGCAGAACGACGCTCCACCAGCCCTGACCCGCGCTGGATCGACGAGCAGCGCGTGCAGTTGGCTCGTCGCGGCGCACCCCGCAAGATCCTGGTCGAAGCCCTGTTGGATCTGCTCTCGACAGCGAGCGACGCGGAACTCTCGCCGCTCGCGATCGAGCTCGTGCGAAACTGTGAGGAACCTCAGGAACTCGCGCAGGTTCAACCGTATGTGGTCCGCGCGCTCGCCGTCGATCCCACTGATCGAGCGCTGTTCGAGTGCTTCGAGTTGACCCATGCGGAGGGCACGGACCCGCAAGGCTTCGCGACCGGGTGTCTGGTGGCGGCAAAGGCGGAGCCTGAGTCCGCGCGAAGGATAGCGTTGCTCGAGCGGGCCACAGCAACCTTGCTGGAACTCGGCCGACCGGAGGAGGCGCTCGAGGCATTGACCAGCATCGTTGTTCAGGGACCGGCGCTCCGCCTGGTGATCCGTCGCGCCGAGTGTCTCGCGCTGCTGGGTGCAACCCACGAGGCGATCGGAGCACTGGATGCGGTGGTCCACGACCCACATCTGCTGCGGGATCCCGATCTGTTCTTCGCACTTCGCCTTTTGGCAGTGTTGCACCTTGGCCTAGACGAATTGGTGGAGGCGTTCGAGGCGCTCGCCCAAGCACACCGGGTTGACAGGTCCCACCTCTTGACCGCCTTCGAGCTGGGTTTGCTGGCGGTGGATCTGGACGAGATTCCAACCGCCATGACCGTCCTTCGACTGGTAACGACCACGGCCAAGGCCAATGAGAATCTTGGGGGGTTGACCTCAGACCAGTATCTAGCCTCACTGGTCGAGCTCGCGCGACTCCACGCGCAGAAGGGAAATCATCTTCAGGCACGACAGTTGTTGGCTCGGGCCGCTGAGGAGAATCCCCATCATCCGCTGGTCGAGCGGCTGCTCGGAGCGGAGTGAAATGGCTTCTGCGAGTAGCAGGGTTCGTGTAATTCGAAGGACAGAGAGGGTGTTCTGCCGCCATGACCGAGCGTGATCCGAATCTGATTCCGTTGCCCCAGGCAGGTGATTCCGACGATGTCGAGATCGCCCTCGAGACAGCCCGCTCCTTGTGGGTGAAGGGTGACGGCCGCGAAGCGCTGCGCTGGCTGCGACGCGCCACCGATGCTGCCGAGCAATCGGGTGACGATCATCGCCAACTGGAGATCGCGCGCCGGGCCGCCGATCTTTCCTCGCTGCTCGGTCCGTCACTCGCCCCAGCACCCGCAGCCCAGCCCCCGTCCCACACCGAACCACCTTCGCCAAAGAGCAGCGGGCCCCAGGCCGAGCTTCTGCTTCATCCCGAACCTGTCGCTCACGCAGAGCCGCCTCCCCCATCTCAGCCGGCCTTGCCGGAAGAACCAGCACTCCACCCCCCATCACTTCGGCCTACCAGCGCCAGCATTCCTCTTCGCAAACCACCCCCCTCAACCCCGCCACGCCGTGACGCTTCGCAGACACGTCTCAGCCCAAGCCCCGGTTTTTCGACCACTCTGGATGGGGAGCCAGCCGAGTTTGAGAGTGACGATCTGCTCGAGCAAGAGTCCATGGAGCCTGTGCCCACTGGCTCCCCCGAGTCCAGCAGACCAAACGAACCGACGCGCTCCGACTCATCCAGCCACCATCGCACCCCCCAAACTGTCAGTGCAGCCCGAGCTGCGCTGACAGACACGCTGCTCGGCACTCCCATGGGTGCAGTACCATCCACGCAAGACAAGCCCCACCACTCAAGCCCGACGCGGGCGAGCTCCGTGCATCCGTCACCCACCCGCGAAAGCCTCACGCCCGCCCCAGGCCGCTCCACCCCGCCCACAGATTCACCCCAGAGTCGCTTGCTGCGTGTGTCGGTTAAACGGTCGGTACGCGATACCACCCTGCTCGTGGTTCGTCCTCTGCCAGAACCAGAACTGCCACCCCAAGGGGCGGAGGTAGCCTGGCTGGTCATGGGCGAGCTGCCTCAGGAATTACTACACCAGCTGGAGCAATAAGGGCTGAGCCCGACCCCCCAATCACCACGGACCGAGGTGTTCTACCTCGGATTGACCTGGGTTGGGATCCCAGCCACCACCAGGCCAGCAGGACCCACATCGACCATGATGCCGGTAAGACCCACGAAGCGACCTAGCAGAAGTTCCCGGGCCACCGCATCCTCCAGATAACGCTGAATGGCGCGCTTGAGCGGGCGAGCACCAAAGATTGGATCCGTACCAACCTCCACCAACCAGGCCCGTGCACCGTCTGTGATCTCGAGCGACAGGTTCTGCTTCAGGAGCCGTCCCGCCACACGGGCAAGCTCCAGATCCACGATCTGCCTTAGCTCTTGCTCGCCCAATGGATCGAAGACCACAATTTCGTCAATGCGGTTCAGAAACTCCGGTCGAAAACTGCGCACCAGAATGGTCATGGCTTGAGATCGCAGTTCCTCGTTCTCTCGCTCACCCACCGATCGCTGTCGTGCCCGAAGCTCCCCAAGCTCGTCGACCGATGCATTGCTGGTCATGATCAATACGGTGTTCCGGAAATCCACGGTACGTCCTTGACTGTCGGTAAGGCGACCGTCCTCAAGCACCTGGAGCAGGATATTGAAGACATCGGGATGCGCCTTCTCGATTTCGTCGAACAACACTACACTGAACGGTCTTCGGCGCACCGGTTCGGTGAGCTGACCTCCGTCTTCGTACCCAACATAGCCGGGTGGTGCCCCGATCAACCGTGACACCGCGTGCCTTTCCATATACTCGGACATGTCGATGCGCACCATCGAGCGTTGGTCGTCGAACAAGTACTCCGCCAGCACGCGCGCGGTTTCAGTCTTCCCGACTCCAGTGGGTCCGAGGAAGAGGAAGGAGCCGATCGGTCGCGCCTCGTCCGAGAGACCCGAGCGTGATCGGCGCACCGCTCGGCTGACCGCCGCCACTGCGTGGGGCTGTCCGATCACGCGCTCACCCAAAGCTTGCTCCATCGATAGCAGCCGCTCGGTTTCGCTCGCGAGCACCCTCGCCACAGGGATCTTGGTCCACTTCGAGACCACCGCGGCGATATCCTCTTCGGTAACCTCTTCTTTCAAGAACGAACCCGCTTCACCCGCACCAGCCAGTTCAGCTCGATGTGCCGCGATTTCTGCTTCCAGGCTGGGCACCGCGCCGTACTTGATTTCCGCGAGTCTCTGCAAATCGACCCGCCGCCGAGCTTGCTCCATCTCGGTTTCCAACTCCCCAAGTTGCTGTTGCTTCGCTTCAATCGCTTGGATAATGGACCGCTCACGTTGCCAGGTGGCTCGTGCCTGCTCCAGTTTCTCACTCAGGCTTTGTCGTCGCGAAACCAACTCGAGGAGCCGTGCCTGCGCAGCGGAATCACGCTCCCGACCCAGAGCCTGTTCCTCAACCTGGATCTGAATGAGTTCGCGCTCCATCTGCTCGATGGGGAGTGGCAGGCTATCGATCTCCATCTTCAGCTTGCTCGCTGCCTCATCCACCAAATCGATGGCTTTATCAGGCAAGAACCGGTCTGAGATGTAGCGGTGCGAGAGCATCGCTGCCGCCACCAGCGCGGCATCCTTGATCCGAATCCCGTGGTGCACCTCGTACTTGCTCTTGATCCCGCGCAAGATGGTGACGGTGGCCTCCACCGAGGGTTCACCGACCAGAACCGGCTGAAAGCGTCGCTCCAGCGCTGCATCCTTCTCCACGTGTTTGCGGTACTCGTCCAGAGTCGTCGCACCTATGCAACGCAAGCTTCCGCGCGCCAGCGCAGGCTTGAGCATGTTCGCCGCGTCCATCGCCCCGCCGGTTGCTCCCGCACCGATCAAGGTATGCAGCTCATCGATGAAGAGAACGATCGCCCCCTCTTGGCTTTCGACCTCGTGGAGCACAGCCTTAAGGCGATCCTCGAACTCTCCACGGTACTTGCTGCCCGCAACCAAGCTGGCAAGATCCAAAGATAGTAGCCGCTTGTTCTTGAGCGACTCGGGAACGTCCCCGGTAGCGATGCGCTGGGCGATCCCCTCGGCAATCGCCGTCTTGCCAACTCCCGGATGGCCGATCAGAACCGGATTGTTCTTGGTTCGACGGGTCAACACCTGCATCACCCGCCGGATCTCCTCATCGCGACCAATCACCGGATCGACCCGGCCCTGTTGAGCCAACTGGGTCAGATCACGCGTGTACTTCTCGAGAGCTTGGAAGCGGCTTTCAGCGTCTTTCTCGGTCACGCGTTGATGTCCACGCACCTCTCGTAGCGCGTTCAGAAGGACATCATGGGTAATCCCCTGTCTCTTCAGGACTGGTGACAGCTCACGGTCACTCTGCACCGCTGCCAGCACCAGGTGCTCACTCGAGATGTAGTCATCGTGCAAGCGGCCCGCTTCGTCTTCGGCGTTTTTCAGCAACTCCCGCAAACGGCGACCCATTTCAGGTCGAGCCCCTCCACTCACCTGCGGCAGGGTAGCTAACCGATCGAGCAGAACCTGTTTGACGCTGGCCCGCTCCACCCCCGCTTTGTCGATCAGTGCCCCCACGATGCCGTCTTTTTGGCCCAAGAGAGCCAACAACACGTGCTCAGGGACAAGCTCCGGATGGCCTCTATTCTCGGCCATCTCGAGCGCTTCCCGCAGTGCCTCCTCGCTCTTCGTGGTCAGTCGCTCGATGCGCATAACGTCACCTCGATACAGGTCACAGTAAGTCCGACACTGAACCGCGCAAGGCCAGCAACGCGTATCTGACCCAAAGCACCAAGCTTCTTGTGGCCAGTGCGGGAACGGCAGAGCCACACCAGCCGGTGCTTGTCTCTCACCCGGCCACTGGCAGGCCAGCCCAAGATCGCCGAATACGTTTCAGATATCGAGGTTACGCACGTTCAGGGCGTTGTCCTCGATGAACTTGCGGCGGGGCTCGACTTGATCACCCATCAAGACGCTGAACAGCTGGTCAGCCGTAGTCGGATCGCTGACCTTCACCTGCAGAAGGCTACGGCCATTCGGGTCCATGGTGGTCTCCCACAGCTGGTCTGCGTTCATTTCGCCGAGGCCCTTGTACCGGGTGATCTGCATGCCTTTTCGCCCACGCTCGTAGATGAAGCCCTCCAGCGCTTCCGGATCCGGAAGGTGCCGCTCCAGCCCTCCCTCCGAGCGAACTACGTATGGGGGTACACCAATAGAGCGGATATCGCGCTCCAGCTCCACCAGCTCATGGTACTCGCCGGATTCCGCCAATGACCAGTCGATGATCGCCGGCTGGCTGGCAGCTCCCGGCCGAAACTGTACGACGATCTGCGCCGCTCCGTGGCGCTTGTCCCAATCTACCTTGACCGACAGCGGCAGCAGATCTGGGTATTTGGTGCTGAGTGTCGCCTCGAGTTCGACGGCAGTCTGTTCCACCTTCTGGTGATCGCGCAGATCGCCCAACGTAAGCGGCGCAACCCGCATCAATGCAGCAACCGCACGGGAGTCAGTGCGTCGATCGATCTTGCGCAGCAACCGCTTGTAGTTCTTCAGCCGTGAGGCTAGTTGAAACAGCGGCATACCGGCGATTTCCGGACCGTTCGTGCCCTGCACGGATAACCCGTCGATCCCGTTTTCGGCCAGGTAGGTGTCGAGCATCCCTGCGTCCTTCATGTACAGCATCTTCTTGCCCTTCCGCAGCCCAAACAGCGGTGGCTGAGCGATGTACAGGTAGCCCCGCTCAATCAGCTCGGGCATCTGTCGGTAGAAGAACGTGAGCAGAAGCGTGCGGATGTGGCTGCCGTCCACATCCGCATCGGTCATCAGGATTATCTTGTGGTAGCGCACCTTGGAGACGTCAAAGCTGCCATTGTCGCCGATCCCACAGCCAAGGGCCGCGATCAGGGTGGCCACCTCTTGCGAGGAGAGCATCTTATCGAGGCGTGCACGTTCCACGTTCAGGATCTTGCCCTTGAGCGGCAGGATCGCCTGAAAATGCCGATCGCGACCCTGCTTGGCGCTGCCACCAGCGCTGTCACCCTCGACGATGAAGAGCTCACTCTGTGTGGGATCCTTGCTCTGACAATCGGCGAGCTTCCCGGAGAGTGCCGAGCTGTCAAGGACGCCCTTCCTCACCACTTCTCGGGCTTTTCTGGCAGCTTCTCGGGCTTTCGCAGCCAGGACAGCCTTCTCCACGATCTTGCGTGCGGTCTGCGGATGCTCCTCCAAGAACTGACCGAGTGCATCCCCAACCACATTCTCGACGATACCCTTCACGTCACTCGACACCAGCTTCGACTTGGTCTGTGAGTCGAACGAGGCGTCCGGATGCTTCACGTGAATCACGCACACCACGCCCTCGCGGCTATCCTCGCCGGTGAGGCCGTTCTTGGCATCCTTCAGCAGGTTCTGCGCTTGGGCGTAGCCATTCAGCGTTCGCGTGAGCGCCCCCCGCAACCCGGTCAGGTGGGTCCCGCCATCCTTGTTGTGAACGTTGTTGGTGTAGCAGAAGATCTGCTCGGCATAGGCGTTGGTCCACTGCAGCGCAACGTCAACCACCACTCCCACGTTCTCCGACCCAGGACTTGGAACGGTATGGGTGAACGCGACCACGTCCTCGTGGACCGGTTCTTTGGATTGGGCGAGCAGCGCCACGAACTCGCGAATGCCGCCTGCGTAGTGGTACTCCTCGGAGCGGCCCTCTCCACGCTCATCAACCAGTCGCACGCACAACCCGTTGTTGAGAAACGACAGCTCCCGAATCCGATTCGCCAGAATCTCGTAGTCGTACTCCAGGAAGGAAAAAATCTCCGGATCGGGTTTGAAGGTAACCTTGGTACCCGTCTGATCCGTCTCTCCGATCTCCACCAGCCTCGCCACCGGCACTCCCCGGGCGTACTCCTGGTACCAGACCTTGCCTTCTCGTTGGATCTCCAGACGCAACGACTCGCTGACTGCATTGACGGCGCTCACGCCGACCCCATGTAACCCCGCACTCACCTTGTAGCTCGAGTGGTCAAACTTGCCACCTGCGTGCAGCACCGTCATCACCACTTCAGCCGCGCTCACGCCCCGCTCGTGCATGCCGATCGGTATGCCGCGGCCGTCGTCCTCGACCGTCACCGAACCATCGTAGTGGATGGTGATGGTAATGGTGTTGCAGAAGCCTGCCAGGTGCTCATCGACCGCGTTGTCCACGCACTCCCAAACCAAATGGTGGAGCGCAGAACCATCGTGCACGTCCCCGATGTACATGCCGGGCCGCTTGCGGACGGCCTCCAACCCTTCGAGCACCGTGATGTTCTGAGCACCGTAGTCCTCGGGTTGATGCGACGGAGACTGAGCGGGAGCTTCGGAGTTCACAATCCCTTTCTTGCCGACCAGTCAGGCACCAGAGTCGAGATTCGTCGGATCGCGAAAACAGAAGCGATCCGACGAATGGCGGACCATGGCAACCGGGGGATGCTGGCTTCAGGCAGGCCGATTAATAGCCCCAAGCACGGCGCTCCGCAAGCATCCCACCGTTACGAAAACAGCGGAAATTCTGCGGAGAAATCACATCTTGGGGCCGGGTCTCCGCCCGGCCTGTCCAGGAGTGATTCACCCTCGTTCGAGGATGCCATCCCGCACCTCGAAGTGCTCCACCGAGAGGCCCGAGAGCCAGCCTTCGCCAAGGGTATCAGGTGAGGTCGTGGTAACAAATACTTGGCTTTTCTCGGCCATCACCCAGCTCATCAGCTGGGCTGTTCGTCCACGATCGAGTTCACTGGCCACGTCATCAAGCAGAAGGATTGGATGACACTCGAGCACCGTTCGGATGCAGTTGAGTTCGGCAAGCTTGAGCGACAAAGCGATCAGTCGCTGTTGACCCTGCGAGGCGTGATGACGTGCTCGGTGCTGGTCGAGCAAGATGGAGAGTTCATCGCGCTGCGGACCGAAGCTAGCCCGACCTCGCGCGATATCCTCGATCCGTCGTTGTCGGAACTCCTCGCTCACCTCGGTTGGATCACGCAAGCTCTGGCTCTCGAGCACAACCGTGAGCTGATGACCCTCCGGTGCTAGCTCAGTGAAGACCCGCTGGACCCAGTCGACCAGTCGCGCCGAACTCCGCTGCCGCGCGGCGTACCAGCTCACGCCGTGCTCTCCGAGCAGCGCCTCGTAGGCCTCGAGCCCCCTCGCATGTGCACCGCGCTCGGAGAGCAGCTTCTGGCGTGCACGCAGGGCAACAAGGAAGCTCTGGCGGCTTTCGGACCCGATCGGATCCTCGTAGAGCATGATCCGGTCAAGCAGGGTTCTGCGGAGGGAGGCAGGACCCGCCACCAGTTCGCGATCCTGGGGAGAAAAGACCACGATGGGTGTGTGCCGTGCGTAGTTGGTGATGCGCACCACCGGCTTTTCGTCGATGCTCATCCGCCGCCGACCCTCAACGACACGCAGCTTGTGGTGACGGGTGATGCTGGACCTCACTTGGCCCGAGACCTCTGCCGCCAATGCCCCATGACTTACCACCTCTCGCATCTGTTCCGTACGAAAGCTGCGGGAGGTCGAGAGCGCCGCCAGCGCCTCGAGGAGACTGGTCTTGCCCTGCCCATTGGCACCATGAAGGAGATTGACCCGCTCGCCGAAGCGCACGGTCTGTGGCGCCAGGTTTCTCCACCCGCGCACCGACACTGATTCGAAGCAAAGTGACTGGGTCAAATCCGCATCGGCATGATCACCGCCAACAGATCGAAACTCCCGTTCTGGTTGGCAGGGCGAATCACTGCTGGATCCAGCTCTCCACCCACACCGATTAGGATTTCATCATCGGTGATCGCGCTGGTCACATCCAAGAAATACTTGGCGTTGAAGCCAATGGTGAGCTCGGGACCATCGTAGTCTACCGCCACCTCGTCGAAGCCTTCACCACTCTCCGGGCTCTCGGTCTCAAAGCGCAGCTGGCCTTTGGTGAGCGTGAACTTGACCCCTCCGGTACGGTCACTTGCGGCAACCTGAACCGCCTTCAGGGCCTCCCCCACGCTGCCACGAGGCGCACGCACCACATGCTCCGAGTGCTGAGGAATCACCTGTTCATAGGGGGGAAACTGGGCGTCCACGAGCTTTACGCTGAACTGGAGGCCTCCGACGTGAAAAAAGGCGTTGGGACCGTGCTGACCAATCCGCATCACTGGCTCACCGTCACCATCGGATTCACTGCGGGCTGCTTCGTTGAGCGCGTCCTCACAAATCCGCTTCAGTTGCTGTACGCCCTTCAAGGGAACCAGCATGGTGGAGTTGACATTGGCCTGGATTGGACCTGCTTCGGCCTTGGTGAGCCGATGTCCATCGGTGGCAATCAGGCGCAGGCGATCCCCACTCGACTCAATCAATGCGCTGTTGAGGGCAAGTCGTGAGTCATCCGTGGAGATCGAAAACTGAGTGGATTGGATTAGCGTGAGCAGAGTGGAGACGGGAACGTTGATCTCCGCACCCTGACTGTCTGGCTGCGGCAAAGCAGGGAAGTCTTCCCCAGAGATCCCGTGGATCGTGAAGCGCCGTGCCGACCCCACTGCCTTCAACGTGAGCGCCGCGTTGTCGCTCGAGCTCACCACAATCTGTCCCTCGGGCATCATGCGTACGCGCTCGAACAGATCCCGAGCGCCAACAGCGATGCTCCCTCCCTTCTCCACCTCGGCCGGTACCGTACCCGTCACCGCGAGAAACAGATCCGTGGCAGCAAGGCGGATCTGGCTTGGACCCGAGACCTCCAGGAGCACGTTGCCCAGGACAGGCATGGTGCCCTTTTTGTCGGCCACTCCCTGGCAGCGGTCGACGATACGAAGCAGGTCTTTCTTGCTGACTGTGGCGTGCATGGGACAAGAGCGTCTTACCGAGCTTGTGGGAATCTGACCAGAGGGAACACGCGCAGAACCGAATCCTCGGGATCCCGGATGGCCAACCGACAATCCTTGCTGTTTCCGTCTCTCTGAAACTAATATGGGTTTTAAATTGTAGTGGTCGGAGTAGAGGGTGTGGAGAGCGGGGATAACTCCGATAAATATCAGAAATAGTTAGAGAAAATCCATCTTCAACCCTGTGATTGGCAAGGTGGAGAGTTGGGGATGAATGGGGGATGGCTCAAGCTGGGCGAACAACAGCCACCAGCCTTCCTAGGGTTGTTCCAATCTTGTCCCGAGCTTTTCCACAGCCTGTGGGTAACCATCGGGGGCTATTGTGCGGCAGGCCTGGTTGCCTCGCTCTGCACTGGCCCCTGAGCCGATTCAAGGCGTCGCTCGATCCGAAGCAAGGCCAACACCAACTCTTCCCGAGTGCTTCGAGCCGTCTCAGGGCCGATTCTGCCCGCCTGCCGAGCTTGCTCCACCCGACACACCTCATCGAGCAGACACTCTCGGGCAGAAAGCAGTTCCTCTTCGATCTGTCTTGGCGGGACGACAGCGCGATGTCTCGCCATTACTTGGCGCGCTACCGCCAACACCACGAGCAAGAAGCTGAACGCGAGGCCTAGCCATGGCAGCGCTCCTTTCTCCGGAAGACCACTCACCACAGCCTCTACCACCACCGGGCGCAGCTGTTCGACGTAGGTTCTGCCGGTAGCCAGAATGCTGACCCCGTTTGGCAAGCGGCTTGGACGGAGCCGAGGAAAACCGACCGCCTCCAAAGTTGCAGAACGTGGTCCCAGAAAACCGATCTGCACCTCCTCGGTTCCCGCCATCATTCCCAGGCGAAAACCCACTTCTCCTCTTCCATCGACCGGTAGTTCGGCGACGAAGCTTGCTTGCGAAAGCCCCGGTGAAATGGGTCCGGTGAGCACCACACGCGAGCCCTGTCGCTCCAGAAGCGGCCGTTCATCGCCATTTGGCGCCAAGAAGCGCCCGATCTTCTCGGGCAAGATCAGCTCGAGCCGTTCAGAAGAGATGGGTTGCGAGCCCCGATTCATCACATGCAGGATCACCTCGAAGCGAAGGCTGTCCTTGACCGTCTCGACCACAATCCAGCTTCGCACCGAGAGTGGATGCCCCCTCGTCTCCGCGCTGGCAGCGGAGCGTGTTTCCGTCCGCACCGCTGCCGAGTCGACACTTCCATCCGGTGGTGTGACAGTGGAAGTAGAGACGGATGGGCTCTTCGCCTGACCTACGTACTCGGGGCGGGCGAGGGCAGTAGTTGTCAGCACCAACAGCATCGCGAGGCTGAGAAACACGCTCGCCCACGTTCGACCGCCCCTCACCATGACCTTCCCTCGTTTGCGGTGGATTCTGGTGGCTGGCCCTGGTCCCTCGCAGGCACGCTGCCGTCCCTCTCGTCCCCACAGCTCTGCCCTATACTGCGGAGTCGGAGGATCTCTTCGATCCGGGTGCGGAGCGAACCCTCGTGATCTTCCAGTTCCTCCATGATGCGGAGTGCCTCTTCACGATAACGCCCTGCTAGCTCGAGATAATCAGAGTTGGAGAGCTTGCCGAGCGCTCGCTCGACATCGATGTCCCGTAGTGCTCGCAGTACCACTTCCTTCTTTCGTTCTGTAGCCGAGATGGTGGCAAGCTCGAGCGCCTCCTCGAAGGATAGAGTAACCCTTTTATCGGGGTCCGAGACACTGCGGTAGAGCAGCAGCACCGACAGCAGCAGCAGCATCCCGGCAGTGGCCAGGAAAGCCGGCGCAAGTCCGAAGAGGAGCGCAATCGTGCCCACGACCACCCCACTCGAGAGCAGACCATATCGCGACCAGAGCTGACTCATGGCTTGCCTCCCGAGAAGCTTGGCCGCCTTGGCTCGAGCTGCCGCACCGCCCGCCATCGCGCTAGACGCCCGAGCGAGTAATCGGGAAGGAGCGCCATTCCGGTGCCGAACAGCACCACCAGAAGCCCCACCCAGATGAAGGACACTAGCCGGTTTATGTGGATCTGGAGCTGGGCACGCCCGGTTTCGTCTACCGCGCCGAGCACCACGTACACGTCAGAGAAGAGCCCGCGGAGCATCCCCACCTCGGTGGTAACAGTCCCACCGCGCGCTGCGTACGTCACCTTGCGTGGCCAAACACGGCCGCGATCGCGGGAACCGTGCTTCACCTCGAGCTCGGCGATGGACTGAGTTTGACCGAGCAGCGTTCGCTCCGTGCCTCGGCAGCTCTTATCCCCCGGACAGCTGCGCGAACTCATGAACCGTAGGTTGTGATCAGCTACCGTCACCGTTTGGCCAGGTGCAAGACTCACCTCGAGGCTCTTGGACCAGCACGTTCCGAGCACTCCGACGAAGACACAGGCGATGCCAAGATGCACCGTGTAACCACCGTATCTTCGTGGGTGACGGCGCACCAGCTCGAACAGCGAGCGTCCAACCGATTCGCGTCGTACCTCGCCCTTGAGTCCCGCACGGCGACTCCGCACCGCAACCACCCACTCGGCTAACACGACCGTCAGGTTGAGGGTGGTGAGCGCTACCGTGACCAAGGGTGTGGCGCGGCTGAACACGCGGAGCCACTGCTCGAGGGTTCCGCCAGTACCGCCCTCGTCGGGTAAGATGGCTGGAGCGCCAAGCGTCTCACCGAACCCGAGGAACAGCACGCTCACCACCACCATGGCCGCGCTTGGGATGATCAACATCCGTAGAAGCACGCTGCGCGAGGTCTTTCGCCAGCCGAACAAGGGTGCGATCCCCATCAAGAAATAGATAATCAGTCCGAGCGGCACCGCCCAACGATTGAAGAACCGCGGCCCGAGCGTCACTGTCTCGCCATACCACCACTCACTTAGCTTCGGGAAAAGAGTTGCTCCTGCCACGAACAGCATCAACGCGAACAGTGCCCAGTTGTTGGCGACAAAACTCGCCTCACGGCTCATCAACGCTTCGATCTGATTGTGACTGCGCAGGCTTTCGCGAGCCCGGATCATCAGTGCGGCACACCCACCAACCACCATGAGCATGAATACCAAGAAATACCCGGCCGTGTCGCTCTGTGCGAAGCTGTGGACGCTGCTCACCAAACCTGAACGGGTGAGGAACGTCCCGAAGATGGTGAGCAAGAAGGTCACACCCACCAGCACCACGTTCCAGATCTTGAGCATCCCCCGGCGCTCTTGGATCATGGTTGAGTGGAGGAACGCGGTGGCGGTAAACCAGGGTAGGGCGGAGGCATTCTCGACCGGATCCCACGCCCAGAACCCGCCCCACCCCAGCTCCTCGTAAGCCCACACCATTCCGAACACATTGCCCACCGACAAGAAAACCCAGGCGACCAGCATCCACCGCCGCACGCCCAACAGCCAATCGCGATCCATATCCCGCTGGACCAGGGCCGCCACGACAAAGGCGAACGGCACCGAGAACCCGACGAAACCAAGGTAAAGAGCCGGCGGATGGAGGGCCATCCAAGGATTCATGAGTAAGGGGTGAAGACCCTCCCCGTCCATGGTCGGACCGAGCAGTGCGCGTTCGAAGGGATTCGAGGTGAACAGAAGAAGCAGCACGAAGAAGCCGAGGATTGCCATCAGCGTGGCTGTCATCACGGGTTCGAACGGTCGGAATCGCGACGGCAACCATCGCAACGCGGCTGCTGCATAACCTGCCTGGAGTGCGGCCCAGAACAGAAGCGACCCGTCCTGTCCACCCCAAAGTCCGGCAAGGAGGTACAGGGTCGGGGTGGCCCGATCACTGTAGGAGCTGACGTATGCGAGGCGAAAATCGTGGCTCAGAAACGCATAAACGAGCAAGAGGGTTGCGGTTGCCACCAAGGCGCAGGCGCCGTAGCTCGCGCTCCGCGCCCGCTCACTCACCGAGAGCCCACCTCCTGCCGCACCGAGGGCACGCGCGATCGCGTGGGCGCACGCGACCAAGCTGGCGACCAGCACGAGCGACCCGAATTCCGGTAGCCACGGCCACATAGGACGGCCATCCTAGCCGGTTTTGACTGATCTGGCAGGGCAAAGGACGGGGGATCAGCCCCACACACAGGTGACTCGCCGCTCAGCGCTCGGAGGCGGAGATGGTCGTGCCCACATCCGCGCCAAAACAGGCGCGCTGGATGTTGCCCCGCTCCATCTTGAACACCCGAACCGGAAGCCCGTTGTCCCGACACAAAGCCACCGCGGTCGCGTCCATCACCCCCAGATGATCAGTGAGGAAGCGGTCATAGCTCACATGCTCGAGCAGTTTGGCTTGGGGGTGGCGCACCGGATCACGATCGTAGATGCCGGCCACCTTGGTGGCCTTGAACAGGGCCTCAGCGCGGATTTCCATGGCTCGGAGCGCGGCGGCGGTGTCGGTCGAGAAGAACGGGTTTCCCGTGCCGGCCGCGAAGACCACGATGTTCCCGCGATCCAGGTGCCGGATGGCTCGGCGCCGAATGTAGGGCTCCGCAACCTGGCTGATCTCGATGGCCGTCATCACCCGAGTGGGTACGCCTGCCCGCTCGAGCGCATCTTGGAGTGCCAGTGCGTTGATCACGGTGGCGAGCATGCCCATCATGTCGCTCTGGGCGCGATCCATCCCTTGGCTGGCTCCCCGCAGACCACGAAAGATGTTGCCGCCGCCCACTACCACACCAACTTGAATACCGCTCCGCTGAACCTCGGCCAGCTCATCGGCGGTGGCCCGCAGGGTGATGGTATCGATCGCGGAACCGGAGTCCGGACTCGAGAGAGCCTCACCGCTCAGCTTCACGACCACACGTTTGAACCGAAGAGTAGGGGGGGTAGACACAGGTACACGGCCATAGCTGTCCTTATCGACAAAGGCAACCCAGCCCCCGGTTCATGCTCCCTACCGCGCTTGGCCAGACAACCGAGCGAAGCGGGGGACGCTCAGGCAAGCTGGGGTAAGGCAGTTGGCGTGACAGAGTGCGACGTAGTAATGAAGCGCTGATGCCTCGCTCGAGCGTTGGCCGCCGCATCCGAACGGCCGCGGTGATCGTGGCGCTCGGGATGAGCGCGTGCACTCGGTGCGGTAAGGAGCGTCCAGCCGAGAAGAGTGACGCTGGATCACCTCCGAAGTCCGCACTCCTGCAGAAAAACGATGGTGACCAGATCCTTGCCACGATCGGGACCGCGCGCATCACCCTCGCCGACTACGCAGCGGCCCTTTCCCGAATGGATCGCTACGAGCGTTTGCGGTATCAATCGACGGACCGGAGGGCTCAGCTGCTCGAGGAGATGGTGGATCTCGAGCTGCTAGCGGGCGAAGCTCTCCGCCTTGGCTTGGATCGGGATCCGGAGGTGGCGATGCGGCTCGATCAGGCCTTGCGCGATGAGTTGCTTCGAGATCTGAGGGACCGCTTGACCCCGCCCCAGGCAATCCCCGAAGCGGAGGTGCGCGCCTACTACGAGGCTCACCGGGCGGAATTCGAGGAGCCGGAGCGCCGTCGAGTTGGTGCGATCGTGGTGGGTGACGCGGCACTTGCCCAACGACTCGCACAGCAGGCTGCCCGGGGTTCAGCGGCGGAATTCGGCGAGTTGGTGCGCCGTCACTCACAGCTTCGAGCACCACGTGACGAGAACACCCCCATCGAGCTCGAGGGTGATCTCGGCATTGTCTCGCTCGAGGGCGGGCGAGCCGGCTCGCCGAGCCCGATCCCCGAGCCGGTGATTCGAGCGGTCTTCGCCCTCGAGAAGATCGGGGACGTGGCCTCCCTGCCTGTGGCGGCGGAGGGTCGCTTCTATGTGGTCAGGCTGATTGGGCGCACCGAGCGGCGCTTGCGCACCCTCGCCGAAGCGGATCGGGCGATTCGTTTACGCCTGGTGGATCAGAAGCTCAGGGAGGCCGAGGCACAGTTGATCGCGGAGGCCAGAAAGACGACTCGGATCGTGATCGACGAGGCTGCGCTCGAGCGAACGCCCCTACCTGCCCCAAAGCCCAGCGAGAGTCTCCGTGAAGCCCTCGCACGCTGAACGTTCCTCACCACCGACCTGGGACGACTGGCGCTGGCAGGTCAGGCACACCACAAGGGAGCTGGCGCAGCTCGAGCAGGTGCTCGAACTCACTCCGGAAGAACGGAGAGGTGTGCAGGCGCTTTCGAAGAGTGGCCTGCCGCTCTCCATCACCCCGCACTACCTCTCCCTGTGCGATCCGAAGGATCCGAGCTGTCCGGTGCGCCGTCAGGTGGTGCCATGCGAGGCGGAGCTTACCCAGAGTCAGCAGGAATTGCGCGATCCCCTCGGTGAGGAGGCTCACGAGGTGGCTCCACGCCTGATTCGTCGTTATCCAGACCGAGCTCTGTACCTCTTCACCGATCTTTGCGCGACCTACTGCCGGTTCTGTACCCGCAAGCGTCGGGTGGGCCGTGCTGATCCGACCCGGAGTGAGGAAGACTGGGCACGGGTGGTGGCCTATCTGCGGGAGGAGCCGGAGGTACGTGAATTGATCGTGAGCGGTGGGGATCCCTTGTTTGGCTCGACCAGACGGCTCATCGAGTTTCTACGCGCCGTCCGCGCTGTGCCAAGTCTCGAGGTCATTCGCTTGGCGACGCGCGCGCCGGTCACCTTGCCACAACGGATCACCGATAACCTGGTCCGCGCGCTGCGGACCGTGCGACCGCTGTACCTGATGACGCACTTCAACCACCCGCGAGAACTGGTGAAGGAGGCGCGGACTGCCTGCCAACGGTTGGTCGATGCAGGGATCCCAGTCTTCAACCAAACGGTCTTGATGCGGGGCATCAACGACGACGCGGAAACGCTGGCCACGTTGTTTCGGGGACTGGTGCGGGAATGCGTGCACCCCTACTACCTGCTGCTTGCCGATCCAGCGCCCGGCACCGCCCATTTCCGCACCCCGGTCGAGACCGGGCTTCGCATCATGGAAGCGTTGCAGGGGCGCCTGAGTGGGCTGGCAGTGCCGAAGCTCATCCTGGATGCGCCCGGTGGTTTCGGCAAGGTCCCGCTTTTGCCTGATTACGTTGTTTTCCGGCGGGATGGGGTTACTCGGGTGCGCACCTTTCGAGGGGCAGAGGTTGATTACTTCGACCCGGACGCTAAGTAGTTACCGTTCCGTCGGGTGAGCACGACCGATCGGGGCAGAGGTTGGGGGCCAAAGCCACGAAACCTGGTTCACTCGCCGACGGGCGCAGGCACCCGCCGTCGCATGATACGCTTGTGCACGTAGACGTACACGCCGAAGACCACCACGCAGAAGATGACGATCCAGTGCAGGTTGTGATGCAGGATGTCCTTGCCCGTATGGACGATGTCCGCGTAGCTCATCTTGGCCGTGCCGAGGCCGAATGAGTAACCCAGTACCGCAAGGACGGTGACCCAGATCCCGGCGCCCAGTCCGGTCCAGAGCGTGAAGCTTCCGAGCGGCATCGCGGCAATGCCCGCTGGAATACTGATTAGCTGCCGAATCGCGGGTAGCAGCCGACAGACAAAGGTTGCTCCTGCTCCGTACTCTCGGAAAATCTCTTCGGCGCGCTCCAGGTGGTCGCGCGACAAGAAGAAGTACTTTCCGAAACGCTCGAGGAAGGGTTTGCCGAGCTTCAGGGCCAAGAAGTAGTTCACGTACGCGCCGAGTAGAGAACCCACGAGTCCAGCCACGATCGCCAGGGAAAGATCAGAAAGCGGTGAGCCAAGGGTGAGCCCGCCCCGCGCAGCCAGAAACCCCGCCGGGATCATCACCACCTCGCTCGGAAAGGGGATGAAGGAACTCTCGACCGTCATCAGGAATAGGACGATCAGCAAGCCATAGGTCGGTGCCAGCGCGGCGGCTAGCTCGATGTACTGGATGAGTGCTTCGGTCACCTCCGGCGTCTAGCACAGCTCTGGTACTCTACGAGGAGAAGGGCCGTCTGGCTCCCCTTCTCTCGCTACTGCCAAGCCGTAGACCGCGTACGGGCCCGAACCCAGAGCAGAGCCTCGTTTCGCTTGGTGCAGGCACCATCACTTCGCATCTTTCCCTGCGTCTGGTGGGCAGGGAGGGAGTGGAAGGAGCTGTGAGTACCCATCTCCCAGCCCGGCGCATGGGTTTGGGTAGGCTCTGCCCCGGGTACGGAAGCAAGGGGCCGGAGCGCAAGGTGGTTGGTGTCCACACTTGGGCATGGGGAGGTACTTCTGCCAGGTGGGCAACACCATGGGCTCGCCTGCGCCACCCGCCGCAACACCCAAAAAACGCATCAGCGTTCATCCCCTCACCCGAGCCACAGCACCAGGACCAAGAGTGCCAGCCCGAGCAGCACCACACTGACGAGCAGGCTTCGACGCGCCGCATCGGGTTTGAGGCTCGCTATGGTGCGTTCGACCCCTTCCAATTCCTCGCGGAGCGCTGCCACATCGGCGGACGAGCGCCGGAACTCTCGCGCAAGTCCAGCATCGATCGACCTTACTCGACCTGGGCTGGTGAGCCACACCTGGGCGAGCTCGATCGCCATCGCCCCTACCTCGCGCCGGCCAGCCTCTGCTTCGGGTGCGGTCGCCACCAGGTTCTTGGAGGTGCCACGGAGTCTGTCTTCCACACGCCTCAGCTCGAGGTGCAGGGCATGCGCGGAGCGCTCGACCGCGATCCGGTGTCGGTTGGCCTGGATCGCCTTGGCTTCGGCGATGGCAATCTCCTGCGTGAGTTCGTTCAGCCGCTCGAGCGCGATTCTCTCGGATGGTGGATTCGAGCGTGCTTGCTCGGCGCGTAACTCGATCTGCGCGCGCTGATAGCGCCCGCGTGCCCGTCTGAGGTTGAGGTCGGAGCTTTCCTCGTCCGCACGAGCGTGGGCGAGCTCCTCATCGGATGCGGCGACGCGCGCTCCGAGCACATCCAAGTCATGGTGCACCGCGGGGGTGGCCTCCGGTTTCGGTGCGAGCTGTCCCCGTTTATCGTTGAGTTGACCGAGCAGCTCCTGGTAGCGCCCGCTCGGGGCATCGCGGGGATCGAAGGAGAGCGCGAGGTTCTGGGCGTGTTCGAACCACTCGAGTTCGGCCTTGGTGAGGCGGTCGCGGAGTGTCGTGCGTTCAAAGAGCAGACGCCGGTGGAGGGAGAGCACGCAAAGGGCCTGTTTTGGACTAGTCCAGGAGCTGTGCGCAACCGGTGTGGGCTCGAGTACTGTGGACCATTCGGGTTGGGGGAACTGATCTGGCAAGATAGGCTGCCCTGCCAGTTCGTTTGCCTCGACGCCAAGCTCCAAGGGGGAAAGGTCGAGCGGATCTGGGTCGAGTTCGTCCGGATCGAGTTCACCGGGTCCTGAGGGGAACTCTGGTTTTGGGGAGTGAGTGGGGAGCCTCGTGCGCTCGGAGAAGGGACGGCCCGAGCCGAGTTCGAGATCGGGGATGAGAGGGGGTTGGTAAGGCTTTTCGGCCATCGACGCTCATGTGGGAGGCACATGCTTCCCACCCCACCAGTGTCGGCGAAGTGCCTAGCCAAGGTCAACGACCGGAAAAGCGGGTGCGAAGCCGAAGGGGTGAAGGACGGCGGGTGGCTTGACAGGGGGGGTGACTGCGCTAGGAGCCGGATTGAGAGTCCCTGTGGGCTCACCAACTCGGCGCCGCGAACCCCGCCAGATCCGGAAGGAAGCAACGGTAACGGAATGTGAGTGTGGTGGGCCCTTACCCAACTCTGCATCACGTGCCAAAGAGTTCCACACTCGAGCCGTTGTGGGAGAGCGGTGCATCCAGGGCGAGGTAGGTGAGAGTGGTCGCCACCTCCTCTGGGCTGATACGCGGCTCGAATCCGCTGCCCACCAGCATCTCTGTGTCGACTGAGCCTGGGAGCAGGCATGTGGCCATCAACCCGGTGTCGTGGAGCTCCTCAGCCAGGCACTTCACGAAACCCAACAGGCCCCACTTGGTGGCGCCGTACGCTGCTGCGTGGGCTGTGCCAAGGGTGGAGGCGATGCTAGCGACGTAGATCAGCCGCCCACGCCCCTGTGCCTTCATCCGAGGCAGGAGGGTGCGGGTGATGACGAAGGGAGCGCGCAGGTTTACAGCAAAGTGTCGATCCCAGAGTTCGGGAGAGATTGCCTCGACTGGACCTCGCTCGATCATGGCGGCGTTGTTGATGACGATGCTGGGTATTCCTTCCGCGGCCAACACCAGAGCCAGGGTGGTTTCGAGCTGTTTGGTATCGGCGAGCTCAACCTCGAAACAAGCTGGTGGTGAGCCCATTTGGGAGAGCTCGCCGACCAGCGAATTCAACCTCTCTGAGGGACGGCCGAGCAACACGAGGCGAACCCCACGACCTGCCAGCTGGTGAGCCACGGCACGGCCGATCCCCCGGCTCGCGCCGGTGAGCAGGGCGAGAGGGGGGGCGGCAGCTGCCTCACCCATGGATACTGGCTCCACCTTGGATCAGCGCTAGCAGGTGCTGTGCCGAACCACCGGTCTCAAGATCCCCACCGAGGTGAAGGGTCTGCACTTCGGCTTCAGCCGCGCGGGCGCCGCGCGCTCGGAGGCAGGCGTGCTGGAGCTTGAGCTCGCAGTAGGCCCCGCGCGCACCCCCATGAGTCATCAAGGCGTCGACCACAGTGCGTCCGATCGACTCCTGGAAGGCCAGCTGACGAGCGGCGGCGTCCACCAACCGGGCGAGGGTACCGAGGCCGAGCAGGCGCGCCCCCGGTAGGTAGGCGACCGTGGCTCGACCCATGGCGGGCAGAAGGTGGTGGGGACAGATCGTCACCACCGAAAGACCACGTACCACGACCAGATCCCGGCTGGTCTGGTTGGGGAACGAGCCTTGCTCGAGAAGGGAAGAGAGATCTACCTCACGGCCCACCAGAAGCTCGTTGATGTAGGCGTCCACGACCAGCCGTGGTGTCAGAAGTAGCTCTGGTTGATTCGGATCGTAACCGAGAGCCTCGAGCAGGGAGCGAATCGCCGCTTCGGCGCGAGCATGATCGATGGGCATCAAAACCTCGGGTCTTGGCTGGAGCCTAGAGATAGGGGAAAAGTGCGATCGCGAGCTTGGTGAGGAAGAGATCGGCTACCAGGATCGTGATCGCGATCACAACCACGGTGCGGGTGGTGCTGTTGCCGACTCCGGCCGTCCCGCCCCTGGTCTGAAGACCGAAGTGGCATCCCACCAGGGCGATGATGGCCCCGAAAAACGGAGTCTTGAACAGTCCGCTCACGAAGTCCGCCATCCCCACGCTGCCGAGCGCGCTCCGGAGGAAGAACATCGCGGGGATGTTGAACTCGAGATCGGTGATCAGCATCGCACCCGCGAACCCGAGCACCAACGCGATTACGGCTAGGATCGGCATGACCACGATGGAGGCAAGGAGCCGCGGCAAAACGAGTTTCTTCAGGGGATCGGCGCCGAGCGCGCGCACCGCGTCGATCTGCTCGGTGACCACCATCGACCCAACCTCAGCGGCCATCCCCGCGCCAATCCGACCACCCACGATCACTGCCGTCAAGGTGGGAGCGAGCTCGCGCGCGAAGCTGAGACCCATCACTCTTCCCGTGTACTCCATGCCACCAAACTTGCGTAGTCCGAAGGCGAACTGCACGGCCATCACCATGCCGATGAAGACCGAGGTCACGATCACGATCCCGAGCGACGCAACACCCAGGGCTTGGAGCTGTTCGATCACCGCACGGTGCTCGAATGGCCGCCGAAACATCGCGCGCACCGTCCCCACCGTCATGTCCCACATCTGACCGATGTGACCAATCACTGCCACGATTTCGTCGCTTTGACGGCCAAAGAAGTTGCGCGGTTTGGGGACCGGGCGCAGGCTGGCGCGCTGGGACGACGGCGGTTCGATGGGGAGAGGGGCAGAAGTCACAGAAACCCTCATGGAATGGTGCGAAAGCCTGCCACCACCCTCTCGAAGGTGGTGAGTTCGACCTGCGTGGCTGGACGTGGAGCAACGTGCCAGAAATCGTAGACGCAACCATCCTTCTTCAGCACGTAGGTGACGAACCAACGTCGCACTCCGTCCAGCTTGGCTGTCATGGCCGTGCGGAGCGCTTCACGCCCAGCCAAGGGCACCAATTGCTCGGACTCCAGTTGCCGCTCGGTGAACTGGATGAAGAGGTGTGCGGTAAGAGCCGACAGGGGAACATCCTCCGCTTCCGCACCGCACCGACTGCCGATCGACACCACACTGCCCGAGGAGGGATCCTCGAAGGAGCCGAGGGTGCCAGGCGCTTCGATTGACCTCCAGTGGGTTGGGATCGGACCGAGGAGGAATTCGGTTTCGCCGGCGCGGAACGGACCCCGGGTGCCCTGAGAACTGCTACAGGCGAGGGAACACGCCACAGCGGCGACTGCCAACAGAGCTCCAATCCGACGTCGCCAAGCCATTTCGGTCGGACCTTATCATGTTCTGGGAGCAGGTGACTCTGGCCCGGGTGGCGTCTCGACCTCGGGGCCGTTCAGGCCGTGCTGGCGCCAAACCGGAAGTCGCCAGCCACTCGCGCGCGGGCTACCCTTGGCGGACCCGCGATGATCCCGATCCGCGACGAGAACCCGACCCGGACCACGCCTTACGTGAACTACCTCTTGATCGGGGTCAACGTCGTCTTCTGGCTCTGGCAAGTGCTGTCCGAGATGGGCGGAATCGCCTGGATCCCGGCGGCCTACGGTGTGGTGCCGCGCCGTTTGCTCGCCGATCTGCCAGGCGAGTGGTTCACGGTGTTTTTTGGGATGTTCCTCCACGGCGGTTGGGCGCACGTTGGCGGAAATCTGCTGTTTTTGTACGTGTTTGGTGACAACGTGGAGGACAGACTGGGTCACCTTCGCTACCTGGGATTTTACCTGTTCTCCGGGATCTGCGCCACGGCGGCCCAGGTTGCGATCGATCCCATGAGCCCGATCCCCATGATCGGCGCCTCGGGCGCCATTGCGGGTGCCCTCGGCGGTTACCTTGTGCTCTTCCCGCGCGCCCCCATCACGGTCATCAATCCGTTTTTTCCGCTTTGGTTCCTTTTAGGACCGCTGCTGGTCTTCCCGTCTTGGCTGGTCATGGGGGAGTGGTTTCTCTGGAATCTGATCCCGGGCGTTGCCTCCCTCGACCAAACGGGCGGTGGAGGGGTGGCCTTCTTCGCACACATCGGTGGTTTCTTGGCGGGACTGGTGTTGGTGCGACCGCTCGCCAGATCGCGGCCCACACTCCATCCGCTTCGTACTTGGAGCGGATGGCAGATCCCTCGTGAACCTGGTGCGCCGCGTCAACGACCTCCCGACGACCAGCGGCGGCGTGCTCGCGGATTTTACGACCGCGATGACTGAAGGGTGGAGTGGCCGCCGCCCCGAAGTACAGGGCTTCTCGGGGATGGTTCGGCGTTGTTCCTAAACGCCGATGAACAACCGATGCGCGAAGTTCCGCTCCAGACGGGCGCGTAGCACCTTGTCGGCCGCCGTCTCGATGTCGTACTCAATCCGCTTGAACTCAAAGACCTTCTTCTCCGTATCGAAGGTGGTGAAGCTGGCGCGGTTGTCGTAGTCCCGAGGCTGGCCCACCGAGCCAATGCTGACGATGTACTTGCGTCCGGGCTCCAGGGCGAAATCGATCGGGGGAAGCTCCTCGACGGAGTCCGGAGTGAGCGCGAAGACCTTGCAGAGGTGGGAGTGGCCGATCAGGGTGAGTTCGGCGAGCCTGTCGTAGACCGGCAGGCACTCCCGTGCCTGTTCAGGGGCGAAGATGTACTCGAACTCCTCGAGCCGGACCGGCGAGCCGTGGCACAAATGGAGTTCGCGACTGAGCTCGATCTTGTAGGGAAGGCTGCGCAGCCACGCCATGTTCTGTGCGGACAGCAGCTGGGCGTGGAGGTCGAGGGCGCTTCGGGCCGCCTCATAGTAATAGGAGTAGTCCATGCGCCCGGCGACGGCCGCGTCGTGATTGCCGAGCACGGTCGCAGCGGCCAAATCACGAACGATATTCGCGCACTCGTTGGGCGAGCCCCCATAGCCAACTGTGTCGCCGAGACAGTAGTAGACGTCGATCGCCTCGTCCCTATACGCCTCGAGGACTGCGCTGAGTGCCTCGTAATTCGCGTGAACGTCGCTGAAGACACCAAGACGCATGGGGCAAGCGCGAACCCTAACACGGTTTTTCAGACTCTGGGGACTCTCTCCGCAGATGGCGGCGAGTCCAGAGCCGGACGCCCGGCTGGCCAGGTTGCGGTGCTGAGGATTTTCGACCGTTCCCTTTGGGGGGTGAGACGGCACGCACGCCACCAATCTTTCGCTATCGTCTGGGCCTATGGATGACACCGACGTGGATGAGGAGTCTCTGGTCGGGGATAGCTTCGTGCCGACGGTGGACCAGCCGCCGCCCGAGGCGATCATGGAGCTTTGCCGAGCCTGCATCGTGCACGTCAAGACCGCCCTTCATGTGGAGCTCGACTTCGAGCCTGAGACCCTACCCGTGCTCGACCACTATCTGGTGGCCAATCGGGAGCAGATCCGCGATCGGCCAGAGCTGAGAGAACTGTTGACGCGGACGGCTGGGGCCTACTTCGGAGAGCTGGTTCGTCGTCGGGTCGACGGTATCTGGCTTCTTGGTGACGACCAACCCAGAAGCCTTCGGATCTGTGGGAGAACCGCCTATTTCTCCTTCAACCCGGTGGGTGCCGTGGTCGAGTGTCTGATCGAGGATGCGGAGGCAGCTCGACCCTCCGGTGAGCTTCACCTCCTTCCTCGGCACCGCCGGGTGTTGGCCGAGCGTCTCGGGCTTCTCCCTGAGATCTCCACCGACGAGTACTACCGACTCTCCACCAAGCTGGAGGTGATTGAAATCGCCGTAGATACTTGCCGGATGGTGGAGGGAGCGGATGGGGATACGCCGCCCGAATACGAACTCTCGGACTATGAGGGAGATCCGGAGATTTTGGGGGAGGATTGAGGCGACCTCAATCCACACTCGCGGTGCGCGCCGGGTTCTGCCCAACCTCGACGGTGGATGGCAAAGTGGTAGGTCCGAGCGGCTCCAGCACACTCCCCACGAAGTCACGGGTGCCGATGGCGTAGGTGCCCGGGAGGAGTTCCCTCAGCACCAGCGTGGATGCCGGCATGATCCAGGCCACCTGCACACCGTCGATCACAAGACCGCGCAAGATTGTGCTGTGGTTCTTGACGACCAGAGCTGTTGCTGCGTGCTCTGGAACCAAGGGTTGTGGGGTGTGATGACGCAGCCTTTTCAGTAGTGGAGCCAGGGTAGCTGCCGGTGTGGCGACCGGGAGTTCACTCGTGACTAGCTGCGCCGAGCTCGGGGGTGCTGCCAGTTCGTCGTCGGTGAGCTCACCACGCTTCGAGATCTGCGTAACAGCGAAGGTGAGCGAGCCACCACCCGCGAAGGTGAAATGGGCGCGGAGCGGGACAGCCTCGCTAGCGCAGGCCACGCTCGCCGGATCCACGCTGATGAGCTCGGTCAAGAGTCGACACAGAAGGCTTCCGGGCAGTTGCTCGTCCTTGAGCGTCGTCGTTTCTAGCTCCACCTCACCGAGGGGTGTCGAAAGCCGCTGTCGCTGTGTCGGCCATCCGTGCAGCCGTCCGGGGGCAGCGCTTGTTGACTTCGGGACGAAGACCGCACCCACATCGAGGCGGCGATCCAAGAAGAGCGCCCGCAGCGCTCCTGGGAGCACGTGACGGTAGCGGTTGCCCTCGGGAAACACGAGGAAGTGCCCGAACCGATCCGTACGCGCGCGGAGCTCGGTGCCCTCGGCCAGCGCGTGACCTGCACCAAGAAATACCCACCGTAGCCTCCCGCCGGTACCAAGCTCGAGGCGCATCTTTGGCGCAGTGGCGCGGCGCAGGGCGTCCAGCGCCTCGAGCGAGCTCTCGACCGGTGGGTGCGTCCCGGGCATCGGGGCGAGCTGCCACTCTGCCTCCATCGTCACCCCTTGCAGATCTCGAGACGTGAGATTTTCGCTCTGCTCGGCGCGATCGTCTCTGAGTGGAGTGGGAAGTGGACGTCCAGCATCGCTCTGCGATCCGAGCGGTACGGTACTGCTGTCTGCCGAACTCACGACCGCATCGTCTTCGCCGAGCGAGCCCACCGAGGGCACCGCGACCACCTGGCTCGTGCGCTCAGAGTTTTCGCCGACGGGACGTGGACGACCGTCGTTGGTCTCGCGGCAACCCCCGAGCAATGCCACTGTTGACACAAGCATCGCCGCACAGCCACGGACGCTCGGAGGGCACGAGCGGCAAGCGAGGTGGAGCAGACGCGCGCCGATCATGGCCGGGCTTTGCCGATCAGCTCCTCGATGGAAAGTCCCCGCGCCACGCAGAACGCTTCGAGCTCGTTGGCGATCTGGAGCGCAGCGGTTGGGTCGCGAAACTGTGCGGTGCCAACCTGTACGGCGCGCGCTCCCGCCAAGATGAACTCGAGGGCGTCGCGTGCGGTGCCGATCCCACCGATTCCGATCACCGGAATGCGGAGCGCCGACACCAAATCCCACACCATCCTGACCGCGATCGGCCGGATCGCTGGGCCGCTCAACCCGCCGGTGCGGTTGCCGAGCTTCGGCCGCATCCGATCGACGTCGATCACCATGCCACGAATGGTGTTGATGGCCGAGATCGCGTCTGCACCGGCGTCCTCACAGGCCCGTGCGACCCCTACCAAATCCCCCGCTTCGGGGCTCATCTTCACCCAAAGCGGTCGAGAGGTGCGGCGCCGCACCTCTGCCGTTACTTCGGCGGCCAGGCGCGGATCGCGTCCGAACTCGATCCCGCCGTGGGCCACGTTGGGACACGAGACGTTGAGCTCCAAGGCCGCGATTCCTGGCTCCTCTTCCACACGCTCCACCAGCCTTACGAAATCCGAGATGCTGGTGGCGAACAAATTCGCGATCACCGTCACCTGGTGCTCGCGGAGCCACGGCAGCTTGTTCTTGCAGAAATCCTCCACCCCAACATTGGCAAGGCCGATCGCATTCAGCATTCCGGCAGGTGTCTCGCACACCCGTTCGGGCGGATTCCCGGCGCGGGGTGCGAGCGATAGCCCCTTGGTGCAGATCCCACCAAGGCGCGCCACGTCGAAGAAGTCCTCGAACTCCAGGCCGTAGCCGAAGCACCCGGAGGCGGTAAGAACGGGGTTCTTCAGCAAGAGAGAGCCTATGCGTACCGAACAGTCGCTCATCACAGCGTCCCCTTATCGGATGATTCCCAAGCGATTCGACGCGCGTCTACGCATGGGCCCTCGGAGCACACGTAGAAGTAGCCGCCTTCGACGGTTGGGACCGCGCAGCCGAGACACACCCCGTAGCCACAGGCCATGGGTGCCTCCATGGACACCTCGCAGGGCACCTCGGCCCGCGCCGCAATGGCTGCCACGGCCGCCATCATGCGATTCGGACCACAGGTGAAGATTTCCACGTTTGGGGCGAGCAGCGCGGGCAGACGATCGGTGACTCGTCCTTGAAATCCTCGCGACCCATCTTCAGTTGTCACCTCGGTTGCACACAATTCGGACAGATCGTCGAGCAGCGGAAGATCACGGGCCGTGCGCCCACCGTAGAGCGCCATCGGTCGTTGTCCTTGCGCCACCAGCTCTCGCGCCAAAAATAGCAGCGGGGCGATCCCCACCCCACCCGCCACCAAGATCTGACGACGAGTTGGTTCGTGAGCACGCCAACCGTGGCCGAGTGGTCCCAGTACCGTGAACAATTCACCCGGCTCGGCTTGGGCCATACGTCGAGTGCCTTCACCGTGCACCTTGACCAGCATGCCTGGGGTCTCGCCACCCGAGAGGTAGCTCATTGGACGAGGTAGAAGCGGAGCCATGCCCCAGCTGGCTCCGCGCAGCATGGCGAACTGTCCTGGCCGTGCGTGTGCCACATGCGCAAGCTCGAACCAGAGCACGTGATAGTTGTCGCCGATGCTCTCGCGCCGGATCAATGGGACCGACGACTGACTTCGTGAGGGGTGCGCGTGAACGTGATTCAGGGAAGGTGTCATACGCTAAACCGGTGGGGGCGACTCTTTCGAAGTCTGCGCGCCTTCGAGCTCGAGCACGAGCTCGAAGGCGTCTTCGCTCGGCTTCTGATAGTAGTCACGCCGCACTCGTGCCAGCTCAAAGCCGAAGCTGCGATAAAGCGCCAAGGCTGGCTCATTCGAGCGTCGCACCTCGAGCACAATCAGGCGAACCTGCCGGGCACGAGCATCCTCGACCAGGTGACCCAGTAGCAGCCGGGCGAGACCGGCTCGCCGGCGGTCGGGGTGTGAGCCGATCGCTATGATTTGGAACTCGTCGGCGGCAGAGTGCACGAGCAAGAAGGCGTCGAAGCAGCCAGCCGTGTGTGCCTCCACCGCCCACAACTCCGCCCAACTCCGCGAGAGTTCGGCACCGAGATCGAGCGTGAACCCGGTGGCGGCCACCAGCGGCAAAATCTTGCTCGCCGAAGCAGCATCGAGCCGCGTCACCCTTGGCAGTGTCGCCACTCTCCCTCCCCTAGCTAGACTTTCGCCGGATCAGCTTCGAGTTGACCAGTTGGTAGAGGATCTTGCACAGGTCGAAGGAGCTGCCCTCACGCTCGTTCACGAGTTCGCGAATGGTGCGCTCACCATTGACCAGCGTCAAGATTTCGCGCTCGGGGCGGGTGAGCTCACCCGCTAGCCTCTCGATGGCTAGCTCATCTCTGTGCAGCACCTCTTCGAAATCGAACGTGCCCTCGATCAGTCGCCACTCGTCGACCCGACGGAAGCCCTCCATCGCTAGCGCCTCGAGAGGGAGCTGCAATCCGACCGCAGCGGCGATGGGGTTCGCCGGGCCGATTTCGAAGGCGAAACGCCCGTTCTGCCAGCGCACCAGCTCATAGATGAGCTCACTGCTCTGACGCTCCAGAGCTCTCCTGATCTGAGCTCCGGTTGCCAAGCCAAGCGCCATCAGATGCTCACCGAGCGGTTGACGCTGGGTGTTCCGGCGGATGGTCTCTTCGAGAGCGGTGCGGGTCAACGCTCCGTCTTCAACCAGGTAACGACCAAGCAGAAACTCATCGCGCAATCCTCGCGAGGTCGCGAGATCGAGGCTGCCGTCGCGGATGTGCAGCACCACCTCCGCGCCGCGGGTGGTGATCAGAAGTGCGCCGGTTTGTCGCTGAAGCTGAAGCAGCTGCAGTACCTCCGCGATCGAGATCACGGCGATGTCTCCGGCCAGCACCTGCCGCCTTCCGCCTGCCGCTTCGATGGCCGCGAAACGAGTACCGAGGCCGATCACCGCCTCCGGCGTCAGGGCCTTGATCACGGCACGCTTGACCGTATCCAGCGAAGGGCCCGAGAGCCCAGCCTGGGCCACCAGCTCGGGCTCCAGGGTGCGGAGTAGCGCCAAAGAGAACTCTCGGGTCCACTGGATGCGCGCAGCGGCTGAGCTCTCCGGAACAGCGGAGGTGAGAGCATCTTCGGAGCCTGACTCGGGCTCAGGCTCCACCAGGGGTGGCGGTGACGAGCTCGTGCCTCGCCCTTGGGCATTGCGCCGCAAGGCTGCCTCCACCACCGCCACCAGGCCGCGCGCGTCGAAGGGCTTGGTGATCGCGTCCACTGCGCCTGTCTGACGCAAGAACTGACCACGGATCTTGTCGCCTTTTGCGCTCATCAGGATCACGGGCAAGGCCCGGAACTGGGGCCGTCCACGCAGCTCTCGGCACAACTGATACCCATTCATGCGTGGCATCACGAAGTCGAGCAGCACTAGCTCCACGGGCTGCTGCTCCAGCACCTCCAGCGCATCCACCCCATCCGTCGCCAACACGCAGACATAGCCGCTCCGCTCCAGGATGGCCGCTACGACCTTCCGGATGGTGGGGCTATCATCGACGACCAGGATTCGGGCACTCATGAGGCGCTGCGAACCCCTACCCTAGGACTCGATGAGACCGATCCGGAGCTCCGCAAGTTGCTCTGGGTTGACCCCGGTTGGGGCATCGCTCATGAGGTCCGTGCCCTTCTGGGTCTTCGGATAGGCAATGACGTCCCGGATACTCTCGGTCCCCCGAAGCAGCATGCAGATCCGGTCCAGGCCGAGCGCGATCCCGCCATGCGGGGGTGCGCCGTAGCGGAGCGCCGAGAGCAAGAAACCAAACTTCTCCTCCGCCTGATCGGGACCCAAGCCGAGTGCGGCGAAGACCTTGGCCTGCACCTCCGGATCGTGCAGTCGAATACTGCCTCCTCCGATCTCGAAGCCGTTCAGCACCAGATCGTAGCGGTAGCACTGCACCCGGCCTGGATCGCTGCCCACCAAATCGACATGCTCGTCGACGGGTCGGGTGAACGCGTGGTGTGCCGCCGCCCAACACTTCTTCTCATCGTCGTATTCGAACAGCGGAGGGTTCACCACCCAGCAGAACTTCCACAGGTCACCGTGCCCAACCTCCGGGATCAGGTTGAGCAATTTGGCGATTGCTACCCGGATGTTGGCCAGTACGGTGTGAACCAAGCTGGCCTTCCCGAACTGGAAGAAGATCAGATCACCCTCATGTGCCTCGAGCGCGCGGTTGATCGCTTCCCGCATCTCAGGGGTCACACTCTTGCCGAGTGGTGATTGGAGCCAGGCGCCATCCGGTCCCAGCTTCGCGCGCGCCAAGCCTCCCGCTCCCATGCTCTTGGCCATCTGCTCCAGCCGATCGCGATGGGCGTTGGTCAGAGTGAAGCGAGCCGGAACCACCAGCGCCTTCACGATCTCGGCGGGAAGATCTCGCCGGTAGGTGCCATTCTTGAACTTCTCGGCGATCGGCTGAAAAAACGGGATATTGCCGCCGTTGTGCTCGATCACGATGTCCGTCAGATCGACGTGCGGCAAGTCGAAGCGAAGGTCGGGCTTGTCGTTTCCGTAACGGGTCATCGCCTCGTCGAAGGGTAGCCGCGGGAAATGCCCGTCGGGGTATAGGGTGTGAAGGTCCATGCCCAAGGCGGCCTTCCAGATCTTGAACACCAGACCCTCGATCAGTTCGAAGATGTCGTCCTGATTGACGAAGCTCATCTCGACGTCGATCTGGGTGAACTCCGGTTGCCGATCCACCCTGAGATCCTCGTCACGAAAACACCGCACGATCTGGAAGTAGCGATCGAAGCCGGCCACCATGAACAGCTGCTTGAAGAGCTGCGGGCTCTCGGCCAGAGCGTAGAACTTTCCTGCGTGAAGCCGGGAGGGTACGAGGAAATTGCGGGCACCGCCTGGGGTGTACTTGCACAAGAAGGGAGTTTCCAGCTCCAGGCAACCCGCGTCAGAGAGATAATTGCGGGTGGCTTGGTTGATCCGGTGCCGCATCATCAGCGCCTGTTGGAGCGGTTCACGGCGCAGATCGAGGTAGCGATACTCGAGCCGTACCTCCTCTCGAGTGTCGGCCCGCGCCTCGATGGGAAACGGGACTGTCTCGCTCTTGTTGAAAATGGTGAGCTCGAGCGCAATCACCTCGATGGCACCCGTCGCCAGGTTGGGATTGGCCGCGCTGACCATCTTCCCTTCCTTCTTGCTGAATTGCTCGCCGCGTGACCGCACTCGACCACGCACGCCGATCACCCATTCCCCACGCACAGCTTCCGCCATCCGATGCGCATCAGCGCCTGCTTCCGGATCGAAGACCACCTGGGTTACGCCATGCCGGTCCCGCAGATCGACGAAGATGATCGCTCCATGATCACGTCGATTTGCCACCCATCCGAACAGGACGACCTCCGCGTCGATATCGGTCAGCCTGAGGGCTCCACAATTGTGCGTTCTTCTGAGCTCGTCGATGAAGCGTGCCACGTGTATGCTCCCTTGCTGCCGGGTGAGGGCCGGCTTTTAGCGCGACAAAGCCTCATTCTCAACCCAGCCTGAGGCTTTCGGGCACTTTCGTCGCGTTTCGGGGATCAGTCGGGGGACCGGAGGCAGCGGAAGTTGTGCTAACCCCGAAAGCCATGGACTTCGACCTTGGCACGGGTGGTGACACCGATCCCTTTCGCCTGATCACCCACGCCGTGGTTCCTCGACCAATCGCGTGGGTGACCAGCCTCGGCCGAAATGGTGTGGTGAACCTTGCGCCCTTCAGTTATTTCGGGATCGTCTCTGATGATCCGGTACGGTTGATGCTGTCGATCGGCCGACGCCAAGGCGGGCTGAAGGACACGGCACGGAACCTCTTGGAGCGCGGTGAGGCTGTCGTTCACCTGGTTACCCCCGATCGTCTGGACGCCATGGTCGCGACCTCCGCAGAGCTCGCGGTGGATCGCAGTGAGCTCGAACTGGTGGGCCTTGGCACCGAGCCAAGTCACCGCATCGAAACACCGCGGCTGGCGGGAGCGAAGGTGGCGATCGAGGTGCGCGTCTACCGCCACGAGCAGCTCGGGAACGAGCCCAACGACCTATTTCTGCTCGATGCCGTGAGCCTGTTCGTGGAAGACTCCGCGCTTTCGAACGGTGTGCCCGAACTCGAGCGTCTCGGCGTCGTGGGCAAGATGGGTGGCCCAGACTACACCATCACCGCTGGTCTGGTCGCGCGGCAGCGGCCCTGAGCACTCCCTTGCGCCAGCGCAGATTTGGTGCGATGTGCTCGAGCGTGAGTCGCCTTTTGCGTCGGCCCGCAACCTTGATCCCTCCCCGGTCAGATTGGACCTTCCTCACCAATCATGCCCATGTCCTGCTCTGCGTCGCCGGCGAGCCCTCGATCAAGATGCGCGACGTGGCCGCGCAGGTGGGCATCACCGAGCGAGCGGTGCAGCGCATCGTCGCCGATCTGGTGGAAGGGGGCTACCTCGAGACCGAGCGGGTGGGCCGCTGCAACCACTACCGCGTGTGTGAAGACATGCCGCTCCGGCACGCGGTGGAGCAGCATCAGGCGGTGTCAGCCTTGCTCTCCATCACCCGCGGCCAGCGGACCCGGCGCGTTTCTCGCGCGAAGTGACCGAGCACTTGCGGCAGGTCCCTATCATACGCTACATTATTCACGAAATGAATGTCGTATGTTCGGCCCCGCGGGAAGGCCAACCCGGATGAGCCAGGCCCATCGTGTGGTGGCGGCAGTCTCGGCCCACATGGTGATAGGCGGGGTTTACGCATTCAGTGTCTACGAGCCACAACTCACCACCGCCCATGGGTTCAGCTCGTTCTTGGTACAGAGCACCTTTGGGCTCACCATCGGAGTCTTTAGCCTTGCCATGTTGGTGGCGGGGCGTTGGCTTACTCGGCTCGCACCGCAGCGCCTGCTCTGGGTAGCCGCGGTCTTGTACGCCCTCGGCTATCTGCTCTCCGCCGTCTTGGGCGCGCAGCTCCTTCCCACCGTGCTCGGGATCGGGGTGCTGAGCGGATGCGCGATCGGCATCACCTATGTCTCGGCGTTGAGCTCGGCGATCCGGCTGGCCTCGGGACGGCAGGGTGTGATCACGGGGGTGGTCACCGGTGGGTTCGCCGTGGGAAGTGCGCTGATCGCGCCGTTGCTCGCCCTCGGCTTCGAGCATGGACTGACAGTCCCCACCGCCTTTCTCATCCAGGGGCTGGGGGGCAGCCTGCTCTTGCTTTCGGCGAGCTTCGGGCTCGACCACCAACCGCTCGCAGCACAAACCAAGACCACCTCCGCCCGAGGTGCCGCGGGCCCCGGGTTTCACCTCTGGCACCTGGGTGGCCTGTTCGGCTCCAGCTTCGCGGGGCTGATCGTAGTCGGTGGGCTCTCCTCGATGGGGGGTGTCGAGCTTGGCCCAAGCTTGGTGATCGGGTTTGCTCTCGGCAACACCTTGGGGCGACCGCTCTGGGGCCTTCTGTTCGATCGCTTCGGACGGATCACCGCGCCGGTCGCTCTCGCGGGGCTCGCGACCGTAGTGCTGCTGCTCGGCTGGTCCGCGCAGTCTTTTCTACGGCTCGGCCTCACCGCTCTGGTTGGGTTCTTCTTCGCGGCGGGGTTGGTGGTGTACGCCGCCAACACGGCGCGGGAGCTTGGGGCCGCCAGCGTGGGACGCGTGTACCCCTTTACCTTCCTTGCCTACGGTGCCGCCGCCATCGTGGGACCGCCGCTGGCCGGGGCCTTCCGCGATGCTTCGGGCTCGACCACCCTGGGCCTCATGGTGGCGGCGCTGCTCGCCTTCACCTCCAGCTTGCTGCTGTTTCTGACACGCACGGCAGGTGGTGTGGTCGTGTGCCGCGAGCCTGCGTGAGGGCTCGAGCAGCGCAGAACCAGCGCCGCACGCACCTTCACGAAGACTGAGCGGCAGGAGAAGCATTTGTGTTGACGAGGGGGGGGGGGGGGGG